>NZ_VCJS01000072.1 GCF_005893125.1 Nonomuraea basaltis | reverse complement strand
CCCCGGCCGGGCGCACCGCCCCCGGCGTGCACGCCACCGCCCGCATCAGGGCGACCAGCGCGGGAAACGCCACCGCCCTGCCCGTTCTGGCCGGCGACGGTCCTTTCGACCTGCGCCGCAACCGCCCGCACGGAAACCAGGCACGGGTGTGCATCCTCGGTGCCATGAGCGCCCCGCTCGGCGGCGACCGACTGCGCATCGAAGCCACCGCCGAACAAGACGCCCACCTGCACATCACCACAGTCGCCGCCACCATCGCCTTGCGCGGCCCCACCCCCGAGCACGCCACATACGACGTTCACCTGACCGCGGCCGACCAGGCGAGCCTGCACTGGCTGCCCCAGCCGCTGATCTCCGCCGCACGCAGCAACCTGCGGCAGACCTGCACCATCGACCTCGCCGCCAGTGCGCGACTCGTCCTGCGCGAGGAACAGGTCCTCGGCCGCGCCAACGAACCGCCGGGCCGGCTGACCACCCGTCTCACCGTCCGGCACGACGGACATCCTCTCCTGGACCAGCAGACCATGTACGGTCCGGACGCACCCGGCTGGGACGGCCCCGCCATACTCGCCGGCCACCGCGCCGTCGGCCAGATCCTCATCGTCGATCCCGCCTACGAGAAAGAGCCGCCGGACGTCCGGCTGGTCGGCGACGACCCCGCCCACGGGCAGGCCATGCTGACCCCGCTCGCCGGTCCGGCCATTCTGGTGACGGCCCTGGCCACGGACACAATGCACCTGCGCCGCCTCCTCGACGCGGCTTATCCCATCGTGTAAACGCGTCACGGCGTCGCCGCCGACAGATCGGCTCTTGGCCAGCTACTGCACGGGCTTGACGAGCTGACTCAAGGTTGAGGGTGCCAGTCCCGCAACATCACGAGCCCCTTGTCGCCGCCGGCCGCAAGACCATCGAGGTCCGCGTGCCATACCCGAACCTGCGCAAGCTCAAGGCCGGCGACCACATCCGGTTTGTGTGGGGCCGCGACGACGCCCTCACTCGCGTCAAGCGGGTGGCCCGCTACACCAGCTTCGAGGAGATGCTGGATGCCGAGGGCGCCACCAACGTCAACCCCGACAGCCCACGTGAGCAGCAGCTGGCCAACATCCGCCGCATCTACGGCACCGAGAAAGAGGCGCTCGGCGTGCTGGCCATCGAGATCGAGCTGATCGAGCCAACCACATGGCTACCGGCCCGTTAGGTGCAGGGCGAGCTGGGTGCGATCACGCAGGCCCAGCTTGCGCAGCACGCTTGAGACGTGGTTCTTCACCGTCCCTTCGGTGATGAACAGCCGGGCGGCGATCTCCCGGTTGGCGGCGCCGGCCGCCACCATCCGGGCCACTTCGAGTTCCCGGGCCGATAGCAGTTCCTGGCCGGGGAATGCGCCGTGCACCGGTGCCCGGCGCAGGTTGGCGACCAGCCGGGCGGCGACCGGGCTGCTCAGCACGGTCTCGCCGCGGCTCGCCTGCAAGATGGCCGCCACCAGCTCGTCGGGCGAGCAGTCCTTGAGCAGGTAGCCGACGGCGCCGCCGCGCAGCGCTCCGAAGATGTAGTCGTCCTCGTCGAAGGTGCTGAGCACGATCGCCGCCACCGAGGGATGCTCGACCGTCAGGCGGGTGATCAGCTCCACGCCGTCCATCCGCGGCATCCGGGCATCCACGAGCGCCACATCGGGGCGTGTCTCGTCCACCGCTGCCAGAGCGGCCACCCCGTCGGCCGCCTCGCCCACGACCTCGATGCACTCCTCGATCTCCAGCAGCTTGCGCAGCCCTTGCCGCATCAGCTCCTGGTCATCGACCAGCAGCACCCGGACCGCGCTCACGACGGCAGCTCCGCGCGCAGCTCGAAGCCCTTGGCCGCGTTGCCGCTGGTGAGGGTACCGCCAAGCGCCTTGACCCGCTCGGCTAGCGAGCTCAATCCGAACCCGTGGCCATGATCATGGTCACGGTCATCGCCCTTGCCGTCGTCGGCGACCACGAGCGCGACCATTCCCTTCTCGAACGTCAGCGTGCCACGTACGGACTTGGCTTCGGCGTGCCGGAGGGCATTGGTGAGCCCTTCCTGCAACACACGGTAGAGCACCAACTCGGCGTCAGGCTCAAGCAGGCGTTCGGTCCCTGTTACCTCAAAGGTGACCCTGACGCCGGTGCCTGCGAAGGAGTCGGCAAGCCGCTGGAGCGCGGCGCTGCCCAGGTGACCGTTGAGGGCGAGCGGGCGCAGCGCGCGCACCCACCGGCGGGCGTCGGCCAGCGCCGCTACCGTGAGCTCCTTGGCCTGGCGCACCTCCTCCCAGGCGGCTGCGGGACGGCGGTCGCGGAAGCGCTCGGCGTTCTCCAGCCCCACCTTGATCACGGTCAGGTGGTGTCCGATCGAATCGTGCATCTCCGCCGCCATCCTGGCGCGCTCCTCGGCGACGGTCAGCTCCCGCACCCGTTCGGCGAGCTGCCGGGCCCGCAACACCGCCGACGCCATGCCCATCGAAAAGGTGGCCAGCACCGCGACCACCGCCGTCTCGGCCAGCGCCTGGACGATCGGCCTGCCATAGAACAGGGGCACAACAACGACCATGATCACACCGAACGCGGCCAGGATGGCGGTGGCGACCCGCATGCCGTACACGACGGCGAGGTTGGCCACGCCGATGAGCAGCAGGGGCATGTGCGTGCCGATCGCCCCGGTGAGCCCCAGCACGAACGTGCCCGCCAGGAAAGCGGGAGCCACCAAGCGCCGACCATAGCCGGGCCGCCACGGCATCACCAGCCACAGCCCGCACAGCAGCACAACATCAGCGAAGAACAGGACCCGGTCCCGCGCATTGCTGGGGATCGCCAGATTGACCACGACCGTGGCGCCGAGCACCAGCCAGAACACCACGCTGAGGAGAACCGGACGATCGGGATCACGCAACCACGCCATGCGACAAACCTACGATCCCGCCGAACGCCTGTGATCCCACCCACGTCACCATGACTTTCGTCATGGCGATCTCTATCTCCGGCCGGATGCGCGCTGTACCCGAGCGTTTCTACCGTGACTGGCGTGAAAACTCTCTGGTCCGTCTTCCTTGCCGTGGTCGTCATGTTGGCTCAGGTCTTCATCGGCGCCGTCCCCGCGTTACTGCTCCTCGACCAGGCGAACCCGCTGAGAGAGCCACTCGGCGCGCTCGGCATCACGCTCACCGGGCTCCTGCTGGTCTACCTCATCCGCCGCTTCCTCTACCGGCGGCCGTGGCCGGCACTGGGCTGGCGCAACCCGTCACACGTCCTGCTCGGCGTGCTCGCGGGCGCCGTGCCCGTGCTCGCCGCCAACGGGCTCTCCCTCGCCATGGGAGCGTCCACCCTGGGGCCGATCGACGCCTCCGTCTATGCCTGGCTGCCGCTGGGCGCAGTCGTCCTCCTGCTCGGCCAAGCCTTCCCGGAGGAACTGCTCTGGCGCGGCCACGTCTTCGACACCTTGTCGGTACGGCTGTCGCCACGGGCCGTCGTGATCATCGTCTCGGCCGGATTCGGCGTTCTGCACATCATCTCCCAAAGCGCGGCGGACACCATAACGGAAAGGCTGCTCTACGTGGTCATGGCCGTGGCGCTCGGCTTCGCGTGCACGGCGGCGCGGGTACGCGGCGGCGGGCTGTGGATGGCAGTCGGTGTGCACCTGGGCTTCCACCTGGGCATGCGCGTGCTGCCCCTGCAGCCGGTGCACTTCAGCGTCATGCTCGTGTTGCAGGCCATCACACTCGCGCTGGCGGGAGCCGTATTGCTCAGGGGTCAGGGCCTGATCTCACCTGATCCGCGGGCAAGCAAACGGGTGGCGACCTGACGGAGTTGGGCCTCGGCCCGGTCGCCGTCGAGCCTGGATAGGACGAGCCTTGCCGTCCGCGACCGCTCTAGGAGCGGAACAGCCTGCCGTCCTTCGTGACCCCGAACCGGGCGATGTGCCAGCGCAACAGCGCCACCAGTTCGGGCGGGATAGGCACCGGCCGCACGGTCTTCTTCCAATGGCCCTTCAAACTGCGGTCGTCATGCAGTTCGCCCTTGTCGGTGTAGTCCTTGCCGACCTCGGGTTTGGACGCATGGGGCGCTTCCTGATCGCGCGTGGATGGCTGGCCGGGCGATATCGCCCAACGTCTCAACCTCCTCCACCAGGAGAGCCAGCGGCACCCGCCGTTCCGTGCCATCGTCGCTCAGATACACCGCCTCAAAGCCCTCAACCGGTGCTACGGCAGCGTCCATCTCATGGATCATGGCGCAGGCGCTCGCGCCAGGGATGTGTGGTGTGCTCGGTCTCCAGCGCCTCGTCCAGCCAGCGCCGCTGCCCGTTGCTCAGCAGCGGGAGGACCGCCTCGAAATCGGCCTCGTCCTTCGGCCGCATGCCCTTGGACTTGTAGAGCAGTTGCACTTCCGGGGCAAGCCGGTGGAAACCGTCCTCCTCGACGGTCAGCCCGGCCAGCGAGCGGCGGATCCGAGGGTCACGACGGTAGGTCCACTCCTCTCCGTCGGCCTCGTCCAACATGAGCTGGAAGCGCCATGGCCCGTCCGGATGCTCGCGCACCCAGATGTCGTGCGCCTGCTCGGGCAGCACCTCGTCCAGCGCCCATGGCCGCAGCGTCTGGGGCACGACTGCGGCGTGGACGTCCCAGCCGTCCAGCAGCCGCCGCACCGCGATCTGGTCCCGACGCAGCAACGCGATATCCACGTCCCCGTGCTCGCGATACGCACGGCCCACGGCCAGCTCGATCGCGTACCCGCCGGCCACCCACCACGGCGCCGCCAGCCCGCGCATCAGCGCGACGACCTCGTCAAGCGGCGCGGCTTCCCAGGGCCCCCACGGCGTCTCGATCCTCATCATCCCGAAATCATGCATGATCGCAGCTTCCGTCGTCGCGCTCGTGAGCGCTCCGAGCCAAGAGGGCGCCAGGATCCATGCGAGCCGCAGCCTACGAACGCCGCGCACTCGGCATCGGCTCGCACTGGCCCTTTGAACCGCCCCGGACCAACAACGTCTTGACTGGCCGCTGGCTGCCCTCCAGGACGGTGGCTTGAAAGCTGAGCCGATAGCGGCTGCCTGATGAGGTTGAGATGATCCGTCACGCCACCCTGGTCACCGGATCTTGGCCAGGTCGACGATGACGACCTCGCCCCCGAACGCGTACGACAGGAGCCTGTTGTCCCTGCTGAAGCCCGGGTGGGAAATGCTCTTGCCCCGTGGTCGCAGGCCCAAGTCGGCCGAGGTGCCGGTGGTCAGGTCGTGCAGCGCGACGCCCAGCAGCGCACGCTCGTCCCGGACGGTCGTGATGGAGAAGCGGCCCAGGGCCGGCGGCATCAGCTGGGGTATGTCGCCTGGCAGCGTTCGCTCCTGCGAGCCGTCACGCAGTCGGTGGAAGCTCTCGCCGTCGGACCTGATGCCGGAGCAATAGGTCAGGTCACAGGTGACGGACTTCTCGCCAGGCCGGGTCACCGCCGTACGAGTCTCGCCGGTTTCCACGTTGCGGATCTCGCCGAACCGCGGCCCGTCGCTTTCCCCGAGGTAGCGCGGCCTGCCGATCCACGGCCAGGACAGGACGTGCATGCCCGCGCTGTTCTGCACCTGTTCTACCCTCCCGCCCCCGAGGAGGACGCTGTACACTCCGCCTTCCTGCTCGGAGAAGTAGATCCTGTCGTCGGCCACGTCCAGGCTGCCCAGCCCCATGTCCTGCTGGTCGGTGATCTCCAGGCTGGTCACGAGCTCGGCCTCGCCGCCGTACAGCGGAGCGCGGTAGATGTGCGCGCGGGCGTCAGAGGTCGCGGTCCACCAGGCCACCTGGCCGTTGCCGATGGTGAAGTCCGAGCTGAACGTCACCGTCCCCGCCGGAATCGGCGTGTCAGCGATCTTGCGGAACTCGCGGCTGTCCAGGTCGAAGGCGTAAAGAGCGGCCGTCCTTTCGAATCCGGCCGAGGTGGAGACGAGCACGTTCCTGTCGTCGATGAACGCGAGCGGAGTGAATTCCTTGCCGTCCGGCCCTTCGGCGGACACCTTGCGCACCGCCTCCGGCCACACCTGCTCGATGGGCGGCGGCAGCGTCTCCTGCGGCGCCGTGCTGATCATCGCTGACGGGATGCCGGTGGGGTCGGTCGCGGGCGACACCGCCTCGATTGCGCCGCCGCGCAGTCCCACCGTGGTCCCGCCCGCGACCACCACCACAGCCGTCGCCGCGAGCACCGCCCTGGCCCTGTTCCTGCGCCGCCGGTAGCCGGTCGCCAACTGTCCCGGCAGCGTGCTGGGCAGCCGCGGCGCCTGCTCGGCCGCGTGCCCCAGCGTCCTGCACAACGTCTCTTCGATGTCGTTCATCGCTTGCTCTCCCTGGCGGCCGGGGGCCGCCCGCTGCGGCTGTTCTCCGGTACGGCGGCGCGGAGCTTGTCCAGCGCCCGCGACGCCTGGCTGCGCACGGTCCCTCGCGAGATGCCGAGCGCGCCCGCGATCTCCTCGTCGCTCAGCTGCTCGTAGTACCGCAGCACCAGGACCGCCCGCTGCTTGCGCGGCAACCCCGCCAGCGCCTGCCACATCGCCTGCTCGTCCCCGCTCGGCAGCGCGTCGTGGTGCGCGTGCTCGGGCGGGTCCCAGGCGAGCTGCTCGCGCCGCCGCAACCGCCATGCGGCGATGTGCAGCCTGGCCATGGTGGTGCGGGCGTAGCTTTCCGGATTGTCCTTGGTCCGTAGCCGCGGCCAGGCGGCGCGCAGCTTCAGCAGCGCCTCCTGCACCAGATCGGCCGCGTCGTGCCGGTTCCCGGAGAGCACGTAGCCGTAGCGCAGCAATGCGTCGCCACGCTCAGCGACAAACTCCGCAAAGCGGGAATCTGCGTCCAACTGCCTTCGCCCTTCGTCGCTCCGTCACCTCCCAGAGGGCGATCCTGACCGAACTGTTGCACGCGTTCAGCTGGCGGCCGTCGTGCCGGCTCGCAGGTCGCGGGTCAGCACGTGCTCCTGGAGGTCCGCAACCCCGGTCGGCGGGGTGGCGGTGCCGCCATGCACCGTCCAGATCGACCGGTACAGGATCTGGGCGATCCGCGCAGGGCCAGACGCGGCCAAGGAGCGGACAGCTCCCGTGCCGTCCCCGATCAGCTCAGCTCTCCCTCGCGCCGCGCGTCCTGATGTGCCGCCGCAGGCAAGAAGGCCCCGGCCGGGCATGGGCTGCCGGGCCGGGGCGCGGTGAGAGATACGACTCTATGCGTGATGACGCGAAATCACATGTGTCAGAATCTGACACTACAAGTGACCTTTCTCGCCATGCTGAACCACGTTATCGGGGTGTAGTAGATGTAGAACACGTGCACCCGCGTTCCGTGGCCTCCCCTACTCAGCGACCGGGTGGACTGATATTCCCATTCGTAGGGATATTTCCCCTGGTCCTGCGGGATGCACCGCGGTGGCGGGATCGCCGCTGGAGGCACAGGCGGCGGGATCGCCGCCACGGACGCGGACGACGATTGCACGGAAGACGCACTGGCTTGGCCCGCCAGGGCGACGCAGGCGAGGGTGAATGCCGAAACAACAGTCGCAATCCTTTGGCCCGTTTTCACGGTCGATCTTCCTTTCAGGTGTTGGATATTATTCCGATCGGATCGAAATTCCTCTTGATGTCACCCATGCCCACGCAACTCGGTGGCATGGTCAGTTGGCAGGCAACTCAGCCCCTGATCTGGCGGCGACACCGGTTCGCCCTGGGACGCTACAGGCCCTGGAGCATCTGGGCGACCACGGAGACCGAGGTGCGGCCACCCGACACATCGGTATGTTCTGGCGTGGCCGCGATATTGACGAGACCAGCGCTTATTGTGACGACCACCGCTGTTGCCGCGAGTCTGCGCACGCTGGATAGGATGCGCTTCGTCATTGCTCTAAGATTCCTTTCTTGAATGATTAATTGGAGTTCGAGAATCCGCCCAAACGCATCCCTGAAGACGTCGTCTTGATTTTGCGCCCATAAAGATTGAAGGTAAGTTGATCACGGTACTGCAGTGATTTTCGTGGTGAGACCGCTACGGCCCGGAGGGCGAGAGCAGTCGCGCTGGCGCCTCAATTCTTAACCACCAGGAAGCACCATGGCCAGGACAGCAACCGGGCATTTACCGGACGTGAATTGTTCTCTGACCGTGTCCGTCACCGCCCGGTAGCGGCCGGGCGCCTGGCCGATGACCGGTTGGCCGCCACACCCGGCCTACGGCAGCTCTTCACAAGTGGGAGCGTGATCTCTTGGCAGATCAGCGAGCTCCCGCGAACAGCCACGCCGTCCATCTGCAATAGCGCGCCGCCCAGCGGCTGAAGGGATTGAGGCGATGAGCGGGACCTGCCGCGCGCGTCACGTCGAGGGCCGCCCCCTCCGCCGACAACACAAACTGAGAATCTGACCCCATCCCTGTCTCGCCGACATTCCACACGCCCTGCTCAGCGCATTGCGATCAAAGAAGATCATTTGAGACGGGACACCAGCCTGCCCACCTGGACGGCAAGTACCTCCTGCGTTCCTCCGACCCGAAGCTGTCCGCCGAGGACATCGCCTGCGGCTACCGCCAACTCCGGGAAGGGGAACGGGGCCAAACGCCCAGTGGACCTGGTTCTCTCAGGTCCACTGGGCTGCCGGCCGGGTCAGCGGGACCACGCGGCGGTCCCCGAAGGTGACCATCGCGTGCACGGGCGCGGCGCTGGCGCGCATGAGCGCCGCGAGGCCCCGGCGGCCCTGCCGGCGGGCGAGCTCCGACCCCGCGCTGATCATCAGGGCGGTGAGAGCCGGCATCGGACGCCCGAAGAGAGTGATCTCCCTGATGTGTGCCTCGTCGTCGAGCCGCAGCAGTTGCGCCTCCTCGAACGGCTGGGATCCCACCCGCGCCCGGTAGAACAGCCCGTACGCGCCGCCCTCGCCGGTCTGAGTGTGGAAGCGGATGCCCTCGACCGCCGCGAACGCCGAGGTCAGGAAGTCGCGCAGCTGGTCAGGTCCCTCGAAGCGGAACTGCTCGGTGAGCGGCGAGCTGAGCACGACGTCCCGGCTCAGGCACGCGACCGCGGCGCCGACGTCACCGCGTTCTGCGGCGGCGCGCCAGCTCGCGACTGTAGCGGCGGCGGAGTGCAGGGTCTCGGACATGGATCTCTCCCGGTATCAACGGCGCGATGGGGTTTGCGGGTTGGCGGGTGTCAACCGGCCAGCTTGTTCATCTTGCGGATCTGCCTGTCCAAGACCCAGGCAGGAACAAAGCGGAGCAGGCGCGCGCGTCCGGCCATGGGGCCGGCGGTGTAGCGCAGTTTCGGCTTCGCGTCGGTCGCTGCCGCGACGATCGCCTTGGCGACAACGGCGGGGTCGTCGCCGTCCTTGATCGCCTCCGCCATCAGGCGGTCGAAGACGTGCCGCTGATCCGCGTAGGCCTGCAGGGGCGTGTCGGGCTTCGCGCTGTTGGCCTCGAATCCGGTCCTGGTGTAGGCGGGTTCGACGAGAAGGGCCCGGACGCCGTACTCCCGGACCTCGTGGTCCAGGGACTCGGTGTAGCCCTCGACCGCATGCTTGGACGCGCCGTAGACGGCCATGTAGGGAGCGGGGATGAACCCCTGTACGGACGAGAGGTTGATGATGCGCCCGCGTCCCCGGGCGCGCATGTGCGGCAGGACCTCCTTCACCATGCGCATGACCCCGAAGACGTTGATGTCGAAGACGCCCTGGGCCTGCGCGACGGAGGTTTCCTCGGCCGCACCGATCGAGCCGATGCCGGCGTTGTTGACCAGGACGTCGATCCGCCCGAACCGCTCGATCACCTGCTGGACCGCGGCGGTGACCGACTTGTCACTGACCACGTCGAGGTCGAGGAACGTCACACCGTGGAGCGGGGTGACGCGCGAGGTGTCGCGGCCTGTGCCGGCCACGTCGAAACCCGCTGCGACCAGCGCGAGCGCGGTTTCCTTCCCGATGCCGGATGACGCACCCGTCACGAGTGCCACCGGCCGATTTGTCGTCATCATGCACTCCCGAACTCATCTGGGAAACCGATCGGTTTCGCCTTGCCTCACTGTAAACCGATCGGTTTCCATGCACAAGCTCAAGCAGCGAACTGATCCCGGGCCGCGTCACCGGCTGTCTTCAGGTTGAGCTGACCAGCGCCCGCCACGCTGTGATCGGGACGGGTCTCAGTGATAGTGGCCGTAGGACAGGCCGAGGGACAGGGCGCCGCAAACGCTGACGATCACGTGGACGCTCCTGGCGTACCAGTGTGGAGCTCCGACTCCGATGAGCAGGTGGCCCGTCCAGTAGGCCCCGTAGTAGGACACCATGGTCACGGCCAGGATCCACCACAGCAGCGGGGTCCTCTGGTCCGGAGGAGCGAGGATCACCAGCAGCATCACGGCGATGTGCCCCAGGTCGCCCACGGCTTCGCGCTGCATGTGGAACTGGGCGTGCTTGCTGCCGTCCTTGGCCTTCGGTACGAGGTAGGTGTCGTCCCACAGGTGGGAGACGGTCTGGCCGAGGCTGATCAGGCTGACCAGGATCCCGGCGATCAGGAGCCCTTGAGCGAGGGCCATGGCCGTTCCTCCCGTGACTGTGCGAGCTCGGCGACGATGCGCTGGTAGTCGCGTTCCGAGAACCGGTAGAAGATCATGCAGGCCGCGGCGAGACCGAAGCCCGCCGCTGGAATCAAGCCGACGAGCGTGAGGATCCCCCACTCCGCGCCCTCGGGTTGAACGGTCGCGTTGGCGACATATCCGGTGGTGGCCAGGATGACGCCGGACAGGCCGGCGGCGGCCGCGTTCCCGCCTTTGCGGGCGAAGGAGAAGAACGCGTAGATCGCGCCTTCGGCACGATGGCCCGAGCGCCACTGCCCGTACTCCACGGTGTCGGCCTGGAGTGAGAACAGGACGGTCTGCAGGACGGCGGTGCCGGACGCGGACACGGCGAGCACGATCAGGACCAGCCACATCTGCGCGGGATCGGCGAAGACGAGCGCCAGATATCCGAATGCGGCGACCGCCCCGGCTCCGACGTAGGTCCCGCGTTTGCCGCACCGGCGGGAGATCCGGGGGGTGAGCCAGCCGAACAGACCTTGGCCGATGGCCATCGAGATGGACATCACCACGAAGGTGTCGACCCCGCCGGCCAGGTAGCGGGCGTAGTACAACATGCCGAAGTTGAACGTCTCGAAGCCGACGAGCATCAGCAGCATGCCGCCGCACAACACCAGCAGCGGCTGGTTGGCGCGTACGGCGGCGAGGCTCTGCCGAAGCGTGATGCGTGGTTCGGCCCGGCTCACCGACTCCTGGGTCATGGCGAAGGAGCAGGCGAACAGCACCACCGAGACGACCGAAGCGGCGACCACGACGAGCAGGTACGCCTCGCCCTGGTCCGGCACATCCTCCAGCAACGGGGCGATGCCGGCGTAGAGCAGGAGGTAGACGAAGAAGGACGACATCGAGCGGACCATCGCGAGCCGGTCGCGCTCGCGTGGATCCTGGGTCATCGCCGCCGCCAGCGACCCCAGCGACACCTGACTGAAGGCGAAGGCCAGGCCGAACAGCGCGAACGTGCCGGCCGCGTACGCCACCTGAAGGCCACCGGCGAGGTCGGGGACGGTGAACAGCAGCACGCTCGTGACCGCCAGCGCGATCCCGCCCGCCAGCAGGAACGGCCGGAACTTGCCCCAGCGACTGCTGGTGCGGTCCATCAGGCGGCCGGCGAACAGGTCGAAGAACGCGTCCACGATCCTGACCACCATCAGGACCAGCCCGGCGACCGCCGCGTTCATCGCGACGACGTCCGTGTAGTAGGACAGCAGCAGCAGCGAGACGGTGGCGAAGGCCGCCTGGTTGGCGGCCTCGCCCAGCCCGTACCCGACGACGTGACGCCGCCTCATCGCCGCCACAGCCGGCGGAGCGTGTGCGCGGCGGCCTTCGGCCGGCGATTGCGGTCGAAGACCCCCTTCCTGTTCCCCTCGGGGCGGATGATCTCCTGCCGGGTACGGAAGTCGGCGAAGCTCCACACGTGCTGTCCCACCACGGCCTCGTGCGCGTCCGCCACCCGCGCGACCATCTCCAGGACCTCGCTCTGGTATTCCTCGGTCCACATCGTGGCCGCCACCTCGTGCACACCGGGCAGCGCCTCGGCGCCGCACTCGGTGATGAGAATCGGGCTGTCGTGGCGCGCCGCCCACTGGTCCAGCTCGGCGGTCAACCGCTGCTCGGCGGAGGCCAGATCGCCGCCGTCGAGGTACCAGCCGTAATAGCGGTTGAGGCAGATCACGTCGAACAGGTCGGTGATCCGATCCCGCTCGGCCGGCGCGAGAAACACGTTGGTGAAGCACACCGGCCTGGTGGGGTCCAGCTCGCGGGCCTGCGTGACGATCGGCTGGAGGAACTCCCGCGCCCCTTCGGCCGCTGAGTCCGGCTCGTTGGACAGGCACCACATGACCACACTGGGATGGTTCTTGTCGCGCTGGATCAGCTCCCGGACCGCCGTCACGCACCCCTCCTGGGCGTCGGCGCCGAACCCGTCCGGGCCGAACGTCTGCGGTTCTGGGCCGGTACGCGGGCCGAAGTCCATGGCCAGGTTGATCATCCCGGCCTCCTGCTCGCCGATGACCAGGATCCCGTGCCGGTCGGCGTAGTCCAGCACCTCCTCGGCGTACGGGTAGTGCGCGGTCCTGATCGAGTTGGCGCCGATCCAGTCCAGCAGGGCGAAGTCGTGCACCATCACCACGTCGTCGTGACCGTGCCCGCGGACGGGGCTCTCCTGGTGCCGGCCGAATCCCCTGAAAGTGAACGGGCGGCCGTTGATGAGGAACTCCCGCCCGCGTACGGCCACGGTCCTGACCCCCACCGGCAACTCGTAGACGTCCTCGCCGTAGCCGATCTCCAGCCGGTAGAGGTAGCCCTCCCCCGGTTCCCAAGGGCGCACCCGCGGGACCACGAGCTCCCCGGCGTGGCCGGACGCGGCGGCGACCCGCGTGCCGTGGGCGTCCAGCAGGCGCACCTCCACCGCACCGGGCCCGGAGGTCACGACGTCGTAGCCGACCAGCCCGGTCGAGCCGTCCAGCTGCGTCCGTACCGTGACGTCGCGGATGTGATCGTGCGGGGTCGCGTAGAGCCAGACCCGGCGGTTCAAGCCCGTGTAGTTGAAGTAGTCGGCGGTCAGGGCCTGCGCGGTCGCCCCGGCCGGGGTCCGGTACTGCTTGCCCGGCGGCATGGTGGACAGGCTCAGCTCGTTGTTGACGGCGACGGTGAGGCGGTTCGGCGCCCCGTACCTTAGATGGTCGGTCACGTCCACCTCGAACGGGACGAACCCACCCCGGTGCGTGACCACCTCCTCATCGCCCACCCAGACGGTGGCCAGATGCGCGGCCGCGTCGAACCGCAGCACCACCCTCTTCCCCTGCCATGAGGTGGGCGGGCGGACCGAGGTCTGGTACCACACGTCGCCCACGTGATCGCGGATCGACGCGTCGGGGATGACGTCGTTGTAGCTGGAGGGCACCGGCATGTCGAGGGTCCCCGGCAGGTCGGACGCCCACCAGCGTTCGCGCCGCCCTGCCCGGTCGGCGTCCACCGTGAAGCGCCACACCCCGTCGAGCGGCTTGGTCTCCCTGGAAACTGTTTCCACTGGTCGAAGCATGGGATGACGCTCTCGCAGCCGCGCGGCCCCGCGCAGCCGACCACGGTCGGTACCTGCCGTTCCTCCCGTGGTACCAACGGCATGACGTCCTGAGGAGGACGACGGCCATCCATGACTCCGCCATGATGGCTTTGCACATCGGCGGGCGGGTGAAAGGGGAGGGATCCTCGTGGGTTGGTTGCGCCTGCTGGTCACCCCTGTGCTGCTCGGCGCGGCTCTGATGGCGATCGGTGTGGAGAGCGGTCCGCCGTCGGCGATGGCCGTGGTGCTGACGGTGGCCGTGGTCGCGCCGTTGGCGGTGCGGCGGCGGTGGCCGCTGACGGTTTTCGCCTGCTCCTTCGCCGCGCTGATCGCGTACGTGACGCAGGGATACCCGCACGAGCCGCTGATACCCGCACTGATGGTGGCCCTGTTCACCGCCGTGTCCGCCGGTTCACGGGTGCGCGGCGTGGTGATCGGCGCCGCCTGTGCCGCGCTGCTGGGCGCGGTCGCGCTCTTCGCGGGTCCACTCGGCCCGACCGGGGCCATCGGGGCATTCGGCTGGATCGGTTTCGCGCTGGTGGCGGCGGAGATCGTACGAACGCGCAGGCAGGCGGTGGCGGCGGCCGAAGATCGGGTCGTGCGCATCCAGCAGGCCCGGGAAGAGGAGGGCAGGCGCCGGGTCATGGAAGAGCGCCTGCACATCGCCCGTGAGCTGCACGACGTCCTGGCCCACAGCATCTCCGTCATCGGCGTGCAGGCGTCCGTGGCCCGTCACCTGGGCACCGCGGAAGACCTCGGCAAGGCCATGAAGGTGATCGACGACGCCGCCCAGAACGCCATGGACGGCCTGTCCGCCACACTCGGCGTGCTGCGCGGCGAGGACGCGGACGACGCCGGGCCCGTTCCCGGCCTGGGCGACGTGCCCGAGCTGATCAGGCAGGCGCGTGCCTCTGGGCAGGCCGTACGGGTCCGCACCACCGGAGTGCGGCCGACCGTGCCTCGGGCGGTGGGGCTGTCCGCCTACCGGATTCTCCAGGAGTCCCTCACCAACGCCGCCAAACACGCCCCGGGCAGCGACGTGCAGGTGGAGATCACCTACTCGCCAGGAGAGCTACGCCTGCGTGTCGTCAACGACACTCCGTCTCGTGTGCGGGGAAGAGCCGGCTACGGCATCCTGGGCATGACCGAACGCGCGCGAGCGGTCTCGGGCTCGCTCACCGCGGGCGCCACAGAGGACGACGTCTTCCAGGTGGTGGCCGTGCTCCCCTGGAAGGACGACCGTACGCCGTGATCCGCGTGGTTCTTGCCGACGACCAGGACCTGGTGCGCGGCGCCTTCGCCCAGCTGGTGAACTCCGCGGCCGACATGGAGGTGGTGGGGGAGGCCGCGACCGGCGCCGAAGTCGTCGACGTGGCGAGCGCGAGCCACCCTGACGTGATCGTCATGGACATCCGCATGCCCGACCGCGACGGTATCGAGGCGACCAGGCTCATCTGCGCCGACGCCGTCCTCGCGGCCACACGCGTGCTGATGCTGACCACGTTCGAGACCGAGGAGAACATCGTGCGCGCGCTGCGTGCCGGCGCGAGCGGGTTCCTGGCCAAGAGCGCCCGCCCCGCCCAGCTCCTTGACGCCATCCGGACGGTGGCCTCCGGGGAGGCGCTGCTGTCTCCCGGCGCCACGAGATCGCTGATCGCGCGTGTCGTCAACATGCCCGACAGCAGCCTGGTGGTGACCGGCCGGGTCGCCGAGCTCACCGCCCGCGAGCGGGAGGTGCTGGTGCTCATCGCGGCCGGGCTGTCCAATGACGAGCTCGCCGGGCATCTGGTGCTCAGCCCGCTCACCATCAAGTCCCATATCGGGCGGATCCTGGCCAAGCTCGGGGCACGTGACCGCGCCCAGCTGGTGATGGCAGCCTACGAGTCGGGCTTGACCCGCCCGGGCGACAGGCGCTGACGGTCAGAACCATCACCGCGATCTCGAAGGCGAGCGCGCCGATGAACGCGCCGCCATAGGCGCCGGATCCGGTGACCGGGTCTGGCCGGGCGGACCTCGCACCCGCACCTGTCCACCTCGGCATGCCGATCAGCGGCAAACGGCCGTGAACAACCACCGCGAAGCTGACCCCTCGGCCCCGGGGGCGGCGCAGACGCCGCTCGTGCGGCCGTCAGGCTGGGCTGGTGAGCAGGGCGTGCAGGTCGCGGGCCTGCCGGACCAGCTCGCTGGTGCGGGCACTACGACGGACGGATCATGGAAGGACTGATGGCCGGCGGCCGCACAGGCAGATGACCAAGGCTCGCGCCTCGGTCCTCCAACACCGAGCCGAGCCTGCCCGTCCATTGACACGTCTGGCGAAGATCGGCCAGGGCAAACAGCACGTGGACATGATCGGCAAGCAGGACAGCGACCGCGCCGGGTAGCAGGTTCAAGCCGGCGACGGCATCACGCGTAAGCGGTGTGGTCTGCAGCAGGTATTGGCCGCGGACGGGGGTCGTTGAACTCCGGGCCGCAGCGCGTCCTGATATCCCAGGTGTCGATGCGCGCCAGGAAAATGTACTGCCGCTGCTCAGGCACACTGTCGTCGATGTGGAGGAGGGAGTGAATGACGGCCTGGCCGCCGAGTTCTTCGTCGATCTCGCGCAGCAGCGCCGCCTCGAGGCTGCGGTCGCGGTCTTCGACACCGCCGCCGGGCAAAAGGGGCGGGTTCACAGATTTTTGCACTGGGCTCAACTTGAACTCGCACCTCACTATGCCAAATTGAGCTGGGGGACGCTTGGGTTCGAAGCGGGCCGCGAGCCCTTGCCGTGCGCGGTGGTGGCCGTGAACCGTACGAGCGAGTCTGCGGTGCGCGCGTTCGCGGCGTAGAGCCGGGACAGCTCGGGTTGAGGTGTCCCGGCTGCTCGAACGGTCTTATAGGTAGGTGAGGGCTTCGCGGACGGTGATGCGGGAGGCGCGGCTGGCGGCGGCTTCGGTGGCCAGGACCGCGCCCAGGACGGACAGGACGATCCAGATGCCGACCGCGAGCGCCGAGACGCGGAACGGTAGCGGTGCCTTGGTGAAGAGGTTGCCCAGTCCGGCGCCGAGGACGGCGGTGAGCCCGAGCGCGGGCAGGGCGGCGACCACGCAGCTCGCGAGTGCGAGGAAGATCCCTTCGGCGACGACGATGCGGCGTACGGTCTTCGGGCGTGCGCCGATCGCGTGCATGACGCCGAACTCGCGGGTGCGGTCCAGGATGTTGGCGCTCATGGTGGTGGCTAGGCCGATGGCGCCGACCACGCCCAGCGGCAGGGCGACGCCCAGCAGCACGAGGAGGACGGGGCCCATGTGCCCGGCGGAGGCGGCATTGGTGCGGCTGACCGAGGCGGCGTGTCCTGCCTTGACACCCGCGCCGGTGAGCGCCTGGTCGACGGCGGCGGCGACCGCCTGGCGGGTCTGCTCGTCATGGCCGGTGGTGATGACGCGGAGCTGGTTGACCAGCGAGGGCTGCCGGGTGGCGTCGGCGAGGCCTTGCGCGGTGGTGTACACGCCGGCGCCGTTGCCTTCGCGCTCCTCGACGATGCCGGCGATGCGCCAGGTGCTGGGCTTGCCGTCGATGAACAGCCGCACGGTGTCACCGGCGCCGAGGCCGGGAACGGTGGCGTCGCGGACGATCTGGCTGAGCACGACCGCGCCGGTCTCGTCCGGTTTGAGCCAGCGCCCTTGCAGCAGCGGAGGCGGCGAGGCCACGGGATCGGCTGGCACGGTGCTGACCGCGACGCTGCCGTGTCCCTGGTCGGGGTAGGTGCGGCTGAAGGGCAGTTGTCCTGGCCCGGCGATGCCGATCTGTGCCCGCTTCCACGCCTCGACGCGGGCGACGCCCGGCACCTGCCGCACGGCGCTGGTGACCGCGTCCTGCTGGGCGGGGACGTCCAGTTGCGCCTCGACGTCCCAGTAGCGCTGCTGTTTGCGCTGCTCGTCCACCGCCTGGGTGCCGGAGTTCAGCGACATCCCGGCGACGAACACCGCGCCGGCGCCGGCCAGCATGCCGACCGACAGCCAGAATCGGGCGGGACGCCGCACGGTGTTGCGCAGCGCCATGAGCAGGCCGCGGTCCAGGCTGCGGAACCGACTCAGCCTGGCGCCCGCGCCGCCCGGCTTCGAGGTGGCGCCGTGGTGGTCGATGGCCGCCCGTACGGTGATGCGGCCGGCCCGGATCAGCGGGACCAGCGCCATCAGGGGCGGCAGGCCGAGACCGGCGGCGAGGATCACCGCGTACGCCCACCAGGGAGCCGCGAGATCGATGGACTGGATGCCGAGGATCTCCAGCAGTGTCCCGAGGAGATAGCGGCCGATCACGGTGGCGGGGGCGAGGGCGAGCAGGGTCGCCGCGGCGGCCACCAGGAGGATCATCGCCAGGTAGAGGCGGCGGATGCGGCCGGCGCTGGCGCCGATCGCCTTCATGATGCCGATCTGCGGGATCTGCTGGGTGAACAGGTTGTTGAGCATGTTCGCGACCAGGATGGTGCTGAGCAGCAGCGCGGCCGCCCCGCCGGCCATGAGCGAGATCAGCAGCACGTCGGCCTGCCACTGGTGGGGATGGGCGTAGGGGGTGGGCACCTGGATCTCGGCGATGGCCAGGCCTTTGTCCTGTTGCAACCACGCGCCGACCTGTCCCGCGATGGCCACGACGGTGTCGCGGTCCCGGCTCGGCGTCTGCTGTCCGGGTTCGGCGACCTGGATCTTCAGCTGGTCCAGCAGGGCCGGTTGCAGGGCGGCGGCGGACAGGTAGGCGTGTCCCCGCTGTTCCTGGGGTGAGGGGGCGAGGCTGGGGTCGTAGACGGTGCCCGCCACGCGTAGCCTCACCGGTTCCTTGCCCGGGGGTGTGACGGTCAGCGCGTCACCGGGCGTCACGTCGAGCAGGCCGAGGGAGTCTTCGCCGATCAGGATCTCGCCGGGCGCCGGCGGCCAGCGGCCCTCCTGGCGCAGGTCGAACGTGGCCATCCGCATCGCATCGTCCGGCGCGGCCACGAACACCTGCAGCGGCAGGGTCTGCGGTTGCCCGTTGACCTCGATCGGGGTGTCGAACTGAGTGCGTCCGGTCGCCTCCAGCACTCCCGGCCGCCGCCGCACCTCTGCCGCGATGGCCGCCATCCGCGTGGCGTCGATGCCGTGGTCGAGCACGATCGTCGCGGAGGCGGGCTCGGTGCTCATGTACGCGCCGCTGGTTTCCCTGCCGATGGACGCCCAGGCGGCCAGCAGGCCGCCGAACACCGTCAGGCTGACCGTGAGCGCGACCACCATGAGGGCGAACCTGGACCAGGACGCCCGCAGGTCCCTGCGCAACTTGACGGTCATCAGTCCGGTCATCGCGCTATCACGCTCTCGTCGGTCACGATGTGGCCGTCGCTCAGGGTGACCTCGCGCCTGACGATGGACCTGATGTCGCGTTCGTGGGTGATCACCACGATGGTCCGCCCTTCGGCGTTCAGATCGGCGAACAGTTCCAGTACGGCGTCCGCGGTGTGCGAGTCGAGGTTGCCGGTCGGTTCGTCGGCCAGCAGCAGCGGCGGATCGTTGGCCAGGGCGCGGGCGATGGCGGCGCGTTGCTGCTGGCCTCCCGAGAGCGTGGCGGGCAGTTTGTCGGCCTGTTCGCCGATGCCCACCCGTTCCAGCAGCTCTAGGGCCCGGTCACGCCGTCTGACGGCGGGGATCTTCCCGGCGAAGTCCATCGGCAGCATCACGTTCTCGATTACGGTGAGCGTGGGCAGCAGCTGGAAGAACTGGAACACCAGCCCCACATTCTGGCCACGCCATTCGGCCAGCCCCGACTCCGATAGCGCGCCGAGATCGGCCCCAGCAGCTCGGACGGTCCCGGAGGTGGGCCGGTCGATACCGGCGAGCAGGTTGAGCAAGGTCGTCTTGCCGCTGCCCGAGCGGCCCACGATCGCGACGAACTCGCCGTCCTCGATCTCAAGATTGAGATGATCGACGGCGACGACCTCGTCGGCGCCGAGTGGATAGGTCTTGACGACGTCAATGACCTGGATGGCAGGTTCCACGGTGAGATAACTCCGTTACTGGGATTCGAGGGCCGGTGGCATGGTCATCCGAGTCCGTCCGGGCCGGTGGCGGGCGGCGCGCTGACCGGGCCGCCGCCGTGGCTGGGGATCTTGTGGCCCAGGCCGCCACCGCCGATGAGCATCATGACGACGACCAGCAGGATCAGGACGGCCGCGACGATCCCTGCCAGCTTCACCCAGCGCGGGATGCCCTCGCCTGTTCCAGTCATATGCGCCCTCTTCCTTGCGCTGTCATTGATGACCGCCAAACTACGAAGGCAAGGGACGCTGCGAAACGCCCCGTGAGAGGACCTCTCATGTCCCCAACGAGTGGAGAAGGATCCCCCTTCAGGGCGATGGCTCGCGCCACTCGCGGAGCTACCCTGGCCGAGATATGCCATCCACGGTCACCGCCCGCCCGCTGTTCCGCAGCACACAGGCACTCCTCGACACCGCGCTCACCGCCGGCGTGTTCGCCGTCTCACTGGCGCTGCTCTCTCACGGCGGCCCGACCCCGCTCCGCGCGGGCTCACAGGGGCTCGACGCACTCGGCGTGGTACTCGCGGCCTGCTCGGCCGTGCCGTTCCTGGCCTGGCGTCGCTTCCCGCTCGCCGTCTTCGCGGTGACGGCGGGGGCCGGCGTGCTGCTGGCCGGCCTCGGTTATCCCGTCGACCTGCTGCTCGGCCCCATCGCCGCCCTCTACCTGCTCGCCGCGAGCCGGGAGCAGGAGACCCCGTGGACGGTACGCAGTGCCGCCGTGGTCGCCGGGATGTTCGTGGCGTACCTCGGCGCGGCGGCGTACGCGCAGGAAGCCTTTCCCGGAGTGGGGATGATCCACACCGGCCTGCCCTGGGCGGTGGCCTGGTTCGCCGGTGAACGGACCCGGCTGCGGCGCGAGCAGATGGCCGAGCTCAGGCGGCGAGCCCAGCATGCCGAACGCGAGGCCGAGCGAAAACGCCTGCGCGCCGTGCGGGAGGCCGAGCGCGAACGCCTGCTCGCCGTCGCCGAGGAACGCGCCCGCATCGCCCGTGACCTGCACGACTCCGCTGGGCACGCGATCAGTCTGATCGCCATCCGCGCCGGCGCGGCGCGGCTGCGCCACCACGAGGACGGGGACCGCACAGTGCAGGCCCTGCAGGCGGTCGAGGACCTCGCCAGACACACGGTCGCGGAGATCGACCACATTGTCGGCACCCTGCGTGACGACGGCGCCTTGCGCGATGGCGACCCGGAGGTGGCCGCCCCGCTGGGGCTGGCCTCGCTCGATACCTTGATCGCCCACCACACCGCGGCGGGACTGCGGGTACAGCTCGACGTCACGGGGACGCCACGACCGCTCGGAACGGCCGCCGACCAGGCCGCCTACCGCATCCTCCAGCAGGCGCTCACCAACGCGGCCCGCCACGGTACCGGGAACGCCCAGATCGACCTCGGGTTCACCGAGACGGAGGTGAAGCTCACCGTGACCAACCCGGTGCGCACCGGTGGCACACCCCGTCGGAGTGGCGGACACGGCTTGATCGGCATGCGGGAGCGGGCCACCCTGCTCGGTGGCAGCTTCGAGGCCGTTCACGTGGATGGCGTCTTCCGGGTGCATGCCCGGATCCCTGACGGAGGTCACCGGGCATGACGCGCGTACTGATCGCGGACGACGACCACCTCATGCGGGCCGGTCTGGTTGAGCTCCTCACCGCCGATCCCGGGATCGAGATCGTCGGAGAGGCTGCGACCGGGCGGCAGGCCGTCGAAGGCGCGTGCAGGCTCACACCTGAGGTCGTGCTGATGGACGTACGCATGCCAGACCTCGACGGGATCGCCGCCACCAGGCAACTGTCCCAGTCGGCACCTGACGTGAAGATCCTCATCCTCACGACCTTCGAGCAGAACGACTACATCTTCGGCGCCCTACGCGTCGGCGCCTCCGGCTTCCTGCTTAAACGCGCCCGCCCCGAGGAGCTGATCGCCGCGGTGCATGCCGTGGCCGCCGGGGACTCACTACTGTCGCCGTCGGTCACCCGCCGCGTCATCGACCGCATGGCCCAGCAGCCCACGCCCGACCTCGCCGACCAGGCCCGGCTCGACACGCTGACCCCGCGAGAGCGAGAAACGCTCGAACTGATCGCCAGAGGCCTGTCCAACCGCGAGATCGCCGCAACCCTGGTCGTCGAGGAATCGACGATCCGGTCCCATGTGAAGCGAATCCTGATGAAGCTCGGCCTCCGTGATCGCGTACAGGCCGTGATCTTCGCCTACGAGAACGGCATCAACCGCCCTCGCCAGAGGTGAGTCACAGAGTAGGCCCTCCATGACCACGGCGAGCATCCTCAGAAGGTCACCAAGAAATCAGCCCGGAGCTGGACTAGTCGGTCACGCCGGTAGGAGCCGACGCAGTCTCGCAGCCGGTGTGGAGGTCGCGATGCGGAGTGGGACGTCGCGGAGCAGGAGGTGGAAGGGGGTGCTGGGAATCTGCCAGCGCGTGTTGCGGCGTCCGACCTTCTGTCTCTTGCGTGCCTCGGGACGGAGTGCCGTCTCCCAGGTGTGGAGGGCGGCTGGGATTTCGTCCCGGGCGTCGGCGAGCATGGTGCCAAGCCGGTCAGCGCCCCCTATGGCGAGAGAAGCGCCGTAACCGGCGTAGATCGGCATCAGCCAGGCTGCGTCGCCCAGCAGAACCACCCGCTGCCTGCTCCACCTGCCGAGGCTGATCTCGCTGCCGCTGTCGAAGTGGACCGACTCGCTGCGGCGGAGCTGGTCGAGCAGGTCGGGGACGACCCAGCCGAGGTCGCCGTATCTGGAGGAGAGTGCTTGCACGGGACCACTCGCCAGTTCTGTGGCGGGGTCGGATGTGCGGTAGGCGAAGATGGCAGCGGTGCGGTCCTCATCGAGGTTGAGGATGCTGAGTGTCCTGCCGGGGGTGGCGAGCGAGGTGAAGGCGCGTTCGCGTACGGAGGCCGGAAGCCTGTCCAGCATGAAGGCGGCGACCACGTGGTCCAGATCGCGGCGGAAATCCTCCTCCGGACCGAAGAGGAGGTCGCGGACCTTGGAGTGCCGTCCGTCGGCACCGACGAGCAGATCGGCGTTCTCGGTGTTGCCGTCGGCGAAGACCGCGCGCACGCCTACCGCGTCCTGCTCGATGGTCTGGAGGTCCGCGCCGAAGCGGATGTCGACCTGGTCGCGCACGGCCTCGTACAGGACCGACTCGACGTCGCCGCGCAGCAGGTTGAGGTTGCGCTCGCCGAGCAGTGCCTGGGCATCCCGCCCGGCGGCCGAGAATCGCTGCCGCCCGTCCGGCTTGACGAAGACCAGGTCGGTGGCGCCGAAGTGGCGATCCCTCAGCTCGGCTAAGACGTTCAGGCGCTCGGCGGCCTCGTAGCCGAGCCCTGACAGGTGGAGCACGTACCCGCCGGTCCGGCGGGCGGGAGCTCGTTCGAACACCATCGGTTCCCAGCCGATCTGCCGCAGTCGGAGCGCCGCGGCCAGGCCGGCGATGCCTGCTCCCACGATGATCGCCTTTCTGGATCTGATCATCTCTGCTCCTCTAACCTATGATGAACGTTGTGTTCATTCCGACGGTATGAACACAACGTTCATTCCGCAAGGGAGGGTTATGTCACCGCGTGGTGTCGCCGTTCCAGAGGTGCAATCCAGGCTGTTCGAGGCCGCCTGCGCAGTGCTGCTGCGGGAAGGGCCGGGCGGATTGAGTGGTCGGGCGATCACTCGCGAGGCGGGGGTCGCCACCGGGCTGCTCCACAACCATTTCGGCGACCTCGACGGCTTCCTGGCCGAGTTCATCGCCGAGGGTGCCCGCCAGGCGGCAGAGACCGCCACCCGGTTGCGTTCGCTCGTGGGCAAGGGCAGCGTGGCCGGCAACCTGACGCAGGCCGCTCTCGCGTTCGGCGTGTACGTGCCCGCGGCCGCCGAACTGGTCAGGTCGCGGCCCGCCCTGGCCGAGCGGCTGCACCAGGCGCTCGCCTCGAACCTGCCGACGCTCGCCGAGATCCGGGAATCCTTCGCCGGCTATCTCGAGGCGGAACAGGTACGGGGAAGGCTCGCGGCCGACGCCGACACCGGAGCCCTCGCCCTTGCGCTTGTCGCCACCGCCCACCACCTCTTCGCCATGCAACCCCCGCTCTCCCCCGAGCCGCAGGAGGATTTCCGGAGGGTCGTCGCCACGCTCATGTCGGGAGCCGGTTCACCGTCCATGCAGCTGCCGGATCAGGGCTCCGATGTCCAGCAGGTGAGCGGCCACGGTGATGCCGCCGATCACGGCGGCGACCGCGAGCAGGACGAGCAGTGTCTTGCGCATCGGTACTCCTCAGACGTAGGCCAGGGCCTGGCGGATGGTCAGCCGAGCGGCCCGGCGAGCGGGGGCCACTCCGGCCAGGGCGGATCCAGCGACGGCGGCCAGCGCCCAGAGGACGAGAGCCAGGGGTGAGACGGTGAGCGGCAGCGGCGTACGGAAGGCCAGGTCGCCGAGCAGGTCTCCGATCGCCCAGCTCAGCGGGAGCGCGAGCAGGGCGGCGGCCACCCAGCTGAGCAGGCCGACGAAGACGGTCTCGCCGAGCACGACCTTGAGCACGGTGCGGGGGGTGGCGCCGATGGCCTGCATGACGGCGAACTCGCGGGTGCGTTCGACCACGCTGGTGCCGGTGGCGGCGGCCAGGCCGAGCACGCCGACGATCGCCATCAGCACGGCGAGGGCGATCAGCGCGCCGATCAGGACGAAGATGTGGTCGTCGATGGCCTCGCGCAGCTCGGTGGTGGTCAGGGCGGTGCCCTCGATGCGGGCGTCGCGGAGCGCGCGCTGCACGGCGACGGTGTCGGAGGTCGCGATGCGCAGGTCACGGGCGGCGCCGACGCGTTGCTCGAAGGCCGTCCTGGTGACATAGGCGGCGGCCGGGGAGCCAACCTCACGTACGGTGCCGACGACGTGCCAGGTGGTGGCGCGGCCGTCGAGCTTGAGGGTGAGCGTGTCGCCGGGTTTCGCGTCCGGAAGCGGGTTGGCGGCCATCGAGTTCAGCACGACCGCGTTCGTGTCGCCGGGGCGCAGCCACCTGCCCGAGGTGACGGGCAGGTCAAGCAGGCTGGAGTCCTCCGGTACCCCGCGCAGGCTGAAGCTGCCGTGGCCGCCGTCGGGGTAGGTCGAGACCACGTCCCCGGCGGTGGTCGGCGCGCGTCCCCAGGTCTCCACACGGGTGACGCCCGGGATGGCGCGGACGCGCTCGACCAGGGCCGGGTCGGAGGATGTAAGCCGCACCTCCATGTCGTAGTGGCGTGCGGCGAAGCCGTCGTCCACGGTGCGTTGCCAGGCGGCGGCCACGTTCGGGCCGGACAGGAACAGCGCGCCGCCCGCTGACAGCAGGCCGAGGGTGAGCGCGAGCCGCCCACGGCGGCGGAAGGCATTGCGCAGGGCCATGAGCAGGGTGCGGCTGAGCCCGGCCAGCCGGGCCGAGACCGTTTCTGCGCGTACGCCGTCGTCGCTGATCGCCTCGCGGACGGTGACGCGGGCGGCGCGGCGGATCGGCACGGCCGCCACCAGGAGTGGGACCAGGACAGACACCCCGAGTTGCGTGGCGTACACCCAGAGCGGGACGGTCCGGCTGTGCAAGTCAAGGTTGAGAAGCTCCGCGATCACGTCCGCGTAGGCGCGGCCGGCCAGGGTGCCGATGGGGATGCCGACCGCAGCGGCGGCCAGGCCGAGCAGAAGCACCTGGGCGGCGTAGAGGGTCGCGATCTGGCCGGTGCGGGCGCCGATCGCCTTCATCACGCCGATCTGGCGGATCTGCTGCACCAGCATGCCGCCGATCACGGTGGCCACCAGGATCGCCGCCAAGACCAGTCCGAGCAGGGCGAAGATGAGCAACATCACCATCAGCGACTGCATCTGCGACTCGTGCGGGTGCTTGCCCGGCGGCGGCACCTGGATTTCATGCACCTGCTGTCCCCGGGCGCGCAGCCAGGTGGCCAGTTCGCGGCTGGTCTGTTCGATGCCCTGCTGGGTGGTGGCCTGTGTGCGGATCTTCAGCTCGTCGAGGGCGGCTCCACCGCCGATTGCGGCGAGCGTCTCGGTGGTGATGTAGCCGTATCCGGCGCGCTCCTGCCAGGCGGGTGCGAGAGCGGGGTCGTGCACGGTGCCGGAGACGGTGATGGTGCGGCTTGGGCCTCCGGGCAGGCGTACCTCGACGGGGCCGGACGGCACCATCTCGCGGGCGGCGCGCTCGATGAGCATGGTGCCAGACGGCGGCGGCCAGGCGCCGGACTCACGGGTGAAGGTGGAGATCCGAATGCCGTCGAAGTCGGGCACGACGAAGAGGATCAGTGCCCGCCACTCGTCGGCCCCGATGCGCATCCGGGCGGCGAGGGTGGCCCTGGCCTGTGCGTCCGCGATGCCGGGACGGTTTCGGACCTGCTCAGCTAGTGCGGCGTCCACCCGCTCCAGCTCTAAGGTGGCCGAGGCCGGGGTGGTGTCGAGGTAGTTGCGGGTGATCTCGCGTGAGGCGATCGCGTTCGCGCTGAGCACCGCACCGACGCCGGTCACGCCGGCCGCGATGGCCATGACCAGCATGACCGTCCGTCCCCAGGCCAGCGCCATGTCTCGGCGGATTTTGCGCCAGCGCGGCCTAGACATGCGCGCTCACCGCCCCGTCGGCCAGCTCCACGGTCGAGGTGATGTACGGGCCCGCCTCGCTGCCATGCGTGACCATGACCACAGTGGTGCCCCCGGCGGCGATGCCGGCGAACAGCTCCAGCACCTCAATCGCGGTCGCCGAGTCCAGGTTGCCGGTCGGCTCGTCGGCCACCAACAGCGGCGGGTCGTTGGCCAGTGCGCGGGCGATGGCGGCGCGCTGCTGCTGGCCGCCCGACAGCGCGGCGGGCAGCTTGTCGGCCTGCTCGGCGATGCCGACCCGCTCCAGCAGCTCCAACGCCCTGGGACGGCGCTCGGCGCGCGGGTAGCTGTCGCAGAAGTCCATCGGCAGCATGACGTTCTCCGCGACGGTCAGCGTGGGCAGCAGCTGGAAGAACTGGAACACCACGCCGACGTTGCGCCCGCGCCAGACGGCCAGCGCCCGCTGGTCCAATTCGTGCACGGCGGCCCCGGCGACGTGCACCTCGCCACTGGTCGGCCGGTCGATCCCGGTGATCATGTTGATCAGGGTCGACTTGCCGCTGCCCGACCGGCCGACCACGGCCAGGAACTCACCGGGGCCGGTCTGCAGCGACACACCGCGCAGCGCGGTGAACGGGCCCTGCGGGGTGTCGTAGGTCTTGGTGACCTCGCGTACGTCGATGACGGACACCGAGCCTCCTATCGGAACATCGAGTCAGTTACAGAACACGATGTTCGGTATGGAGAGGCCGGGTCAATCGACGAAACCGCAGTTCAGTGCGGTAGTGAACAGATCGGCGAAAGTGTTCAGATTCCGTGGACGGCTTTGACGCCGGGCACGATGAGGCGCATGTACATGTCGGCCATCTCCTCGGCCGTGTAGGGCACGTCGTTGTCCAGCCACCACACCAGCAGGCCGAGCAGCGAGCTCAGCAAGAACTCCATGGTCACCTCCACCGGCACCGCACCATCGCGGTGCGGCAGGAACTCGGGCATCCGCCGCATCATGACCTCTCTGATCCTGCGGCGCAGCCCCGCCCTCATCACCTCCGCGCCCCGCTTGCCCGCCAGCGCCTTATACAGGTCACGTTGCCGGTCGGCGTGCTGGAAGGCGGCCAGCACCGGGTTCGGCTCGGCGCGGCTGGCGAAGTGGCGCTCCATGTGCTCCTCGAACGTTGCCGCCAGCTCCTCCAGGCCACTGAGCAGCAGGTCGTCCTTGTCCGTGTAGTGCGCGTAAAAGGTCGAGCGGCCGACGTCGGCGCGGTCGATGATGTCCTGCACGGTGATCCGGTCGTAGCCCTTCTCCAGGATCAGCTCCACCAACGCACGGCGGAGCAACTCCCTGGTCCGCCGCACTCTGCGATCCGTCGCGGCTGCCGGCATCGACGCCCTCCACGATTCCGAACACCGTATTCGGCACCATACGCCGTGTTCATGAATCCATGGGTCGCGATCTCCGCTCATCAAGGTGGTTGACTAGAAACCATGGTTGCTGAAACCATGGTTGCATCAGGGAAGAGGGGCGATGACCGGCTCAGGCAGCCAGTGGGTCCTACTGACCTACAAGATCCCTCGAGAGCCGTCGACGGGACGGATCAGCATCTGGCGCAAGCTGGAGCGCCTCGGCGTGGCCCGGCTGGGTGATGGCCTGGTGGCGTTGCCCGCTGACGCCCGCACCCGCGAGCAGTTCGACTGGATCGCCGAGGAGATCGGCGAACTCAACGGCTCCGCGACGGTGTGGCTGGCCGCGCCCGCCAACGCCGCCCAGGAGCGCACGATCGCCACGTCCATGCGCGAAGCCCGCGTCCTGGAATACCAGGCGGTCATCGACCAGGCCCGCGCCGCGGCCAAAGCCACGCCGGGCGAGCGCACCCGCATCGCCACACGGCTTCGCGCCGAGCTACGCCGGATCACCCGCAGGGACTATTTCCCGCCCGCCGAGCGCGAGACCGCGCAGCAGGCCGTGCGCGCTCTGACCCAGACCGCCGACAAGCCCGCCCTGGAAGGTGCCGAATGAAGTGGGCAACTCGCTGCGGTGTGCACATCGACCGCGCGGCGTGCGCCTGGCTGATCCGCCGCCACATCGACGCCGAGGCCCGCTTCGTGTTTGTTGATGATCCGGCTCTGGTGCCCGCCGACGCGACCGCGTTCGACATGCGCGGAGCGGAGCTGTCGCACCACGGCGCCGACTGCAGCTTCGAGACGATCCTGCGCCGCTACGACCTGAGCGACCCGGTGCTGTGGAAGATCGCCGAGATCGTGCACGAAGCGGACGTCGACGACGAGCGCTATGACGCGCCCGAGGCGCCTGGCCTGGACGTCATCCTGCGCGGGCTGTCGATGACATGTGCCGACGAGCGCGTGCTGGAGCTGACCGGGCCGCTGTTCGACGGCCTGTACGAGTACCACCGGCGCGCGTTGCTGCTCGGCCGCCCGCCCGCGTGAATGGAGAAATGTGATGAGCCAGCCGTCCACCCCAGCCTCCGCTGGCTCTGTGACGTCCGGTGATGTCATCCCCTTCGGCCAGGCGGTGCGCGCCTGGTTCCTCATCTCCTTGCAGACCTTCGGCGGCCCTGCCGGGCAGATCGCCGTCATGCAGCGCACCCTCGTGGAAGAGAAACGCTGGATCGGCCAGCAACGCTTCAACCACGCACTCAACTACTGCATGCTGCTGCCCGGCCCCGAGGCCCAGCAACTGGCCATCTACGTCGGCTGGCTCCTCAACGGCACCCGCGGCGGCCTGGTCGCCGGAACCCTGTTCGTGCTGCCCGGCATGCTGGCCCTGCTCGCCCTGTCGGCGGTCTACGTCATCTGGCAGGACACCACGCTGGTGACCGCGCTGTTCGCCGGCATCGCGCCCGCAGTGCTGGCCATCGTCGCCCAGGCCGTCCTCCGGGTGGCCAAACGCTCGCTGACCCACCCTGTCTTCATCGCCACCGCCGTGGCCGCCTTCGCCGCACTCGCGCTGTTCGCCGTACCGTTCCCAGTGGTCATCGCCGTGGCCGCCGCGATCGGCTGGGCGACCCACAAGCGGATGCCGCACGCCCTCGCGAACGGCGGCGGGCACGGCGGCGACGGCGGACCCGCTCCGCTGATCCCCGATGACGCCCTGCATCACGCCCAGCCCAGCCTGCGCTCGGCAGGCAAGATCCTGGCCGTCGGGCTGGCCGCCTGGTGGCTGCCAGTGGCCGCCGTCGCCCTGCTCACCGGCGCCGACAGCGTCTTCACCACCCAAGGCCTGTTCTTCTCCGGCACCGCCGTGATCACCTTCGGCGGCGCCTATGCCGTGCTGGCCTTCGTCGCCCAGCGCGCGGTGGAAACCTACGCCTGGCTGACCCCGGGCGAGATGGTACGCGGCCTGGCCCTCGCCGAGACCACCCCAGGCCCGCTGATCATGGTGGTGCAGTTTGTCGCCTTCCTCGGCGCCTACCGCGACCCAGGCGTCCTAACGCCGTGGGCCGGCGCCTTGCTCGGCGCCCTGCTGACCACCTGGGTCACCTTCGTGCCCTGCTTCCTGTTCATCTTCCTCGGCGCGCCGTACGTGGAGCGGCTTCGCCACAATGCGGGCATCAGCGCCGCACTGACCGGCATCACGGCCGCCGTCGTCGGCGTCATCGCCAATCTCGCTCTCTACTTCGCCCAGCACACCCTGTTCGCCGTCACTCGCACCCGGTTCTGGGGACCGCTCCACGTCCAGGTGCCCGAATTCGCCACCGTCAACGTCCTGGCGCTGGCCATCACCACGGCTGCGCTGATCATGACTTTCGTGCTGCGTTGGCCGATGCTGCGCATCCTCGGCATCTGCGCACTGCTGGGCATCGCCTCCCTGCTGTTGCCCTGACCTCCGCTGGTTCTCGGGGCTTTCCGGAACCGCAGGGCTTCCTGCCCATGCGGGCTCTCGGGCACGCCCTGAGCAGGCATGGGCCGTCCGGCCGTCGAGTGGCGTGCGCAGCGGTCGCCCCACCGTCGAGGCGATCAACCATGCCGACCACCTGATGTCCGGGATGCATCCGCACGGTTGATCACGGGCCGGCATCACAGTTGGTTCATCAAAACGCTTGCCGCCCACACGATCACCGCTGCCCCGAGCACGCAGAGCAGCGCGATCCCGACCACCTTCATCCAAGGCCTCACCTGGCCATCGTGCCGCCACGTGCATGGAGGGAACAAGGGGGTCGCGTGAGGATCGCCGACATCCCATGGTTACTTCGTGATCCGCAGCGTGGACGGCTGCCGGGGTATCCGGTACGCCAGCAATAATCCCGGCCAACGAGTATCTCGTCCGGCGGCAAAGTGCAGGAGTGCCTTCGGTCAGACACGCGCGCCCGGCTTGTCGACGATGACCCGCTGACGGAGAAACGTATGTATGTATGCACGTGACAACGGTTCAGGTGCCGACCGACGGCAGCAGCGATCGGCTGCTCTGGTGGACGCCGCCCAGAGAGGGTCGTGAGCCATGCTGCGACTCGGCGTCCCCAACAAGGGCGAGCTCACTGACCGCGCCCAGCTGATGCTGGCGGAGGCTGGTTACCGCCGGCGAAAAAACAGCAAAGAACTGCTGGTCGTCGATCCCGACAACTCCTGCGAGCTGTTCTTCCTGCGTCCCCGGGACATCGCCGTCTATGTTGGTGAGGGCATGCTGGATGCCGGGATCACCGGCCGGGACATGCTGGTCGACTCCGGGGCGCGAGCTGAGGAGATCACGGGGCTCGGTTTCGGTCGTTCAGCCCTGTACTTCGCGGCCCCGCCGGGTGGCTGCCGAAGCCCGGAGGACCTGACGGGCCTTCGCGTGGCCACCGCCTATGCGGGGCTGGTCGAGAAGCACCTGGCCGATATCGGGGTCGATGCCCGCATCATCAAGCTGGACGGTTCGGTCGAGACCGCGATCCGGCTGGACGTCGCCGACGCGGTGGCCGATGTCGTCGAGAGCGAAACTCATCTTCGCGAGGTCGGGCTGGAGGTCATCGGTGACCCGGTCATGCGGTCGGAGGCCGTGCTGATCAAGCGGCTCGGGGCGCCTGCGGAGAACGGGCTACGCCAGCTCATCGGGCGGCTCAACGGTGTCCAGGTCGCGCGCGACTTCGTGACCATGGACTACGACATCGCACAGGAATGTGTCGAGGAAGCAATCGCGATCACATCCGGCATGGAAGCGCCCACGGTGTCGGAGCTGCGCAAGGACGGCTGGGTGGCGGTTCGCGTCATGGTCCCCCGGGAGGGCCACCAGCGCATCATGGACCGGCTGTGGGAGGTCGGTGCACGCGCCATCTTGGTCACCGGCATCTACGCCTGCCGCCTCTGACACAGATCACCGGCCGGATGCACTGGCCTCCTGGAATCGCACCTCACATGGGCATTTCGACCGAGAAACCGTACGGGAGCTCCAGCCGGTGGCGGCCTAGGAGTTCGGGGTCGGCGAGGATCGCGGCTGTCGGGCCATCCGCGACGATGGTCCCGCCGGACAGGATGAGGGACCGTTCGCACAGCTCGAGGGCGTACGGCAGGTCGTGGGTGACCATGAGGATGGTGACATCGAGCCCGCGTAGGATGTCGGCCAGTTCCCGGCGTGCGGCCGGGTCCAGGTTCGAGGAGGGCTCGTCGAGCACCAGGATCTCGGGTTCCATGGCGAGCACGGTCGCGACGGCGACCCGGCGGCGCTGCCCGCCGGACAGATGGTGCGGTGGCCGGTCAAGCATGTTGAGCATCCCGACTCGCTCCAGCGCCTCGCATATCCGCCGTTCCAGCTCTTCACCTCGGATGCCCAGATTGGCGGGGCCGAAGGCGACGTCCTCGCGGACCGTCGGCATGAACAGCTGGTCGTCTGGATCCTGGAACACCAGGCCGACGCGGCGCCGGATCTCCTTCAGGTTGTCGCGAGCCACGGGCAGCCCGCCGACGGAGACCGTTCCCAGACTGGGCGTGAGGATGCCATTGAGGTGCATGACCAGCGTGGTCTTGCCCGCGCCGTTGGGCCCGAGCAGCGCGACACGTTCTCCCCGGTCGATCGACAAGTCCACGCCGAACAGGGCCTGGGTGCCGTCGGGGTAGGCGTGCATCAGCCCTTCGACCAGCAGAGAGTTCACCACAGTCCTCCGATGAGTATCGTGATCGCGGCGGCGGGCAGGGTGGCGGCCAGCGCCCACTGCGAGGCGGAGCCGCGCACGTCGTGAATGATGGGCATGGTTCCGGTGTAGCCGCGGCTGAGCATGGCCAGGTGCACGCGTTCGCCGCGCTCGTAGGAGCGGATGAACAGGGCTCCCGCCGAACGTGCCACGACGGGCAGGTGCCGGAGGTCGCGTGCCACGAACGCTCGGGATTCCCGCGCTATGCGCATCCGGCGCATCTCGTCGAGGATCACCTCGACGTAGCGCAGCATGAAGGAGGCGATCTGCACCAGCAGCTGCGGAAGCCGCAGCCGCTGGGCGCCGAGCAGCAGGGTCCTCGGCTCGGTGGTGGCGGCCAGCAGGATGGAGGCGATCACTCCGAGAGTCGCCTTGGCCACGATGTTCCACGCGGCGAGCAACCCGTCGGCGCTCATCGACAGGCCGAAGACGGTCAGACGCTCGCCCTGGGACAGGAACGGCAGCGCGACCGCGAAGATCACGAATGGCACCTCGACGACCATCCGCCGCAGCAGCAGCTTCAGGGGGATGCGGGCCGCCACGGCCACCGCGCCGAGCAGCAAGAAGTAGAGAGCGAACGCCCAGAACCGTTCCCGATCGGTGGCCACGACGATCAGGATGAACGCGATCAGCGACAGGAGCTTGCACTGCGGTGGGAGCCGGTGCACGGGCGTGTCGGCATGGACATACAGGTGAGGGCTGTGTCCGGCGGCCATGGATTCACGATTCCGGCGTCAGTGGCTCGGCGATGGCCGCGGCGGCCGACCGGCGGCGGGCTCTGCGTCGCAGCGCCCAGGCCACACCGGCGCCCACAGCCAGGGAGACCCCCACACCGAGCGCGCCGGCCAGCCCTGTTGACAACCGCTCGTCTTCGACGCCCTTGACGGTGTAGTCGGCCAACGCCGAGTCTCCCAGCGGATGGTCTTGCGCCTGAGACAGGAACCCCAGGTCGGTTGCCACCCGCTCGAGGCCGTCAGGGTTCGCCGAGGCGTAGAAGCTCACCAGTCCCGCGAGCACGACGGCGGCAGCGACCCCGCCGAGGAGAAACGGCCGAAGTCGCGGAGCCGCGCGATGGCCTCCCTCCGCCGGCCGAGCCGGAACCAGTTCACCGGAAGCGGTGCGCAGCATCGACGGCCTGGCCAGGCTGCGCGCGCCGTAGACCAGGTCCGGCCGTACGGCCAGCACGGTACTGACGGTCAACGCCGTGATCGCGCCTTCACCCAGGCCGATGACCACGTGGACTCCGCCCATGGCCGCGGCGACCGTGGCGGGATCGATCGAGGAGGTCCCGCCGATGGCATACAGTCCCGTGAAGGCCAGAGCGGACATCGGGACGGACACCATGGCTCCGGCGAAGGCCGCTATGACGACGCCGGTACGGGTGCGTGGCGCCAGCTTGCCGACGGCGCGAAAGAGCCCGTATCCAGTGAGGACGGTCACCAGCCCCATCAGGCTGATGTTGATGCCCAGGGCCGTCAGTCCTCCGTCGGCGAAGAACAAGGCCTGCACCGTGACCACCACAGCGATGCACAGGACCCCTGTATAAGGTCCGACGAGGATCGCCGCCAGAGCACCTCCGATCAGGTGGCCGCTTGTTCCGGCACCGACGGGAAAGTTCAGCATCTGGACGGCGAAGACGAAAGCGGCCACCAGCCCGGCCAGCGGAGCCATCCGGTCGTCCAGTTCGTCTCTCGCCTTGCGCAGGGAATAGGCGACGCCACTCGCGGCCACGGCGCCCGCGGCAAGGGACATCGGGACGGTGAAGAAGCCGTCGGGTACGTGCACGAGATCCTCCCGGGTTTTCTTCCCAAGCGATGGCTTCGCAGCGGTCGCTCGTCGCCGCCGTAGCAGCGCTGGGTTTCGCGCCGAGCTCACCCGGGGGCAGTGATCACCGGAACTGTGGACGGGCCAGCGCCGCTGGCGGGCCGACCCGTAAAGATGTATGCACTCGCGAATATGTCATCCTGCGATGGCCGCACACCCGTTTCCCGGCGGACCACGCTGAATCCGAGTGTCGGCTTGGGAATGTCTTTGATGATCGACGCGGTGCTCACCCGCCAGGGCGCCCGTCGATGCGTCTGAGTTCGACCGGATCACTCGTGCCGCGGGATCCTCGACACCTCGTGATCGGCATGATGGACCGCCTCGGCGATCAACGCTCGAATGTGGGCGTCGCGGGCACGGTACAGAACCCGCCTGCCCTCCCGGCGACAGGCCACCAGCCCGGCCAGCCGCAGCTTGGCCAGGTGCTGGGACACGGCAGGCCGTGCCGCTCCCACCACTGTGACGAGGTTGCCCACGTCGTGCTCACCGTGGGCCAGGGCCCACAGCAAGCGCAATCTGGTGGCATCGGAGAGCATCCGAAACGCCGCGACCGCGACCTCCACCTGCGCGTCGGTCGGCGGGGCGCCGGTCGGCGAGCCGCCGTTGTGCTGCTGCATGGTCAACGCACCTAACATGTGCTTGCGTGCGCATACGAATACATATCGGAGGGGATAACCGTACTGTCACCCGTGCTCCATGACAGGACGAGGAGCAGCAGATGAGCGTGCACAGCCGCCCAGGACCGTCCCACGAGAGAGACCACAGCCACGGCCACGGACACGGACACGGACATGGCCACGACGAGCACGACCACGCATCCCCCAGCCGCACCCTAGGGGAACGGCTCCGCCATGTGGTGACGCCACACAGTCACGACGCGGCAGCCCGAACCGATCGCGCACTCGAGACCAGCCGCCGCGGCATGCGCACCCTGGCGATCTCCTTCGCCGTGCTCACCGTCACCGCTCTCGCCCAAGTAGTGATCTTCATGGTGTCGGGCTCGGTGGCCCTGCTCGGCGACACCCTGCACAACTTCGCCGACGCCCTGACCGCGGTGCCGCTGGCGATCGCCTTCACGGTGGGCCGCCGGATGGCTTCGCGCCGGTTCACCTACGGGTACGGCAGAGCCGAGGACCTGGCCGGCATCATCATCGTGCTGATCATCGCCGCCTCGGCGGCCCTGGCCGGGTACGAGGCCGTCAAGCGCCTGATCAACCCACAGGACGTGGAGGCGCTCGGCTGGGTCGCCGCCGCAGGAGTGATCGGCTTCCTCGGCAACGAACTGGTGGCCCGCTACCGGATCAAGGTCGGCCGCGAGATCGGCTCGGCGGCGCTGGTCGCCGACGGCCTGCACGCCCGCACCGACGGCTTCACCTCACTGGCCGTGCTGCTCGGAGCAGCCGGAGTATGGGCCGGCTGGCCGTACGCCGACCCGATCATCGGCCTGCTCATCACCGTCGCGATCCTCTACGTGCTGCGTGACGCCGCCCGCGAGGTCTACCACCGGCTGATGGACGCCGTCGACCCCGCGCTGATCGCCAAGGCCGAGCAGATCGTCGCCGAGACCCCCGGCGTGCGCGGTGTCGGCTCCCTGCGCATGCGCTGGATCGGCCACGCTCTCCGCGCGGAGGTGGACATCGTGGTGCGTCATGAGCTCTCTCTGGTCGAGGCGCACGCCGTGTCGGTGGAGGCCGAGCACCGGCTCATCCACGACCTGCCACGTCTGCAGGCCGCCACGGTGCACGCCGACCCCGACGGACCGGAAGGCACCGACCACCACGCCGTCCTGATCGTCCACCGGTAGCCACGACGCCTTCGGCCGCTGAGTGCGCTGCAGCCGCCGGACGCCGCCGCGGCTCTACGATGTGGTCATGAGCATGAGCGCGGCCCACGCAGATGCGCTGACCTCCCAGCAGAGGGGCGAGCGGTTCGAAGTCGCCGCGTCCGTTCTGGCGCTCCTCGCCGATCGCACGCGATTGGCGCTGCTGAACGAGTTGAGCCACGGCGAAGCCGATGTCACCACGCTTACCGACGCCATCGCGGCCTCCCGCCCCTCCGTCAGCCAGCATCTGGCCAAGCTCCGGCTTGCCGGCCTGGTGACCGCCCGCAAGGACGGGCGCCACGTCGTGTACTCCCTCCACCATGGACACCTCCGCCGGCTGGTCGAGGAGTCGCTCAACGTCGCCGACCACCAGATCGGATCACTGCCGCCCCATGACTGAGCGGCACCTCGCCGACCCCGAGCCGCGCCACCGGAGAATACGCCGACCTGCGCGGTGCCACGCTGAACTCCCCGTCCCGCTGTCCCCCCCGGGCGCACCGCCCCCTGAACCGGCGGCGCGGTCAAGCTCCAGGGGGCTATAGCAGGTGTTTGCTTCGGGTCGCCGCTCTACCGGCACTTCCCGACCTCATGATTACAGCAGTGAGCAGGACCGCCAGGCGATCGGCACGCGCGGCGACCACTGTCCGCCGTCGCCGCGTACGACCACGTACGCGGTGAGCGGCGCTTTGAACGAGCTCCCGCCGCACAGGACGCGCCCCGTGTCGACCGAGTAGCTGCCCGCCGGTCCATTGCCGCCCGACTGCGCGGTGGCACGGCCCTGCCACAGCACCCGGCCATCCGAGGAGCGCTTGACCTGGACGGTGACCTGGGTGCCAGGCGTCAGGTAGTAGCCGCGGACGGCCACGGTCTGGTACGGCCCCTCGTTGGTGGTGGAGCAGGTTTCGCCGTCGCAGGAGGGCCCCTTGCCGGCGTGGTTGCGCTTCATCATGATGACCCAGGCGAGCCTGCGGGCCGCGCTGTCGTTGTCGCGCCGCGCCTGGGTGCGGGAGCTGGGGACCACGCACCGGTAGTCGCCGGGGTACGCCTCCCGCCAGACGAACCCGGTCGTGCACGCGTGCCAGACTCCTGACGCGTTCTCCGACCGCGTGCGGTCGCGTACGGACGGGTCCACGCATACGTGGTCGCTGGGCCGCGCGCCGCGCCAGACGTACCCGCTGGCGCAGGTGTCGGGGGCGAACGCGGTCTCGGCGCCGGCTCCCGTGACCCCGAGCAGCGACCATGCCAGGCACCCCGATGCTGTCATCGCCGCGAGCCTGCCGGAACGTGTGAGCATGTTCTTCCTCCGGGACAGATCAAAGGACGGAGCGCGGGCGGGCACTCCCGGCCCCCCGTGATCGCATCCTGTCCCGCGGCCCACCGCCGGGACATGAGTAGCCCCCTACTCATATTTCGCTCTCTGGAGTGCGGCTCGTGCTCTGGCCGCCATGGCGCCATCCACCGGATGTAGGAAGTGCCCGTGGGCGTCACTACCAGGTAACCGGCAGGGCGGCCACGCCGTAGATGGTGGCCCGCGGCCGCAGCGGCACCTCCTCGGCGGGTACGGCCAGCCGCAGCGCGGGGAAGCGGCGCAGCAGCGCCGGGTAGGCCAGCCGCATCTCCAGCCGGGCCAGTTGCTGGCCCAGGCACTGGTGGATGCCGTGGCTGAAGCCCAGCTGCTGCCCGGCCTGGCGGGTGACGTCGAAGCGGTCGGGGTCCGGGAAGCGGGTTGTGTCCCGGTTGACGGCCGGGAGGCAGATCGTCACGGTCTCTCCAGCTTTGATCGTCTGCCCGGCGAGCGGCACGTCAGCCCTGGCGACCCGGATCGGGCCGATGTGCGTGACGCTGAGGTAGCGCATCAGCTCCTCGACCGCGGTCTCCGCGACACCGGGATCGGTGCGTACGAGGTCGGCCTGATCGGGGCGGCACAGCAGCAGGAACGTGCCGAGGCTCAGCATGTTCGCGGTCGTCTCGTGCCCGGCGGTCAGCAGCAGCGTGGCCACCCCTGTGAGCTCCTCGTGGTTGAGCTCGCCACCGGCGACCAACTCGCTGAGAAGGTCCTCGCCGAGTTCGGCCCGCTTGCGCCCGACCAGCTCGGAGAGGTAACCCATCAGCTCGGCGGCTGCGGCGCCCCGCTGTTCGATGGAGTTGTCGAGGTTCACCGCCTGCGCGGTGGTGTCCTGGAAGCGCGAACGCTCGCCGTACGGCACGCCGAGCAGCTCGCAGATCACCAGCGATGGGACCGGCAGCGCGAACGCGCGGACGAGGTCCGCGGGAGCTCCCGCGCGGGCCATCTCGTCGAGCTGACCGTTGATGATTTCCTGGATCCTGGGCTCCAGCCTTCGCATCTTCCGCATGCTGAAGTGGCCGGTCAGCAGCCTGCGGTAGCGAGAGTGTTCGGGGTCGTCCATCGCGATGAAGAAGCCTGGCGGGATCACCAGATCCGCCAGCCCCTCGGGGGGCGCCAGCTCCTTGATCGGCGGCGCGGCGCCCTGCGAGGTGTTGCTGAAGCGCGGGTCGTCGAGCACCGCGCGTGCCTCGGTGTAGCCGGTGACCAGCCAGCCGGGCCGCCCGTCGGCGTAGGTCATCGGGTGCAGCGGTCCGTGGAGCTCTTTCAGTACGGCAGGCGGCTCGAACGGGTCCTCCCGCTCGAGCGGCAGCGACTTGAGGGTTTCCATGCCCCCCAGAAAAGCGCACGGATTGCGAAATTGCAACTAATGCATAAACGCAGGGCGTGCGGTAGGGTGGTGTCGTGGAAGGTCATCGCGAACGCAAGAAGGTCCGCACCCGCCGCGCGCTGCTGGAGGCCGCGGTGCGGCTGTTCGGCGAGCAAGGCTACGAGCAGACCACCATCGCCGAGATCGCCGCGGCGGCCGACGTGGCGCCCAGGACCTTCTTCGCGTACTTCGCCAGCAAGGAGGATGTGCTCTTCCTGCACGCCGAGGATCGCTGGCAGGTCATGCTCGACGTGATCGCCGGGCGGAAACCGGGAGAGCCCCTGGGGGATCTGCTGAGCCGGATGTTCGAGGCCCTGGTGCGCAGCCTGGCCGAGGACGACGAGTTGGACTTCGCGCTGTCGCCGCTGCGGACGCGGCTGATGTTCACCGAGCCCGCGCTGCGGGCACGCGGGCTGACGCTCATGCTCGAGGGGCAGCCCCTGCTGGCCGAGGCCCTGTGCGAGGTCTACCCCGAGCTGGATCCCGTGGCGGCAGGCGCGGCGGTCGGCAGCTTCATGGGCGCACTGGCCGTGGCGGGGCTGGTCACCCAGCAGCAGGGCGGCTCCAACGAGGACGTCCTGGCCTCCGGCCGGCGGGGGATCGAGATCGCGGTCAACGGGCTGTCGAGCCTCGACGGTTCCTGACGCGTGGCCGGGCTCCTGTTCCCCCTGCGCGTGCTCGCCCTGACCGGCCTGCTCGCGGGCGCGGACTTCCTCAGCTATCCCCGGCCAGGCGATTCATCGTCGATGTCGGTGCTTAACTGATCATGTCCCTTGCTGGTCAAGAAGGCCGTTCCGTACGATGATCGCTGCATGTCGTCCAGTACGTCCGTCGCACTGGCGGGCTTGGCCCTGGCCGTCCTGGCCGCCGGATGCGCCGATCCGGCCGCCGACCGGTTGTCGCTCGTCAACGCGTCCCAGCTTCCGGCGTCCCCGCCACTGCCGTCTCTCACAGTGGTCCCGCCGCCGTCCTCGCCCATGGTGTCCTCGGGTCCGGTACGACACCCGTTCCCGATGGCGACCTCCTTGGCCGAGCCCATGGCGACCGGAGCACTCCTGACTGCGACGGGCCCGCCGCGGTTCTTCGTCTCCGCGCGCACTCCGCTCGCCCACTTCCCCGGCAAGTCCAAGACCGCTGTCTTCACTCCGGTGCCGCCCGCCGTGCACAACGCCGAGACCGGGTCGTTCATCGCGAACATCCCGCTGCCGCCCGGCGTCGAAAGTTCCTGGCACCTCGTGGCCGCCGCTCGGGACAACCGGACGTTCGCCATCGCCGGCTGGACTGAGCCGAGGAACCCGCACATTCGCTTCTTCCTGGTACGCCTCGGCGAGGACGGGCGACCCGGGAAGCCGGTGGCCGTCACGCAGACCGACCCCGACGACCTCACCCTCGTCTACGACCTCGCCCTCAGCGCCGACGGCACACGGCTGGCATACGCCACACCGCTCATCGGAGGCGGCGCCAAGATCTCTGTGCTCGACGTCGCCACCGGCCGGCGCCGGGACTGGAAGACGTTGACGCACTCGATGGTGAGCGGCCTGTCCTGGGCCCCGGACGGCCGCTCGCTCGCCTTCGTACTGGGTCTCCGGGCCATCGCCTCGCTCGACCTCGCCCGCCTGGGCGCCGACCCGGACAGCGCTGCGTACCAGATCATCAAGAACGCCACGGGCGCCACGCCGATCGAGTCGCTCGCCCACACCCCCGACGGCAGCGCGCTGATCTACGCGTCCGGGCACACCATCGAACGCGTCCCCGTGCCGGGCGGGCCGGCGCAGGTCCTGGCCCGGCCGGAGCTGCCGCACGACGCCTCTCTGAGCCTGCGCTTCAGCGTCGACGGGACCGGCGAGCACCTCCTGTACGTGCACCAGTGGCGCGCCTACCAGGTCGACCTCGCCGACGGCACGGTCACCTCAGTGCCGATCAGCGTCGCCGAGCATCCAGGTGAAGGCGACCCGCCGCGCGCAGCCTGGTGACCACCAGCTAAAACGGTCGCCTGGCTCAGCGAGGTCGGCGCCGTATCGTATTGATCACAAATCACGTCTCCGCCCTGGGGGTGCGCATGCCCGGCATGCCGAGGTGGATCGGGGCGACTCCGGCGAGTCGTCGGGTCTGGTCTCGCTTCTGGCGGAGGAAGGTGAGGGTGAGGTCGATGCCTTCAATTTCGCCGAGCCCGCCCTCGGCTTCGGCTCGGGCTCGGCGGGCCAGGAGGCCGAGTTCGATCTCGTCGAGTCGGGGCAGCATCTTCGGGTTGATGTTGGTCACGGGCATCTCAGGCAGGCTTTTCTGAACTATGGGGCAGTTCCGTCCCAAAGCCTCTGATCTGGAGCTCTCTGAAGCCGAATTGGTGATGCCAGAGGAATGACAGCGAGATGTTCCGGAGAGCAAGAGCCGCTCCCTGCCGCCTCAGTACTGTGACTTCGCATGACCGACACTGAGATCGAGATCACCGCAGACCTGGTCCGCGACTTGCTGCAGGAGCAACATCCAGACCTTGCAGGGCTGGCCATCCGCGAGGTGGTGGGCGGTTGGGGCAACCAAATGTGGCGCCTCGGGGACGAGTTGGCCGTGCGCATGCAGCGCATGGACCCCACCCCGGAGCTCCAGCTCAAGGAGCGGCGGTGGCTACCCGTGCTGGCCCCGCGCCTGCCGCTCCCGGTGCCGACCCCTGTGCGGTTCGGCGAACCGTCCGAGCGCTTCCCCAAGCACTGGACCGTGATGACGTGGGTTCCCGGCGAGCCGCTGGACCACGGCTCGATCAGCCGCGGCGCCCACGCGGCCGACACGCTGGCGGGCTTCCTCCAGGCGCTCCATGTGGAGGCGCCCACCGAGGCGCCGATCACTACGGACCGCGGTGCCCATCCCAGGAACTGCACGGACGGCTTCGAGAACTTCTTCCAGGCCGTTGCCCCCGACGACATTGCTGCCGACGTCCGGGACGTCTGGGACGACGCCGTTGCGGCCCACGCGTGGGAGGGCCCGCCGGTGTGGGTGCACGGCGACCTCCATCCCGCGAACGTCGTCGTCTCGGACGGAACGCTCTCGGGCATCATCGACTTCGGTGACATGTTCGCCGGCGATCCGGCGTGGGACCTCGCCGCCGCATGGGTGCTGCTACCCGCGGGCACGGCCTCACGGTTCTTCGACATGTACGGGCATGCAGACGAGGCGGCGATCCGGCGCGCCCGCGGGCTGGCCGCTATGAAGAGCCTCTTCCTGATGCTCATGGGGCAGAACGGAGATCGGGGCCTTCCCGGCGGCAAGCCGCACTGGGGACCTGCAGGCCGGGCGGCACTTGATCGTGTTCTGAAGGGCGTTTGATGCACACTTCTTGAACTTGTTCTCGATCTTGGTTGAGGTCCATGCGGCAGCCCACCTTCGTGGGGTTCATCGATCACCGCGCGTGGTGGGGATGCCAAGGTCCACGGCCGTATGCTGCCCGTGGCCCCGATCGAACTGGCCCGATCACGCGCTGGGCCGATCAGGGGGCGGGTGGACGCGGCCTGCGCACATGGCGGACCATGAGGTGATGTCGCTCCGTACGCACGAGGCCGATCTGTTCGAGAGCTTCAGGGGCCGCTTGGAGGCGATCGCCTACCGACTGCTCGGGTCGGCTGTTGATGCCGAGGACGCGGTGCAGGATGCGTTTCTGCGGTGGCACGCGGCGGACCGGGAACGGATCGAGACACCTGAGGCGTGGCTGACGAAGGTGCTCACCAATCTCTGCCTCAATCAGCTCACCTCGGCGCGGGCCAGGCGGGAAACCTATGTGGGGCAGTGGCTCCCGGAGCCGGTCCTGGCCGGAGATCGGATGCTCGGTCCGGCCGACACCGTCGAGCAACGCGAGTCGGTCTCCATTGCGATGCTCACCCTCATGGAGCGGCTGTCGCCCAATGAGCGCGTGGTGTACGTGCTGCGCGAGGCGTTCGGGTACCCGCACCGCGAGATCGCGGAGATCCTCGATCTCACCGAGTCGAACTGCCAGCAGATCTACCGGCGGGCCAAGCAGCGCGTCACCACCGACCGGTCCCGCACCGAGGTCGATGCGGTCGCCGCGGGGAAGATCGTCGAGGAGTTTCTCGCCGCGGCCCTCAGCGGCGACACCGAGCCGCTGATCCGGCTGCTCACCGGCGACGCGGTCAGCGTCTCCGACGGCGGTGGCCGGATTCCGGCCCGCAAGACCCCGCTCATCGGTGCGCTCGGTATCGCGCGATTCCTGCGTGGCCTGTTCCGGCCGACCGATGCCAAGCGAGCCATTGCCGGTGGCAGGCCTGCCTTCTATGCCGTCGTCGTCAACGGCGGTCCTGCCGTGCTGGTCGAGGTCGGCGAGCGGGTCTTCAGCGTCCTCTGCCTCGACGCGACCCCCGACGGCGTCGCGGCGATCCACATCCAGGTCAACCCCGACAAGCTGGAACGCATCACGCGCCAGTGGACAGCCGCTGGCCCCCATCGCCCCCTCGTGGAGAATGGGTGGTGACCCGCATCACAATCGTTTCCTGTCAGGGATCGTACGGCTGTCCGGTTCAGGAGGTGAAAGCAACCAGATAGGAGCGAGCCATGAAGCACCGCATTGTCGTCCTCGGAGCCGGGTACGCCGGAGCCAACGCCGCCGGTCGCCTCGCCAGGCGGCTGCACTGCGACGACATCGAGATCACTCTGGTCAATGGCGACCCCGAGTTCGTCGAACGGGTGCGTATGCACCAACTCGCGAGCGGGCAGAATCTGCCGCATCGCTCGCTGCACGACGTCTATGCGGGCACCGGCGTGCGGGTCCGGCCGGCGCGGGTCACCGCGGTGGATGTCGATCGCAAGACCGTCGATCTCACCAGCGAGCACGGAGCCGAGACCCTCGGCTATGACACCCTCGTGTACGCCCTTGGGAGCACCGTCGCCGACCACGGCGTCCCCGGTGTCGCCGAGTACGCCTACAACGTCGCCGGAAAGCAGGCCGCGCTGCGGCTGCGGGCGCGCCTGGGCGAGTTGGAGCCGGGTGGGACCGTGCTGGTCGTGGGCGGCGGCCTGACCGGTATCGAAGCAGCCACCGAGATCGCCGAGGCACACCCGGACCTCGAGGTCGCAATCGCCGCCCGCGACGGCGTCGGCGACTGGCTCAGTGACAAGGCCCAGCGCCACCTGCGCGGCGTCTTCGACCGGCTCGGCATCACGGTCCACGAGCATGCCGACATCAAGCGCGTCGAAGCGAACGGCGTGGTCACCGGTGCAGCCCGGGAGATCCCGGCCCAGGTGACCGTGTGGACCGCGGGTTTCACCGTGCACCCGATCGCGGCCGCCACCACCCTGGAGGTGTCCGATACCGGGCGGATCGTCGTCGACGGCACCATGCGCTCGGTCTCGCACCCCGATGTGTACGCCGTCGGCGACGCCGCGATCGCCGAAGGAGCGGGCGGTAAACCACTGCGGATGTCCTGCGCCTCGGGAATCCCGATGGCGTGGCTGGCCGCCGACGCCCTCGCCGCGCGCTTGACCGGTCGCAAGATTCCCGAGACCACGATCGGCTACACCATCCAGTGCATCAGCCTCGGACGCCGCGACGGAATCATCCAGCGCGTCACCCCCGACGATCAGGCCATGTCCACCGCCATCACGGGCCGGACCGCCGCCCGCATCAAGGAGTTCATCTGCGCGAGCGCGGCCTGGAGCATCTCCCACCCGACCGCGATGCTGCCGAGCCGCCGCCGTCACCTCGCGGCAACCGGCGAAGTGGAGACCCTCTTCGTCACCCCGTGACGCGGCCGCTGCGTCCGAACGCAGCGGCGAAGTGGAGGCCGAAGCCACCGGTCCGCGTGACCCGGACCGGTGGCCCGGTCGGGCCCCGAACATCTCTTCCGTTCATGGACGAAACCGTACGGGCCGCAGATGGACGGTCACTCGTCTGCCAGGGCGCGGCGGCATGGGGCGGGGGAAGCCGCCAACGTGCCGTCCGGGCTGAAGGTCATGTCGTGGAGGGGACGGGCGGACGGTCGCGGCGGGCCTGGCCGTGAGCTCCGGGGCCTCCGCCCAGGCGCTCGCGCCTCGCGTCTGCGACAACGGCGTTGCCTGGGGCAGATGCGAGACTCCCGGCAACTACCGCTGGCACGTCGTAGCGCACTGCGACGGCCTGCCCGACCCTGGATCGGACTGGGTGACCGGACCGGGAAGCGCCGAAGTGTCGTGCTGGGTCGGACGCGCGGTGGGCTCACACCTGGTGTTCGAGAACTGAACACCGCGCCCACCCGGGCCCTGACCTGAGCCGGGTCTCCCTCTGGGAGTCGTTCCTACCTCTCCAACGCCCCCGGAAGGAGCACGGCCCGCTCCAGCGGTGAGCGTGGTTCAGCCCAACAGGTGGGTTGCTCGTTGCACATCGTGTCCATGACCCACGGGGTCGGCCGAGCAGGAGCGCGGCCGACCCCGTGTGCGTCATGTGGCCCTCAGATGCTGATGCGGCCCGCGCCTGCGCCGCCGGTCACGATCGACTTGACGTTGGACGGAGTGTCCACGGTGTAGGAGTACGGGATCGAGCCGACGCTGCCTCCGGCGCTGCCGCTGCCGGAGTTCACGAAGTGGTTGTTGCGGGCGACGAGGTTGCCCGCGGGGGAACTGCCCTCGCCGCGGTGGTAGGGGTCATCGACGTTCTCGAAGTAGTTGCCCTCGACGAGGACGCCCGCCTCCACAGTGGACGCCACGCCGTAGTCGCCGATGTTGGCGTAGAAGTTGTTGTACACGTGCACCGGATTGCCGAAGCGTACGCGCGGGTGGCGCTGGCCGGTGCCGTCGAACCAGTTGTGGTGGTAGGTCACCCTCAGGTGGCCGCGGTCCTCCGAGCCGTTGCTGTCGCTGTGGCCGAGCAGCATGGTCTTGTCGTGGCTCGAGAACTTGTTCCAGGAGACGGTGACGTAGTCGCTGGCGCGCTTGATGTCCACCGCACCGTCGCCGCCGCTGCTGAAGGAGTTGTTGCCGATCCACACCCGCGTGGAGTACTGGACGTTGATCGCGTCGTCGCCCCAGTTGCGGAAGGTGAGGTTGCGGATGATGACGTTGGACGCGTTGGAGACGTTGAAGCCGCAGCCGGCGATCACCGCGCCGGAATTGCCGATGACGGTCTTGTTCGAGGCCACGCGGAGCATGCCAGAGCAGGAGATCGTCCCCGACACCCTGATCACCGCGGCGGAACCGGATGACAGGGCGCTGGACAGGGCGGAGGACGAGTTCACCGTCGTCGTGGGTGCGCTGCCGCCGCCCGTGGTGCCGCCGCCTTGGGTGGCCCATCCGACCAGGGCGGTGTTGGCCGACGCCGGCGGCGCGCCCACGGCCAGCCCGGTGATCGCGGCGGTAAGGCCGATGACCAGTTTGGAGGTGCGTTGCATCTCTGTACTCCTCCTGTGCTCGCGGGTCGTTTCTTGGCTCTCGTTCACATTTGTGAACGCCACTCATATGAGCGAACGACCGCAACGGTAGGAAAGCGCTTTCCTTCCGTCAATGCGACGGAGGGGTGCCGCCTCTGCCGGAAACACGTAGCCGCTGGCCAACCGCTAACAGCGCCACTTTCTCGCAGTGAAACTTTCATGTCGGGGCACGGCGCGGGCAGGGACGTACACGACCTGCTCGGCCGCGGTCTCACCACGATCGGAAGCGCCGAGTGGTCTTGCCGCTGCCGATTCCGCCGTCCTCGGTGTATGCCGCCCAGCATCGGTCTCCGGCGACCCCGGCGGCGGTGAACCGCGTACGGGTCAGCCGCTCACCCAGCCCGAGCGCGAACTGTTCGCGCGGTTCGACGCCGGTTACCGCCGGGCAAAACGCGGCCGAGACTGTGGTCCCACCTCGAACGCAGCCTGGGCCGCCTGGACGAACTCGCGATCCTGATGCGCACGCGCCGTCGGCGGATGCAGTACCGCCCCGCCGTCCTGGACGCGTTCGCCACTCACACCGCTCTGATCACCGGCCCGGCTCCACCAGAAGAGCCCGACCTTTCACCCTCTTGACGGCGACCCCGCCAGCCGGGATCGCCTTTGCAACAGCCCGCGCTTTGTGGAGTGCCGCTTATCCCCCGAAGGCGGTCGAGAAATAAGCGGCTTCCGGCCAGCGGAAAGGCACTGTCCGACATGATAAGTGCCTTCAGGGCCCCTCAGCGTTACTGCTTGGCCTGAACAAAGTCCCCTGCATCCCTGGAGGTCTCTGCCGAGCGCTGGCAGCCGGCATCGCCGATCGGCCTTGCCCTCACGTCGAAACCAGGATGAACACTGTTGAATACGTACCACGCGGGCCCCTCGCGGGTGATGTCTACGGGCCCCAGACCACCTCCCGGCAGCCAGGCGCGGACTCTTAGGCAATAGTTGTCTCCGAAGTAGACAGCAGCCGTGTACCGGTAGCCTGAATATTGCCCGGCTGGAATCAGGTCATCGTAACAACCCTGCCTGTAAACACAGGCGGCCTCCCTCCAGACCTGGACGGCGCCGACGGCGATCGTGCTCGTATTGTGAACCTCGTTGTCCGTTGGTGAGGCCGTCGCTGCGGAGGGTGCCGCACTAGTCAGAAGACCGGCCGTCAGGGCAATCGCGGCAGCCCATGTCATTTTCTTCATTTTCCCTCTCTCATGCCTTGTGATTTCCTGCTGGATCTTTCCGGTGAACCACATGACCCCGGCAAAGCTCCGGGACCGGTGATCAGTGCTGTGCCGTACTTCCCTCCCCTCTGCCAGAACTTGTTGTCCCAGTGCCGGTCGCTGACGTCTACGTTTGCACCGCATTGATGAACGGCACTCGTAGAAGCGCACCCAGCACAATGCCTGTTCTTCTGATCCACAACCCGACCCTGCGCATTGCGGTTCTCTTCCTGAGATGAAGAACGGCCATTGCGAGAAAGGTACCTCTTTCGCTCTAATGGCAACCAGGGCAACAACCGGGCATTTCAGGGCGCAATCAGGGGTACACCGGGTATGCGATAGGGGCAAAGGGGTGGATACACGCCCGCGGAGCAGGAACGGCGCGAGCCTGCACGGCTGCAGGCGGCCGAGTGGGGGCGCCGTGTTGGGTCGGACCGGGGCGCCCTGCCGGTGCTGCCACTGGCGGGTCTCCCCGAACCGCCTCCCGAACCCGGCGTGCGCTGTTAAGCGCACCGGGCTCTCCACAAGCCCTGACGGGCTGAAGCTCTGGAGTGGGCTGAAGCTCTGGAGTCCGGCTGACGTCCGAGCGATCTGCTCGCCTCGTCACTTTGGCATGGGCGATCTGGTCGAGGCGCGTGTGGATGATCTCGACGTCGGCGTACAGACCGCGAGTGCGCAGGCACCAATGCAAGGTGGTCGCCCGGTGACGGACGTCTTCGGGGGAACCGTGCAGGGCGAGGGCGTGCAGGTTGGCCAGCTCCACCTCCAGCCACGCGGGGGCACCGGCGCCTCGCCCGGCGACAGACGCGGCCGCATGTCCGCTTCGTAGGAGTTAGAGGTGGTCCATCGCCGCCGACGAGGCGTAGCGGTAGTGGGTCACCAGCCGGTTCAGCGCCGCACGCCGGTCGGTCTCGGACTCTTCTTCTGCGGCCACGGCGGCATGGGCGCGGATCAGGTCGTGGAAACGGTAGCGGCCGGGAACGGGCTCCTGCAGGAGGTGAACCTCCAGCAGCTGGTCGAGCACCTGACCTGCCCGCGCGGCGGTGGTGTCGAACAGGGCGGCGGCGGCATCGGGCGCGATGTCCGTACCGGCGTGCGTCCCGAGCAGCCGGTACGCGCGGCGTACGTCCTGGGTGAGCTCCCGGTACGACAGTTCGAGCGCGGCGGTGATGCTGCGCTGCCCGACATGCAGCTCGCTGAGCCGGCGCTGTAGTTGCTCCAGCCGCTCGAGCAGGTGCGTCACGCTCCAGGCGGGGTGGGCCCTCAGCCGGGCCGCCGCCAGCCGGATGGCCAGCGGTAACAGCCCGCACCGCCGCACCACCTCACCCAGGGCGTCCGCCGGCGCATCCGCGACACGCTCCTGTCCCGCGGTCGCGGTGAACAGCGCGATCGTGTCCGGGAGCGGCATGAGGTCGACCGACAGCGTGCGGGCGTCGTCCAGGCCGAACAGCCGCCGCCGGCTCGTGACCAGGACCAGACAGCTTCCCCTGCCGGGCAGCAGGGGTAGCACCTGGGCATCGTCGGCGGCGTTGTCCAGCAAGATCAGCATCTTCCTGTCGGCCAGCACCGTCCGGTACAGCGCGGCCCGGTCGTCGAGACACTGGGGGATGGACTCTCCGGGGACGCCGAGCACACCCAGCATGCGGGCGAGCGCGTCGGCCGGGTCGGTAGGAACCATGCCCTGCGTGTAGCCGTGCAGGTCGATGAACAGATCACCGTCCGGGAAGCGGGGGGCGAGCTGATGGGCGGCGTGGACGGCCAGGGCGGTCTTGCCGGCTCCCGCCATGCCGTCGATGGCGGTGATCACGACCGTGGCCGCGTCACCCATGTCCTCGAGAACGGCCAGTTCCCGCGTCCGGCCGACGAACGTCGCGATATCGGCGGGCAGTTGCTGCGGTGCTGGGCGGGGGTCTTCCGGGAATCCACTCGCGGCGCGGGTCAGGACCGACAGCTCTCCTTCGTTGAGGTCCAGCGCCTCGGCGAGGAGCCGCACCGACGTGGTGCGCGGCCGTCGCAGCTTGCCCGTCTCCAACCGCCGGACGGTACGCACGTTGAGCCCTGTCTGTACCGCCAGTTGCTCTTGGGTCAGCAGCGCCCGCTCACGCCAGGCCCGCACCAACGCACCCAATGCCGGATGGCGGGCCTCAGCGGCGTCATGTGCTTCTGACGACATGAAATACATCTCCCAGGGTCACCTGCCTGAATGCGGCAGAAACTTGTCATCTCGCCTAGACGTCGTCATCGACGCGTCCCGCGATCTGGGCTGCCAGACCCGCCCGCCCGCCGTGCGTCTGTCGCGGTGCGCCGCCGGACTCGAAGCGCCATGTGCCTGAGCCGACGAGGTATTCGGCGGCCGCGCTCTCCGAGAGGATCAACGTCGGCTCGGGCACGCGAACCGTCGCCGTGGCGCCTACTGGCACGGTGACGTCGAGAGTGAGCCGGTCGTCCTGGCGTCGCCACGCGACGCGGACGTCTCCGTAGGGAACGCGCGTCGTGTAGGTCATCGAGTGGAGCTCGTTCAGCACTACTGGAGCGATGGTGAGGTGCCGGTATCCGATGGATTCCGTGGTTTGGTCCACCCCGCCGAGGTATCGGCTCAGCCAGGTCTCGACGGCGCCGAGCATGAAGTGGTTCAGCGACAGGCCCCGGGTCGGCCCGTCCCATGCCTCGGCCAGCGAGGTGGCCCCCGCGAGCACCTGGTGACCGTAGCTCGGCGGGGTGGTCTCGGTGACCAGCCGGCAGAGAACGTCGTGCCGCCCGGCCGTCGACAGGACGCGGTAGACAGCCGGCAGGGCGATCTCGCCGACGGTCAGATGGTGGCCCGCCGCCTCGATCGCGTCGATCAGCCGGTCGAGAGTCGGCTCGCGTAGTTCGGGCGCGATGCCGAGGTCCAGGGCGAAGGCGTGGCAGGCCTGGCTACCGCTGCCGTAGCGAGTGTTTTCCGGGTCGAAGAAGCGGTCGTGGAAGGCGGCGGCGATGCGGGTGGTGAGTTCGCGGTAGCGCTTGGCCTCGGTCTGGGCACCGAGGGCGGTGGCGATCTTGGACAGGGTGGTGGCCGCGCGGTGGTAGCCCCAGGTGGCGGCGACCGCGATGGGGGTGGACTCGTCGGTGGCGATCCAGTCGCCGAGCCCGTGTTCCAGGGTGTCCCCGGCGGACCGGCCGGCGAGGTGGTCCATGTAGCGCAGCATGTTGGGGAAGGTGCGGCGGGCGGTTTCGAGGTCGCCGTACTCCTTGTAGAGCAGCCAGGAGGCCATGATGATCGCGCTTCCCCAGTTGGGGTCGTCGCGGAAGCGGTCCTCGAAGATCACGTATTCGGGTGCGGTGTTCGGCACCAGGCCGGTCTCGGTCTGGGCCTCGGCCATGTTGCGGACCAGTTCGCGGTAGTAGGCGGCGACGTCGTAGCCGCGCGCCACGGCGTCGAAGACGAGGTGGGTCTCCTCCAGCCAGCACAGTTTCTCCCGGTGCGGGCAGTCTGTGAGGACGCTGAACATGTTGCTCTGCACCGCCCGGTCCACAAGGCCGTGGATCTGGTCGATCAGCGGGTGGGAGGTGCGCAGGGCGCCGATCGGCTCGTTGGCGGCGCGCAGGACGAGTGCCCGTACGCAGTGGGGGCCGGCATCATCGGGCAGGCCGGTGACCTCCAGGTAGCGGAAGCCGTGGTAGGTGAAGCGCGGATGCCATTGCTGTTGCCCGGCGCGGGTGATGTAGGTGTCGATGATGGGCGCGCCGGTGCTGTGCTCGTCCTGCAGGACGAGCCCGGCGGGGGTGAGCTGCTCTCCCGGTCGCAGCTGGATGGTGCGTCCGGCCTCCAGGTCGAGGTCGAGGAGTGGCCAGCCGGCGATGTTGGTTCCGACGTCGAAGACGAGCACGCCGGGGGCGGGCCGGGTGATCTCCAGCGTGGGCAGCTCGTCGATCACTTGGATCGGGGGGCAGGCGCGGGCGGCCAGCCGCACCGTCGGACGGTCGACCGTCACGACCGGTTGCCACTGCGATCGGTCGTGGCCGGGCGCGTCCCATCCCGGCAACTCTCGCCGGGCGTCGTGCTCCTCGCCGCCGTACCAATGCGACATCAGCGTCGGGCCGGGCGCGGTCCGCCAGGTCGTGTCGCTGACCACGCACGTACGGGTGCCGTCCGGAGCGTGTAGTTCGAGTTGGACGAGCGCGGCCGGGAGCGCGCGGGTGCCGGCGAATTTGGTGTATCGGCCGGGGATGTCCTGGACGTGTGCGATGCCGGGGCCGAGTTGGACGCCGATGGTGTTGGCGCCCGGGCGGAGCAACGCGGTGACGTTGGCGGTGGTGTAGACGACGCGCTGGGTGAAGTCGGTGTTCGGTGGCTCCAGCACCGCGTCGGTGACCGGCCGGCCGTTGATGGCGGCCGTCCAGATGCCCACGCCGGTGATGTAGAGCCGGGCCCGCTCCACTGGAGCGTCCGTGGTGAAGTCCAGTGCGAACAGCGGCAGTGCGGCGGATTCGAGGTCGGCGGGCGGAGAGGCCCAGCGTGGATGGGTGATCCATGCCGCCGACCAGTCGGCGGGGTCGAGCAGCCCGAGCTCGAAGCGCGCGCGAGCGCTCCATGGCCCCGGTTGTTCCTCTGCGCTCCAGGCCCGCACGCGCCAGTAGACCTGCGCGCGCGAGGAGAGAGGTACGCCCCCGTACCGGATGCGCTGCTGCGACCCCGCCAGGCGGCCGGTGTCCCACAGGTCGATCTGACCGGACACCAACAGTGCCGCGGAGCTGGCGGCCTGAATCTGATACGCGCACTGGCGGGCCCCGCGCCGGTCCGAGTCCAGCTGCCAGCTCAGGTACGGCCGGCGGTCATCGATGCCGAGCGGGGCGGGCAGATCGGCGGTACGGGTGCGGACGACGTGAAGCGCGCCAGTGGCGTGATTGCTCATGAAACTCCTTCTAGGAGGCGGGATCAGTTCTGAACGAGGGCGAAGTCGTCGAACCACGCCCGGCCCACGCCGCTGTTCTTCCGCGCGAACAGGTTCGCGCTCGTGCTGGACGGTCCGGTGGTGAAGGTGACCGAGGTCGGGGTGTACGTCGTGGCGTCGACGAATGCGCTGGTCTCCGCGCCGCCGTAGTCCTTGACGCCGAGCTGGACCTTGTCGCCCGGCGTGCCGGAGCGCAGGTATCCGGAGAACGTGTACGTGGTCGCGGGCTTCAGTCCGGTGACGGTGACGTTCACACCATTGCCTGCGCCGGCGAACGTGGCGGCGTGCTTGCCAGAGCGGGAATCGCTGTCGACCACGGTGGCGGCGCCGGTGGCCGTCCAGCCGCTCATTGCGCCGGTCTCGAAGCCGGGATTGGCCACGCCGATGTTGGTGGCCCGCTTGGTCACCTCCAGCTCGGCGAGCTGGAACCGGTACGCGTCCCGGCCCCCTTCCTTGATCGGCAGGCCGAGCTTGGACGCTGAGACGCGTACGAACCGATACCGCTTGTCCGAACTGATCGGGAAGGCCTGCGGCCCGGGAACCGGGCTGTAACCGGTTCTAGAGATCAGGGTGTCCCACGTCGTACCGTCGGCGGATCCGGCGATGGTGAAGTCGGCGGGGAAGTTGTGCCCGTCCCCGGCCTGGTCGCTGCGGGGCCACAGCGTCACCGTGTCGAAGGGCACGATGGAGCCGAGGTCCACCTGCACCCACTCAGGGGCGGGAGGCGTGTTGGTCGTGTGCTCCACCGAGGTCCAGCCCATGGTGGGGTCGGCCCCTTCGGCGTCGGCGTTGGCGTAGCTGTATCGCCGCCCGTCGGTGACCGCCTTCGGGAACCAGCCCCGGGCGGTGTACTCCGTGCTGTGCGACACCTCCATGCCCCGCGCCAGGTTCACGGTGGTGGCGACGGGAGCCACCGGCTTCGCCCCTATGCTCTCCCCGTCGGCCGGCGTCAGCTCGATCAGGGCGGTGGCGTTGGGTTCGAGCGTCAGCGACGTGGACCACTTCGACGTCGCCGCTACGACGTCGCGCGAGGACGGGCGCAGCAGCTCGTTCGGGCTGGGACGCTGGTTGGCGAGGCCGGCGCTCTGGTCGAACCAGGAGGTGCCCGCGGTGCCGTCGATGTCGAAGCGGGTGACGGCGAAGTTCCCGGTGTACGGCAGGTTGTCCACCGACACGTTGAAGGGCGTGCGCTCAAGAGTGTCGTTCCACAGCAGGACGCTGACCTTGCGCGTTGCCGCATCTTGGGTGACCAGTCCGTGCGTGGCGGTGCTCGACGCGCCGGTGACCGAGGTGCCGAGCCTGACGGCGCTCATGGACTGGAGCATCGCGAACGTGTTGCCGACCGCCTTGCGGCGTCCCTCCACGGTGAGCAGCCCGAGATCGCCGTTGAAGTCCTTTTGCGGGGTCAACCCTTCGAGCCCGGTGAAGAAGAAGATCCCGTTCAGCCCGGTGTCCTTGAGGGCCTCGAACATCCGGTGGGCGGCGTACGAGGCGCTCTGCTGAGTGTCCGGCCAGGTGCCGGGACCATTGTCCATGCGGGAGCCGGCGTGCCATTCGGTGACGTACAGCTTCTTGCCCGAAAGGCTGCGCGCGGCCAGCGCGTCACGGACCGTCGAGGCGGAGGTGAAGGTGGGGGCTCCGTAGTCGTGCCACGAGACGAAGTCAGCGGGCACGGTCCTGTTGGCGGCGATGAAGTCCAGCCAGTCCCCGAGCATGCCGGCTTTCGTGACGCCCGGCCCGCCTACTTGCGCGGAGCTGTCTCCCTCCTTGACGGCTTTGGCGGTGGCCGCGTACATGCTGAGGTAGTCGGCTGAGGTGCCCTTCCAGAAAAAGTCGGGTTCGTTCCACACCTCCCAGTTCCACCCCCGACGGCCGAAGTGCTGAACCAAGGCCTTGACCGCGCGCGCCCATGCCGCATTGTCGGCGGGAGGGCTGAAAAGCTCCGCCGGGATCTTCCGAAGTGCGCGAGGCATGTAGCTGAGGCTGATCCACGGCTTGATGCCCTGATCAAGGAACGGCTTCAGTACGGCGTCGAGCTTGGTGTAGTCGTAATTCCCGTCGCTCTTCACCACGCCGTAGAATTCGTCGTCGAACACATGGTCCACGCGTAGCTGGCGCACCCCTAACTCGGCGAGCGCGGCCGCGTGGTCAGGCAGGGCATGCAGGTTCTGCAACGTGACGTAGCCGCCCTGCGAGACGTTGAGCAGCTGATCCTTGTTCAGGCCGCCGACGATATTGACCCGGTAGTCGGCCGATACGTCGACGGTGGCGGCCGCATGAGCCGGACCGGTCGTCGTGGCGAGGATGAGGCTCACCCCTGCCAGGACGGTGCTTAATGTGCGGCGAAGAGATGATGGCACACGAGTCTCCTTGTGAAAGTGAGTTGCTACTTGACCGCGCCGGACATAAGTCCGCTGACGATGCGTTTCTGGGCGACGAGATAGGTCACCACGAGCGGCAGGCTGACGACGATCACGTCGGCGAAGATCAACTGCCAGTTCGTCCGGTACTGGTTGCCGCTGACGAAGCTGAACAGCCCCAGCGGCAGGGTCTGCCGTTCGGTGCCCCTGAGCAGGAAGAAGGCGTAGAAGAAGTCGTTCCAGAGTTGCAGGGCGAGGAAGATGCCGGCGGTGAGCAGCACCGGCCGCAACGACGGGAGGATGATGCGCAGGAACACGCCCAGTGTGGAGCACCCGTCGAGCCGGGCGGCCTCCTCCATCTCGTACGGGATGCCTTTGACGAAGCCGGTCATCAGGAAGATCGACAGGCTCATGTACGCGCCCGCGTAGAACAGCACTCCGCCCAGCCGGGTGCCGTCCAGGCCGACCGTCTTGAGCACCTGGAGGGTGGTGATGATCGCGGGCGGCAGCAGGATTCCGCTGATCGCCAGGTAGTACAGCGCCCGCAGGCTGCGGCGGCGGTCCCGGCCGAACACCCACGCGGCCATCGCCCCGAAGAACAACAGCAGCAGCAGCGCCGGGACGGTGACGAGGCAGCTGTTGACGAAGCCCCGCACCGCCGCTCCGTCGGAGAAGATCGTGCCCAGGTTCTCGGTCAGGTGCCAGGTCTGGGGCAGCGCCAGGGACAGGTGTTGCGCCTCGGCGTAAGGTTTGGCGGCCGTCACCAGAACGAGCCACAGCGGGACGCCGACGAATACCGCCGCGAACGCCCAGAGCGCGGCCTGCCGCAGGAACCCGGTGTTCATCCCGATACCTCCCGGCGGCGCAGGTAGACGACGAGCGGGACGGCGACCGCGACCACCGTCAGGAACAGCACCAGGCTCATGGCCGTGGCCTGCCCGAACGCTCCGGTCCCGAATTGCTGGAAGACGTAGACGTTCAACACCTCGGTGGCGCGGCCGGGGCCGCCGCGCGTGGTGGCCAGGACGATGTCGAAGGTGTTCAGCGCGCCGATCAGGGTCAGCGTGACGTTGATCGTGACGGCGGGCGCCAGCAGCCGGAACTTGACGTGGCGGAACACCTGCCAGCCGGACGCGCCGTCGATCCGCGCGGCCTGCAGCACCTCCTGCGGCACGGCGGCCAGGCCCGCGATGTAGATGAGCACCGTCAGCCCGACCCATTTCCACGCGTGGACCAGGGCCACCACACCCAGCGTCCAGTCCACCGAGCCCAGCCACTCGACCTGCGTCCCGAGTAACCGGTTGAGCAGCCCGTCGTAGGCCAAAACGGCCTGGAAGACATATCCCACGGCGAGCGGCGCGAGCAGGACCGGGAAGAACAGGATGGCCCGCAGCGCGCGGTTGCCGCGCGTCGACCGCTCCAGGCCGAGGGCCAGCACCAGGCCCACGCCGTTCTGAGCCAGCGTCACCACCGCGGCGTAGACGAGGGTGCGGCGCAGGTCTGCCCAGAGGATGCCGTCATCGGCGAGATCGCGGAAGTTGTCCAGGCCGACGAATTCGACCGCCGGACGGAACGCGCTCCAGCCGGTGAAGGCGAAGGCGAGGTTCATCAGGTTCGGCAGCAGAAAGAATGCGCCGAACAATCCGAGCGGGGCCATGAGCAACGCGATGCCGCGTCGCTGTCTCAGCATGATCGTCAGAACCCCTCGACGCCGATGAGCTTCGCGTTCTTCTCGAATTCCGCCTGCATCTGACGGGCCACGTCTTCGGGGGTCGATTTGCCGGTGATCAGCTCGCCGACCATCGTCGGGAAATCTCCGAAACTCGCCGCCGCCTGCATGTCCACGCTCGGGATCGCCCCCGCGGCGTAGGCGTCGCCGACGGCTTTCTGCAGCACCGACACCCCGGGCGGGTCGGTGATCCCCTCGATGACCGACGGCTCCTTCGCCGCGCCCAGGTAGGCCTTGTAGCCCGTCGTGGTGGCGTAGGCGACGTAGTCGCGGGCGGCTTGCTCGCGGGTCGCGTCACTCGTCTTGGGCAACATCACCGAGGCGTTGTTCGACGACTGCCACATCGCCTTGCCGGAGGTCGTGGGCCAGGGCATGAAGCCGATGCTCTGATCGACCTTCCCGGCGCCGGCCGTCTCCGCCAGTGCCGAGATCATCCACGACGCCTGCGCGACCATGGCGACCTTGCCGGACAACAGCGCGTACTGCTGGTCGGTGTACTTGGCGGTCTTGTAGTCGGGGTTGGTGTAGCCGGCCTCGACGTAGGACTTGAAGCCCTTCAGGGCGCTCAGGACCGCCGGATCGGTCCACGACGCCGCCTTCGTATTGATCTTCTCGACGAGTCCGGAGGCGACGGCGTCGGTGAGCATCTCGTAGATCGGCACCTGCATCGTCCAGGCGTCACCGCCCGCGATCGACATCGGCGCCACCCCGGCGTCCTTGAGCTTCTTCGACACCGCCAGCAGCTCGTCGTAGCTCTTCGGCGGCGTCACGCCGTTCTTGGCGAAGACGCCCTTGTTGTAGAAGATGCCGAAGATCGACGGGAAGCCCACGGTGGCCGTGTAGGCCTTGCCGTCCGATGCGCCGGATTCGGCGGCCAGCCGGTACTTCGTCTTCTTGACGAAGTCCATGCCGGACAGGTCCTGCAGGTTCGACCGCGGGACGAGCTGAGCGAAGAACTTCGTGGCGGGCTGCCAGTAGATGACGTCGGGGCGCTCTCCGGCGGTCCACTTGGTCAGCGTGTTGGTCTCGAACGGGTCGGGGACCGTGACGATCTCGGTCTTGACGCCGTCCTGCTTGCCGAAGGCGGCGATCCCGTCCTTGATCGACTGGGGTGTCTGCTGGGAGAGCCAGAACGTCAGCGATCCGGGCTCGGCGTCGGCCGTCCCGCCCGTCCC
>NZ_VCJS01000623.1 GCF_005893125.1 Nonomuraea basaltis | reverse complement strand
TGTCCTGTCTCAATCGAGTTGGCGTAGAGGCATAGCTCTGACCTGCTGTACGCCAACTTAAGTGAGACGCCTGGACGCGCGGTTGTCTCATACAGGGTGGCGCGCGCGGTGTTTCGTCTCATCGACCTGGCGTGTGATCACGGAACTGTAGTTGCTCCACCTGCAGGTCAGGGACCGGATTCAGGTGGCATTCCTGAAGTCGTAGCCGGGGGTGGCAGGGTAGCGGTCATTTCTCGGGGCCGAGCAGTTCGGCCACGACGCGCAGGTCATCCGGCGCCGCCGTCAGCTCGAAGTCGTCGAGCTCGGGGTGGACACAGAGAAGCGCCACGTACATCCGGTACGGGCGCACCTCCTTCAGTTCCGACTTCTCAAGCCCCCGCCAGGATCGGACGGACGCGCCGGTCAAGTCGATCTCCTCGTAGGGTCCGCGCCAGGTCATGCGGCGCTCGATGTACCGGAGGGTGCCCGTCTGCCACAAGGCTCCCTCCCGCACGGCCATGGCGACGATGAGCCTGAGCGAGCCGACCTCGGCACCGATCGCCAGCGCGGCCTCCACCTTCGCCCTGGTGCCGGCGGCGCGGCGGCGCACCAATGCCGGGAACACGAACCCGGTCAACAGGACTGCCATCAATCCAAGGGCCTGGAACGCCACATCCATCCAGCCATCGTCGCACCCGCTCCTCCACAACTGAACAGATCAAGGATGCGCCACCTCTGATGAGATTCCGCCAGATCAAGTGAGACAGGACA
>NZ_VCJS01000622.1 GCF_005893125.1 Nonomuraea basaltis | reverse complement strand
GAACCCTCCCAGGGAAAGGCGCGCTCTGGACCGGACCGATCGGCTGCGCTCTCAGCGCCTCGCAGAATCGGACATAACCGGACACGGCTTTGTCGCGAGACACACGCAGGACTACGGTAGAGATCACGCCCAGCAATCACGCCACACACCGGGAGCGCCACGTGGCCCGCCGCAAATCCACCGACCCCCGCCAGGTCACCTTCCAACCCCCCACACCCGGCGGCAAACCGTTGGCGAAACCGCAAACACGCCGCGCGCCAGCCCGCACCAAGGCCGTCCGGTGGACCGACCTCATCAACACCGGCACCCGCCTCGACGAGGACACCATCGAACGCCTCGACGACGCATGCCAGCGCACCGGCCTGGGCGTCCAAGGCGTCTGGGAAGAAGCGATCAACTACTACTGCGACCAGCTCGGCATCCCCGCCGAGATGCCGCCGGGCAGCGACATGACCGTCCCACGCCCCAGCGTGCCCGCAGCCGACCCGGAATCGCTCAAGCTCATCACCGCCCGCCTCACCCCGAACACGAGAGCCCGACTCGTGGCCGGCTGCCACCTGGAGGAGTTGGGCGGGCAGGAGTTCATCCCGGCCGCGCTCAACGCGTGGTTCGACCTCGACGAGAGTGGCCGGTCCTAGTAGTACTTTGTTAGTTCGTCATGGTGGTCGTTGATGGCAGGTGGGGCATTGGCCTGCCCAGGTGGCTAACAGCACCTGGAGCATGTGCAAGATCTTGTAGAAGGTCAGGCCGCCCCAGCCGC
>NZ_VCJS01000071.1 GCF_005893125.1 Nonomuraea basaltis | reverse complement strand
GCACCGCCCAGCCCACCACGCGTCCTCGCGCCCCGGCCGCCTGTGAGCTGGCCCGCACCTGAAAGGCCCCGCACCGACGTCGGTGCGGGGCCTTCTCACGAACGGCGAAGGGCCGGCCGGCAGCACAACAGGCCCGCACCGGAAGAGGTGCGGGCCTGTGTGGAGAACCTACAGCGGGATGTTGCCGTGCGCGCCCCGGGCCGGGGTGGCCTGGGCGAGGACCTTGGCGAGCGCGCCGCGCGTCTCCTCGGGCTTGATCACCTCGTCGATGACCCCCAGCTCCTGCGCCCTGGCCAGCCCACCGGCGAGCTTCTCGTGCTCGGCGGCGAGCCGCTGCTCCAGCTCCGCCCGCTCCTCCTCGGACGCGGCCGCCAGCTCGCGCCGCTTGAGGATGCGCACCGCGGCCACCGCCCCCATGACCCCGATCTCGGTCGTCGGCCAGGCGAACACCTTGGTGGCGCCCAGCGCGCGGGAGTTCATCGCGATGTACGCCCCCCCGTACGCCTTCCGCGTCACCAGCGTGACCCGCGGCACCGACGCCTCGGCGAAGGCGTGCAGCAGCTTGGCGCCGCGCCGGACCACGCCGTCGTGCTCCTGCCCGACACCCGGCAGGTAACCCGGAACGTCCACGAGGACAACCAATGGCACGCCGAATGCGTCACACATACGTACGAAGCGGGCGGCTTTCTCGGCGGACGTGGCGTCGAGGCAGCCGCCGAGCCGCATGGGGTTGTTGGCGATCACGCCGACCGTCCGCCCGCCGAGGCGGCCGAGCGACGTGACGATGTTCGGTGCCCACTTCGGGTGCAGCTCGATGCCGGGCTCGTCCAGCAGGCCGTTCACCAGCGGCTTGACGTCGTATGCCCGGCGCGCGGACTCGGGCAGCAGCGTGGAGAAGTCGACTTCGCCGATCTCTCCGGTGCGGACCCGGCCCTGGTGTCCGAGCAGCGTGGCGAGCTGGCGCGCCTTGACGAACGCGTCGGTCTCGGTCTTGGTGATCACGTGTACGACGCCGCTGCGCTTGCTGTGTGGCTCGGGGCCGCCCAGGGCCGCGCTGTCGACGTCCTCGCCGGTGACGCTGCGGACCACGTCGGGGCCCGTGACGAAGATGCGGCCGGAGTCGGCCAGGATGACCAGGTCGGTGAGCGCCGGGCCGTACGCGGCGCCGCCGGCGGCGGCGCCGACGACCACGGAGATCTGCGGCACGACGCCGGACGCCTTGGTCATGGCGGCGAAGACCCGGCCGACGGCGTGCAGCGACTCGACGCCTTCGGCGAGTCGCGCACCGCCGGAGTGCCAGATCCCGATGACCGGCACCCGTTCGCGGACGGCCACGTCGTAGGCGTGCACGATGTGCTCGCAACCCTCGCTGCCCATCGCGCCGCCCTGGAAGCGGGCGTCGCTGCAGAAGGCGACGACGGGAACGCCTTCGACGCGGCCCATGGCGGCCAGGACACCGCTCTTGTCCTCAGCAGTGATCAGCCGCAGCGAGCCCTCGTCGAGCAGCGCGGCCAGGCGGACGACGGGATCGCGGGGATCAGCGGGCTCCTGGTCGGAGCCCGGCGTCACCACCCGGTTGTCGAGCACGGTCATTTAAGCCCCCTTAAACACGACGGCCACGTTGTGCCCGCCGAATCCGAACGAGTTGTTGACCGCGGCAATATCGCCTTCGGGAAGCGTGCGGTTCTCGCCGTAGACGAGGTCCACCTCTATGCCGTCGTCGAGGTCGTCGAGATTGATGGTGGCGGGGACGATCCGCTCCTGCAGCGCCTTGATGGTGAAGACGGACTCGATGCCGCCCGCGCCGCCGAGCAGATGCCCGGTCATGGACTTGGTCGAGGTGACCAGCGGGTGGGTGCCGATGGCCTTGGCCACCGCCTGCACCTCGCCGACGTCGCCCGCGGGGGTCGAGGTGGCGTGCGCGTTGACGTGCTTGATGTCCAGTCCGGTGATGCCCGCGTCGTTGAGCGCCTGCGTCATCGCCATGATGATGCCCCGGCCCTCGGGCTCCGGCTGGGTGATGTGGTGGGCGTCGGCGGAGTAGCCGACGCCGGCGCAGTAGGCGTAGATCCGCGCGCCGCGCGCCTTGGCGTGCTCCTCAGACTCGAGGACGACGATGCCGGCGCCCTCGCCGAGCACGAACCCGTCGCGGCCGCGGTCCCATGGCCGGGAGGCGCCCGCCGGGTCGTCGTTGCGGGTGGACATGGCCCGCGCGGCGGCGAAGGCCGCCATGTTGAGGCCGTGGATCGCGGCCTCGGTGCCGCCGGCCACCACGACGTCGGCGCGGCCCACCCTGATCATGTCCATGGCGTAGCCGATGGCCTCGGCACCCGACGCGCACGCCGACACCGTGGCGTGCACGCCTGCCTGGGCGCGCAGGTCGAGGCCGATCCAGGCGGCTGGGCCGTTGGGCATGAGCATCGGCACCGTGAAGGGAGACAGCCGGTTCCAGCCCTTCTCCTTCCACGTGTCGTAGGCGCTCAGCGTGGTGCTGATGCCGCCGATGCCGCTGGAGACCACGACGCCGAGCCGCTCGGGCGCGACCTCGGGGGCGCCGGCGTCCTGCCACGCCTCCCTGGCGGCGACCATGGCGAACTGCTCGCTGCGGTCGAGCCTGCGGGCCTCGGGCCGCGGCAGCACTTCGGCGGGATCGACCGCGGCCGTCCCCGCGAACTTCACGGGGACGGCGTCGATCCAGTCCGTGGTGAGAGTCTCGACACCCGACTGACCGGCGAGGAGCGCCGTCCAGGTCGAGGTGACGTCTCCACCGACGGGCGTCGTCGCGCCAAGTCCGGTGACGACGACACGTACCCGGTTCGCACTCACGTTATCGCGCTCCTTGCTGATCAGTTCTGGGCAATCGTTTCTGCGTCGGTGGTTTTCAGCCCTGGATGAAGCCCAGGACGTCCTTGACCGTCTTCAGGTTCTTGAGCTGGTCGTCGGGAATCTCGACGCCGAACTCGTCCTGGGCGGCCACGGCGATCTCGACCATGGACAGGGAGTCGATGTCGAGGTCGTCCACGAAGCTCTTCTCGGGGGTCACCTCCGAGGCCGGAATGCCGGTGATCTCATTGATGATCTTGCCAAGGCCCGCGAGGATGTCCTGCTCGGTGGCAGCCATGTCGTTGGTTCTCCTTTGGTTTTTCTGGGGTTCTGCACGGTCTGCGCCGTACAAGCTCTGACGTCGGTACGGCGGAGCCGTACCGGATCCTACGGAATCTCGATCACTTGGCCCGCGTAGGTGAGCCCGGCGCCGAAGCCGAGGATGAGCGCGAGACCGCCTGACCGGACCTCGCCGCGCTCCAGCATGCGCGACAGCGCGAGCGGGATGGACGCGGCGGAGGTGTTGCCGGCGTTGACGATGTCGCGCGCGACCACGGCCTGGTCGGCGCCCAGCTTGCGGGCGATGGCCTCGATGATGCGCAGGTTGGCCTGATGGGGGACGAACGCCGACAGCTCCGACGGGTCCACTCCCGCGCGGGAGCAGGCCTCCAGGGCCACCGGGTGGAGCGTGGTGGTGGCCCAGCGGAACACGGTCTGGCCCTCCTGATGGAGGAAGTTCGCCCGGTCCTTGATGATGATGGCGTCGGACTTGTCGCCGGCGCTGCCCCAGACGACGGGGCCGATGCCGGGGGTCTCGGAGGGGCCCACCACCGCGGCTCCGGCGCCGTCGGCGAAGATCACGGCGGTGGACCTGTCGGTCCAGTCGACCCACTGCGACAGCTTCTCCGCGCCGATGACCAGCACGTTCCTGGCCGAGCCCGCGCGGACGGCGGCGCTGGCGGTGGCGAGCGCGTAGCAGAAGCCGGCGCAGGCGGCGTTCACGTCGAACGCGCCCGGCGACTTGATGCCGAGGCGGTGCGCCACGATGGCCGAGGCGTTGGGGATCTGCGACTCGAGGGTGCAGGTCGCGACGATGACCAGGTCGACGTCGTCGGGCGACAGGCCGCTCGCGGCCAGCGCCTTGCCGCCGGCGATGGTGGCCATGTCCTCGAGCGACTCGCCCTCGAGCGCGACCCGGCGCTCCTTGATGCCGACCCGGGACTGGATCCACTCGTCGTTGGTGTCCATGGTCTTGGCCAGGTCGTCGTTGGTGACGACGTTCGCCGGCTGGTAGTGGCCGAGAGCCAGCACCCTGCCGCCTGGGGCGATGTCGGGGATCCTCACTTGATCAGCTCCCTGGCCGCGTCGAGGTCGTCTGGGGTCTTCAGCGCCACCGTCTGGACGCCGCGCAGGCCGCGCCTCGCCAGACCGGTCAGCGTGCCGCCGGGCAGCAGCTCGATCATCTTGGTGACGCCGAGTCCGGCCATCGTCTCCATGCAGGCGCCCCACCTGACGGGGCTGCTGACCTGCTTGACCAGTCGCTCGACGAACTCGGCGCCGGAGCCGACCGGCTTGCCGTCGGAGTTGGACAGCAGCGTGACCGCCGGGTCGGCGGGGTCGACGGTCGAAGCGGCCTCGCGAAGGCGCTCCACGGCCGGAGCCATGTGGCGGGTGTGGAACGCGCCCGCCACGGACAGCGGGATGAGCCGGGCGCGGGCCGGCGCGTCGTCCTTGAGCGCGGCCAGCTCCTCCATCGTGCCCCCGGCCACGATCTGGCCGGCGCCGTTGATGTTGGCGGGCGTCAGCCCGTGCCGCTCGAGAGCGGCGAGCACCTCGTCCTCGGCGCCGCCGAGCACGGCGGTCATGCCGGTCTCAGTGACGACGGCGGCCTTGGCCATGGCCTGGGCGCGCTCGCGGACGAGAGCGAGCGCCTGCTCGCGGGTGAGCACCCCGGCCAGCGCGGCCGCGGCGAACTCGCCCACGCTGTGGCCGGCGAGCACGTCGGGGGCCGCGCCGAGTGCCTCGGCCGAGGCCAGCGCGGCGGCTACGAGCAGGGGCTGGGCGACGGCGGTGTCGCGGATCTCGTCGGCGCCGGCGGTCGTCCCGCAGGCGACCAGGTCGATCCCGACGACCTCCGACCAGGCGCCGAGGCTGTCCGCCAGACCGGGTAGCTCGAGCCAGGGAGCCAGGAAGCCTGGGGTTTGGGCACCTTGGCCCGGAGCGACGAGTACAAGCACAAAACCCACCTTGCCCTGTAGAACTCCAACACGCGGATAAGGATCCGTACGAACTTTGTCCGGGGTGATTTGTGGGAACCCTACAGTGGGGATTTCGGCGTGGTTACGTTAGGGCCCGCCACGTTACAGCGCTCTCCGCAAGCCTGCCGAGGATCAGCCCGACCTGCAGCGTGAAGGCGGACCTGCCCTCGGTGGGCTGGTATCCGGTCAGCTCCGTGATCTTCTTGAGCCGGTAGCGCACGGTGTTCGGGTGGACGAACAGCAGCCGCGCCGTCGCCTCCAGCGAGGTGCCCTGCTCCAGGTACGTGGCCAGCGTGTCGAGCAGCGGCGTGCCGGCGAGCGGCAGGTAGACGTTCTCGATGAGCTGCTCCCTGGCGTCGTCGTCGCCGTCGAGCGCCCGCTCGGCCAGCAGGTCCTCGGCGTGCACCGGCCGTGGCGCGTCCGGCCAGCCCGAAGACGCCTTCAGCCCGGCCAGCGCCGCCCTGGCGGACCTGGCGGCCGCGTGCAGGTCGGGCACCTCGGGGCCGATCACGATGGGCCCCACGCCGAAGCGGGCCACGACCTGCCTGGCCGCGTCGTCAACGCCGCTGGCGCCGCCGACGATCACGATCAGCCGGTCGGCCTGCACGCCGGCCAGCAGGTCCATGCCGATGCGGCGGCCCTTTTCCCGCAGGCCGTCGATGACCGCGCGGGGGTCGCCGTCGGGGGCGTGACCGGCGATGACGACCACGGGAGAGGAGGTCCAGCCGAGCGCGGCGGCCCAGGAGTGCAGCCCGTCGTCCACCTCGCCGCGTACGAGGGCGTCCACGATCAGCGCCTCGAGCCGGGCGTCCCACGAGCCCCTGGCCTCGGCCTCGCGGGCGTAGACGTGGGCGGCGGCGAAGGCCACGTCACGCGTGTAGCGCAGCATGGCCTGCTGGAGCTGGTCCTCGCCGCCGGATGCGGCCAGCTCGTGCGTCTGTGCCTCGACCACCTCGACCACGACCCTGACGATGTCGACGGTCTGCTGGAGCGAGATCGAGCGCTTGAGCTCGCGCGGGGCCGTGCCGAAGAACTCGATGCTGGGCGTGGGCCGGTCCTCCCCGGCCGTCGAGAACCACTCGACGAACGCGGCGATGCCGGCCTGGGCCACGAGCCCCACCCATGACCGGTCCTCGGCGCTGAGTGCGCGGAACCACGGCAGCTGCTCGTCCATGCGGGCCATCGCCGCGGTGCCGAGCGAGCCCATGGCCCGCTCGAGCCTGCGCGTGGTGTCCTCCCGGATCCGGTCTGTCACGCCTCCTAGAGTGCCAGGTCGATTCGGATGACCGAGACGGTGGTGTCGCGCACGGTCATATCACCGCCACGGCGGTGATCAGGCCGATCGCCACATGCGTCACGGCCAGCAACCGCGCGCCCGGCTGCAGCTCGGACTCCTTGATCAGATCGCGTACCGAGATGCCGACGATCCGGTCGAAAAGCAGCATCGCCACGGTCTGCACCACGATGCCGACCAGGCCGAACACTGCCGTGCCCGCCAGGCCCTCGGCGAGCCGGCCGCCGGAGGACCAGATGGAGGCGGCCACGATCAGGCCGACGGCGGCCAGGGCGGAGGTGGCCAGCAGGGTGGCGTTCGGGTTGCGCTCGGTGCGGATGATCTCGCTCAGCTTGCCGGGGGTGGCCCAGTCGATCACGTAGAAGCCGATGATCATCAGGATCACGCCGACGGCGGCATAGGAGGCGATGGCGCCCGCGCCACGGGCGAGGGTCTCGAGAAGGGTCACGTCTGATCCAATCACGGGGAGCGTCCCGCCGTGGGGCGAGAGGATGTCGTTCGGAGTGGGGCTGGAGAACACGTCAGTCGGCGATGCGGTGCGGGACGAAGGAGGAGGTGTCGTCGGTGATGAGGCCGGTCGTCTCCCTGATGCCCAGCCCGGCGGCCTCGTCGGCGACCACCCAGGCGCCGAGCACCGGCCGCTGCCCCTCGAACACCGGCAGGGCTTCGAAGCCCTGGAAGACGTAGCCCTCCTTGCCGTATCTGCCGGGCGTCTCCTGGGTGCCCTCCGGGGTGACGATGCGCATCGAGGCGCCCTCCCTGCCGAGCAGCGGCTTGGCGATGTAGGAGGTCAGCTCGCGCGGCCCGTCCAGGTAGGCGGGCAGCAGCGCGGGATGGCCGGGGTAGAGCTCCCACAGGATGGCCAGCAGCGCCTTGTTCGACAGCAGCGCCTTCCACAGCGGCTCGATCCAGGTGGCGTGCCGCACCGCGTGCCGGCCGAACTCGTCGGCCAGCATCCACTCCCAGGGGTAGAGCTTGAACGCCGAGCGGAGCACCTGCTCCTCGACGTCGACGAAGCGCCGGTTGAGAGAGTCCCAGCCGATGTCCTCCATGGCGATGGCGATCGTCTGCAGGCCCGCCTGCTCGGCGGTCTCCTGCAGGTATGCCACCGTCATCGCCTCCTCGCCGGTCTGGTCCGCGTTGGTGAACGCGAAGTGCACGGGGCCGGGCGGCAGCCGAAGCTCGCGCCAGCGGTCGATGAGCCGCTCGTGGACGGAGTTCCACTGGTCGCCGCCGGGGTGGACGTCCTGCAGCCAGAACCACTGCACGACCGAAGACTCCACCAGCGAGGTCGGCGTGTCGGCGTTGTACTCCAGCAGCCTGGCCGGGCCCGTGCCGTCGTAGCGCAGGTCGAAGCGGCCGTAGACGTAGGGGTCGCGGCGCTCCCACGAGCGCGCCACCTCCTCCCACGCCCACTCGGGGATGGCGAAGTCGGCGAAGCGCCCGGTCGAGACCACGTGCTCGACGGTGCGCAGGCACATGCCGTGGAGCTCCTCGACCTGCGCCTCCAGCGCCTCGACCTCGTCCATCGAGAAGACGTAGTGCACGGACTCGTCCCAGTAGGGCCTGCTCAGGCCCTCGGGGTGGGCGGCGTGGTGGTAGGCCAGACCCTGGCTCTCGATCGTCTTCTCCCAGCCGTCCCTGGGAGTGCCATGTTCGCGGCGCACGCGTCAGCTCCCGCTGCTCGAGTTGCTGCCGAATCCGCCGCGCTGGATCGACTTGCCGTTGCGGGAGGTGATGTTCGTGTCGGAGGGGCGGAGCGTGGTGCCGCCCTGGATCCGGTTGCCGACCCTCCTGCCGCCGTAATACCACATGTACGCCCCCCGCGAGCTGCCGTAATAGACGCGGGTGCCGCTGTCGTCCTCGCAGTAGTCGTCGTCAACGGCCTCGTAGGTGCCGTCTTCGAGCTGTACGACGCAGTCCGCGGTGACCTCGTCGTCGTCCTGAACGGCGGCGCAGTAGCCGACGAGCATCACCGACAGGACACCGAGAATGGTCAGCGGGATGGCCTTGGACGACTTGCGGGGTGGCTGTGGAGGCGTGTGGTTTCTTTGCGCCGGTGATGCCATCTAGCTCCTGCTTTCCTGGGCCGATCAGACTATCGGTGGCCCGCGTCGGTGTTCAATCGGGACGCGCTGCCAGTTGTTCTTCCTTCGGGTATGAACGACGTATGGAACCGGTTGAGGCGCTGCGCGAGATCGCCTTCCTGCTCGAGCGCGCCGGTGAGCCCACCTATCGAGTGCGCGCCTTCCGCCGCGCCGCCGCGGTCGTCGCCGACCTCCCCAGGGACGAGCTCGAGCGGCTGGCCCGCACCGGCGGACTCGGCGACCTGCCGGGGATCGGCAAGGTCACCGCTCTTGTGGTCAACGAAAGCCTGGACGGGCAGGTTCCGACGTACCTGCGCAGGATGAGGGCCACCGCGGGGGTCGAGCTCGACGCGGAGACCGCCGCGATGCGGACCGCGCTGAAAGGCGACCTGCACAGCCACTCGGACTGGTCGGACGGCGGCTCGCCGATCGAGGAGATGGCCGAGGCGGCCATCTCGCTGGGGCACGAGTACGTGGCGCTGACCGACCACTCGCCGCGCCTGACCGTCGCCAGGGGCTTGCCGGCCGAGCGGCTGGCACGGCAGCTCGAGGTGGTGGAGAAGCTGAACGAGCGGCTGGCGCCGTTCCGGATCCTGACCGGCATCGAGGTGGACATCAACCTGGACGGCTCGCTCGACCAGAATCAGGAGCTGCTGGAGCGGCTGGACGTGGTGGTGGCCAGCGTGCACTCCAAGCTGCGCATGGGCGAGGCGGACATGACCCGGCGGCTGGTCACCGCCGTCGCCAACCCGCTCGTGGATGTGCTCGGGCACTGCACCGGCCGGGTCGTGCAGGCCGGGGGCAAGCGGGGCGTCAAGCGGCCGGAGTCGGAGTTCGAGGCCGAGCTGGTCTTCGAGGCCTGCCGGCGGTTCGGGGTGGCGGTCGAGGTCAACTCCCGGCCCGATCGGCTCGACCCGCCGAAGCGGCTGATGCGGCTGGCGTACGAGATGGGGTGCATGTTCGCGATCAATTCCGACGCGCACGCGCCGGGGCAGCTCGACTGGCAGCGCTACGGGTGCGAGCGGGTCGCCAGGTGCGGCATCGAGGCCGAGCGCGTCGTGAACACCTGGCCGCTGGACCGGCTGCTCGAATGGACTCGGGGGAGCGGCGACCGAGAGGGGCTCTGATCCGGTGCCGGGTGAAAGGCGCGATCGTTTTGCCCCGGTGTGAAAGCGGGGCCCATCGCGCCCGGCGGCAGGCGGGCCCGAGGGCGGTGTGAGATGCGCCACAGGTTGTGGTGGGACACTGGCCGCAGGCGTGAGACCCCTGTGGCGGCCCGGTTAGGAGGGTGTCCCGGGGCTGCCGGGCGCTCCGCGATTGTCGGTGGCGCGGCGTAGCGTCACGGCTGTGAACCGTACCGACCGGCTCTACGCACTCGTCGAAAACCTGCGTGCCATCTCGCCCCGCTGCCGCTCCGCCCGGGAGCTGGCCAAGCGGTTCGAGGTGAGCGTGCGCACGATCGAGCGCGACATCACCGCCCTGCAGGAGTCGGGGGTGCCGATCTATGCCGAGGCGGGCCGCAAGGGCGGCTACGCCATCGACAAGAAGATGTCCCTTCCCCCGCTCAACTTCACCCCGGCCGAGGCGGTGGCCATCGCGGTTGCGCTCAGCCGTGCCGGGGACCAGCCATTCGGCCGGCAGGCGCGCAGCGCCTTACGCAAGGTGGTCGCCGCCATGCCGGGCCCCGAGGGCGAACTGGCCAGGGAGCTGGCCCGCCGGGTGCAGCTCGTCCACCTGCCGCCCGAGCCGGGCGGCGACATCCAGCCGCTCGGCGCCGAGGGCATCTCCCGGGCCATCGAGGAGGCGCTGCTGCGCCGCCGCGTGCTCAGGCTGGACTACGCCGACGCCAAGGGGGCGCTCACCTCACGTGACGTCGAGCCGGGGGTGTTCCTGGGCGGGCGCGGCGGGTTCTGGTATCTCGTGGCGTGGTGCCGCTTGCGCGACGACGTGCGCGTCTTCCGCCTCGACCGCATCGCCGCCGCCACCGTCACCGCCGAGCGCTGCCCCGACCGGCCGCTCGAAGGCTTCGCCACCGACGTGCCCGAGATGATCGTGCACGGCACCGTGCTCGATTAGTCAATCGAAAACACCGACATAGGGTTGTCGCCTCCGCGTTAGATCGTTGTCTTGTTCGAGAAAGTAAGGAGACGACGATGGACAACACGGTGACCTGGTTCGAGGTCGCGACCGACGACCCCGAAGGCGCTCAGACGTTCTACGGCGGGCTGTTCGGCTGGACGTTCGCGAAGGATGAGAGCGGTCCGCTCGACTACCGGATGATCGGTTATCCGGGCGGCGAGCAGCCGGCGGGCGGGCTGTTCAACACCAAGGGGGACTTTCCCAACCACGCGATCTTCCACGTGCACGTGGCCGACGTCGAGGAGACCTGCGCCAAGAGCGAGGCGCTCGGCGGCAAGGTGATCACGAAGGTGGTCGGCGGCGGCGGGGGCACCGACTTCGCCTATCTGCGTGACACGTCCGGCAGCGTCTTCGGAGTCTTCCACAGCAGGTGATGCCCCGTCGCCGGGCCGGGGAGAGCGACTTCCCCGCCGACCCCGGCAGGCGACGGGCCGCCTCCAAGGAACAAGGGTTCCCAGGAGCGGTTCACCCATAGCCCTGGACACGCCGCCGATCGCCGAGCGGCGGCGCGTCCAGGGCCCCATTGTTCAGAAAGCGGCCTAGGCCGCCGGGCAGGTGGCCCCCTTCTCCGGCACCGTGCCCTGGAGCAGATACGCGTCCACGAGCTCCTGCACGCACTTGCTGCCCGACAGGTACGCGCCGTGCCCCTCGCCCTCGTACGTGACCAGCGTGGCGGTCTTGAGCTGGGCCGTCAGCTTGGGCGCCCACTCGTACGGCGTGGCCGGGTCGCCCCTGCCGCCCACCACCACGATCGGCGCGGACCCGGTGGCGTCCACGTGCCGCGCCTGGTCGCTGCCCTTGACGGGCCACACCCGGCACAGCCCGCCCGAGCCCTCGCTGCCGAACAGCGGCGAGATCTTGAGCGCCGCCTCCTCGGTGCGCCGCAGCTCGGCCTCGGTCGGCCGCTCGGCGGTGTCCACGCACGTGATGGCCGGGAAACTGGTCATCTGCGTCGAATACGTGCCGTCCGGAGAGCGGCCGATGTAGGTGTCGGCCAGGTACATCAGCGCGTCGCCCCTGCCCTTGAGCGCGTCGCCCAGCGCCTGCTCCAGGAACGGCCAGGTCATCTCCGAGTACAGCGCGGCGGCCACGCCGGTGGCGGCCAGCCCCTGCGTGAGCTCGCGGGTGCCGACCTTCAGCGGCTGGGCGGTGAGCTGGTTCATCAGGTTCTCGACGTTGGTGTTGGCCGTGGCCTGGTCCTTGCCGACCGCGCAGCCGCCCTTGACACACGCCTTGAGGAAGCTCTCGTACGCGTTCTGGAAGCCGCGCGTCTGGGCCAGCGTCCGCTGCGCGAACGTCACCGTCGGATCCAGCGGCGCGTCGAGCACCATGCGGCCCACGTTCTTCGGGAACTCGGTGGCGTAGACGCCGCCGAGCTGGGTGCCGTAGGACATACCGACGTAGTTCAGCTTGGCGTCGCCCACGGCGGCGCGGATCCGGTCCATGTCGCGGGCGGCGTTCACGGTGCCGACGTACGGGAGGATCTTGCCCGAGTTCTGCTGGCAGAGCGCGGCGAACTCCTTGTTGGCCGCCAGGCTCTCCCGGTGCGTCTCATCGTTGGGCGGCAGCGTGTCCAGCGACGTGAACCGGTCCATTTGGGCGCTGTTGCCGCAGCGCACCCCGGAGCTGCGCTCGACGCCGCGCGGATCGAAGCTGATCAGGTCGTAGCGGGCCCGCAGCTTGGTGAGCGCCTTGGCCGCCTGGTCGAGCGTGTCCACGCCGGAGGCGCCGGGGCCGCCGAAGTTGAACACCATCGAGCCGAGCCGCTGGCCCTTGCCGGTGGCCGGCAGCTTGATGAGCGCCAGGTCGATCTTCTCCCCGTTGGGCTGGGCGTAGTCCAGGGGCACCGAGAGCTTCCCGCACCGCACGGAGGCGTCCCGGCGGGCCGGCGGCTCGCCGTCAGGGCGCTTGATATCGGTGCACGGGCCCCAGTCGATCGGCTCGTTCTCGGCAATGGTTCCCTGCTGCGCAGCCGGCTGGGCGGGTGCGGTGGAGCAGCCCGCGGCCGCCAGGAGCAGCGCAGCGGCTAGGACGCGTCGCATAGCACAAACTTCCCCTCGTCTCTCGGGGGGAAGTAGTGCCCACAATACGTGGCTCCGCACTAAATCCGGGTGAGGCGGCACGTACCGCTCCGGTCGTGCCGCCTCACCCGGCGCGTGCATCGAGAGGGCTAGACGCCCATGGACTGGGTGTCGTTGCTCTCCGCGCCGCCTGCCTCGGTGACGCCGTTCTTGAGGTGGTAGCGGGCGATGGCCTCGCGCAGCACCTCGCCGTCGAGCTCGCCGCGCTTGACCAGCGTGGTCAGCACCGCCAGCGTGATCGAGGCCGCGTCCACGTGGAAGTGGCGGCGCAGCGCCGAGCGGGTGTCGGACAGGCCGAACCCGTCGGTGCCCAGCGAGGACCAGTCGCCCGGCACCCACTGCGCGATCTGGTCCTGGACGGCCTTCATGTAGTCGCTGACGGCCACGAACGGACCCTGGGCCTGGGAGAGGAGCCGGGTGACGTACGGGACTCGCTGCTCGGCGTCGGGGTTGAGGAGGTTGTGCTCCTCGCACGCCAGCGCCTCGCGGCGCAGCTCGGACCACGACGTGGCCGACCACACGTCGGCCGACACGCCCCAGTCTTCGGCCAGCAGCCGCTGCGCCTCCATCGCCCACGGGCCCGCCACGCCAGAGGACAGGATGTTGGCCTTCGGGCCCTGGGTCTGCGGCCCGTCGGCGAACTTGTACAGGCCCTTGAGCAGCCCCTGCACGTCGAGGTTCGCGGGCTGGGCGGGCTGCAGGTAGGGCTCGTTGTAGACGGTCAGGTAGTAGAAGATGTCTTCCGGCTGGTCGCCGTACATCCTCTTGAGGCCGTCCTTGACGATGTGCGCGACCTCGAACGCCCAGGACGGGTCGTAGGAGACCGCGGCCGGGTTGGTCGAGGCGATGAGCGGCGTGTGGCCGTCCTCGTGCTGCAGGCCCTCGCCGTTGAGCGTGGTGCGGCCCGCGGTGGCGCCGACCAGGAAGCCGCGGGTCATCTGGTCGGCCATCTGCCACATCTGGTCGCCGGTGCGCTGCCAGCCGAACATCGAGTAGAAGATGTAGATCGGGATCATGTGCTCGCCGTGCGTGGCGTAGGTGGTGCCCGCCGCGATCGCCGAGGCCATCGAGCCCGCCTCGGTGATGCCCTCGTGCAGGATCTGGCCCTGGACGTGCTCCTTGTACGACAGCAGCAGCTCCCTGTCGACGGCCTCATAGGTCTGGCCGTGCGGCGAGTAGATCTTGGCCGTCGGGAACATGGCGTCCAGGCCGAACGTGCGGGCCTCGTCGGGGATGATCGGCACGAACCGGTGGCCGATCTCCTTGTCGCGCATGAGGTCCTTCAGCACCCGCACGAACGCCATCGTGGTGGCCACCTGCTGCTTGCCCGAGCCCTTGCCGAACGTGGTGTAGACCTCGTCGGCGGGCAGCTTGATCGGCTTGGCGCGCAGGACCCGCTTGGGCAGCACGCCGCCGAGCGCGGCGCGGCGCTCCTTCATGTACTGGATCTCGGGGTCGTTCTCGCCCGGGTGGAAGTAGGGGGGCAGCTCGCCATCGAGCGCCGAGTCCGGGATCGGCAGGTAGAGCCGGTCGCGGAACTCCTTGAGCTCGGCCTTGGTGAGCTTCTTCATCTGGTGCGTGGCGTTGCGCGCCTCGAAGTCCTTGCCCAGCGTCCAGCCCTTGATGGTCTGGGCGAGGATCACGGTCGGCTGGCCGACGTGCTCGCGGGCCGCCTTGAACGCCGCGAAGACCTTGCGATAGTCGTGGCCGCCGCGCGACAGCTTGCGGATGTCGTCGTCGGTCAGGTGCTCGACCATCTTGCGCAGGCGCGGGTCGCCGCCGAAGAAGTTGTCGCGGATGTAGCCGCCCGACTCGACGGAGTAGGTCTGGAACTGGCCGTCGGGCGTGGTGTTCATCTGGTTGACCAGCACGCCGTCGACGTCGGCCGCGAGCAGCGGGTCCCAGTCGCGGCCCCACACGACCTTGATCACGTTCCAGCCGGCGCCGCGGAAGTACGACTCCAGCTCCTGGATGATCTTGCCGTTGCCGCGTACCGGGCCGTCGAGCCGCTGCAGGTTGCAGTTGATGACGAACGTGAGGTTGTCGAGCTCCTCACGGGAGGCCAGGCCGATCGCGCCGAGCGACTCGGGCTCGTCCATCTCGCCGTCGCCCAGGAACGCCCAGACATGGCTGCGCGAGGTGTCCTTGATCTGGCGGTTGAGCAGGTAGCGGTTGAACCGCGCCTGGTAGATCGCGCCGATGGGGCCCAGGCCCATGGAGACCGTGGGGAACTCCCAGAAATCGGGCATGAGCCGCGGATGCGGGTAGGAGGGCAGGCCGTGGAAGCCGTGCGACAGCTCCTGGCGGAACGCGTCGAGCTGGGCCTCGTTGAGCCGGCCCTCGAGGAAGGCGCGGGCGTAGATGCCCGGCGCGGCGTGCCCCTGGAAGAAGACCTGGTCGCCCGACTCGCCGTGGTCCTTGCCGCGGAAGAAGTGGTTGAAGCCCACCTCGTAGAGCGATGCGGCCGAGGCGTAGGTGGCGATGTGGCCGCCCACGTTGGTGCGGGCGTTGGCCCTGGACACCATGATGGCCGCGTTCCAGCGGATGTAGGCGCGGATGCGGCGCTCGACGTGCTCATCGCCCGGGAACCAGGGCTCGCGCTCCGGCGGAATCGTGTTGATGTAGTCGGTGCTGCGCAGGCCCGGCACGCCGACCTGGTGCTCGCGGGCCCGCTCCAGCATGCGCAGCATGAGGTAACGCGCCCGGGTGCGGCCTTCGGTCTTGACGACATTGTCGAGAGACTCGAGCCACTCGTTGGTCTCACTGGGGTCGACATCAGGCAGCTGGCTGGGTAGGCCGTCGCTGATGATCGAGAATCGCTGGCGTCCGGAAGCCACTGGGTCTCGCCTTCCGAGAATGACTGATGTCTGGTCTGGGTCGCCTTCCATCCTGGTCGCTAGCCGTAGAAAACGCATCTCTACTGGCTAGTAACCAGAGTGTCCCTGCTGGCAGGGCCATCTGCGATGGCCTAGACCACCGATGGTAGGATGAATCGCCATCAAAGGTTACATCCCGGGAGCAATTTAACAAGACCGGAAAATGAACGAAATTTCGCTCGAATGTCTTGGGCTTCGCCCCAGGCGAACGGCGCCTGCCGTACCTGACCCTCCCCCGAAGCGGGGAGGTTCTCACCCGGCGGCCGGCCGAGTCTAGCCGCCGGCCTCCGGGCATCGTGCCAGAGGGCCTCGTCGAGTCTCCGTCACCCGTTCGCGCATCAGCGTCAGCCCCATGCCGAGCCTGGCGGCCACGCTCGCCGCTCGCGCAGCCTCCCCGGGGCGGCCCGGCGCCTGCCCACGGCCGGCGGACTCAGCGAGAACAGGTCCTGGGAGGGCGCCAGAAACCTCGGCCCTGGGCCGGAAGTCGCCTGTCGCCACGATCGCCGCCCCGGCCACCAGCACGCGGGGCGGTGACCAGCACGTACGACACCGCCATCCGGCCACGCAGCCCGAAACGCCACACCCGCGCAGCGTAACGTTTTGGTCATGGTTCTTCCTCTCCCAGAAGGGGGAGGCAAAAATCGCCCGATCTTGGGATTCGCTCTTTTCGTCCGGCCCTTCGCGTACCAATCTGGGAGATATGAATGCGGCGGCAGGCGACCGGCTCGTGGTCCACGGTAATACCGTTGGCGAACGGGACCGGAGCGGTGTGATCATGGAGGTACAGGGCCCGAACGGCGGGCCTCCGTACATGGTGCGGTTCGACGACGGGCACACGGGGCTGGTGTTTCCCGGCCCGGATGCCGTCGTTGTGCCTAAGTAAGATTTCCCTGTGAGATCTGAAATCATCTCTGTGGCCACCGGGTCCAGAGAGACGGTGCACGACATCACGGACGAATGCGCCGACTTCGTGCGTGCTCAGGGCGAAGACGGGCTGCTGCACGTTTTCGTGCCGCACGCGACCGCCGGCATCGCCCTGCTCGAGCTGGGCTCGCGCAGCGACGACGATCTGCTCGCCGCTCTGCGCGAGCTCCTGCCGGCCGACGACCGCTGGCGTCATGCCCACGGTTCGCCCGGTCACGGCAGGTCGCACGTCATGCCGGCGCTGATCCCGCCGTACGCCACCATCCCGGTGCTGGGCGGGCGGATGGCGCTGGGCACCTGGCAGTCGGTGGCGCTCGTGGACCTGAACGTCGACAACGTGCAACGGCAGGTTCGCCTGTCGTTTTTGTCTGATTGATTCTGGCCGACTACGGCCGTACCCGTGGCGACCGTTGACGACTGAGGGTCACAGCGTGTGGACTGTGCCGAAGCGATAAACCGCATAAGCGGGGCCACTCAAGCAGGAGGGATAAACGTGAGCGCGACCGCGGGTCAGGCGCAGGGCGAGCGCGGCCTGGCCGAACGACTCGGCCTCAAGCCGGGTCAGGTGGTGCAGGAGATCGGTTGGGACGAGGACGTCGACGACGAGCTCCGCGACTCCATCGAAGACCTGACCGGCAACGAGCTGCTGGACGAGGAGAGTGACGACGTCGTCGACGTGGTGCTGCTGTGGTGGCGCGACGGCGACGGAGACCTGTTCGACGCTCTCAGCGACGCCATGCGAGCACTCGCCGACGGCGGCCAGATCTGGCTGCTGACTCCCAAGGCCGGGCGCGAGGGCCACGTGGAGCCGAGCGACATAGGGGAGGATGCCGCCACCGCGGGTCTCTCGCAGACCAGCAGCATCTCCGCCGCACCCGACTGGTCAGGCACCAGGCTCGTGACGCCCAAGGGCCGACGGTAGGGGGCCCGAGCGCTTGACATGCGGCAGGATGATGCCGTGAACGCACATCCTGCCGAGGTCGGCGCCCTGGCTCCGGATTTCGAGCTGCAGGACCAGCACGGCGCTCCGGTGCGCCTGTCCCAGTTCAGGGGCAGGAAGGTCGTGCTGGTCTTCTATCCGCTTGCCTTCACCGGCATCTGCAGCAGCGAGCTGTCCGCGTTGCGCGACCACCCGCTCGACGGCGCCCAGGTGCTGACCGTCTCCGTCGACTCGATGTTCACGCACCGCGCCTGGGCGGATCGTGAGGGTTACACGTTCCCGCTGCTCTCTGATTTCTGGCCACACGGACAGGTCGCGCGGGCGTACGGTGTGTTCGATGAGGCGAAGGGGCTCGCTCTGCGGGGGACCTTCATCATCGACGGCGCGGGCGTGATCCGGTGGTCGGTGGTCCATCCGATCTCCTCCGCACGCGACGTCGCCGACTACGTCAAGGCACTCGCCGACATTCACTGACTTCGGAGGGAACGATGCCCTGCTACCGGTGCGGGGCCCGGCAGACGGACCCGGTCCGCGGCGCCAGCCCGTGGCAGCGCGGGGTGCGCGAGGAGTCCCAGGTGCTGATCTGCCCGGACTGTCAACGGCTGCACGACCTCGACCTGGACTCGTGCGGGACGTGCGGGTCCACTGCGCTGATCTGCCGGCTGGGCGAGGTGGAGTGCCGGTCCTGCGGGGCCGTGCGGATGGCGCGCTCGGACACCCCTCTCGGCGGCTCCATGGCGCCGCCGCCCGGGCTGTCGGCGGAGGTGGAGGCGGCGCTCAACCGGGTGCTGGGACGAGCCTGAGGGCTCTGAGACCTCGGGGCCGCCGGGATTTCCGCGTGCGCGGCTTTCCAGGCACTTGCTGAGCTGCGCTATCGTCTCTTTTCGTGTCCGCAATGAGTACGTTCGTCGTCGCGCTCGACGTCGGTGGCACGTCCATGAAGGGCGGCCTGGTCAGCGACTCCGGCGCGGTGCTGCTGAGCGAGCGGCGCCCCACCCCGCGAGCGGAGGGGCCGGCGGCGGTCGTGACCGCCATCTCCGGCTTCATCAGCCATCTGGCGGCCGCGGGCGACGGCGTCCCGGCGGGCGTGGGCCTGGCCGTGCCGGGGCTGGTGTCCGAGAACGCCGCCATCTACGCGGCCAACCTGGGCTGGCGCGACGTTCCCGCCACGGACTTCACCACCCTGGACATCCCGGTGATGCTGGGGCACGACGTACGCACCGGCGGGCTCGCCGAGTGCATCCTGGGCTCGGGCCGGGGCGTTTCCGACTTCCTGTTCCTCCCCATCGGCACGGGCATCGCGGGCGCCTCGATCATCCGCGGCGAGCCGTACGGCGGCTCCTCCGGCTGGGCCGGCGAGATCGGCCACACCCCGGTCTTCCCTGACGGCGAAGAGTGCGCGTGCGGCCAGTTCGGCTGCCTGGAGACGTACGCGTCGGCCGCCTCGGTGGGCCGCCGCTACAGCGTGCGGGCGGGCGTCGAGGGCGTCAAGGCCGAGCAGGTGGTCTCCTCGGACGACCCCATCGCCATCGAGGTGTGGGACGAGGCCGTGGAGGCGCTGTCGCTGGCCCTGGCCACGTACACGCTGCTGCTGGACCCCTCGCTGATCGTCCTCGGTGGCGGCCTCGCCGAAGCGGGCCCCGCCCTCTTCGACCCGGTACGCACCCGCCTCGTCAAACGCCTGGCCTTCCGCGAGGCGCCCCCGCTGATCCCGGCGGCGCTGGGGGTGGACGCGGGCATGCTCGGCGCCGCGCTGCTGGGGTGGCGGGCGGCGGGGAGGCCTGAGCTGGGGCCCGGCTGGACCGTGGATGTGCGAGCGGCCCCCTTGGTGTCGTAAGGTGTAGTGCCGATCAGGGGCGGTTAGCTCAGCGGTAGAGCACTCGCCTTACAAGCGAGGGGTCACTGGTTCGAACCCAGTACCGCCCACCTGCACAAACATTTGATCTTTGATCTTGAAAACGGCGTCCGAGTGACTAAGTGAGTGACTAACTCCCAAAGATCTCGTCCATCGCCGCAGCTCCTTGCATGATCACCGGCCTGATCTGGTGCCGGTAGACCGTCTCGGTGACCACCGTGTTGGAGTGGCCGACCAGGCGCGAGATGTCCTCGATAGGGACGCCGGAGTCTGACAGCACAGAGACAAAAGCTGTGCCGCAGTTCGCGAGGCGACCACTCCCGTCCGGTGAGCTCTGCCGCTTCTACGACCTTCCGGAAGTCGCGTCGTACGTTGTGGGCCGTGACCGGTGTGCCCGTCCGCGTGCAGAACACCAGGTCTGTTTCCTGCCGCTGGTCTCCTGTCTTCTCCTGCGCGATGTCGTGGGCTTCCCTGAGCAGGCGTAGCGCGTCCACACAACGCCGTGGGAGCTTGAGCGAACGGCGGGACTTGACGGTCTTGGTGTCGCCCTTCTGCCGGACGGACCGCCAGACGTAGATCGCGACGTCTTTGTGCTCCCAGCCCACCTGGCCAACCGGCAGCCAGGCGGCCCGGGTCTACGCGGCCTTGGTTCAAGCCGCCCCCGATGGGCGGCGGGCGGCCGGGCGGCCCGGGCGGGCGTGCGGCCTCTCCGGGCCGGTCCCGCCCGACCGCCCCGCCGCTGTCGACCCATCCAAAGCCGTCGGTATGACATATAGAAACTCCCTACATGCGCTGTGATCCCGTCAGAGCGGGAGCCCCTGAATGGCCGCATATCCAAGCGCTGGATCCGTGACGATCGCGGACTTCGGTACTCGCGTAAGGGACTGGGGCGATCAGCCACGGCCTTGGGCGCCATGGTGGACAATATCCGCTGTCGATCATGCGCGGGGGAAAGGCGGCCCATGCCTCGGTGGCGCTATCTGCGATGGTGGTTAGCCGCACTGGCGGCGTGCGTCCTGAGTTTCCTGTCCCCGTGGCTTCCAATGTTCATCCCCGGCGATGCGAGCGTGTTTTGTGGAGGCCCGCTTTCGCTCAGCCCGTCCGAGATGCAGTCCGGTCTCGAACGGACGTGGGAGCGTCTGCGCGATCCCGTGACGTCCACTACAGAGCACCTTCTGGTCCTGTACGCCCTGCCCTCTATAAGCGCTCTGCTGTCAGGCGCGGTCGCCGCCTGGGCAGGGCGTCGGCTCAGCACGGCGGTGGGAGCGTTGGCCGTTTCGGCCATGCTGGTGGTCGCGCTTGACTGGTTGTTCCTCGGGCTCCGGTACTTCAGGATGCTCAACTGTGCGGGCTGGGACGGAAGGCTCCCGTGGCTGCTGTTGCATCTTGTGCCTGTGCTCGGCTACGGCAGCGCGGCCGTTCTGCTGATCGCGGGAATCCGGGCCCGCTGGAGGATGGAGCGGGAGAGAGAATCCAGTCAGGTGTCGACGAGCCTTGAATACTGACCCCCAGGCAACGCGTGAAAACTGACCCCCTTCGTCACCAGAGGTGACAGAAAGGGATGTGATCACTGTGGATGACTGGGCGGAGATCCGCCGGCTGCACAGGGCGGAGCAGATGCCGATCAAGGCGATCGCCCGGCTGATGGGGATCTCCAAGAACACCGTGCGGCGGGCGATCCGCGCGACCGAGGTGCCGAAGTACGAGCGGGCCGCCACCGGATCGATCGTGGACGCGGTGGAGCCGCAGATCCGGGCGCAGCTCACGCTGGATGCGCGGATGCCCGCCACGACGATCGCCGAGCGGATCGGCTGGACGAACTCGATCACCGTGCTGCGGGACCGGGTCCGTGAGCTGCGCCCGGCCTACCTGCCGGTGGATCCGACGTCGCGGACCGTCTACGAGCCGGGGGAACTGGCTCAGTGTGATCTGTGGTTCCCGCCGATCGTGCTGCCCGGCCTGGCCGAGGTGCCGCCAGTGCTGGTCATGGTGTCGGGATACTCGCGATGGAGTCTCGCGCGGATGATCCCCTCACGGCACGCCCAGGATCTGGTGCTGGCCACCTGGGCGCTGCTGTCCGAGCTGGGTGCCGTGCCCAAGGCGCTGGTGTGGGACAACGAGGGTGGCGTGGGCAAGTACCGGCGGGGCCGGGCGCCGGTGCTGTCGGCGCAGTACAACGCGCTGCGCGGGCTGCTGACTACCCGGATGATCATCCTGCCGCCGCGGGAACCGGAATCGAAAGGGATCGTCGAGCGGACGAACGAGTATCTGGAGACCTCGTTCCTGCCGGGCCGCAGCTTCGCCGGCCCAGACGACTTCAACGCTCAGCTGAGTGCCTGGTTCGCGCTGGTCAACCAGCGGCGCAAGCGGCATCTGCAGTGCGCGCCGGCCGACCGGATCGCCGCCGACCGGGCCGCGATGCTCCCGTTACCGCCGATCGAGACCGGCCAGCTGGGCTGGCATAACCAGATCCGCCTGCCGCGCGATCACTGGGTTCGGCTGGACACCTGCGACTACTCCGTCGACCCGCGAGTGATCGGCCGGCGGGTGAACGTCCACGCCGACCTGGAGCGGGTCACCATCAGATGCGAGGACCGCCTGGTCGGCGAGCACGCCCGCTCCTGGGCACCGCATCAGACCATCACCGACCCCGGCCACGCCGAGACGGCACGGCTGCTGCGGGCCGAGGCCGCACAGGCCAAACTCGCCACCGGCCGCACCGGCCCGGCCGCGACACCGACCGCCACTGCCGTCACCGCCGCCATCAACGCAGCCGGCGGCGGCGTCGAGGTGGAGGAGCGGCCGCTGTCGGTCTATGACCATCTCACCGATCCCGATCCTCGGCGGGAGGCCTCATGAACGACAACGCATCCGCTCTGTCCTCGTCTGTGTCCTCGTCGCCGTCGCAGAGCCGCTTTCCGTCCATGGGATCGACGCCGGTGACCGCCCGGGCGATGCGCGCCGCCGCCGACCTTATCGAGACCGCAGGAGTCAGCGGCATCTGCATCACCTGTGATGACCAGGCGATCGGCATCCAGGTCAGCCGTCATCTGATGGCCGACCTGCCCGCCCGGCTGGCCACGCTGTCGGCGCTGGCCACCGTGCTGGACAGCCCGGTGCTGCGCCATGACGATCCCTTCCGCCCCGCAAGCTGGCTGAGGATCCATGGGACCGCAGCCGGAGTCCCGGTGCGCGTCTACGCCGAACTGGAGATCTCGATCCAGGGTGAGGGCGAAGCCCTTGCCCTGGGCCCTGACGGCCATCCGGCCGCACACGGCCCCAACGAGCGTCCCACCCCGCTGCCTCCGGGCTGGCACTGGATGACCGAACTCGACCAGCCCACCACCCAAGACCCCGCCCCCGAGTTCGCCCACGGCCCCGACCAGGAGACAGGCCAGGAGGCAGAGCGGCCATGACCGTCAAGACCGGACGCGACGTCATCTCCGAGATCGCCTACCTGACTCGGGTCTTGAAGGCCCCCACCCTGCGCGACGCCGTCGCTCGCCTCGCTGACCAGGCGCGCGAGCAGGGCTGGACCCATGAGGAGTTCCTGGCCGCCTGCCTGCAACGCGAGGTCGCCTCCCGCGACGCCCACGGCGCCGAGAACCGGATCAAAGCCGCCGCCTTCCCCGCCCGCAAGACCATCGAGGACTTCGACTTCGACCACCAGCGCTCGGTCAAGCGGGAGATCGTCACTCACCTGGCCGCCCTGGATTTCATCGTCGCCAAAGAGAACGCCATCCTGCTCGGGCCACCTGGAACAGGCAAAACACACATCGCCACGGGCATCGGCATCCGCGCCTGCCAGGCCGGGCACCGGGTCTTGTTCGCCACCGCCGCCGAATGGGTCGCCCGCCTCGGCGACGCCCACGAGGGCGGCCGCCTGCACGACGAACTCACCCGGCTCGGCCGCTACCCGCTCTTGATCATTGACGAGATCGGCTACATCCCGTTCGAATCCCACGCCGCCAACCTGTTCTTCCAGCTGGTCTCGGCCCGCTACGAACGCGCCAGTCTCGTCGTCACCAGCAACAAGCCCTTCGGCCGCTGGGGCGAGGTCTTCGGCGACGACACCGTCGCCGCCGCGATGATCGACCGCCTCGTCCACCACGCCGAAGTGATCTCCCTCAAGGGAGACAGCTACCGTCTCAAGAACCGCGACCTCGGCCGCACACCAGCAGCCGACCGCAACACACCGTAACCATCAACAACGACACCGGGGGTCAGATTTCAGACGTTGGAAAGGGGTCAGATTTGAGGCGATGTTGACATCAGGAACGACCAGTCGGCCGTTCCTGATGCCTCCTCGTTGCCGGGCATGTTACCTGGCTGGAGCGAGTTGGAGCCGGGGCTGCTTGATGGTTGGGGCCGCGCCGATCGCTCACTTCAGGGCTCGCCGTTCGTGCCTGGGGCGATCGCTGCCGCGGACCGACTTCGTCGGTCCTTGCCATCGAATAAGTGGGCTGGCCGAGCGCGTTCACGGCGCAGGTATCAGCTGGTGTTAATCGGGAGGAGGCGAGCGCGGGCCCGTGCCGAGGCGCGGAGGTTACTCAGATAGGGATGGAAGGTGTGGTGCGGTTTTGATCCAGGTTGAGGGGGAGGTCCAGGCAGGTGAGCAGTTGCCACTCTGCGGCCCAGGGCGCGTCGTGCTCGGTCGACCGGCCGACACCCATTGCCAGCTACATCGCTTGGGACCGCTGTTAACAACCGAGGGCGGCGGTGATCTGGGGCCGGCCCGAGGCGGGGTCCAAGGCTACGGGGAACGTTCGCCCGTCGGCCACCTGGATCTCAACCGAACTCGGCCCCGTCCACTTGACCGAGTCGAAGGCGTCGTCGGGGTCGTCGTCGTTGAAGCAGCCGAGATCCCACTCCCTGCTGAGCAATCCGCCGTCCCTGCGGAGGCTGAGCCACATCACCGTGTCCGGCCCGAGACCCGCCGGCGACTGCTGGAGCCGGATCCTGTACGGGGCCGGCCCGTCGACGAAGCCGGCCTCCTCGGTAGCGGTGAACGCAAGGGCGACCAACCCCACGAACAGCGCAGCACTCGCGCACAGCCCGGCAAGGACGCCGATCAGGATGCGTAGCCACCTCCACCGCAGCCCGGCGGCGGCCCACGCGGTCAGGAGGCAGGCCAGCGCACCGAGCGCGAACGGATGGTTCAGATGTTCCCTCAAGAGCACCAGGTCGGAGTCGTGGAAGTACACCAGAGCTGCGAGGCCGCCCGCGCAGAGCGAGGCGGCCAGCAGCACGAGTGAGCGAGCAGACATCGCGGATCCCATCGGTGAGGTGCCACCGAGATCATGACAGCACCGCGGTGCCGTAACCGCGCAATGCACGGAATCTCGACGAAACCGGCAGGGCCTCCGGAGTGACATCTAGGCGCCGGAGAGGAACGGCCACGGGTTGCGATCCGCGCCGCTGGCAGATCTTCGTTCTCGCCGTTGCCCGCATCGAGGTGCGGCAGCCTGGGGATTCGTGATCCTCTCTGGGTGACGAACTGAGGCGACGGCGATCGAGCTGGGAGACATTCAGGTCGCCGTGGATATGGGGCCACGACTCGATACCAGCGCGCCGCCGCTGGAGCGTTGTTCTTCGATGACAGTGGTCGTGTGCTGCTTGTCCGGCCTACGTACAAGTCCTACATGGACATCCCCGGCGGGTACGTCGAGCCGGGGGAGACCCCGTACGAGGCATGCGTACGTGAGGTGCGCGAAGAGCTGGATATCCAGCCGGCCATCGGTCGTCTCCTCATCGTCGATTGGGCGCCTCTGCCGCAGGAGGGCGACAAGATTTTGTTCGTGTTCGACGGCGGGACTCTCGACGATAGGGCGATCAAGCAGATCACGTTCGCCGACAACGAGCTGAGCGGGTACGAGTTCCGTTCCGTTGAAGAGTTGGACGATCTTCTGATCGAACGCCTCGCCCGCCGTCTCAAGGCCGCAGCCACCGCCCGTGAGCTGGGAGAGATGGTCTATCTGGAGCACGGTCGGGCCGTTCCCACTGAGTGACTATCTGAGTGACAACGGCCCGGGACGCGCGCGGACTACCGAGGATCTCGGCGGAACGTCTGCCCAGGTGAAACTCTGTATCACCCACAATCCCGCCTTCTCCTGATGAGCCTGACAAGCGAGGGGTCACTGGTTCGAACCCAGTACCGCCCACCTGTTCAAGAAGGCCATCATCGACGACATGCCTCGAGCAATTCATTGTGCAGTGGGCCGGCGCTGGACATCTACGGAAATCTTTGAACTGCCTTACTCTGAGAGCTGCCGATAGGTTGTCGGCTGTCCTTTCCCGCCCAACTGCTCGACGAGCCCTCTCGACCGCAGCTCGCGTAGCGCTTTGCGGATGTTGGGTGCGGACAGGTTCAGTTCCTGCTTGAGGTCAGCGACGCTCCGTGCTCCGACCGCCAAGGCGTCGTACACGCGTAGCTCCGTCTCGTTCAGGTCGTTACCTGGACGGCCGGCGGGAGCCGCCTGTTGCCGCAGGACGACAGTGAACCGGATGGCGGCGTCGATGTAATGCGCGGGCGGAAGTCCCGCCTCAGCGAGGGCGTTGGCAACGATCGGGATGCCGGTAGCCAGGGCCTCGATCACGCGTCCACCAGTTTCTGGTGTGCGAGCGTGCTGACAGATGGAGACGAGTCGCGCGTTGCGGGCGGAGGTGACTGCGTCGCGTCCGAGTCGATCGACCGTGATGCCATAGAGGCCACCCGGATTGGAGACGATCAATCGATCGCGGCGGAGCCGAACCTCCACCGCCATGCCCGCCGACCAGTGATCGAGGTCGCGATGGAGAAGAGCGTTCGCGATGATCTCGCGAAACGCTATGTATGGATAGGCGGGCTGATCGCGAACAGTTCCGTCCGGCGCCGACACGACGCTTGTGTCGAAGGTGCGGCGTGCCCATGCCAGGGCCTCTTCCAACATCCGGGGAATGGCTCCCGTGATCGTCGTCTGATCGCGGGCCCGAGAACCGGCAGGATCAGTCGGCAACGGCTCCGCAGAAGCCTGGATGACGAAGCGTGGAAACCACTCCTGTGGATGAACGCCCAAAGCCAGCAGCCCCGCGACGGTCGGGGTGCCGTCGGGCAGAGTCACTCCGGCACGCCGGAGCAGCTCGGCATCGTCAGGGAAACGGCCTAGGCCGTGGGGATCCCGTTCGCGGACCGAACGCAGGAACGCTGTGACGAGGTCGCTGTCTAGGTCCTCGCGGGTGGCGCCTGTCACGGGCTGCCGGTCGAAGAGCGGTGGTTTCCGGGCGGCAACGAATGCCTGCTCTTCCAAATCCGACAGTGGGAAGTCCCCGTCGTACCCCCGCATGTATGCCGTGCCCGACGCCGTGATCCGACACGGCTTGGCCGACGGATCGCATTCATGCACTCTGGCGACGATGACGGGTGCCCCATCCACCTCCGCGTCGGTGATCGTGAGCTGGACAGGTGGCGAGAACGAGCGGGCCTTGTGAGCGAGGCCCTGCTTGAGAGCCTGTGGGTCTGGTAGCTGTACCGGGCGAAAGCCGGTGGCCTTGTCGAGCCCGAGGATGACCGTCCCACCGCCCGGATGGTTTGCGAGCGCGCTCAGGGTGGAGGCGAGCGACTGCGGCAGCCCTCCTGCCGCCGACTTGACCTCGACATCGTCGTAGTCGCCCCCGGTCGCGCGGAGACGTGCGACCAACTCGTTCACGTGCTGGCTCATGAATAAATGTAACCACGATCTGGTTACATTTGCTCGGGTTCTGGTTACATTTCATCCTGGCCCGATCCGGCGGTCCTGGTCACATGGCCACCCATCGAGAGGACGGCGTGCCGGAGCCGGCTGCCTCAGCATTGCGTAGCGTCGCCAATCCCCCGACCGAGGTGATGCCGAAGCGCTTCCCCGATGTCGGCGTCGGCGAGATCACCAGCCTTCTGATCGAGCGTCTTGCCGCCGTATCAAGGCCGCTGCCACCGCCCGTCAGCGAGGAGAGGCGGGCTATCTGGGGCGCGGCCAGGCCGTCCCGTTGAGTGACTATCTGAGTGACAACGGCCACGGACCCGCCTGGTCAGTGGGACACTTCTGAAGATTGAACGCCCAGGCCGGAGAGGGTATTCACGCATCTCCCGCCCTTCTCGGATGTGCCTTACAAGCGAGGGGTCACTGGTTCGATACCAGTACCGCCCACCTGCGAAAAGACCCCGTTTCCGATCGTGGAAACGGGGTCTGAGCGACTAACTCTCAAAGCGGGTCCGAACCGGAGGTTCGGGGCTGCAGGTCACCGAGGCCGGTGGCCCTTCCTTTTGCGGCCGGCCGGCACGGCCCGGCGACCGGAGCCATTTTGTGCGGGTTTTTGTGCCTGCCGCTGTGCCGGTTTCTCCGCAGGGGAGGCGGTGGTGCGGCCCCGCGAGCTGTTCACTGTCCGGCCGCGGACGATGCCGATGAAATCTTCCACCAGGTCAGTGGTCGCGTCCGTGGGCCAGGCCAGCGCGACCTGAGACTGCGGCGCGTCCGGCACCGGCCGGTAAGTGAGATCCCTGCGGTGGTGGAGGCGTGCCAGCGACTGCGGAACCAGGAGAAGCCCGGTGCCGGCCGCTACCAGCTCGACCGCGTCCGCCGTTGTGGCCGGGCGGGTGAACGCGGGCAGCCCGGGCCGGACCGTCCACTCGATGGTGTCGTCCAGAGGATGGAACACCTTGTCGTCGGTCAGGTCGGCGATGGCCACCTCGTCGGCGGCGGCCACCGCGTGGTCCTTGGGCACCACGACCACCGTGGCCTCCACGTAGAGAGGAATCACGCTGAGCCCGTCCCGGTCGACCGGCAGCCTGACGAATCCGGCATCGGCGCCGCCATCCCGCAGGAGTCCCACCACCTCGGAGGCGGGAACCGCGGCCAGGGTAACCGGCACGCCGGGCATCCTCTCGGTCCAGACGTTGACCCATTTCGCGGGTGTCACCCCGGGCACGTACGCCAGCCGAAACACGCTGCCGGTCTCTCCATCAGTCACTTCCTCAGGGTACCGATGTCAGGGGAACCCGTTCCGACTGACTACCCTTGATGCCATGACCTCGCCCAAACCGAAGACCATCCAGACGATGAAGCCGGAGACCGCGGCCAAGAAGCTGGGTGTTCTCCTCTCGGCCACTCCCGCCGAGTTCCAGGCGGGTGTCGTCTCGAGGGACGAGCTGAACGAGCTGCAATCGACGCCACCCGCCTGGCTCGCTGACCTGCGCCGCAACGGCCCGCATCCCAAGCAGGTCATCGCCGCGAAGCTCGGGGTCTCCATCTCCGGCCTGACCAGAGGAGGGATCACCGAACCGCTCACCACCGCTGAGATCGATGCGCTGAAAGCGGAGAACCCAGCGTGGCTGGAGCGCGAGCGGTCCATCCAGGCCGAGACCCGCAAAGAAGCACTTCGCCTCAAGCAACGCTAGACAGCTGAGACACTGCACGTCTCCGCCCCCAGACGAGCCCGTCGAATGAGTCGCCGAGGGTCCTCGTTGCCCCGAGGAACCAAAGAGCTTAAGCACTGGGACTGGGGCGATGCGGTTCGCGCCGGGCCAAGCACGGCACATCTGCGACAAGAGCCTCTGATCAACTATGGTGACCGACCGTGAGAACCCTCATCGTCAGCGGTAGTGGCTTTCTCGGTAGTGTGGGCATTCTGCCGAAGGTCGTGTGGGCGTTCTGCCGGAACCGGGGTGGGCGCTCTGCCGCGTAGACGGGTTCCTCGTTGGGGAAGTCTCCTTGTGTGCTCAAGGGGAAGCCGGTGTCGAGCAGCCGTCCCGGCGATCCTGTGCTGGACTCAACCCGCCGTCTCCAGGCTGCCGCCACCGCCTCGCTGAGTGACTATATGAGTGACAACGGCCCGGGACGCGTGCGGACGGCCGAGGACCTGGGCCGAACGTTCACCGAGGCGAGATTTCTGGATCGCCCAGGATCCGCACCCTCCTGGCGTGCCTTACAAGCGACGGGCCACTGGTTCGAACCCAGTACCGCCCACCGGGTCAAGTGTTCGTTCTGGGCCCAGGATGACGGTCTGAAACCGGCGTTCTGGGAGTGAGATGGGAGCAATTCTTCCCGTCCTGGACGGAGAGCGGCGGAGGTGTCGTCGCGTGGGGCAGTCTGGTGAGTATGAACACTCAGCGTGGCGCTCCCTTCAGCTATGCAGATATCCGGCCGTATGCGGTCGCCGAGTCGCTAGATGAGCTGCGTGGCCCGGTGCACGGCGTGGTGACCCTCCCGCACGAGCTGGCATGGAGCGGTCGTCGCAGCTTCGACCTGGATGATTCCTATGACCTCGGTGCTTTGTACAAAATTGTGCTGGAGGAAGGGAGTCAGGAGCATTTGCGCGCGCTGCTCAATGGTGAGGTGCTACGGCGTCACTGGGGCGAGTTCCTGCCTGCCCGGCGGGTCCGGGCGCTGTGGGAGGAGCAGTTTCCCGAGTTGCGGCGGGTCGCCGCCTGATGGATCAGTTGCAGGAGCGGCTTGCGCGTATCGGACTGGAGGTGGCCGCCCAACACGGATTCGTCCTCGGCGGCGGTCATGCAGTGCAACTGCATGGCATGGGTGCGCGCCCGTCCGAGGATATCGACCTGTTCGCGCCACGGCGCGGGACACCGGAACAGGTTGAACGAGCGGTCGTCGACGCCTACCGCGGAGCGGGCTTCCAAGTCGAGGTACGGCTGCGTACGCCTGACCTGGTGCAAATGGAGGTCAGCGACACTACTGGGCACAGCTGCAAGGTAGATCTGGGGGTGTTCTGGCAAGCGCGCTCCCCGGTGATGCTGGAGATAGGTCCGGTGCTGCACCCCGACGATGCGGTGGCTGGCAAGATGGACGCGCTGTTCAACAGGCGCCCCGAGATTTCCTGGATATCGAAGCGATCTTGAGCAGTGGCCGCTACACCAGAGATCAACTCTTGGCGGTCGCCGTAGAACACAATCCCGGGTTCGACAGGTCCATGTTCGCCGAAGCGCTGTCGTACCTCGAACGGTCCCCGACCGAGACTTTCTCGCCTACGGCGTGACGGCGGAGCGTATCGAGGCGATGCGCAAGCACCTCAACGAGTGGCGACGCTCACTCTCCCCGGCGTCGGAATGATCGCCTTCCACCTCAGTACCCGTCCACCTGTAACAAGAAGTCCGCAGTCGGCTCAGCCCAGCACCAGCGCCCGCGTCAGACCCCAGACCTACGCGTTGGGGCATTTGACGGGAATGCACACCCTTTCGCGGGACTCGCCGGGTACCGCTGAGCAGCAGTTCAGGGCACGAATCTGAGCGATTCGATGAACAGGACGAGCGGGACGGGAGGCATTGGGAAACCCGCGCCCTCGTCGCTGGGCAGCAGGGCGCTCATTCGCCTGGTCGACGATAAGATCACCGACATCGATCGAGCTTGCGTATCCGCACACCACCAAGGACATGCCCTGCTCGATCGTGTCGACACCAGGCAGGGTCTCGGCGACGCCGACTATGCCGCCCCTTATGAGTGGTTGCACAGGATGCGCGAGACCCCCGTCGTCGCATGATGCGGCTTGAAACTTCCCAAGAGGCGGGTGCCTGCGACACGCCGAGGGTCAGGCCATCAGCAATCTCTTGCGGTCACATTCAGTCACCTAACCGGCTCTTGATGACCCGGGAACTCCCTTCAAGATCAGTTCGGTCAACAACTGTGCTTGTGCTGGCAGCTGGTGCCGTAGGCGCGGCCCGCAGTCTCCCAGGGCGACCTTGCGCCGCTTCCCTTTGGCCGAGGAACTCGTCCCACTCCTCTTGGGAAAGAGCTCATCACGGGCCCATTCCCGCGCTTTAGCTGGGACGCCGGCAGCTTGGCCGGGCGCGGAGAGACCGGCTGCCGGCTTGCGATGGAGGGAGGGATCGACGATCAACTCGTCCGGCTCCAGCTGATAGCCGATGTCCCGGACGACCTTCGACGGGACGAAGATCATCTCCATCTGAGGGTCGACGGTTCGGGCGACGATCGCTGGAATGGTCTTGCTCATCAGTGGGTTTCTTCCCGGTGACGTCGTAGTGGATCTCGACCGAGTCGACCTTCACGTCGGCGGTCGTGACCACCACGCCCGTGCCCTCGTCGTACGGCGTCGACTGGTCGCCCTTGAGATATCGCAGCAGCGTCTCGTCACCGAAGACCTCGTCCGGGTAGACGGACCTTTCCGGCAGGTCGACGTTCTCGGCATGCACGCCGAAGTGTCGGTATTCACGCGGAGGGTGACTCGGAATCTCACTCTGCGTGATGGGCGTTCCGGGGTAACTCCTGCCGGATCGCCGCACGTACGGCACCCAGATCCTCCGCCGAGAAATGCCCCACCAGGAGGGTGCCGGGCCGCTCCCGCGGGAGGTAATCGGCCCTGCTCTGGCCCGTCACGCCAACCGCGATGATCGTCAACGCGATGCCGAAGGCCGCCGCCATCATCGTCAGCGTGATGGCGGGAGCCGTAGCCGCACGCTGACCGGCCAGGTCGCGGGCCGCCAGGCGAACGGGCAGTGGCAGCCGTTCCGCGTATCGATGAGCCCGCCATAATGCTCGGCCAGCCTGCGGCGCAGATTCTGGTCGAAGGCATCCGTCTCGAGGACGGCCCGGTTGAGCTCCGCAATGATCCCCATGCTGAGGGCGGCGGGTTCGCGAAATCGGCTGGTCCTTGCTCTCGTCCACGCGGCTCAGCGCCGCCTGACTGTTCTCCACCGGCGACGGCGTCGAGCTCTCCGGCGGCCAATGGCAGAAGATCGCTCTATCGCGGGCGTTCATGCGGTCCACGCCGCTCCTTGCCGTGCTCGACGAGCCGACCGCCGCGCTGGACGCGGCCAGCGAGTACGAGATCTATCAGCGGTACGCGGAGGCGGCCCAGGAGTGGCAGCAGGCCACCGGCGGGATCACCCTGCTGGTCTCGCACCGATTCGCCACCATCCGGATGGCCGACCTGATCGTCGTGCTCGACGGCGGGCGAATCATCGAGTGCGGCACGCACGCCGAGCTCATCGACCGCGCCGGCCGGTACGCCCACTTGTACGACCTCCAGGCATCCGCCTACCAGTGATAATCCCGGGCCCAGTACCGCCCACCCGAGCGTCGCAAGGCAACGCACGGTTCCGCTGCGCCGCCGCCCATGAGGAGTGGCCGGGCACAGGCCTTGCTACTCACGGTCCGTCGCGCTGCCGAGCATCCACAAGGACGCCATCGGCAGTGCCTTGAGCTTGTCGCCGAACGGCAGGGTCTGCTCGCCGGTATACAGTACGAATCCTGCACGGAATCTCGCTCCCAGCCGATCAGCCAAATGGCGCAAGCCGCGGAAGTCATCCCCACGGACGGTTTCGGCGGCTTTGATTTCGACCCCGACCACTTCACCGGACGCGTGCTCCAGGACGATGTCCACCTCGACTTTGTCGCGGTCCCGGTAGTGGAACAATTGGACAGGCTCGTTGGCCCAGGTGAGCTGGCGTGCCACCTCGCCGATCGCGAAATTCTCGATCAGCGGGCCGATAGGGGCCGTTACGTCCCTGGCACGCTCGGGTGACATACCGATGAGCCGGCCGCCGAGTCCGCTGTCTGTGAAAATCAATTTGGGGGTGGATATGGCGCGGCGGGTGAGATTCGAGGACCAGGCCGGGATGCGCTTGATGACGAAGACCAGCTCCAGGAGGTCCAGGTAACGGGAGAGCGTCATCCTGGGGAGTCCCACGTCGCTGGCGATCGACTGGATCACGGCCAGGCCTCCCATACGGGCAGCGATGACGCTGAGAAGCCTCCGCATCTCTGCTGGACGTTCGATATCTGAGATCTGGCGTACGTCCCGGGTGATCAGATCAGTTATGTAGGAGTCGAAGAATCTGCTTCGTCTGCGCCCCGGGTCCCGCCGGATCGCCTCCGGGTAGCCGCCGCGCAGCGCCCTGTCCACGTAGTCATGCTTGCGCAGCGAGCAGGGACGCATAGCGATATCAGCGCCATGCGTGAAGACGTGGTCCACGAATCCGTCTGGAGAGGTCTCGATCTCTCCTTGGGACAGGGGCCACAATTCGATGGTCTCCGTTCGGCCGGGCAGAGCATCGGGAAGATCACGTAGGCCCAGGAGGCGTGCGGAGCCGGTGAGAAGAAAACGGCCAGGACGTGGATCCCGGTCAACCTCATGTTTGATCGGCAGGAGTAGCTGCGGGGCGCGTTGGATCTCATCGATCATGAGCACCCCGTCATGCTGAACGAAGGCGACGGGATCCTCCTCAGCCGCGGCCAGGACCGCAGGGTCGTCGAGGTAAAGCTGGCGAGTGTCGTCAACCCGCGAGACGATCAAGCTGGCTAGGGTGCTCTTGCCCACTTGCCGAGCGCCATTCACGATCACGACCCGCGTATCCGCCAATGCCTCAAGTGTCATCTCTTCAGCGCGTCGCGGGAATAGATAGGGCTGCGTCATGTCAGCACGTTACCGCAGATAAGCTCCACTCTGTGGTCGTTCTGCCGCAACTGTTGTGGGCAGTCTGCCGATTACTTGGTGGGCGATTTGCCGAAGGATGCGTGAGCGTTCTGCCGAGCCATGTATGGGCGTCCTGCCGAACTCCAGAGGCGCGAGCGCGCCCTCCCGAGTGATGCGAAGCGCCGTCGGTGGGGCTAGCGAGCCTTCCTCGTGCGCGTCACGTGGCGGAACGGCAGTCCGCCAGGGGCGGCGAGGATCCCGCTCCCGGTGATGTCCCCGGCGAAACAGACCTTGTCCTTGATGCCGGGGCCCGGGACAGGAAAGGAGCACTGGGACTGGCCGTCCGGCTTGAGCAGGACGAGACGGCCGTCGGTGCTCCATCGGCGTCCGCTGGCTCGTTCGCCTTCCGAGGAGACCACGCGGACCTTCTCGCCTCGGCAAGGCCAGACCTCCCACGGACTGGTCTGGAGGATGCGCAGCTCCTTACGCCGCGCCCGCTGCCACATGACGACGACACCGAGCGTGATCGCACTGGTGAAGGCGAGCATCACGCCCAGGAAGCTCGCCGGTCCTCCCCTGGGTATCAGCAAGGCTGTGAGGCAGAGCTGAACCGCAAGCAACGGCAAACCTCGGCGAAGGCCCGCTCTCACCTCTTTTCGCACAATGTCCAGCACTCCCGGCGTCTGCGCCGCGGTGCCGGGAAGGATCTGATATCCGTACTCGCGAGCAGTCATGTCTGTCTCCCAATGGAGATGATCCCATCGACGAAGTGGCTTCCGCACCTTCGACCTGATCGATACCCGTGTTTACACTGACCGGCATGCCGGTCATCTCTCTGGGGCGGACCGCCGGCGCGGCGGTGCTGGGCGGGCTCCTCGGCGCCTGCTCCGCGGCCAGGGCGCGGAGCTGGTCGGCGAAGGCGAGCGCCTGCTCGGAGGTCAGGCGCGGCCAGACTGACAGCTTCCGGGAGTGAACCCGGCAGGGGCGTCAGACGTCCTGATTCCGGAATGGTATTCGGGGGGCCGTCGGAACACTCCGCCCAGATGACCGACCAGGGGAGCGGAAACGTGGGCGTCGCACAACGGCCGGAAGTGCTGCCGGCCCTTTGTTCTGACCTCAAGCTGGCGCTCGTGCTCGGCGAGCGTGCACTCTACGTGAACGGCGACCTGCAGACCGCGCGCCGGTGGTTCGACGCGGCCTACCGGCAGGCGGAGCTGTGCGCCGACCCGATCGGGCTCGCGCGGGCCGCGCTGGGTCTTGGCGGGGTGTGGGTGCACGAGCACCGGACATGCGCCGAGTCGGAGCGGGTGCGGGCCGTGCAGCGGCACGCGCTGGCGCTGCTCAACCCCTCCTCGCCGCTGGCGCTGCGGCTGCGCGTGCGGATGCGCGGCGAGGAGGACTACCGCGCCGGCGGGCACGCCGCGATCCTGCCGCTGCTCGAGCAGGCCAGGGATTCCGGGGACCCGTCGGCGTGGGCGGAGGCGCTGAGCCTGGCGCACCACTGCCTGCTCGGCCCCGAGCACGGCGCGACCCGGCTGGAGCTGGCGAGAGAGCTGATCGGCCAGGCGGCGGTGACCGGGCGCAGGGGCGACCTCATGATGGGGCTGCTGTGGCGGACGGTCGATCTCTACCTGGCCGCCGACCCGCACGCGGAGCGCGCCCTGGAGGAGCTGCGCGGCCTGCTGGACGAGCACGACTACCTCGCCGCCGGGTACGTGGTCAACGCCATCGACGTCATGCTGGCCATCCGCGCCGGCCGTTTCGACGAGGCGGAGAAGTCGGCCGGCGAGTGCTTCGAGCGCGGCGTCGTGGCCGGTGACATGGACGCGACCGGCTGGTACGGCGGCCAGCTCGGCGCCATCCGCTGGTACCAGGGCCGCGCCGCCGAGCTGCTGCCCGTGCTGTCGGACCTGGTCAGCTCGCCCACGCTCAGTCCGATCGACAACTCGTACCCGGCCGGCCTGGCGCTGGCCGCGGCCGTGGCGGGCGACCGGCGCCTGGCGGCCGGGCACCTGGCGCGGCTGCGCGGCCGTGACCTGGCGGACCTGCCCAGGTCGAGCTCTTGGCTGGCCTCGATGTACTGCGTCGTGGAAACCGCGCACATCCTCCAGGACGCCGGTACGGCGGCGCGGGCGTACGCGTTGCTGAGCCCGTTCGCGGACCTGCCGGTCATCGCCAGTCTCGGCGTGGTCTGCTTCGGCTCGGTGCACCACTCCCTCGGCATGGCCGCGCTCACCACCGGGGACGTGGAGCGGGCCGTCGGGCGCCTGAGGGCCGCCGTGCAGGCGAACCTGGCCCTGGGCCACTGGCCGGCCGCCGCGCTGTCCAGGTGCCGGCTCGGGCAGGCGCTGGCGCTGCGCGACGGGCCGCGGGACGAGACGGCGCTCGCCGAGCAGACCGCCGCCGCGCGGGAGGCGAGGGAGCTGGGCATGGCGCTGCCCGCTGTGGTGGGACGGGCGGTCAAAGCGGACGGCCCCTGCCGGTTCCGCAAGCACGGGCGGCACTGGCAGGTCGAGCTCGGAGGGCGGGTCGCGCACGTGAGCCACAGCGTGGGCATGACGCACCTGGCCACACTGGTCGCCAATCCCGGGCACGAGATCCTGGCCGCCGACCTGGCCGCGGGCACCTGGTCGCGGGACAGCGAGCGCGCCTCGGCCCAGCCGGTGCTCGACGACCTGGCCAGGGACGCCTACCGGGAGCGGCTGGCCCAGCTGCAGGCCGAGATCGACGACCTCGAGGCGATGTGCGACCTGGAGCGGGCGGCGGCGCTGCGGCTGGAGCGCGAGTGGCTGGTGGCCGAGCTGTCCGCGGCGACCGGCATCGGCGGGCGGGCGCGGCCGTTCGCGGGGAGCGAGGAACGCGCCAGGATCGCCGTCGGCAAGGCCATCAGGCGGGCGCTGTCCCGCATCGCGGACGCGGACCAGGCGATCGGCGAGGAACTGCGGACCTGCGTGCAGACGGGGCTGCGCTGCTGTTACCGGCCCCGGTAAAGCGGAACGGGCCTGCTGGTGCCGCGCGCACCGCCGCCTACCCTGCCGGGATAGTGGCGCTCGATCCTGCGGAGGCGCACCGTTCATGGGAACCGGGACGGACTCGGGACAGGGGTTCCTCATGAACAAGCTCTTCATGCTGCTCGTCCTCATCCCGCCGCTGGCGGGGCCGCCTCCCGCGGTGACCTTCGCCGCGCCGCCGGACGTGGACGCCGTACGCGGCTGGAACGAGGCGGCTCTGGAGGCCGTACGAGTGCACCGGGCCTCCGACGCCGACGCCGCCAGGACGTACGCGATGGTCAACGCCGGCATGTACGACGCCGTCAACGGCATCGCGACCGCCCGCGGCGACCGGGCCAGGGGGTTCGCCCTGCGCGATCCGAAGGGCGCTCCTCCGCACGGTGACCAGCAGGCCGCGGCCCTGGCGGCGGCGCACACGGTGCTCACCCGCCTCTACCCCGCCCAGGCGGAGGGGCTCAAGGAGCGGCTGGCGGGCGACCTGGCCCGGCTGGGCGGCGGGCCGCGCGTCGCCGCGGGCCGCGCATGGGGCGAGGCCGTGGGCAGGGACGTCGTCGCGGCCCGGGAGGGCGACGGCTCGTATCCGGTGGAGACTCAGCCGGCGGGGTCGGGGCCGGGGGTGTTCGGGCAGGCGTGGTCAGGCGTGCAGTACCGGAACATGAAGCCGTTCGCGATCGCCGACGCGGCGCCGTACGTCGGTAGCGGTCCGCCGCCGCTCGGGAGCCTGGACTACGCGGCGGCGTTCGCCGGGGTGAGACTGCTGGGCGACGCCGCCATCCCGGACGTGGGCAAGTCCGCCGTGTACCAGTACTGGGCGCTGCCCGCCGGCACGGCGCAGCCGCCCGGCGAATGGATCAAGATCGCGCTCAGTGTGCAGCGGCCGCTGCCGCCGGCGGACAAGAGCCGGCTGTTCGCGCTGCTCGGCATGGCGCTGGCCGACACGTCGATCCCGACGGTCATGACCAAGTTCACCTACCGCCACTGGCGGCCGCAGCCGGCGATCCAGCAGGCGGACACGGACGGGAACCCGTACACCGAGCGGGACGAGACCTGGCGGGCGCGGGCGGGCGGCATGGGGAGCTCTCCCGAGTACATCTCCGGCCACAGCTCCTTCAGCGGCGCCGGCGCGGCCGTCCTGGCGGGTTTCTTCTGCGCCGACAGGATCCTCTTCACGCTCGTCACCGACTCCGCGCCCGTCGACCCGGCCACCGGGCAGCCGTGGCGGCGGCGCTTCCCCGGCTTCTCCGCGGCGGCGGCCGACGCGGGGCGCTCGCGCGTGCTCGGCGGGCAGCACTTCGGCTTCAGCAACGTCGACGGCCTGGCCATGGGCCGGGACGTGGCCGCGGAGATCCTGGCCACCCGGCTGCTGCTGAAGTCCGGTCCCACGCACGCCGGCGCCTGTCCTCGCTGATGGAACCGGTTGGAACGCCTCATCAGTGAGGGGGCCGATTCGGTGAATCGAGGGGGACATGGAACTTCGCTTGGACGGGCGGCGCGGGCTCGCGCAGGTCCTGCTGGACTTTCTGGCGCGGTGGGAGGAGCGTACGGGGATCGCCGTGGCGGTGTGGGCGGTGCCCGGTGTGGACGTTCCGCGGCGGGTGTCGGAGGTGGTCCTCGCCACGGTGCGGGAGGCGTTCGACAACGTGGAGCGGCACGGCCGGGCGCGTACCGTCTCCATCGCGCTGACCGTAGGGTCGCGCGGGCTGCGGCTGACCATCAGCGATGACGGGGCCGGGTTCGCGCCGGGGGCGGCGGGGCGCGGGCAGATCGTCATGAAGGCCGGCCTCGCCGGGATCGGCGGCACTCTGAAGATCAACAGCGTGGTGGGAGGTGGGACCACCGTGAGCGCGGCCGTGCCCAGCGCGGCCATGGACCGGTCGGCTCGCGGCGAAGAACGGCTCCTGTGACCAGGTCACGCGGGGGGCAGAAGACGCGGATCACGCGTCAGGTTGTCGTCAGCTCGCGGTCCGCGCCTCCCGGAGCAGCGGGTAGCCCTCTCCGAAGTCGCGGTTGATCGGCAGCGTGACCATCACGAAGTCCTGCTTGGCCACCTCAACGCCTTGGATCTTGCAGACGATGGAGGCCGTGCAGTCGCCCCCGGTCAGGCGCATGAGACGGCCCGCCCGGACGCTCGCCTGCAACATCGTGACGTGAAGGATCAGGTCCACGCCGAAGGTCACGCGGCCCATGGGCTGGCCGTTGATCTGCACCTCGACGTAGGGCTCGTGGTGGGAGACGACCTGGTGCTCGGCTATCGGCACCATCTGCCCCGTACCCGGCTCGTCCAGGGTCCTGCGGGCGGCGGCGCGCAGGTTGCGGTACTTCGACCAGCCGTTCAGCAGGACCATGCCCACGTCGATGCCCTGCAGCAGCTCGACCCCCGCTTCCGCGGCCTTGCGCGCCAGGTCGCCGGGCGGCGTCTGGACCTGCTGCCTGATCTCGTCGAGCACCCGGCGGGCGTCCATGGCCTGCGACAGCTTCTCGGCCGCGCGTCCGGGATCGGCGTAGAGCAGCAGGTCGGCGGTGCTCGGGTGGGTGGTGAAGGTTACGGTCACCGTACGGTCTCCCTGATCTCCTGGTGGCCCACGTCGTGGTGGCACACGAAGTCGAGGCTGAACGAGGGCGCGATGTCGCGGATCTCCACCTGCGGGGAGAGGTCCGCGTACGGCACGCAGACGACGGAGGCCGCCGGGGAGGGCCGCGGGCCGCGACGGGCACGGCGCACTGCCCAGACCAGCGCGGCCGCCGCCACGAGCACGGCCAGCAGGAAGATGGGCGGTGCCGGGCTCGGCGAATCCGTCTCGACGGGGTCGATGACGCCGGCCTCCTCCGGCGGCTCACCGGCCTCACCGGTGGTGTCGCTCGGGGTGATGTCCGGGCCGGCGGCGTCGGTCGGGGCGGTGACCGGGGTCAGCGTGACGGTGACGGAGCTGCCGGGGTCGACGACACTGCCGGCGGCCGGCTCCTGCGCGCTCACCCTGCCCGAGTCGCCGCTGCCGACGACGAGCGTGAGCCCGAGCCCGTCGAGCCGCCTGGTCGCCGCGCTCTCGGTGAGCCCGCTCAGGTCGGGGACCTCGACGCCGGTAGATGATGGGGTCTCAGGGACTGTGGGGGCGCGCAGGCTCAGCGTCACGGTACTGCCGCGCGGCACCTGCGTGGTGGCGGGGGGATCCTGGGAGTCCACCACGCGCGGCTCGGCGGCGGCGCCCTCGGCCACCGACGGGACGAGCCCTTCGCCCAGGATCTCCTGCTCCGCCTGCTCCAGCGGGTCGCCGACGACGTCGGGGACCTCCACGGTCGGCTCTTCCAGTTGGAGGGTCACGGTGAAGCAGCACTCCATGGAAGTCCCGCCGGCCGGGTTCTGGCCGGTCACCGTCCAGTCGCCCGCCGCGTCGGAAGGCGTCGGGTCCGCTGTGAAGCCGGCCTGCTTGAGCGTGGCGGTCGTGTCGTCCCGGGTCATCCCCACGACGTTGGGCACGGTCCTCACGGTGACGCCGTCCCGGGTTCCGCCTCCGTCCTCGGGCGACGCCGGGCTCGGGGACAGCGCCTGCGAGAGCGGCGTGCTCAGCCCCGCCGCTCCGGCCGCCGTGGGCGCCGCCACCAGCACGATCACGCTCGCGACCAGCGCCTTCGCCACCAGCCCGTACCGCATCGCCACCTCCGCTTGCCGTCGGGTCCCGACGCTAGGCGTGCCGGACGCCGCGGGCATGAGTAGACCCCTACTCAATTGAGAGGAGCGCGCGGTCCTGTGGTGGAATACGAGCCCTACAGTGACGGACTGGGAAAGCGAGCCTGACCATGGAAAACCGCATATTGGGGCGTACTGGACGTCAGGTCGGCGTGGTCGGGCTCGGCGCCTGGCAGCTCGGCGCCGACTGGGGCGAGGTCTCCGAGGAGGAGGCCTTGGCCACGCTGGACGCCGCCGTGGACGCGGGCGTCACCTTCATCGACACCGCCGACGTGTACGGCGACGGGCGCAGCGAGCAGACCGTCGGCCGCTTCGCCAAGGGCCGTCCCGAGCTCACCGTGGCCACCAAGATGGGTCGCCGGCTGGAGCAGATCCCCTCGAACTACGTGATGTCCAACTTCCGTGCCTGGAACGAGCGCTCCCGCCAGAACCTCGGGGTGGACACGATCGACCTGGTCCAGCTGCACTGCCCGCCGACGCCGGTGTACTCGGCGGACGCCGTGTTCGACGCCCTCGACACGCTCGTGGCCGAGGAGAAGATCGCCGCGTACGGGGTCAGCGTGGAGACGTGCGAGGAGGCGCTGACCGCGATCGCCCGGCCGGGAGTGGCGACCGTGCAGATCATCCTGAACGCGTTCCGCCTCAAGCCCCTGGAGCAGGTCCTGCCCGCCGCGCGGGCGGCCGGGGTGGGCATCATCGCCCGGGTCCCGCTGGCCAGCGGCCTGCTGTCCGGCCGGTACGACGAGCACACGACGTTCGCGCCGGACGATCACCGTAATTACAACCGGCAGGGGGAGGCGTTCGACGTCGGGGAGACCTTCTCGGGCGTGGACTTCTCCACCGGACTGGAGGCGGTCCGCCGCCTGGCGCCGCTGGTGCCTTCTGGCGTGACGATGGCCCAGTTCGCGCTCCGCTGGATCCTGGACCAGGAGGGGGTCTCGGTGGTGATCCCGGGTGCCCGCAACCCGGCCGTCACCGCGTACGGGCTGGTGCCACCGGGCGCGTTCAAGGCCAAGCCGGCCGGCGAGGTGCGGGTGCGCGCGTTGGACGACGCGCCGATGCGCCCCGCCCACATCGGGCTCATCGTGGTCATGTCGATCGCCGTGGTGATCGACGCCATGAAGCCGATCACGCTCGGCTTCGTCGCGCCCGAGATGGCCAAGGAATACGGCCTGAAGCCGTTCGACCCGGCCGGCGAGCTGCCCGTCGCGTTGCTGCCGCTGGCGGGCCTGACCGGGACCGTGCTCGGCTCGATCCTGTGGGGCTGGATGGGCGACAAGATCGGCCGCAAGCCGTCGATCCTGTTCGCCGGGGTGCTGTTCATCGGCACCGCCATCTGCGGCGTCATGCCGGACTTCGGGTGGAACCTGGCCATGTGCCTGGCCATGGGGCTGGGCGCGGGCGGCATGCTGCCGATCGCGTTCTCGCTGCTGGCCGAGACGATCCCACCGCGGCACAAGGGCTGGGTGATGGTGCTGATCGGCGGCAACCTGGCCGTCGCCTTCCTCGCGGCGAGCTGGCTGTCGGAAGCGCTGGTGCCCGAGTTCTCCTGGCGGGTGCTGTGGCTGGTCGGCCTGCCGACCGGGGTGCTCCTGATCCTGCTCAACCGCTTCATCCCCGAGTCACCGCGATTCCTGTTCGCGCACGGCCGCGACGCCGAGGCCCGCGCCGTCATGGCGAGGTACGGCGCCGCCGCGGTCTCCGCCGAGGACGTCGAGCGGGTCGCCGACGAGCACGACGGCGGTTACTCGCGGCTGTTCCGCCGCCCGTTCACCGGGCTCACGACGGCCATCGTCGTCCTGGGGCTGAGCATCGGCCTGGTCACGTACGGCTTCCAGCTGTGGATCCCGTCGAACCTGCAGCGGCTCGGCCTCGACCAGCAGACCGCCGCCCGCGCGCTGCGCGACTCGACGCTGCTGGGCCTGCCGCTGATCTTCATCTCGGCCGCCATGTACGGACTGTGGAGCGCCAAGAAAACGATCCTCACGCTGACAGCGCTGGTCGGCGCGGCCCTGGTGGTGCTGTCGTTCTCGGGCGAGACGCTGGCGCAGGATGGGTGGATCTACCCGTTGCTGGCCGGGCCGATCGTCGGGACCGCGGCGATCGCGGCGGTGCTGGCCGCCTACAGCTCGGAGATCTACCCGACCCGGGTGCGCTCACGCGGCTCCGGGCTGTCGGCCGGCATGGGCAAGTTCGGCGGCGTCGCCGTCACCGCCGTGCTGGTCGCGGGCGCGACGGCACCCTCCATCGGCACGACGGCGCTGCTCGGGGCGGTGCCCCTCGTGCTGGCCGTGCTCGCGGTGCTCGCGTTCGGCGTGGAGCCGGCCAAGGGCTCGGCCGGCGGACCAGCCGAACCCTCTATAACGACCGCCGAGGCATAACTGTTCTCACGGAATGCATGCCACGGCGCCGTAATTGCCGGATGAGCTCGGCTGATCAAGGCAGGCGGTGTCGTGGCCATTCGGCCGCCATTCCGGAACCCACACCAATCCCGGATCTACCAGCACCAGATCTCCGAGCAACGCCTCAACCTCCTCCCGTGCGCGAATCGCGTGACCGGGCAGCGTCATCGCCAGCAGGTCATGAATGGCGGGAAGCAACTCCGGCGGGATGGCGTCGAACGTGGTCTGCAGCAACGACAGGTAACTGCCTTCCGGCACCGCCTGTCTGATCCGCTTGATCACGTAATGGAAGAACTCGTCGTCGTTCAGGCTGTGGGCCGACAGCAGCAGCACGGCCATCGGCCGGTCCCAGTCAAGGAACGTCTGCAGGACCCGGTCGTCGAGCACGTCGTCGATCTCGCGTACGTCGCCCTCTACAACGCGTACGAGATCGGTGACGGGCTCGATGGTCGCCCTCGCTCCGGCCAGCACCATCGGATCGCTTTCCACGTACACGACCCGGGGCACCGAGGCGACCAGGGCGTCACGGGCCACGTCGTGCAACTGCCCGCCCGCGGGCAGGCCGCTGGGGACGCCACTGCCGACGATCACGAACTGATCCACACCCTCGATCGCCAGATGACGGACCACACGGCACACATATTCGAGCACGGCCCGCGCGGCCGTCGTCACGATCGGAGCGGCCTGGTCGTAGCGGCGCACTGCGTCTCTGTCCGCCACGAAATTGTTCTTTCCACCCGCGGCGGCGTCGAGAACCCGGGTGACACTTGCTTGGGTCATCTCCAGCTTCGCCAGGTTTCGGATGGCACGCTGACGCATTGAGTGTTGCCCCTTTCCCCTCGCCCACTATCTCGGGAAAAGCTGATCCTTGCGGACCCCACTCGATGACCCAGACCATATGATCCTCGCTACACGCGAGAAGACAAGCCGAAAACCCATCAGTTTTGGGTATATGTGGGTAACCGTCCACCGCGCATAACGATCATTTATCCGGGAAAGAGATCACTTTCCGAGCGAACGCGAGAGCCTTTCACGGTGGAAATTCAGCACCTCGAAGGTCTCTTCGCGGGTGGTCGTCGTCACCGACAACTTCGTGAACGCCTGGTGGTACGCCTCCACCGTGGCGGTGTCGATGATCAGCTCGTCGCCCTCGATGCCGTGCGCGCAGGCGATGTCGGACTCGAACGCCTCGGCGAAGCGCCAGAGCGTGAACGGACCGGTGCGCGGCACGTAGGCGGGGTCGTCCATCGGGACGACGTGCAGCGAGACGTTGGGCCGCTTGGCATGGTCCATGAGCATCTCGAGCTGGCGTAGCTGGACGTGCCGCCCGACGATCGAGCGCAACAGGACGCTCTCGTCGATCACCGCCCACACCACGACCCCGCTGTCGCGGGCCAGCGCCTCCTGCCTGGCCAGCACGAGGGCGAGCGCCTCGTCGACCGTCGGCTGCCCGAGGGTGGCGGGCCCGGCCACGGTGACCGCCGCCCTGGCATATTCCTCGGTCTGCAGCAGCGGCGGGACGAACTGGGTGTGGAAGGTGCGGATCAGCGTGGCCCGCTGCTCCAGCGCGTAGGTGGTGGCCAGCCAGACGGGCACGGACTGCGCGTCGTACCAGGCGGCCTCGCGCTCGCCCCTGGCCAGCGACAGCACGTATTCGCGGATCGGCGGCGAGGCTACGCCGTAGACGGTGAGCAGGCGCTCGACGGTGATCGGCGCCGGCGCGATGCGGCCCTCCTCGACGGCGGGGATGGCGGCCGCGCCCCTGCCGATCGCGGTCTCGACCTGCTCCACGGACAGCTCCGCGGCCAGCCGCAGACCGTGCAGCCGCCGGCCGAGCGCCCGGCGCTGCGGCCCGCTCAGCGGCGCGGCGGCGTCGGGGATGTCGGAGCTGGGCTCGGGCTCGTCGGGCAGGCCCTCGGCCTTGCGGGCGAGCTCGACCACGCCGCGCAGGACGCTCAGGGAGCTCTCCGACAGCCCCGAGGCGGCCAGGCCGATCGTGGCCGCCCGCAGCTGCAGGTCCTCCGCGGCGCCTGACTCCAGGTAGTCGTCGCCGACCAGCCAGCCGACGCTCACCTGCAGACAGGAGGCCAGCGCCCGGAGCACCTGGAGCGTCGGGTTGGTCTGCTTGCCGGTGCGCAGCTGGCTGACGTACGCACGGGTGATGGGGATGCCGGCCTCCGTCAAGGCGAAGGCGACCTGCGCGCCGGTGAAGCCGCGCTTGGTCAGCGCGAGATCGAGCCGCTCGGCGAAGTTCGCCACGGCACACCTCCTACCGCCCGTGAACTTTTCCAGCGTAAGGGACGCGGGCCCCACTGTCCCCTTGCCATGCGGGCAAGCTCTGCCACGCGGTCAGGTATCAACATATGCGGAAACTGTCAGTTGACATAGCCTCCGTTATAAGCGGACTATCGGAGCAAGTGGTAACTGAGGCTTAACAGTCAGGCGGTTCTGGAGCGATTCCCCAGCGAGGAGGTGGCCGGAGGTGACCATGGATTCATCGGGCGGTTCCTGGTTCATCGACGATCCGGTCTCTCCCAGCCAGGAGCAGGTGGTCCAGCGCATCTGCGCGCGTGTCGCCGGCCCCGTGGCAGGGGCGGGCGTCCAGGTCGCGAGCCTGCCGCTGGGCGGGGTCCAGGTCTGGCTGGACAGCCCCCGTCACCGTTGGCGCTTCTACCACCGGATGGCCCGCGAGCTGCGGCTGTCCGGCTGGCACACGGAGACGGGCCCTGATCGGCTGCTGTTGCTCGGGTGGAGTGCGGTTTGCCTGAGCCACCGTGCCAGGATGCTGAGCGCGGCCCTCGCGGGACGGCTCGCCGACTTCGACAAGACGGCGTTCATGGCCGTCATGATCGCCACCCGGCTGCGCCACGCGGAGTTCCCGGTAGAGGAGCTTCCGGCCGAGGTGGAAGCTCGCTGCGGCGACGCGCTGCGCTGGCCCGCCCGGCTGGCCGATCTCGGCGGCCTCGAACGCGGGTCGTCACTGGAGCCGCTGAGGCTCAGGCTGGCCCAGGTGGCCGGGCTGGAGGCCAAGGTGAGCCGTCGCTGCGGCGAGCATCTCGCGCTCGCCTCCAAGGTCGCGCGCGCGGTGGCCGGTGGTGCGGTGCCGGCCAGGTCGCGCGCCTCTGGCCTGCGTGTATCAGCACAGAGGGCCGGGCTGACGGAGCGCATGGTCTGCGTCAGCGTGCCCAACATGGCCCTGAGCGCGGGGACGGCGCGATGAAGCCGATGATGCTCCCCCTCTCGCTCGCGCGGTTCCGCGCGCGGGCCCCATTAGCGCTGGCCCCGGCGCTTCCCCACCCCCCCGGCACCGTGCGGCACGTGCCCGACCTAGTCGGCGCGGTGTTGTTGGCCAGCGCGGTAGCGGCTGGCGTGCTGGCCAGCTCGAGGGGTAGCGCCTGGGGCCGGCTTCCTTCGCGTCCGCTGGGGTGTGCGGACGCGTTCGCGGTGCCGCCTGCCGGGGCACCGGAGGCCGCGCGCCGGCGGCGCGCGGCCGGGATCGGCGCCATCGGCACGAGGGTGATGCTGGGTGGGGCGATCGGCGTGACGGGCGCCACGGTACTGATCGACCGGCCGCCGCGGCGGCCGGTGCCCGCGCACGCCTCCGTGCCGGTGGCCGCCCTGATGGCCGCCGTCTTGCTCGCCGCCACGGCGCTGGTGCGGGTCGCCGGGGCGTCGGGCCATGAGACCGAACATCGATCTCAACGCGCGGCGGAAGAGGAGCCGGCGACGCCACGCCGGCTCCTCGCCGGGCCGCGCGACCTGTTCGACCAGATGCGAGGCGCGGCCCCGGCCCGCTTCGACGCCAGCGACTCCCGAGTCGTCAACCCGCGATAGACAGGAGCGAACATGCTCGCCGACGAGATGCACAGGTCACAACCACACGAAGTCCACGCACGCGGCGCACGGCCCGGCGCGCCGCCGCCGTCCTGGGGCGAGGACCAGGACGAGGCGGGCTCCGCGCGTACCGTGCATCGACTGCGCCGCATCCGCAAGGTGTCCGTCCAGGCCATCACCGAGATCGACCAGGCGCTGCGGCACCGCGCCTCCTGAATCCCGTCCTTCCCCCTCGCAGGAGGAGACCCATGCGCACCGGTGCGGTGAGCCGCAGGGTGGGCGTGATCGTCGCGCCCGCGAACCCGTCGGCGGAGCCAGAACTGACCCGCCTGCTCGGATCGCGGGCCGACATGCACGTCACCCGCTTCCCCGTTCGGCCCGGGCTGCCCCTGGCCGAACGGCTGGAGAGCTTCAACGAGGATCTGCCCGTCATGATGCACGCGTTCGACGGCCTGCCGCTGAGCGCGATGGTCATGGCCTGCAGCGAGCCCCGCTACCTGCTCGGCCCCGACGAGGACCGCGACCAGTGCGCCGAGCTGAGCGCCGCGGCCGGAGTGCCGTTCGCCTCGGCCACGCTGGCCACGCGCGAGGCGATGGAGCACGTCGGGGTGGGCGACATCGTGCTGGTGTCGCCGTACCAGCCGTGGCTGACGGAGCTGGCCGAGCGGTTCTGGAAGACGGCCGGCCTGAACGTCACCCAGGTGGTGCAGGTACGCGCCAAGGACGGCTACTCGTCGTACGCGGTCACCCCCGCCGAGCTGATCACCCAGGTCGAGCTCGCGGAGCTGCCGGCGGACGCGGTGCTGCTGTTCACCGGCACCGGCATGGCCACGCTGCCCGTGCTCGGGCCGCTCAGCACCGGCAACGACCGGCTCCTGCTCACCGCCAACCTCTGCACGGCCTGGTGGGCGCTGTCGCGGGCCATCGGGCAGCACGTGACGCTCGGCCGCGTGCCCTACCGCCGCCCCATGGCGGCGCAGGGGAGGCGCCCGGCATGAACGGCGTCATCGTCGTCGGAGCGGGACCCGCGGGGCTGACCGCGGCGCTCTCGCTGGCCAGGGCGGGGGTCCCGGTCACGGTGCTGGAGCGCGAGAGCGAGCTCGGCCGGCAGCCGCGCGCCTGTACCTTCCACCCCGCCACGCTCGACCTGCTCGACGGGCTCGGCGTGGCCTCCCAGCTCGTCGCCAAGGGCCGCGTGGTCGACAGGGTGCAGTGGCGCGACCGGTCGGGGATCGTGCTGGCCGAGATGGGCATGAACCGGCTGGACGGCCTGACCAGGCATCCGTTCAGGATCCACGCCGACCAGACCGCGCTCACCCCGCTGCTGCTCGCGGCGCTCAGCGTCTACCCCGACGTCGACGTGCGCTTCGGCACCCGCGTGGACGGCGTGGCCGAAGGCGGCACAGGCATCCGGGTCCGCGTCGGCCACACCTGGACGCGGGCCCGGTACATGATCGCCGCCGACGGCGCGCACAGCACGGTGCGCGGCTCGCTGGGGCTGCCGTTCCCCAGGTCCGGCTATCCGACGCAGGCGCTGCGGGTGTTCACCGACTCCGCGCTCGACCGGCTGCTGCCGAGCCTGGCGCCGCTGACGTACGTGCGGGACGTGCAGCAGTCGTGCACCCTGCTGGCGCTGCCCGACCACTGGCGGATCATCTTCAAGATCCCCGTCGACTCGCACGAGCCGCTGTCACCGGCGAACCTGTCGCTGCTGGTCCGCCGGGCCCTCCCAGGGGCCAGCGGGCCGATCCACGTGACGGGCGCGGACCGGTTCGGGCTGTCCAGGGGCGTGCTGACGTCGTACCGGTGCGGGCGGGTCATGTTCGTCGGTGACGCCGCGCACCTGACCTCCACGGTCGGCGGGCTGAACATGAACGCCGGCATCCACGACGCGGCCGAGGTCGGCCAGGTGATCGCGGCCGTGCTCGGCGGCTTCGCCCCGCCCGCCGCGCTGGAGGCGTGGGCCTGGCGGCGGCGCTCGGTGCTGATGCAGCGGGTGATCCCGCGCGGCGAGACGCGGCTGGCAGGCGTGCGCGAGCGCGACAGCGCCAGGCTGGCCGCGGCCATGGCGGGATTGCGGGCGATCGCCGGCGACCCCGACGCGACGCGGGCGTACCTGGCGCAGGCGTCACTGCTGGACACGGTGCCGGGGAAGACCTGACCTGCCGCCACGATGATCTTGGAGGAGGTGACGCCGGATGTGGCGAACCCTGTCCGACGACGCGCGCCAGGCCATTCGTGACCTGTGCGACAGGCACGGAGCCCGCCTCTACGACTACTGCCGCACCGAGCTCGCCGCGGGCGACGCCGAGCAGGCCGTCGCCGGCGCGCTGCTGACGGCGCACCTGTACGCGGATCGCATGACGGATCCGGCCCTGCGGCGGCCCTGGCTGTACGCGCTGGCCCGGACGCACCGCGCGATCGTGGCCAAACCCGCCAGCATCGGCTCCTGGTCCCGCCCCGGCCGCATGTCGGAGCTGCTGCCCGAGGCCCTGCTGTCCCTGGACCGCCCGCAGCGGGAGCTGCTCGACCTGTCCGTGCGGCACGGCCTGGCCGACCCCGAACTCGCGGCGATCTTCGAGCTGGACCCGGCGGAGGTGCGGGCCATCGTGGACCGGGCCGCCGCCGGCCTGGAGGAGTGGTTCGCCGCGATCGCCGCCGCGCGGTCCCGCGACGGCTGCCCCGATCTGACGGCGCGGGTGGCGGCGTGGGTCACCGCGCCCGGCCGGCGGGCCAGGGCCAGGATCGGCCGCCACATCCAGTCCTGCGCGACCTGCCGGGCCGCACCCAGGACCATGTCGGCGGGGGCGCTGCTGCGCCGCCTGCCGATCACGACGTTGCCCGGCACTCTTCCCAACCGGCTGGCGTCGGCGCAGCCGCTGCCCGGCGAGGGGCCTCTCTGGCGGGCGGACGGCTTTCCTGTGCAGGCCCGCACACTGGTGGAGACCGCCCCGATGGAGACCGGCCCCATGGAGACCGGCCCAGCGGCGGTCCCACCGGTCGCCGACGCCACGCCGCCCGTCCCGGTCGCCGGCCCCACGACGGCGACGCCGGGAAAGCCCTGGTCGGCGGCGGGCGCGGCCGCCGCCGACCAGGAGCATCCCCCTGCCGCCCCCGCCGTGCGCGGGCGGCACCCGTTCACGCCGCCGAGCCGGACGCGGGCCTTCCGCGGCGGTGCGTACGGCGACAAGCTCGTCTACAGCGCCACACTAAGGGGCGAGAGCAACGGCGCCCACGTGAACGCTCTCCCGGGCGACGAGCCGCCCCGCAACGGCGCCCGGGTGAACGGTCCCCCAGGCGACGAGCCGCCGCGCAACGGCGCGATCATCCGGTACGGCGGGATCACTTTGAACGGCGAGCCGGCCGCCCTGCAGGGCGCGCAGTGGCAGGAGTTCTGGCGGGACCGCTCGGACGACGACGATCCCGAGACCGGCGCGCCGATCCGGGCCGTGGCCAGGCTCGGGCTGGTCCTGGGCGTGGGCCTGCTGGCGGCCGGGCTGGTGTGGGCGCTGCTCAACGCCCGCGAGCACCCGGCCACGATCACCAAGGCCGCCTCGCGGACGAGCGTCCTGCTGGAGGAGCCGTCGCGCTGGGTGGCCGAGGCCACCGCCGCCGCCCGCTCGGGGCTGGCGAGCGTGCCCAGGAAGATGGACCTGCCCAGGCCCGCGCCGCCGGTGGCGCGGCTGTCACCGGCGTCGGTGCGGCTGGGGGCGGAGCGTACCGGGTCGTTCTCGCTGTCGTGCACGGGGCGCTGCACGATCACCTCGGCCACCGGCACGGACGGCATCGTCGTGTCGGGCACGAGGTTCCGGGTGCGCGCGCCCGCCGACCGGCCGGGCTGCGGCACGCGGCCGAGCGTCCACCGCGGGAAGATCGTCGTCCGGTGGGCCGGCCGGACCACCGGCGACGGCACCCGCACCGGCGGCACGACCGCCGGGAAGGGCACCCTGACCCTGAACGTGGCCTGGACCGTCGCCAGGGACAAGGGCGTGCTGATGCTCGACTCGCGCGACGGCGTCACCTGGAGCAACTGCCGGTAGGGGGCCCCGGGCTCCGGAGAGCCCGAGGCCGTGGGCGGGCTAGAAGAACTGGAACTCGGGCTCCGGCTGCGGCAGCTCGATCCGGTCCGGCCCGTGGAACCTGGCCTTGTCCTGCGGGACGTCGGCCAGCGGCGTGCCCAGGACGAACGGCACGACGACGCTGCTCCTGGCCAGGTCGACGGTGACGTTGGCGCCGGTTCCGGTCTCGTCACTGTAGGTCGAGTCCGTGCCAGCGATCACCAGGCCGATCCTGTGGCCCTTCTTGAACGTGTAGTCCTGCGGCAGCGTCAGCCACTTGACCGTGCCATACGTGCCGGCGGGCAGCGGGGTGGCCTGGCTGAGCGAGTCGCGGTTCTGCACGTCGATCCAGCCGCGGGCGACGATCTCCAGCGGCCGGGTGGCCACGTTCGTGACGACCTTCTTGTAGCAGGCGTCGTCGGCCGTGGTGCTCTCGCCGTGGCAGTCCTCCTCGGCGAGCGTGGTGATGCCCTGGCCGCGTCGCCAGTCGACGCGGGTGTCCTCGCCGAAGTCGACGAGCAGGGCGGTCAGGTTGGAGGTGGGCTTGTCCAGCTTGACCCGCAGGTCGGCGGTGGGCGTGCCGGACAGGCGCAGGTCGAGCGGGAGCGCGCCCGTGGTGAACGCCACCCGTCCCGGGTTCGCCGTGCCGACGTCGGCCACCATCGCGTTCTCGCTCATGGCGACGTCGGTGAAGGAGGCGGTGCTGTTCCTGGCGGCGGGCCTGAGGCCGAGCGAGCCGTCGGGCGCGGGGCGCAGCGACGCCTTGGCCGCGAACGGCGCCGGCCAGTCGCGCTGGCTGATCCACTTGGCCGGGCCGATCTCGACGTCGGCGCGGGGCTCACCAGTGATCCCGTTGCGTACGCCGTGCAGCCAGTAGTCGAACCAGCGGTGCAGGGTGTCCACCCAGAGCGCTCTGCGGCCCTCGAAGTCGAACGGGTCCACGTGCTGGGTCTGGCCGACCCAGATCTTGCGCGGCACGTTCCGGTCGGCCAGGGCCTTCCACCACACGGAGAAGTTGTCCGGCTTGACGTTGAGGTCGTTGACCGTGTGGACGACGAAGACGCTGGCCTTCACCTTGGAGACGTCGCCGAGCAGGCCCTGGATGTAGTCGCGCTCGGCCCAGAACGGGTTGTGGTTCCCCGTGTCGTCGCCGTCCTCGGCGTCCATCTTGTCGCGCACCGGCTGACACTTGGGCTCGGGGTCGGTGTCGACGTAGTTCGCCAGCCAGGAGGCGTAGTCGTAGTTGTAGATCACGCCGTTCGAGCGCTGGTACTTGTACCAGGAGCTGATCGCCGAGATCGGCACGATCGTCTTCAGCCCCTCGACGCCGGTCGCGGCGACGGCGTTGGCCAAGGTGCCGTCGTACGACTTGCCGATCATGGCGGCCTTACCGGTCGTCCAGTCGGCCACGGCCGGGGTGCCGTCGGCCTTGACGGCCTTGGCGCGGCCGTTCAGCCAGTCGATGACGGCCTTGCCGCCCAGCACGTCGGCCTTGCCGCCGATGTCCGGGCAGCCCTCCGACCTGGTGGTGCCGAGCATGTCGACGTTGAGGACGGCGTAGCCGCGGGGGACGAAGTAGTTGTCATAGAAGAGCGGGAATTTTACGACATTTCCGGCGGCGTCGTACACCTTCCGTTCCGCCTCGTTGCCGCGGCCCGAGTTGTCGTAGTACGGACTCTCGTCGATGATCACCGGCACCTTGAGTCCCGGGCCGGACTCCTTGGGCCTGACGATGTCCACGCGTACCTTGTCGAGCCTGCCGTCCAGGTCGCTGTCGACGGTGGACTCGACGTACACGTGCTCGCGGACCGCGTCCGCATAGGAGAAGACCGGCTGCGTACGGCCGTTCTCGATCTTGATGGTGGATCCGGCCGTGGCCTGGGCCGGGGTCGCGATCGCCAGGGTGAGGGCGACGGCGATGAGGGCCGGGCGTAATTGTGGCACGCGTGACCTCCGTGGCTGTGGGAAATACACCGCAATCTCTCAGACGGCCCGGAAGCTGGCAAGATCCGGGTATGGATGTTCAGGATCGAGTCCGGGGCTGCCTCCTCGGCGGCGCGATCGGTGACGCACTCGGGGCGCCGATCGAGTTCCAGTCGTTGCGGGAGATCCGCAAACATCACGGCACGGACGGCATTTCCGGATATGTCGCTGATTGGCGGGGTAATACCGGCCTCATCACCGACGACACCCAGATGACCCTCTTCACCGTCGAGGGCCTCATCCGCGCTGATCACGCTAGCCGATCATCGGCCGCGGGAGCGGGCGACGCGCGGGAGGCGGTGGTGGAGTCGGTACGGCAGGCGTACCTGCGCTGGCTCGACACCCAGAACCACCGCACTCCCCCGCCCGCCGACCTCCCCCACCGGACGGGGCTGCTGCGGGAGGAGGGCTGGCTGTACTCCCGCCGTGCACCCGGCAACGCCTGCCTGTCGGGGCTGCACCGGCACTTCCCGGGGCCGTCGGCGCCGGGCGAGCCGGGGCCGGTGAACCCGGACTCGAAGGGCTGCGGCACCGTGATGCGCTCGGCCCCGTTCGGCCTGGCCGAGCGGGATGCGCGCGAGGCGTTCGAGCTGGCGGCGGCGTGCGCGCAGATCACCCACGGGCACCCGACGGGATACCTGGCGGCGGGGGCGTTCGCGGCGATCATCGCGTACCTGATGGCGGGCGAGGCGCTGGAGCCCGCCGTCCACCGCGCCCTCGACCTGCTGACCGGCTACCCGGCGCACGAGGAGACCACGGAGGCACTGCGCGCGGCACTGGCACGGGCGGCCGAGGGGCCGCCCTCCCCGGAACGGGCGGAGTCGCTGGGCGGCGCCTGGGTCGCGGAGGAGGCGCTGGCCATCGGCGTGTACTGCGCCCTCGCCGAGCCCTCCGTCGAACGGGCGCTGCTGCTCTCGGTCAACCACTCGGGCGACAGCGACTCGACCGGCTCCGTGTGCGGCAACCTCCTGGGCACGCTGCACGGCGCCGCGGCCCTGCCCGCCGCCTGGCTGCGCCCGCTGGAGGGCCGCGACACGATCGAGCGTCTGGCCGCCGAGCTGACCTGATCGGATCTTCGCCGGCAGCGCTTAGGGTGGGAATTCCCAGCTGGATGAGAAGAGGGTGAATGCGAAACGTCGCTCGGACCTCGCTCGTCGATTCCGCCATCGACGAGCTCCGCCGGGAGATCGCCCGCGGGACGTGGCCGGTCGGCACGAAGATCCCTTCGGAGAGCCAGCTCGCCCAGAGCCTGGGCATGAGCAGGCTGTCCGTACGCGAGGCGGTCCGAGTGCTCGCCCATGCCGGTCTGCTGCACACGCGGCAGGGTGACGGCACGTACGTCACCGCCACCGACGAGTCCAAGGTCGCGCTGCGCCGCCGGCTCGACACGGCGGCCGCCATGGACATCATCGACGTACGCCGCGGGCTCGATCTGGTGGCGGCCCGGCTGGCGGCGGGCCGGCGCACCGAGGAGGACCTCGTCGCGATGCGCGAGACGCTGGCCCGCCGGGACGCGGCCGGGCGGGCGGGCGACCTCGACGGGTTCGCGGACGCGGACGTCGACTTCCATCTGCTGGTGGCGGACGCCGCGCACAACGCGCTGCTCGGAGACCTCTATCGCAGCATGAGCGACGCGCTGCGGGACAGCGTGCGGGATAAGGAGGAGGCGGCGCTGGATCCGGACAGCTCGCACGAGCACCTGCTGCGGGCGATCGAGGACGGGGATCCGGCCAGGGCGGTCGCGGTGTCCGTCGCCATCCTCGACCAGCAGGAACGCGACCTCTGACGGATCTGGCCCCGGTCCGGGAAGACCGTGGGGCCTATGGCGACTTCGAATTACAACCGGGCAGCGACTTTTCTGATTACCAGACAATGCGTGATTTGTGCGGCAAGGTCTCGTGCATAACCGATCTTCGCGAGGTCTCACCGCATGGACTGGCCGATCTGCCCCGGCTGCGCCGCTGTCCTGCCCGGCGCGCCGCCCGCTGCTGCCTGCCCCAAGTGCCACCTGCTCCTGCGCGGGCCGGCCGCCGCTGACTACCGCGCCGCCGCCGCCGCGCTGAACCGGCTGGAGGAACGCCGTACCGAGCTGCTGAAGCGCCGCGACGACGCCCTCACCCGCATGCGCACGGCGACAGCAGCAGCCGCCGCAAGGACCACCGGCACCGACGCCATGACCGCCGCACTGACGGCCGCTGTCGAGGACGCGGCTGAGGGGCCGATGGTGACCGCGGTCCCCGGCGCGAGGGGCACTGTTGGGCACCGGAGCAGGCAGGGCGCGGACACGGCGCAGGGCGCGAGCGACGCGCACCGTGCCTCCGGCGCGGAAGGGACGGATGCCGCCGAGCGGGCGGACGGCGCCGGACCGACGGACGGCGCCGGGCGAGTGCCCCGGCGTGATCTGTCGCATCGGGCGGTGCAGAACGTGTTATTGCTGCTCGGCGGCGTGCTGCTGTCGATCGCCGCCGTGGCGTTCACGCTGGTGAGCTGGCAGGTGCCGGCGCTACGGGCGCTCATACTGAGCGTGTTCACGCTCGGAGTGCTGGCCGCTCCCTGGTTGCTGGCACGCCGGCGTCTGGTCGCGACCGCCGAGACGGTGGCGCTGATCGGCCTCGTGCTGATCCCGCTGGACGGCGTCGCGATCATGCAGGTCTTCGACGACGGCGGCCCCTCCGCCGCGCCGGGGCTGGACCCGCTGTGGGGATTCGCCCTCGGCGGTGCCGCGCTGGCCGTGGGGTGGGCGCTGTACTCGTGGTGGGCACCGCTGCGCCTTCCCGTACCGGTCGCGATCGTGCTGGCTCAGACGCCGCTCCCGCTGGCCGGGCTGGCCATGGACAACGGCTCCCTCTCCTTCGCCGGACACGCCTGGCTCGCCGCGGCGCTGGTCGTCACGGCCGCCTTCGACCTGGCTCTCTGGCAGGCGGCCCGGCGGGCGCGGGCCGCCGCCGAGTACGTGACCACGGCCGTCGCGGGCTCCCTCGCCTGGGTGCTCGGGACCGGCGAGATCGCGTTCCTGGTGGTCGCGGAGGTCGCCGGTGGCCACCTCCCCGAGCCGCCCGTGCCCCTGCCGGTCGCGGCCCTCGTCCTGGCCGCCGCCTCCGCGGTGGCGATGCTGTGGGCGGCCGCGACGCGCGGCCGGGCGGGACGCCTGCTGATCGCTGCCTGCGCGTGTCTCGCCGCGACGGGAGCCGTTTGCCTGGTGCCCGCGTCGATGGTGCCCGGCTCGTGGCAGGCCGCCGTCTTCGCGGGCGGCGCCTGCCTGATCCTCGCCGCCACGCTCATGCTCCCGGTACGGCTGCGCGACGGCGTACGCACAGGTGCCGTGCTGACTCTGGCCGTGTCGGCCGGTTGGCAGGCGCACGCCGTGGGCGCGGCCGCGCTCACCCCGCTGAGCTGGGTGGGGTCGATCTGGTCCGGGGCCGGCGGCCACGCCGCGAACGTGCTGGGGCCTCATGGCGTCCGATGGGACGACACGCCGGCCGCTCCGGCGGTGATGGGCGCCGTCGCGCTGGGTCTGGCGCTCGTGCCGCCCCGGGGTGAGATGTGGACGTCCGGGCTCCGGCGCACGCTCTGCCTGGTCTTCGGCCTGCTGGCGGTGCTCACGGCGCCGGTGGCGACAGGCATGCCGTACGAGGCGGCGCTGGCGGTGCTCGTGGCCCTGACCGGTGCCCTCCTCCTCACGGCCGCCCGCCGGCCCGCGACAGCCCAGGCGACCGGCACCACCGCCGTCTGTGAGACGGAAGCCGTGTCCCACAGGGCCGATGGCCGAACGGAGGCGTTGGCGCATCCCGGCGGGGCGGCGCTGTGGACGGGCGGATACCTGGCCGTGCTGGCGATGTGCTGGGCGCTGGCTGATCGGCAGGCCACCGTCGGCGTCGCGGGCGGGCTCATGGTGGTCCTGCTGGCCTGTGCCGTCGCCGCCCGGCCGAGGGCGGTGCAGGCCATGGGCGGCGCCGGGGCGACGCTGGCGGCGGGCCTGCTCGCCTGGGGCCTGTTCGCCGACGGTCTCGGGGCGGCGTTCGCGCTGCTCGGCGTGCGGGCGGCGACGCTGGTCGTGACGCGGCCGTCGCGCAGGCTGGCCACCGCCGTCGTACGGGCGCGCCGCACAGGCGCCGCCCTCGCGCTCGGCGTCCTGGACCGGCTCACCAGGATGATCAGGCCGGGCGGGCGTGCGGCGGTCGAGACGGCGGCCGTGGCGGTGGGGCTGTTCGCGCTCGGGCAGCAGGACGTGCGCGGCGAATGGCTGGCACTCGTGCTGGCGGTCGGCGCGGTGCTGGCGGCGGCCTCGGCGTGGCGGCGGCCCAGGGGCCCGTGGCGGACGGCGGCGGTGGCCGAGGCCTGCGTGCTGGCCGCGCTCGCGCCGCTGCCGGTGAGCAAGGCCGTCGTACCGGCGCTCGTGGGCCCGTACGGATGGTTGACGAACGCCTGGGCCGGTGCGGCGGAAGGGGCCCGGGAGGCGGTCAGCCCCTCGGGGCCGTGGCAGGAGCAGCCGATGCTGCTGCCCGTTCTGGTGCTGGCGGGCGTCGCGGGGACGTTCGCCGCGTGGGCGCGCTGGGGCAGGCCGGCCGCGATGGGGGTGGCCAGGGTCGCGTTCCCGCTGGCGGCCACGACGTTGCCGGTGGCGGCGGACCTGCCGTACTGGGCGGCGCTGGCCTTCCTCGTCGCGCTCACGGCGGGGCTCGCGCTCTGGTCGGCGGTGAGCCGGTCGGCGGCGGGCAGCGCGAGCCTGTGGACGGCGACGCTGGCCGTCTCCTGGTCGCTGGCCGACCGTACGGCGACGCTCGCGGTGCTGGCGGCGATCGTGGTGACCGGGGTGCTCTGCGCGATCCGGGGCAAGGGCTCGCCGGTCACCGGCGTTGCCTCGACCGTGACCGGGCTGGCCGTCGGGGCCGAGAGCGTGGCCGCGGCGCTCGGCGGCGGGCTCGGCACCGAGAACGCGGCGCTGGTGCTGCTGCTGGTAGCGGTGCTGTTGTCGCGGGCCGCCGCGCTGCCGGCCCTGCCCGGGGCCGTCGCCGGGCCGGTGGGCGGGACGGCGCTGGTGTCGTGGCTGATCGCCCTGGGGCTGTCGGCGGTCGATCCGGCGCGGCTGTCGCTGGTCCTGGCGGTGGGCGCTCTCGCGCTGGCCGGGGCGGCCGGGCGGCTGCCGGCCGGGGGCCGGG
>NZ_VCJS01000070.1 GCF_005893125.1 Nonomuraea basaltis | reverse complement strand
GGCGGGCTGTTGGCCGGTGGCGGGCTCGGGGGGTCAGACGGCGGCGTGGAGCCAGCGGACCGGGGCGCCGTCGCCCGCGTACCTGAACGGCTCCAGCTCCTCGTCCCACGGCCGCCCGAGCATCTTGTCGATCTCCTCCTCCAGCACGCACCGCCCCTGGGCGGCCATCATCATGGCCGTGCGGAGCCGGTCCTCGGGGATCATGATGTCGCCGGAGGCGCCGATGACCGCGGTGAAGGCGCCGAGCGTCGGCGTGTAGGCGTGCCGGGACCCGTCCACGCCCGGTGAGGCGTCCTCCGTTATCTCAAATCTGAGGCGCTGCCAGCCCATGAGCGAGGAGGCGATGCCCGCGGCGATGCCCGGGCGACCCTCCCATTCCGCCTGCGCTCGCACGACGTTGGGCGCGGCGGGCTGCGGCGTCCACGTCAGATCTACGGGCACGCCAAGGACACCCGCGACTGCCCATTCGATGTGAGGGCACAGCGCGGGCTGAGCCGAGTGGACGTAAAGGACGCCACGAGCAGACACCGGACCTCCCGTTTCGGTACGAGGTGCGCCTTCCCCAACGGCCTCGCCACAGGATGATCACAAGTGACTAGGGAGAGACTACCGTCGGTCGCAACCGGGCACCAGAGGGCGGCCATACCAAGTTGGTGCGGGCGTGTCGCGTGACACCTGTTGCAGGCGGGAAACATACCCGGCCATGGAAATCCAATCTGTCGGCGAGGCGTTCATCCGGCCAGGTCAGCTACTGGCCGACCGGAGCGCGGTCTCAGCCGCGTCGCGCTGGACCCAGGCGGTCTCGGAGGCGGACGGGGTCTGCGTCCTCCATCTGGCGCCCGGCGTCGACCCCTGCGAGCTGACGGCCGAGCTGCGCGGGCAGGGTTTCAGGGCGTCGCCGAACCACGTGCTCCGCGGCCAGCCGCTGTTCTTCGGCGGCCCCGCGTCCAGGCCTTTCCCCGCCCCGCCCATCGCCTTCAGACCGGGCAGGTCCCGCTCGGACGTGGCGGTGGGCCTGCTCGACACCGGCGTGGCCAGGCACCCGTGGTGGTCGGGCAGCGACTGGTACGGCCGTACCGGCCCCGAGGAGGCCGACGCGTCCGAGGGTGAGCAGGCGGGCCACGGGACGTTCATCGCGGGCCTGCTGGCACGCCGGGCGCCAGGCGTGGCGCTGCGCGTGCACCGGGTGCTCGACGGCGACGGCCTCGGCGACGAGGCGTCCGTCGTACGCGCCCTCCACCGCATGCGGGAGCGGCCCCCTCAGGTGCTCAACCTGTCCTTCGGCGGCCACACGTTCGACGAGCGGCCGCCGCCCGTGCTGGCCGACGCCCTCGGCGCGCTCGCGGACACGGTGGCGGTGGCCTGCGCCGGCAACACGGCGTCCGACCGGCCGTTCTGGCCCGCGGCGCTGCCCTCCGTGGTGGGCGTGGCGGCCCTGGACGCCACGCAGGAGCGCCGGGCCCCCTACTCCGGGTACGGCATCTGGGTGGACGCCTGCGCCCGCGGCGACTGGCTGTCCAGCAGCTATCTCGACACGGGCGAGTACGGCGGCTTCGCGGCGTGGAGCGGCACGTCGTTCGCCACCGCCCTGGTGGCCGGGACCATTGCCGACGCGGCCAGGAACGAACCGGCGAAAGAGGTGGTGAGGCGACTCCTTGACGCCGAGGAGACCCGGCAAATTCCCGATCTGGGAGTTGTCGTCCCGGCGAGTCTGTAGAGTTTACGCTCAGTTCCCGGCCAATCACGAGGAGGCATGATCGCCTCTCCGTACCGGACGAGAGGAGGCCGCGTGCACGCTGACCGTGACCCAGCGGAGCTACTCCAAGGCGCGGCCGACGGCGATCGGTCGGCGTGGGACGAGCTCGAGTCCAGGTTCGGGCCGCTCATGTGGGCCGTGGCCCGCGCGTGCGGCCTGAGCCCCTCTGATGCGGCGGACGTGGTCCAGGGCTCCTGGCTGCGCCTGCTCCAGCACCTCGAGAGCATCAGGGACCCGGCGGGGGTGGGAGGTTGGCTCGCGACTACCGTACGCCGCGAGGCCCTGCTGCTCCTGCGCAGGCAACGCCCGGGAGTCTTCTCCTCCGAGGTTGTCGAGGACCCCGACCCGGCCGCCGCCGTCCTGGAGACCGACGGCAGGCAGCTGCTCTGGAAGACGGTCTCCACCCTGCACGAACCCTGCCGCACGCTGCTCCAGCTGGTCGCGATCGATCTTGGGAGCCGGCAGACGGCGATGCGGCTCGGACTACCGATCGGCAGCGTCGGCCCGACCCGGGCCCGCTGCCTGGAAAAACTGCGCACTCTGATCTCATCTCAGGAGACGGCGCAATGATCAACGACGAATACTTCCTGGCGGCGCTCCGGCTGGCCGCCGGGAACGACCCGATCCCGGCTCACGTGTCCTCCGCCGCGCGCGACGTCTACGGGCTCCGGGTCCCCCGGGCGGTGACCGCCGCCCCCGCCGAGAGCGCCGCCATCCGCACGAGCTCCGGCCCGCGCGGTGACGACGGCTCGCACCTGGTGCGCTTCGTCGCGGCCGGGCTCACCTTCGACCTGGAGGTGACGGTGGGCGACGGGCTCATCGACGTCGCCGGCCAGGTCTTCCCCTACCCAGGAGAGGGCGCCCTCGTCGATGTAAAGACCCCGCATCTGACGCTGACCAGGCGGATAGCTCACAACGGCCATTTCGCCGCCACCGGCCTGCCTCCGGGCTGGCTGAGCGTGGTGTGCCACCGGCCCGGGCACGCACCCGTACAGACCAGGTGGGTACGCATCCGCCCCTGACCCGCACCGGTCCAGTCGCCGGTCTCCCCCGACCCTGAGCCGTGACCAGCCGGTTCCGGCCTGACCTCGCAGCCAGCCGGCCGGGAGAGCCACGCCTTCTCCTGCCGTCTCGACCAAGGCCCGCCATGAGCGACACCTCGGAGGAACACCACGCACCCGGCGGCCCCGGCCCGCTCATCGCCGCGGCCGAGGCCGCCATGATGCGTTCTCTGGTCGATCCCGGCCATGCCATGTACGCGGGCCGCGTCGTGCTCGCGGCGGCCCGCCGCACCGGATCCGCCGAGGCAGAGACCGTCGCGCTCCGGGCGATGGCGCTGGCCGCCCGAGAGCTGGGCGATCTCGAGGGCGCCGAACGCCACCTCCGTCAGGCCATCTCCACCCCGGGAGCGCCGCGGGAGCGGGTCGCCCAGGCGCGGCTGTCGCTCGTCACCGTACGCACCGAGCGCGGCCACCCCCTCCAGGCACTGCGCGTGGCCGCCCTGGCCTGGGCCTACCTGTCCCCGCTCGACCGCGCCAAGCTGGACACCCAGCGCGCGGTCGCGCTGGCCCGCCTCGGCCGCTTCCAGGAGGCCATCGCCTCCTGCGACCGCGCGCTGCGGGCACTCGTGGCCGCGCCGGGCACCGTCGACGACCGCAGGTTCCTGGCGGGCGGCCTGCTCAACCGTGGGCTCATCCACTCGTACCGGGGAGACTGGGACGCCGCCATGCGCGACCTCACGGCCTGCCTGCAGATCTCCCAGAACTCCGGGCTGCAGCACCTGGCCCGGCTGTCGGCCGCCAACCTGCCCTTTCTCGCGGTGCGGCGGGGCGACATCGCCGGGGCGTTCCACCACTACCGGGAGGCCGAGGACACCCTGGTCGGCTTCCCCGAGCGGCTGGCCACGATGCGCGCCGACTTCGCCGGCGCCTTGCTGGCCGCCCACCTCCCGGGCGAGGCCAGGGCCATGCTGAACCTGGCCGTGCCCGACCTCGAGGCGTCCGGGGCCCACGTGGCGCTGGCCGAGGCGCGGCTCAAGCTGGCCCAGGTGGAGCTGCTGACCGGCGACCCGCACCGGGCGCGGCAGGTGGCCGAGCAGGCGGCGGCCGAGCTGGCCGCGCAGGACCGGGCGTCGTGGCTGCCGCTGGCCAGGGAGGTCGTGCTGCGCGCCCGGCTGGCCCTCGAACCCGCCACGCCCGGCCTGGTCGCCGAGCTGATCGCGTGTGCGGACGAGCTGGAGGACGGGTTCGACCATCTCGCGGGGGCGGCGGCGTTGCGGCTGGTGGCGGCCGAGGCCGCGCTCACCGTCGACGACCACCCGACGGCCTCGGCGCAGCTGGCCCGGCTCACCCGGCACGCCGAGCGGGGCGAGCAGTGGGCGCCCGCGGGGACCCGGCTGACCTCGCTCGCCTCGGAGCCGCAGGCCAGGCAGCTCGCGCGGGCGTCGCAGATCCCGGCACCGGTGCGCCAGCACGCGCTGGCTCTGGAAGCGGCGCTGCAGGAGGACGTCACGGGGGCTTTTCGCGCGGTCCGCGACGGGCTGGCCGAGGTGAGCGAGCGGGTGGAGACGTTCGACGATCCGTCGCTGCGCGCCCACGCGGCCAGGGCCGGGGAGCGGCTCGCGGCGTTCGGGCTGGGGCTGGCGGTGCGTGACGGGGGCGCTGGGGACGTGTTCGAGTGGGCCGAGCGGTGGCGGGCCGTCACGGCGCCCGCCCATGCCTGCGCGCTGGTGGATCCCGAACGGGTGCGGGCGGAGCTGGGGCGGGGAGCTCTGGTGGAGTTCGTGGTCGACGAGGGGATACTGCTGGCCGTACTGATCGCCGGGGAGCGGATGCTGCTGCGGTGGCTCGGGGACGTGCGGCCGGTCGAGGAGGCGATCGTCCGGCTCCGCTATGCGGTCCGCCGGCAGGGGGAGACTCGAGATTGGCTGCGTGGCACCGGGCCGGGTGGCGTGGGGGACGTCGAGACGGCGGGCCGGGAGATCGAGCGGCTGCTGTTCCGGCCGCTGGCGGCGGCGATGGGCGACCGGCCGCTGGTGATCGTGCCCGTGGGCGCGCTGCACACGCTGCCGTGGGGCGCGCTCCCGTGCCTGCGCGAGCGTCCGGTGAGCGTGGCGGCCAGCGCGGCCGCGTGGGTGCGGGCGCGGGAGCTCGGAAACGCTCGCGGGGACGGGCCTCCGGCGGTGGTGGCGGCGGCCGGGCCGGCGCTCGCCCACGCGCATGCGGAGGTGGCGCACGTGCTGGCCTGCCATCCGGGCGGGCGCGCGGTGCCGGGGCGCACCGGGGCGGTGCTGGAGGCGCTGGGGGACGCGGACGTGCTGCATCTGGCGGCGCACGGGGTGTTCCACGCGCGGAGCCCGCTGGTGTCCGGGATCACGCTGGAGGATGGCGCGCTCATGGCGTACGACCTGCTGACTGTGCCGCGGTCACCGGGGCTCGTGGTGCTTTCCGCGTGCAATTCCGGCATGTCGCGTACGCCGGTGGAGGGGGCGCCGCTGGGGTTGCCCGGAACGTTCCTGGCCAAGGGGTCGTCGTGTGTGATCGCGGGGATGGTGCCGGTGCAGGACGAGGCGGCGCGGGCGGTGATGAGCACGTTCCACGAGCTCGTCGCGGCCGGGCAGCCGCCGGACGCGGCGCTGGCGTGCGCCTCGGCCAAGACCGGGGTGTTCGAGTTCAGCTGCTTCGGCGCCGGCGACAGCGCCCTGTATTAGGTGGCGGTGCTCAGCCCGTGGCGACGGGCCTTGACGAGTCGGCGACCCAGTTGGACCAGGAGCCCACGTAGAGGGCGGCAGGCACGCCCGCCAGCTCCAGCGCGAGCACCTCGTGGGCGGCCGTCACCCCGGAGCCGCAGTACGCCCCCGCCCGGATGCCTTCACCGACGCCGAGCCCGGCGAACCTGGCCCGGAGCGCGGCAGGATCGAGGAACCTGCCGTCAGGACCGATGTTCTCCACAGTGGGCGCGTTGACGGCCCCCGGAACGTGTCCGGCCACCGGATCGACCGGCTCCACCTCGCCCCGATATCGCTCCGCCGCCCTGGCGTCGAGCAGCACGCCCTCGGCGGCCAGCGCCGCCGCCTCGCCGGCGGTCAGCACCGGCATCCCGCCCGGCCGCGCGGTGAAGTCTCCCTCCTCGACCGGCTCCGGCGGCTCCTTCGTGGTCGGCAGCCCGGCCTCGGTCCACGCGGACAGGCCGCCGTCGAGCACGCGGACGTCCTGGTGCCCGAAATAGCGCAGCGCCCACCAGGCCCTGGCGGCCACGGTGGAGCCGGCGTCGTCGTAGACCACCACCGGCCGGTCGCCGGACACCCCCAGGCGCCGCATCGCCCGCTGGAACGCGCCGGCCTCGGGCAGCGGATGCCGTCCGCCCTCGCCCGGAGGGGCCGCGAGATCGGTGTCGAGGTCGCAGTAGACGGCGCCGTCGATGTGGCCCTCGCGGTAGAGCTCCACCCCGGGCGGGCCGCCCAGCCGCCAGCGCACGTCGAGCACCGTCACGTCGCCGAGCGCGGCGAGTTCGGCAGGAGTGATCAGCGGGCTGGTCACGGGCGCACCTCCAAGCTTTTCGGGCTGGTCATGTGCGTACCTCCAGGAGCGGGACGTTCTGCTCGGCCGGCGTCATCGAACCGTGGTAGCCGGTGAAGACGGCCTCGACCGGGTGCTTCGCCGGGGCGGTGATGGCCAGGTCGGTGTAGGGGACGGCCACGACGTCGCCGATGCGCTCCAGCCACGCGTCGCGCACCCGGGGCCCGAACCAGCCGGACTCGACCGCCTCCTGCCTGGACACTACCCAGGCCTTGCCCCGAAGGGTCGCGCGCCACGCCTCCAGGACCTGTTGCGCGGCGCCCGGCTTGGCGTAGACGTGCCTGGCCCGGGCCTCGCCGCCGAGCAGCGCCACGCCTTCGGTCAGCTCGGGGACGCTCTCGGCGTCGATCTTCTCGGTGGCGTTGACCATGCCGTGGTCGGCGGTGATGTACAGGGCGGAGCCGGGAGGCAGCCCGGCGGCCAGCCGCTGGGCCATGTCGTCGACGATGGAGAGCTGCCGCAGCCACTCCTCGCCGCCCCATCCGACCATGTGGCCGGTGGAGTCGAGATCGCCGTAGTAGACGCTGACGTGGGCGGGCCGAGCCCGCATCGCGTCGTGTACGCGGGCGACCCGGTCGTCCACGCTCTCAGCGGCCGCGTAGCGCACGCCCCGGTAGACGGCCCTGGTCAGCCCGGTGCCCTCGAACTGGGCGGGGCCGACGTAGACGGGCTCGATCCCGGCCCGGGCGGCGCGCTGGTAGACGGTCTGGGCGGGCTGCCACTGCTCGGGGTCCATCGTCTGGCCGTCGGGCAGCGTCCACTTCAGGCAGTTGAACAGGTGCCCGGTGCCCGGCACGGCCAGCGTCAGGCCCAGCATGCCGTGCTCGCCCGGCGTCATGCCCGTGCCGAGGGAGCAGAGGCTGGTGACGGTGGTGGCGGGGAATCCGGCCGTGAGCGTCCTGCTCGCCAGCCCGGACAGGAAGGGGGCGGTCTCAGGGTGGGCCCGCAGCAGATCTGCGCCCAGGCCGTCGATCAGGAACAGGCATACGCGCTCGGCGGGCTCTAGGGAGAGGGGGTTCGGCGCGCCCGGCTCGCCTGCGTCTCGGACGCCCAGCGCGGCCAGCAGCGCACCAGGCAGATCCGCCAGCGACCCGCCGCCGTACCCTGGCACCAGCATGTCCCACATCCTAGCCTTTCGCGGATCTCTCCCTTTCTTGTGGATCTCTCCGGTTTATCTCTACGGCCGGCCGGGTTGCCCGCACTCGCCGTCGCCGGTTTCCGCCCGTCATGGCCGGTCGTGAGGGCTCACGGGGTGCTCGCCGCGACGAGCGCATGCTTGCCCTGCGTCTTCGCTGACATCGTGACTGCCGGCCTCGGGCCTGACGGTGAGCGGTGCAGGGTCAGGAGCCGGCGCGGGCGGTGGCCTCGGAGAGGGCCTTGGCGAAGGACAGGACGTGGGTGACCGCCTCCGGGCCGTCGGCCGCCTCGCTGACCCTGAGGGACAGGTCGTCGGCGGTGATCGCACCCGTGTAGCCGTGGTCGGCCTCGCAGTTCTCGTCGCCGCATGTGGCGGGCTCCAGGTCCACGTGGGAGATGGCCCCCCAGCCGATGGTGAGCGTCGCCTCTGTGGGAGGGACGCCGGGGACGTAGGAGGCGGGATCGGGCACGACCCTGGTGACCGCGACCGACTGGATGCGGGTCAGGCGGACGGCCTCCGTGGTCGTGGAGGCATGGGACGTCGAGACGCCCTCCACCGCGGGATGCTCATCGGTGTGGCAGACCAGCAGCCGCGACGCCGTCAGCACCAGCACGGTGACGTGCCTGCGCACCTCCATCGCGGGATCGAACGTCGCCTCGTGATGGACCACGAACGCGGTCACGGCCTCCTTGCCCAGCGCGGATTCGACCGCATCGGTGACGAGGTCGGGATAGTAGCCGCTGCGCTCGATCGCTTCACGCAGGCCCGCGGCTGAGACTCGGGTTTCCCTCATGGCTCCATCCTGCCAGGACCGGGCAGTGCACTCACCCGCTGGACATAACGCTCTATAACGTCTTCAACAGGGGTACCAGCGGTCACTCTGGTACGGCACCTTTGCCGGTGTCCGGTCAGGAAAGCCTGCGGGGGCCGCCGTCCAGGCGCGGGCCCGCCGGGGTGCGGAGGGTGGCGCGGGCGCCGAGGATCATCACGCTCGACTCCCCCACCAGCACTTGGTCCAGGTCCAGGCGGGCCACCTCGGGCAGGTCGCAGGCCAGGCGGCCGACGCGTACGAGGAGGTTCTCCAGGGCGTCGACGGCCACGGGCGGGTAGCCGTACTGGCCGAAGAGGAGCGGCGCGGCGCGTACCGAACGGACGAGGGCGGCGGCGTCCTCGCCGGTCAGGGGGGCGAGGCGGAAGCCCTGGTCGAGCAGGAGACGCGCGGTCACCTCGCCGAGCCCGAACGACACCACGGGGCCGAACGCCGGGTCCTCGATCACGCCCACCACGGTGGGGACGGCCGGCTGCGGCGCCATGCGCTGGACGGCCAGTCGCACCTTCTCCCCCAGCTGGTCGGCGAACTCGTCGTAAGCGTGGCGCACCATCTCGGGGCCCGTCAGCCCCAGGCGAACGGTGCCCGCCCGGCGTGAGGCACCCGGGTCGGCCACCTTGAGCACCACGGGCCAGCCGAGCCGCTCGGCGGCGGCCACGGCCTCGTCGGGCGAGCGCACCACCTCGGCCGGCCAGACCGTCAGGCCGTAGCAGGACAGCAACTCGGCGGCGTCGATCTCGACCGGCGGCCCGGGCTCCGCGAAGACACTCGACCGGGCGGCAGGTTTGCGCCCCGCCGCCGCCTCACCGGCGGATGCCGACGCCGGTCCGGTCGCCCCTTCCGCGGGCGTCGCCGAGCCGCGTTGGGCGGCGGTGTCCGGCTCCACCGAGGCGGCGCCGGGCGCGGCTGTGGGCGCTTCGGCCGAGGTGGTAGGGCCCGGGTCGATGTGGGCGGTCGCCAAGGTGGCGCGGACCAGGGCCTGGGCGCGGTCAGTTTCGATGTCGTCGAGGTCCGGTGGGGGCACCGCCGGGTGGGCGCGCCAGGTGGCGTACCGGACCACGTGGGCCAGGGCCCTGACCGCCTCCTCAGGGGCCGCGTACGAGGGGATGGACCCGCGCGCGGGCGTCGACTGGGCGCGGGACGGCTCCTGGGCCTCCACGCGCAGCGCCGGGTGCATGCCCAGATGGCCGTGGAAGGTGGTCAGCACCGGCTTGGGGACGTCCTTCGAGACCCGCAGCAGCTCGGCCGCCACCTTCTCCGTGTCGCCGGGAAGCGGCGGCATGTAGATCACGACGGCGGCGTCCACGTCGGAGGAGTGGAGTTCGCCGGCGAGCGCCGTACCGAACTCCGAGGCTCCCGCGGCGGCACCCAGGTTGACCGGCGGGCGGGGCTCGAGCCCGGCGGAGACGCAGGCGTCGGCGGCGAGCAGGCCGAGCGCGTCGGAGTTGGTCACGAGCGCGACCCGGGGCCCGGCGGGCAGCGGCTGGTAGGCCAGCAGCTGCCCCACGTCGAAGAGCTGGATGAGGTCGTCGACCCTGATCAGTCCCGCCTGCGCGAACAGCGAGCTGATCGCCGAGTCCGGCAACCCCAGCTCCTCCGCCGAGTGCCCCGACGGGGTGCCGCCGCTCTTGACCACCACGATCGGCTTGCTGCGCGCGATGCGCCTGGCCAGCCTGGTGAACTTGCGCGGATTGCCCAGCGACTCCAGGTAGAGCAGGATCACCTCGGTCGAGTCGTCCTCCTCCCAGTACTGGAGCAGGTCGTTGCCCGACACGTCGGCCCGGTTGCCCGCGGAGACGAACGACGAGATGCCCATGCCGCGCTGCGCCACCCGCTGCAGCAGCGCGGTGCCGAGCGCGCCCGACTGGCTGAAGAAGCCGACCCGGCCCCGGCCCGGCACGGTGGCGGCGAGGGTCGCGTTGAGCCGGACGGCGGGGTCGGTGTTGGCGATCCCGAGGCAGTTGGGGCCGACCACGCGCAGACCATAGGAGCGGGCGATGCGGGCCAGCTCGTCCTGCCTGGCCCGGCCTGGCGCGCCCGTCTCGCCGAAGCCGGAGGAGACCACGACCAGCCCGTGCACGCCCTTCTCCGCGCACTCCTTGACCACGTCGACCACGCTCTCGGCGGGCACGGCGACCACGGCCAGGTCCACGTCGCCGTCGATCGCGGTCACGCTCGGGTAGGCACGCACGCCCGCCACCGCCCGCGCCTCGCGGTGCACCGGGTAGACGGGGCCGGTGAAGTCGGCGGCCAGCAGGTTGCGCAGCACGGTCTGGCCGACCCCGCCGGGCTCGCGGGAGGCGCCGATGACCGCGACCGAGCCGGGGGTGAGGAGCCTGGCGATCGACCGGGCCTCGGCCCGGTGCTCGCGTGCCGCCGTCACCTCGGCGGAGGTGTCGGTGGGGGTGAGGTCGAGCGTCATGCGTACGACGCCGTCGGCGAACTGGCTCTGGGCCGTGTAGCCGGCCTGGCGCAGCAGGCCCATCATGCGCATGTTGGCGGGCAGGACGTCGGCGATGAAGCGTTCGATGCCGTGCTCGCGGGCGGTGGCGGCCAGGTGCTCCAGGAGCACGGAGGCCACTCCCCTGCCCTGGTGGGCGTCCTCGACGAGGAAGGCCACCTCGGCCTCGCCGGGCCCGGTGCGGTCGTAGCGGATCACGGCGACCATCTCGGTGCCGATGGTGGCGATCAGCGCGACCCTGCTGACGTAGTCGACGTTCGTGAAGCGCTCGACGTCCCTGTCGGACAGCCGCGGCCGGGGCCCGAAGAACCGGAAATAGATCGACTCGTCGGACAGGCGCGAGTAGAAGGAACGGAGGCGGTCCGCGTCAGCGGGCCTGATCGGGCGAACGTGAGCGGTGCCACCGTCGGCCAGGACGACATCGGCCTCCCAGTGGGCCGGATAGTGTGCCTCCACAGTCTCGAGCGTAACCCGCATCCCAAATGCCAAGACCAGAGGGCCTGTTGGGCAACGCTTGTGCATCGACTCCAGGCTGGTGTCACCGGTCCGCCCCACGGGCCGCCCGGAAGCTGTTAGTTTTGCCCGTGGCCAGGCTCGTTCTGAAGGCAGCAAGGTGGTGACATCATGACGCGGGTCGTCGTGGTGGGCGATCTCATGACCGACGCGGTCGCGCGCGCCCGTTATGCGCTCGCCAGGGCGAGCGACACCCCGGCGATCGTCACGATGCACGGTGGCGGCTCTGGGGCGAACATCGCCTCGTGGCTCGCCGTCGAGGGCGCCGAAGTGGCCTTCATCGGCCGCAGGGGCGCCGACATCACCGGGCGAAACCGCGACATGGAGCTGATGGGCTACGGCGTCGACGCCCGGCTCGTCATGGATCCCGAGCGGCCGACCGGCACCTGCGTGGTGCTCGTCACCCACAAGGGCGAGCGCACCATGCTCTCCGACCCTGGCGCCAACGCCGCGCTGTCGCCGGAGGATCTGCCGCGCGACCTGTTCCACTCGGGCGCTCATCTGCACCTGTCGGGCTACACGCTGATCAACGAGGGCTCGCGCGACGCCGGCCTCGCGGCGCTCGACATGGCCAGGCGCGGCGGAATGTCGATCTCGGTCGACTGCGCCTCGTCCGCGCCGCTGGAGCGCACGGGGGCCGAGCCGTTCCTGGAGTGGACCAACGGCGCCAAGCTGCTGTTCGCCAACATCGACCAGGCCAAGGTGCTGACCGGCCGCGACGACGCGGAGGCCGCCGCCAAGGTGCTGACCGCGTGGTTCCCGCAGGTCGTTATCAAGATGACCGCCGAGGGCGCGCTGTGGTTCAGCAACGGCCGCCCCGACCCGGTGCACGTGCCCGCCCAGCCGGTCGACAAGATCGTTGACGGCACGGGGGCGGGAGACGCGTTCTGCGCCGGTTTCCTGCCGCCGTGGCTGGAGGGCAAGCCGCCGGCCGAGTCGCTGGAGTCGGGATGCCGGCTGGCCGCCAAGGCGATCATGCACCTGGGCGCCCGTCCTCCCTTCTAGGCGCCCGCTGCCGTGGGCGAGCGGGCGCTCGACGTCCAGAGCCCAGGGCTGACGATGGGTGTCAGCTGACGGTCGCCAGGGCCAGCGGCAGCACGGCGGGGGCGCCCGCGTGCCGGATCAGGGCGGTGGCCAGCGTCATCGTCCACCCGGTGTCGATACGGTCGTCGATCAGCAGGACGGGCCCGCCGCACTGCGCGATCTGGGCGCCGAGGTCCTTCGGCATGGCCAGGGTGCCCCTGATCGCCTGCACCCGCTTGGCGCTGTTGAACTGCCGCCCCGGCGAGCCCGCCCGATAGCCCAGCTCACCCAGGTAGGACAGCCGGCCGACCTGGGCCAGCCGCTCGGCGAAGGAGCGCAGGAGCTGCGGCCGCGTCGCGGACGGCACGCTGACCACGGCCACCGGGCGCGCCCGCCAGTCCCAGGCCGAGAGCACCTGGACCATGGCCTTGAACAGGTCGTCGGGCATCGGCCCGTCGCCGCCGCCGAACAGCTCCCGCAGCCGGTTGCCCCACCCGATGTCGGTGAGCCGCCCGAGCGCCCTGCCGGGCTCGGCGCCCAGCTCGGGCTTGATCCGCCCGGACAGGTCGGGCAGGCCGGTGGGCCACTGCCTGCGGGCCTCGATCTCTACGCCAGGCCTGCTCAGCCGCTCGCGGGCGGTCTCGACGGCCTGCGCGCCGATGTCCGGCGACCGGTGCCTGCCGGTGCAGTTGTCGCAGCGGCCGCAGGGCTTGGCGGCGTCGTCGTCGAGGTGCCGGCGCAGGTAGTGCTCCCGGCACTCGGTCGTCGTCAGGTAGCCCAGCATGGCCTCCTGCTCGGCCCGGCGCTCGGCGGCGATGCGGGTGTAGCGCTCGGTGTCGTAAGCCCACTCCTGCCCCGTGGCCTCCCAGCCGCCCTTGACCCGCCGGACGGCGCCGTCCACGTCGAGGACCTTGAGCATCATCTCCAGGCGGCTGCGGCTCAGGTCGACGGCGGTCTCGAGGGCCGGAGTGGACATGAGGCCGCGCTCTTCGAGCGTCTGGAGCGTGGTGCGTACGACGGGCTCGGGCGGGAAGGCCAGCGAGGCGAAATAGGCCCAGATGTCGCGGTCCTCGGTGCCGGGCAGCAGGATCACCTCGGCCCGCTCGACGCCGCGCCCGGCCCGGCCGACCTGCTGGTAGTAGGCGACCGGCGACTGCGGCGCCCCCACGTGCACGACGAACCCCAGGTCCGGCTTGTCGAACCCCATCCCGAGCGCGCTCGTCGCCACCAGCGCCTTGATCTTGTTGTTGAGCAGCGCCTCCTCGGCCGCCAGCCGCTCGGCCGGGTCGGTCTGCCCGGAGTATGCGGCCACCTCGTGCCCCTGCTCGCGCAGGTAGCCGGCGATCTCGTGGGCGGCTGCCACGGTCAGCGTGTAGACGATGCCGGAGCCGGGAAGCTCGCGCAGCGTCTGGGCGAGCCAGGCCAGCCGCTGCTCGGCGGTGGGCAGGCGGACCACGCTGAGGTGCAGGCTCTCGCGCTCCAGCGGCCCGCGCAGCACGAGCGTGGCGTCCCCGTCGGGCCGCAGCTCGGCGGGCAGGCGCATCTGCTCGGCCACGTCGCGGGTGACGCGGGCGTTGGCGGTGGCGGTGGTGGCCAGGACGGGGATGCCGGGCGGCAGCTCCTCGAACAGCCTGGCCAGCCTGCGGTAGTCGGGCCTGAAGTCGTGACCCCAGTCGGAGATGCAGTGCGCCTCGTCGACCACCACGAGCCCGGCGCTCTCGGCCAGCTCGGGCAGCACGTTGTCGCGGAAGTCGGGGTTGTTGAGCCGCTCGGGGCTGACCAGCAGCACGTCGACCATGCCGTCGGCGACCTGGCCGTAGATCTCCTCCCACGCCTCGGGGTTGGCGGAGTTGATCGTGACGGCCCTGATGCCGGCGCGCTCGGCGGCGGCGATCTGGTTGCGCATCAGCGCCAGCAGCGGCGAGACGATGACCGTGGGGCCCTCACCCAGCTCGCGCAGGAGCGCGGTGGCCACGAAGTAGACGGCTGACTTGCCCCAGCCGGTGCGCTGCACGACGAGGACCCTGCGCCGGTCGACGACGAGTGCCTCGATGGCGGCCCACTGGTCGTCACGGAGCACGGCGTGGTCGCCGGCCAGCGCCCGCAGGCGCGCTTCGGCCTCTTCGCGGAGCGCGGTGGCATCGGGGGCATCAATCATGTCCCCCTTGCTACCACCTCCTCCCGACGAAACGCGCATCCTCCTTTAAACCCAGATCATTCTTTACGGCTTCGCCAAGTTGTCCCCACCCTCCGCACGTGGCCAGGCCCCGTCCAGGGGAACGCTCCTCCGGTTCACGGGGCCGGGCGCTGTTACGTGCGCATTGTGGGCCGGCCAGGTGGTTGCGGCGAGACACGTCAGGATGGGTCCGCGTGTTCCGGGAAAGCGTTGATCGTGACCCGGTGCATGCGGCGGCGTTCGGTGTAGTCCGCCACCGCGTAGTGCTGCGTCGGCCTGTTGTCCCAGAAGGCCATCGTGCCCGGTCGCCATTTGAGGCGGCACTGGTACTCCGGGGAGCGGATGTGGTCGATCAGGAGCGGCAGCAGGGCCTCGTTCTCCCGGTCCGACAGGCCGACGAGGCGGGTCGTGGAGGAGCGGTTCACGAAGAGGGCCTTCCTGCCCGTCTCCGCGTGCACGCGTACCACCGGGCGCTCGATCGGGGGCCACTTGGCCTGGATCTCCTCCAGGTCGAACGGGTGCCCCTTCGAGATCGCCTTCTTCATCGACATCGTGATGTCGTGCACGGCCGTCAGCTCGTCGCACAGCCGCTGGATGGACGGCGAGAGCGTCTCGTACGCCAGGTAGGTGTTGGCCCAGCACGTGTCGCCGCCCACGCTGGGCAGCTGGACGCAGCGCAGCAGGGAGCCCATCGGCGGCGTGGGCTCGAAGGTGTTGTCGCTGTGCCACTCGTCGCCGCCCTCCCCCTTGGGGGAGGTCTGGTCGAGCACGTGGATGGGGCTGGTGGAGTCCTTCTTGAAGGCGGGGTGGTTGAGCGTGCCGAAGTTCAGGGCGAACTGCAGGTGCTGCTCGTCTTCGATGTGCTGGTCGCGGAAGAACAGAACGAGGTGCTTGAGCCAGCCCTCCCGCAGGGTCGCCGCCTCTTCCTGCGACAGCGGCTTGCGCAGATCGACCCCGGTGACCTCGGCGCCGATGTGCTTGGTCACGGGATGGAACTCGATCATGACGCCTCCGGAGACAAGGGGTAGTCCACGACCCGAACGTACGACCCAAGCAATTGCTTGGTCAAGACCCTCGCCTCCTCACGCGACTCATCACGCGAACGAGTCGCGGGCACCCGAATACCTTCGGCACAATGTTCGACATGGCCCGACGCACGACAGCACCCCCGCCCGAGGACTTCGAGGAGCGGATCGTCGACATCGACGTCTCCTCCGAAATGCGCACGAGCTTTCTCGAGTACGCCTACTCGGTGATCTACCAGCGGGCATTGCCCGACGCTCGTGACGGCCTCAAGCCCGTGCAGCGGCGCATCCTCTACTCGATGAGCGAGATGGGGCTGCGTCCTGACCGCGGCCACGTCAAGTGCTCGCGCGTCGTCGGCGACGTCATGGGCAAGCTGCACCCGCACGGCGACTCCGCCATCTACGACGCCCTGGTGCGGCTGGCGCAGCCGTTCTCCATGCGGCTGCCGCTGGTGGACGGGCACGGCAACTTCGGCTCGCCCGACGACCTGCCCGCCGCCATGCGATACACCGAGGCCAGGCTGGCCCCGGCGGCCATGCTCATGGTCGAGTCGCTCGACGAAGACACCGTGGGCTTCAAGCCCAACTACGACGGCCAGGAGACCGAGCCGGTCGTCATGCCGTCGGCGTTCCCCAACCTGCTGGTCAACGGCACGAGCGGCATCGCGGTCGGCATGGCGACCAACATGGCGCCGCACAACCTCACCGAGGTCGTGGCCGCCGCCCGGCACCTGATCAAGAATCCTGGCGCGACGCTCGACGAGCTGATGAAGTTCGTGCCGGGCCCCGACCTGCCGACCGGCGGCTCGATCATCGGGCTGCAGGGGGTGCGAGACGCGTACGAGACCGGGCGCGGCACGTTCCGGATGCGGGCCAAGTGCGTGGTCGAGCAGATCACGCCGCGCCGCAAGGGCATCATCGTCACCGAGCTGCCCTACAACGTCGGCCCCGAGCGCGTGGTCACCAAGATCAAGGAGCTGGTGAACAGCAAGAAGCTCCAGGGCATCGCCGATCTCAAGGACCTCACCGACCGGCACAAGGGCCTGCGGCTGGTCATCGAGATCAAGAACGGCTTCATCCCCGAGGCCGTCCTGGAGGAGCTCTACCGGCTGACGCCGATGGAGGAGACGTTCGGCATCAACAACGTCGCCCTGGTCGACGGCGAGCCGCGTACGCTCGGGCTGCGCGAGCTGCTCCAGGTCTACGTCGACCACCGGCTGGAGGTCGTGCGCCGCAGGTCCGAGTTCCGGCGCCGCAAGCGCGAGGAGCGCCTGCACCTGGTCGACGGCCTGATCACCGCGCTGCTCAACATCGACGAGGTCATCCAGGTCATCCGCGCCTCCGACGACTCGGCGCAGGCGCGGACGCGGCTGATGGACGTGTTCGACCTGACCGAGATCCAGGCCGCCTACATCCTCGACACGCCGCTGCGCCGCCTGACCCGCTACGACAAGCTGGAGCTCGACCGCGAGAAGGAGACGCTGAGCGACGAGATCGCCAAGCTCACGGAGATCCTGTCCTCGGAGACCAAGCTGCGCCAGGTCGTCTCCGGCGAGCTGGCCGACGTGGCCAAGAAGTACGCCACGCCGCGCCGCACGATCCTGCTGGAGTCGCCGGGCGTCGCCCGCACCCCGATGGTCTCGCTCCAGGTGGCCGACGACCCGTGCCTGGCGCTGCTGTCGTCGACCGGCCTGCTGGCCCGCACCCCCGACGCCACGCCGCTGCCGGGCGAGGGCGAGCGCCAGGCGCACGACGTGCTGGTCTCCGTGGTACGCACCTCCGTACGCGGCGAGGTGGGCGTCGTCACGTCGCTGGGCCGGCTCATCCGCGTCCAGGTCGTGGACCTGCCCACCTTGCCGCCCACGAACAACCCGCCTTCGCTGTCGGGCGGCCATCCGGTCTCCGAATACGTCTCCCTGCAGCCCGACGAGAAGGTCGTCGGCCTGGGCTCGCTCGATCCCGACGGGCCCGGGCTGGCGCTGGGCACGGCGCAGGGCGTGGTCAAACGGGTGGTGCCGGACTATCCGGCCAACCGCGACGACTTCGAGGTCATCACGCTGAAGGACGGCGACAGCGTGGTGGGGGCCGTTGAGCTGGTGTCGGAGTCGCACGATCTGGTGTTCATCTCCTCCGACGCGCAGCTCCTGCGTTTCTCCGCCGCGCTCGTGCGCCCGCAGGGGCGGCCGGCGGGCGGCATGTCCGGCATCCGGCTGGACGGCGGGGCCAGGGTGGTCTGGTTCGGCGTGGTCGATCCGGACCGTCCCGCGCAGGTCGTCACGGTCGCCGGGTCGTCCACCGCGCTGCCCGGGACGCAGGTGGGTGGCGGCAAGGTGTCCGACTACGCCGAGTTCCCGGCCAAGGGGCGGGCGACCGGCGGGGTGCGGGCCCAGCGGTTCCTGAGGGGCGAGGACGAGTTGCTGCTGGCGTGGGCCGGGACCGCGCCTGCCAAGGCGGTCTCGGCGGTGGGCAAGCCGGTGCCGCTGCCGGAGGAGCTCGGGCGGCGGGACGGCTCCGGCGTCCGCCTCACCCACACCATCGGCGCCATCGGCGGCGCCCTGGCCTCCGGACCCGACGTTCTGCCCGCAGGCGACAGGCCGTCGGCCCCGCCTGGGGACGAGCCGACGTCCCTCTGACGCCCTCTCCGCGACCCGGCCGCCGATCCGGCCCCGGGTCGTGGTGTGGCGTGCCGCCGTGCGCTCCGTGGCGCACGCCGGCGTTACCTAGGCTCACTAGCGTGACGTCGTGGAAAGAGCACGCGATCTGGTGGCACGTGCATCCGCTGGGCTTCGCCGGCGCGGAGCCCGCCGGCCCCGCCCCGCGGCGGGGCCGGTCACGGCGGGCGGCGGCTCAGTCCCGGCAGAGGCAGAACGGGTGGCCGGCCGGATCGAGGAACACCCGGAAGCTGTCCTCCTCGCTGGGCTGGTGCTCATGCTTGACCGCGCCGATGCCCAACGCCCGCTTCTCCGCCTCGTCCAGGTCGTCCACGTGGAGGTCGAGGTGAAACTGCTGCGGCCGCTCCGGATCCGGCCAGGTCGGCCGCCGGAAGTCCGGCGCGAGCTGGAAGGCCAGCCGCCTGGGCGGCCCGCCGTCGGACACGACCACCCAGTCGTCCTCGACCGACGTGACCGGCCAGCCCAGCAGCTGGGAGTAGAACTCCGCCAGCCCCTTGGGGTCGGGAGTGTCGAGGACCACGCTCCGGAATTCCGCGATGCCGCTCATCATTCACCTCTGAGAGAGTGAGAGTCGTTTCGCACGCCTGTCTACGGACGAAAATGGTGCCATGGCTGTCAACTCGTTCATGGTTCCGCTCGGCACTCCAGCGCCCAACTTCGACCTCACCGCCATCAACGGCGGCAGCGTCTCGCTGGGAGACCTCAAGGGCTCTCCCGCCACTCTCGTGGTCTTCCTGTCCAACCACTGTCCCTACGTGCGGCATATCGAGAAGGGTCTCGGCGCGCTGGCCGCGGACTACGGGGCCAGGCTGTCGATCGTCGCCATCTGCAGCAACGACAGCGTCAATTATCCCGACGACGACCCCACACACCTGGCGGAGCAGGCCGCCCGGGCCGGATTCACGTTCCCGTACCTGCTGGACGACACCCAGGAGGTGGCCAAGGCGTACAAGGCGGCGTGCACGCCGGACTTCTTCCTGTACGACGCCCACCTCCAGCTCGTCTACCGGGGCGAGTTCGACGACGCCCGGCCGGGCAACTCCGTGCCGGTGACCGGCTCGTCCCTGCGGGCGGCCATCAACGCCCTGCTGGAGGGCGGTGACGTGCCCGCGGAGCAGAACCCGTCGCTCGGCTGCGGCATCAAGTGGAAGCCGGGCAACGAACCCGCCTGAAACATGAGTCCCATTCGCATCGGCTTCTCTATGATCACAGGCACGAAGTCCCGGCACTCCCCTCTGCCACGCCTGTCGCCGATGCGACGGAGACCGAGATGGTCCGGTGGACTGCGTTACCCGCTCTGGCCGCGGTGGCCCTGCTGGCCGCCGCCTGCGTGAATCCCGACGCGGGCGGCGCCCAGCCGGGCGCCACACGTCGGCCACGGCCTCGAACGGGCCGAAGCGCATCGGGTTCTTCGGCTTCGCCAAGGCCAATTCGTTCGCGGCCGCCACGTTCGCCGGGGTCGAGGAGTACGCCAAGGCCGACAACGGCGCGCATGTTCGACGGCTTCGACCTGGTCGAGCCCGGGGTGACGCACGTGGCGGACTGGCGTCCCGACGAGCCGTGGGAGACCGAGCTCGCGGGCAGCGAGTGGTGGTACGTGAGAGTCGGCCGCAAACCCTGACCCCCACGCCGGGGTGCAATCCGTCACCGCACGCGCAGACCGCAGTCCCCGGCAATCCTCGACCGGTTACGAGGCCGAGGCGGCGATGGCGGCCGGGAGCGCGAGCAGGAGCTCGTGCGGCTCGCCGCCCTCCCAGTGCCGGATCAGCCGGGTGCCCGCCTCCCCCGGGTCGAACCGCTCACATCCCAGCGGCCCGAAGCATCCCGCCTCGTCCAGCATGAGGATGAGCGGGTCGTCGTCGGGCAGGCCGGCCGCGTAGATCGCGGTGTCGAGGAGGGCCAGCGCGCACTTGGCGTTGCGGCCGCCGTCATTGGACTCCACGCGGTCGAGGCGGCGCCAGGCTTGGGCACGGAGATACGCAGCGAGCGATTCGGACCTACTCACGACTAACCTTCTTCGATCACGTACATACGGCTACGTCATCATCACGCAAGGTGACGTGTTTTCGTGGGACCTTCGGGAAGTCCAGCCTGTCGCGACCCCGGAAGTCACCCGTTTTGGGACATGCGGGATCATCTCTGACATGAGTGCGTTCGACGACCTGTATGCCGCCAACACCAAGTTTGCGAAGGACTTCGGATACTCCGAGCTCACCGGCCGGGCAGCCCGCGGGCTGGCGGTCGTGACCTGCATGGACTCCCGCATCGACCCGCTGGGCCTGCTGGGCCTGGAGGCGGGCGACGCCAAGATCCTCCGCAACGCCGGCGCCCGCGTGACGGACGACGTCCTGCGTACCCTGGTGCTGGCCGTCTACCTGCTCGGCGTCGAGCGGGTGCTCGTCATGCCCCATACGGACTGCGGCATGGCCAAGGTGACGGACTCGGACGTACACGCTCTCACCAGCGAGCGCGGGGTGGACACCCGCAGCCTGGAGTTCCACACGGTGCCCGACCAGAACCAGGCGCTCCGCCACGATCTCACCCGTATCAGGACCAGCCCGTTCCTGCCGGCGGACATGCCGGTGGCCGGCGCGATCTACGACGTCCGCACCGGCCGCCTGACCGCTTCGGACTGCTGATCTCGCTTCGGAACGTCGTCATACAGCGTTCATCGACTGCGGGTGGCGCTGCTCTCCCGCCCAACCGCCCCAGGAACGCCCTGTAGTGCCCCTACGCGCCCCCGCATGGCCCTGCGGGGGTAAGGGGGCCCTGCACGCCTCACGCGCCTCTAGGCGTCGATGTGGTCACGGTCGACCTCGGCGGCGCTGTTGACGATGAACTCTCGCCGCGGCGCCACCTCGCTCCCCATGAGCAGGTTGAAGATGCCCTCGGCGCCCTCGGCGTCCTCGATCCGCACCCTGCGCAGGATCCGGTGCCGCGGGTCCATCGTGGTCTCGGCCAGCTGGTCGGCGTCCATCTCGCCCAGACCCTTGTAGCGCTGCACCGGGTCCTTCCACCGCTTGCCGCGCCGCTCCAGGTCCCGCAGCACCCTCTGCAGCTCGGCGTCGGAGTAGCAGTAGATGTACTTCTCCTTGCCCCGGCCGGGGTTGGTGAGCTCGATGCGGTGCAGCGGCGGCACGGCGGCGAACACCCGCCCGGCCTCCACCATCGGCCGCATGTAGCGGTGGAAGAGCGTCAGCAGCAGGCAGCGGATGTGGGCGCCGTCGACGTCGGCGTCGGCCATGAGGATGACCTTGCCGTAGCGGGCGGCCTCGATGTCGAACGAGCGCCCGGAGCCGGCGCCGACGACCTGGATGATGGCGGCGCACTCGGCGTTTTTGAGCATGTCGCTCACGGACGCCTTCTGTACGTTGAGGATCTTGCCCCGGATCGGCAGCAGGGCCTGGAACTCCGAGTCACGGGCCAGCTTGGCCGTGCCCAGCGCCGAGTCGCCCTCGACGATGAACAGCTCGCTGCGGTCCACGCCGTCGCTGCGGCAGTCGACCAGCTTGGCCGGCAGCGCCGAGCTCTCCAGCGCGCTCTTGCGCCGCTGGTTGTCGCGGTGCTCGCGGGCCGCGATGCGGGCCTTGGCAGCCGTGACGATCTTCTCCAGAACCGCCCGCAGCGGCTGCTTGTAGCCGCGCGGCGGGTTGGTGAACAGCTCCTTCAGCTCCCGTGAGACGACGTGGGAGACGATGCGGGTGGCCGCCGAGGTGCCGAGGACCTCCTTGGTCTGGCCCTCGAACTGCGGCTCCGGCACCCTGACCGTGACCACGCCGGTAAGGCCCTCGGAGATGTCGTCCTTGGTGACCGGGTCGTCGCCGTTCTTCAGCAGACGGGTCTCGCGCAGCAGCTCGTTGATCGTGCGCACCAGGCCGCGCTCGAACCCGGTCAGGTGCGTGCCGCCCTTGGGGGTGGAGATCACGTTGACGAACGACCGCACGGTCGACTCGTAGCCCTTGCCCCAGCGGACCGCCACGTCGACGCTCAGCTCGCGCTGCACCTCGGTGGGCGTCATGTGGCCCTGGTCGTCGAGGACCGGCACGGTCTCGTGGAAGTGGCCCACGCCCTGCAGCCGCAGCACGTCGCAGACGGGCTCGTCACGGGCCAGGAACTCGGTGAACTCGGAGATGCCGCCGTCGAAGCGGAACTCCTCCTCGAGGGGCTCCTCGTGCCTGCTGTCGCGGACGGACAGGGTCAGCCCCGGCACCAGGAACGCGGTCTGCCGCAGGCGCACGTGGATCTCGTCGAGCGAGACCTCGGCGTCGGGCAGGAAGATCTGCTTGTCGGCCCAGAAACGCACGCGGGTGCCGGTGACCCTCTTGGGAAGCTGGGCGCCGACGCGCAGCCCGGACTTCTTCTTGAACTTCGCGGTGGGCCCGTCGCCGTCGAAGATCCCGGGGACGCCGCGACGGAAGCTGATCTCGTGGACGCGGCCGTCGCGGTCCACCTCGACGTCGAGCCGCGCCGACAGGGCGTTGACCACGGACGCGCCCACGCCGTGCAGGCCGCCGGACGCGCCGTAGGAGCCGCCGCCGAACTTTCCGCCCGCGTGCAGCTTGGTGTAGACGAGCTCCACGCCTGCCAGGCCGCTCTTGGGCTCGACGTCGACGGGAATGCCGCGGCCGTTGTCGCGGACCTCTATGGAGCCGTCGGGATAGAGCTCGACCTCGATCCGGTCGCAGTGACCGGCAAGCGCCTCGTCGACGCCGTTGTCCACGATCTCCCAGAGGCAGTGCGTGAGCCCGCGGCTGTCGGTGGACCCGATGTACATGCCCGGGCGCTTGCGGACAGCCTCGAGGCCCTCAAGCACCGACAGGTGACGAGCCGTGTAACCCGCCTCCACTAGCGTCACTCCAGCTCCCCTGGTCCTAAGCATCGAACACGTGTGCGTAGCCTACCGTTGTTCCCCTGCGCACGCGTACAAGCTTGCCATGGCGACACGTTTGCTGTTACCAACCGGCTGATCGTCATTACTTTGGGACACATTCTGCTCTGGGCGTAGAGAGGGGGAGGTTGGGAAGCTCCACGTCCGGTTAGATGTTGTCCAAGTGACTGACGCCAGATCCTCGCTTCGGCGGGGGTGACCCGAAAGGCGATACGTGACTGGAGCTCTCGCCCCCGTTAAGCCGCTGACGGCCCTCGACCGCTGCGACCGCTGCGGCGCCCAGGCCTACATTCGCGCAACCCTGCCAGTGGGCGGGGAGCTGCTGTTCTGCGCCCACCATGGGCGTCAGCACGTTGCGGCGCTGCGCGATAAGGGCGCCGACATCCTGGACGAGTCGGCTCGACTCAGCGAAACCCCTTCGAAAGCCAACAACGACGAGCGCTAAGGCGGCGCTGGTCGTGATGAGATAACCACATATTGCATGATCAGGACGGCGACCCCGGGCACGCCCGGGGTCGCCGTTCTGCGTAAAGGCCTTGCCGCAGGCGCACCAGATGATCAGCGAACCCGATAGTGATACCGGCCCACGACCTCGAACCCCTCACCGCGATACAGCGCCTGAGCGGCCAGATTGGGCGCGGTGACGCTCAGGTAGGCGGACCCTGCAGCCGCATGCCGCACCAGGCCCCGCAGCACCGCCCGGGCCAGTCCACGGCGACGCGCCCCGGGCAACGTGGCCATACAGGAAATCCCCAGCGTGTCCCCCTGCGGAACCCCCCGCCCAACGGCCAGCACAACCCCGCCCTCCTCATAAGCCCCGTACCAGGCCGGCACGCCGGAACAGATGCGCTCCGCATCGTCGATCCCACTCCCATAACGCCCATCCACGGCCCACCACGCCTTGAGCCATTCCGCCCACGGCTGATTCCCGATCCTGACCCCCTGCGCGAGCGGTGCCCCCGCACCGGCATCAGCGCCGTCAACGGCGCGGGAACCAGCGACCATGATCACCGTTGGGTCGACCAGCTCGTAGCCCCGCCTCTCCAGCTTCTCGTCCAGACCGGGCGCGGTGTTCGGCCCCAGCGAGAAGACACAACGCTGCCCCCGCTCGCCGTAGAACGCCTCGGCCGCCTCAATGGCACCGTCCAGGTCGGCCGGCTGCCCCAGAGCCAGCACCGAGTTGGCCCGTTTGGTCACACCTCCCGCGTAACGCAGCACCCATCCGTCGTGCACGGACTGCTCGTAGGCGGGCCACGCCTCGTGAAACAGCAAGTCGAAATTCATCCGCGCAGCCTAGCGACCTACGCAGACGACCGGCGACAGCGGGCAAGGGCCGACGATTCGGCGAAGCGGGCGGCCCAGATGACGCCGTGGCGGCGCCCAGCCACGCCCACCTGGTAAGCGTCACCCTGGACAGAGCCCAGCCCTGGTCGGCGGGTGGAGCCCAGTTGGCTCCGCCGTACAGGATGGGTGTTTCATCGACGCAAAGCGTCGGACCACTGGGGTGTCTTGTCGGCGGAAAGCGTCGGACCGGCGTCGAGCCACGTGCGGCGGTAGAGCGCGATGAGAGCCCGAATAGGGTAAGTGCTTGTGCTGATTTTGCTGCCGCCGTCGGAGGGGAAGGCGTCCGAGGGAAGCGGGCCTCCCATAGGGCCTCTCTCCCTTCCCGCGCTCGACAAGGACCGCAAGCGGGTGATGACCGCGCTCATCCGGGCCTCCAAGCGCCGCGACGCCCTCGACGTGCTCGGCCTGACGCCCGGCCTGGCGGGCGAACTGGCCAAGAACGCGGCGCTGAAGACCGCCCCCGCGCTCCCCGCCGCCGACCTCTACACCGGTGTCCTCTACGACAACCTCGGCCTGAACACCCTGGACGACACGGCCAGGAACCGCGCGGAGGAGTCGGTGCTGATCTTCTCCGGTCTCTGGGGTGTGGTGCGAATCACAGACGAGATCCCGCCCTATCGGCTCTCGATGGGCGTCAACCTGCCGCCCCTCGGGGGCCTGGCGGCCTTCTGGCGGCCGCGAATCTCGAAGCAACTGGACCGGATCCCCGGTTTGGTGGTGGATCTCCGCTCGGCCACCTACGCGGGGGCCTGGCAGCCGGGCGAGCGGTCGGCGACGGTACGGGTGTTCAGGGACGGCAAGGTCGTCAGCCACATGGCCAAGGCCACCCGAGGCGAGATCGCCCGCGCCCTGCTGCGCCAGGACGCCACCCCGTCGACACCGGACGAGCTGGCCAAGACCCTGGACACCATGGGTTACACCGTCGACCTGACGCCCCCGTCGCGCGCCAACCGCCCCTGGACGCTGGACGTGCACGTCACCGACGCCTCCTGACGGCGCCGACGCCACCCGACGCCGAGACCGGCCTCGTGACACCGCCGAGACCGGGCTCCTGACGGCGCCGAGCGGCGGCGTCACGGGACCGGGCGCGCAGAGATGGCAGAAATGATCGAGCCCCGCACGAAATGTCGTGCGGGGCTCGGTGAAGCGACGGCTCAGTCCAGGTAGTCGCGCAGCACCTGGGACCGGGACGGGTGACGCAGCTTGGACATGGTCTTGGACTCGATCTGGCGGATGCGCTCACGGGTCACCCCGTAAACCTTGCCGATCTCGTCCAGCGTCTTCGGCTGCCCGTCGGTGAGCCCGAAGCGCATCGAGACGACGCCCGCCTCCCGCTCCGACAACGTGTCGAGAACGGAGTGCAGCTGCTCCTGGAGCAGCGTGAAGCTGACGGCGTCGGCCGGGACGATGGCCTCGGAGTCCTCGATGAGGTCGCCGAACTCGCTGTCGCCCTCCTCACCCAGCGGGGTGTGGAGGGAGATGGGCTCGCGGCCGTACTTCTGGACCTCGACGACCTTCTCGGGCGTCATGTCCAGCTCGCGGGCCAGCTCCTCCGGCGTGGGCTCGCGGCCCAGGTCCTGCAGCATCTGCCGCTGGACACGGGCCAGCTTGTTGATCACTTCGACCATGTGGACCGGGATGCGGATGGTCCGCGCCTGGTCGGCCATGGCACGCGTGATCGCCTGCCGGATCCACCACGTGGCGTAGGTGGAGAACTTGTAGCCCTTGGTGTAGTCGAACTTCTCGACGGCCCTGATCAGGCCCAGGTTGCCTTCCTGGATCAGGTCGAGGAAGAGCATGCCGCGGCCGGTGTAGCGCTTGGCCAGCGAGACCACGAGCCGGAGGTTGGCCTCCAGCAGGTGGTTCTTGGCCCGGCGACCGTCCTCGGCGATCCACTCCAGCTCGGCCCTGACGTCGACCGGCAGCCCCTCGGCCTCACCGGCGCCGAGCTGCTCCTCGGCGAACAGCCCCGCCTCGATGCGCTTGGCCAGCTCGACCTCCTGCTCGGCGTTGAGCAGGGGGACCTTGCCGATCTGCTTGAGATAGTCCTTGACCGGGTCGGCGGTGGCGCCGGCGGCGGCGACCTGCGCGACCGGGGCGTCATCGTCGTCGTCGGTGAGGATGAGGACTTCTTCCTCGGTCTTCTCCAGCGACACGACCTCGGAGGGCTTTGGCCCCTCCTCGGAGTCGTCGGTGTCGGAGTCACCCTCGGACGACTCGGACTCGACCTCGGCCACGACGATGTCGGTGTCGTCGACCTCGATGTCCTCGAGGTCCTCCAGCGCCACGTCGCCGTCGAGCTCGATGTCCTCGTCGTCGTCCGTGTCGGACTCGGATGCCTTCGGCTTACTGTCGGCAGGCCCAGCGCTCTTCGGCTCGGCCTTCTTGGCGGCGGCGGGAGCCGCGGCCTTCTTCGCCGCCGGGGCGGCCTTCTTGGCAGGGGCCGCCTTCTTGGCGGCCGGCTCGGCTTCAGCGGCTCCCACGACCGCGGTCACGGTCTCGGGCTGCTGCTCTTTGGCGGCCGCCGCTGTCTTGGTCTTGACGGGGGCGGCAGTGCGGCGCTTTGCTGGACCACGAGACTTCTTCGGCGCAGCCGAATCCGCGGCGGTCACCACCACGGTCACGCCCTCTTTGCTGAGGTTCCGCAAAAACGCGGCGGCGTGCGACATGGGGATGTCCGCCTCCTCGAAGGCCTGACGGACATCCTCAGACTCGAGGAAACCCTGCGAGCGCCCACGCTCGAGCAGTCGCTGAATGACGGGCTCGTTCAGCTCTTGTGGCTTCGAGCGAGTCGAACTTGCAGGCGACACGAACACCTCTCGAACGAACGCGTGGCGACAATGGACCCAGATGCCCGCTGGGGGGCTGTTGCCTCTCTCGGAGATCGGTGAGGCCGTGCGGACCGCGACGGACCTGCACAGCATTCTGGCATGACCCCGCACTCCGTACGGCCACCTCCCGGCGGTTGACCTCCACCCTAGGCCGACCCAGACAGTAGTGCGTACGTAAGCGGGGCACTGATACCCGAAAGCAACCGTTATGACTGTTTCATTCAGTCACTCTTCGTGGCTGGCGGGACGTGTATTGCGAGCGCAGTAACGTCATCATCCTGTTCATATCCAGACAGCATCCGGTCAACCAGGAAGTCCAGCAACATATGCGGACTACTTACGACCTCAGGCGGCGCTTCGGTCACAACACTGCAAAGCTCGGCGAGTCCGGCATCCAGCCCGCGCTTCCTGTTCTCCACGAGTCCGTCGGAGTAGAGCACGGCGGTATGGCCGGGCGGCACCACGAACCGGAACTGCCTGCGGCTGGTCGGCCAGCCTAGCGGAGTGCCGGGCTCGGCGTCGCACAGGATCGCCGTGCCCTGCGGAGAAACCAGAACGGGTGGCGGATGACCGGCCAGGGCCAGCGTGCCCTCGCCGGTGACAGGCTCGACGACCATGTAGGCCAGGGTCGTGACCTGCTCTTCCTCTTCGGTCGCCTCGAAGACGCGGTCGAGCCCGGTGAGCACGGCCGCGGGCGGCGGGTTGGTCAGCGCCAGGGCGCGCATGGCGTTGCGGATGCGGCCCATGCCCGCCGCGGCCTTGACGCCCTTGCCCATGACGTCGCCGACGACGGCCGCGACACGCCCGTCCTGCAGCACGAACGCGTCGTACCAGTCGCCGCCGACCTGCACGTGGCGGCTGCCCGAGCGGAAGCGCTGGGCCAGCACCAGGCCCTTGACCACGGGCAGGCGGTCGGGCAGCAGGCTGCGCTGGAGCGTCTCGGCGGTGCGGTGCTCGCGCTCGAACAGCGTGGCCCGCTCGACCGCCAGCGCGCACTGGCCGGCCAGTGCCTCCAGGAAGACGCCGTCCTCCTGGGAGATCTTCTGCGGCCTGGTGAAGGAGAATCGGAGCGCTCCCAGCGCCCGCCCCGCGGCCAGCAGCGGCAGCCCCACCCAGGCCCGCTCGTCGCTGTGGGCGAGGTAGTTGGCCAGGACCTCCTCGTCGCCGCCGGCCTCCAGCAGCTGCGCCTTGAGGCTGTCCGGCGACTCGGCGAACATCGGCCTGCGGCTGTTGACGGCCATGGTCATCACGCTGGAGCTGGACAGCGGGATCTCCTCACCGAAGGCGCCGGACGCCTCGGGGATGCCCTCGCCGTTGATCAGCTTGAGCGCCGCGCGGTCGGTGTCGAGCAGCGCGACCGCCGAGCGGTCGGCGGCCAGGGCGGTGCGGCCCACGTCGATGATGACCTGCACCACCTGCTCGACCGTCAGCGCCTCGGCGAGCTGGGCGGTGGCGCCCTGCAGCCGGGCGGTGCGCAGGGCGGCGGCGCCGAGCTGGTCGGTCAGCCTGCCGCGCATCTCCTCGGCCTCGCGCTGCGGGGTCACGTCGGTGTTGGCGCCGACCCACTCGACGACCCTGCCGTGCCTGATGATCGGCACGGCCCGCACCTCGAAGTGGCGGTAGCCGCTGGCCCGGGTGCGCACCCGGTAGTTCCACTCGAACATGGTGCGCCCGCGCAGCGCCTCGCGCCACGCCTCCTCGGTGTGCTGGCGCTCGTCGGGGTGGACGACCTCCAGCCAGCCGTTGGCGAGGTATTCCTCCAGGCCCTGGCCGGTGATGGCGCGCCACTGCGGCGCGTCCTCGACGACGGCGCCGGTGGGCGAGGTGATCCAGACGAGCTGCGACTGCGCCTCGACCAGCGAGCGGTAGCGCTCCTCGCTGCGGCGCAGCGCCTCCTCGGTCTGGCGGCTCTCGGTCACGTCGAGCCCGACCAGCGCGACCGCCCACAGCTCGCCCGCGTCGTCGTGGACCGGCGAGAACGACAGCGACCAGTGCCTGGTGTCGCCCTCCGACGACCGCACGCGCACACGGCCCTCGGTGACCGGCGCGTCGGTCTCGATGACGGCCTGCACGGCGTGGCTGATGATCTGGCTGAGATCGGGGGCGAGCACTTCGACGGGCTGCCGGCCCAGCATGCGCTCGGCGGGCACGCTGACGACATCACAGAACACCTCGTTGACCCGCTGGACGCGGCTGTCGCCGTCGAAGAACGCGAAGGCGAACTCGGCCTCCGACAGCATGCCCTGGAAGAGGGCGGAGTCTGAGACGTCCACATCCGACTCCCGGGGACGGGGAACGGAGGTCTCGGCGCTCATGGTCGGCACCTCCGTCGCGTGCCAGGGTCTCCCACGCGGCACATCTCCATAATCGTGTATCGGCGTAGCGCAGCTCCGGGCGACCGGATTCTGCAGTACATCATCGGCGATGGGCATGTGCGGACGGAAGCCCCCGCCGCCACCCGGTCGCCTCTAAGGTCAACGCATCCTGTCAAAATCGCTCCACGTCGCGCAGCAAGATCAGGTTACAGCGCAGCTATCGGGCCGTCGTCGCGCGCTTGGCCTCCTGCTTGGCGGCACGTACGCGGACCAGGCTCTCGGCGTCGACGACGTCGGCGACCGATCGGTGTGACCCCTCCTCGCCGTAGGCTCCGGCTGCCTCTCGCCAGCCTGACGGCTGGACCCCCAACTGCTTCCCCAGCAATGCCAAAAAAATCTGGGCCTTCTGCTTGCCGTATCCTGGAAGGGCCATGAGTCGTTTCAGCAACTCTTTGCCGTCCGTGGCGTCGGCCCAGATCTTCTCGGGCTGTCCGTCGTAGTGTTCGACGAGGTAGGCCGCGAGCTGCTGGATCCTGGCCGCCATAGACTTGGGGTAGCGGTGCACGGCCGGCTTCTCGGCGAGCAGCGCGGCGAACGCCTCAGGATCATACGAGGCGATCTCCGCGGCTGTGAGGTCGTGCCCGAGCCGCTCCGAGATGGTGTAAGGCCCCGTGAACGCCCACTCCATGGGGATCTGCTGGTCGAGCAGCATGCCGACGAGCAGGGCGAGCGGGCTGCGGCCGAGGAGCTCGTCTGCCTCGTCCCGCTGGGCGAGCTGGATGCGCATGGAGACAGCTTCGCATGAATGGGCACCGGGTGAAGTGAACACAAGCTCCGAGGAGGCTTGACACCCGCCCGAGAAAAGGTGAAATGAGAGCGCAAGTCGCCCTGCAGACATTCCTGGGGGTTTGCCCCTGGGTCTCCAGAGGAATCTCACATCTATGCTCGCTCTGGCCACACGGTTCCTGCGGGAACCGGTCAGTCTCAGGCTGGCCGAAGAGTTCCTGACCGTACCCGTGGACACGATCGACCGCTGTGTCGCCGACGTGTGCGCGTGTGCGCAGCATCTGGGCATCTCAGCGACGCCCGAGATCGTGGAACGCATCGCGCGAGAGCACCTGCTCGCGATCGTGAACTCGGCGCCTCCGCCGCGGGGACCCCGATAAGGCGTGCCTCCGGCATAGCGCCGATCGCACGCCTCCGGGCACAGGGCCGTTCGCGCGGCTCCGGGCATAGGTCCTTCGCGTGCCTCGGACACGATGCCCGAAGCACGCCTCCGGCACCATGCCCACAGCGCGCCTCCGCACCATGTCCATAGCGCGCCTCCGGCACCATGCCGCTCACACCTCCGGCACCATGTCCAAAGCGCGCCTCCGGCACTATTTCCCCGATAACATCGGGGTTACCGGGCCGAGTTCTCGCACCGTTTGCGCCTGGAATACGAGAGAGTGAGGGTGTGCGCCGACACCGACGAGATCCCCGGGAGAGCACCCCGCCAGACGACGTGTTCAAGGAGATGGTGCAGGCGGCTCGTGAGCTGCTCGCCGTACGCACCGCTCTCGACGCGGAGCTGATGGTCTCCGACATGATCGGCGCCTGGTGGGGCAGGCGCGTCAGGGGCGGCGACGTGGAGCAGGTGCTCGGGGAGGGGCTGGTCGACTACGCCGCCAAGGCCGGCACCCCGGCCTCGCTGACGTTGCTGATCTGCCTGGCCTATCTCGGCACGGCCCGCCAGGGCGCCAAGGCCGAGGGCGCGGCGCTGGCGATGATGGAGTCGGGGGTCGCCAGGCCCGGCTGGGCCGACAAGGTCGGCGCCGTCAAGCCCGCCGGCTGCTACGTCTCCCGCGACGCCTACGGCGACCAGGACACGGTGATCTGCACCTTCGCCTACCGCTGGAACGAGACAGCCCAGCCGACGGACCGGCACGCGCTGGTCGTGGTCGTCGACTACAACATGAGCGGCATGGCCCGCGACGCCTGGGTGTCCTCGCAGGTCGACAAGCTGCTCGAGCAGGCCAGGGCCGAGGCGGCGGGCAACCCGATGCTGCTGTTCGAGGAGATCCAGCCCGAGCAGGCCAGGGCGCTGCTGGAGTCGGCGATGAAGGCCACCAGGGAGCCGAAGACGCCGCCCCCGGTGAGCGACAGCTACAGCGCCTACCACGCCTTCGCCCGCGCCCGGATCAAGGCGCTGCCGCCGGGCCGCAAGCGCCCGGCCCCGCTGCACATCGAGGCGCCTTACAGCCGCGAGCGGCGGGCCATGCTGGCGGCGGAGTTCCTGGCCTCGGACGCGGCCGAGCACCTGTCCGACCCGTCGGCGGCCTCGCGGTGCGCCGACCACATCATCGACTACGGCTGCGAGCAGGACTTCAACCGGCCGATGCGGGTCAGCCCGACCAAGTGCGAGACGTTCCTGCTGGACTGGCTGCCGCGCAAGGTGATGCTGAGCGTGGCCGAGCAGGAGGCGATGCCGCACGTGCTGTCGGCGTGGGTCCGCTTCGCCGCGGAGCGCACCGGGCTGCCCGAGCAGGGCCTCAAGGCCACGCTTGACGCGGTGTGGGAGGCCACAGGAAAGTTCCCGGAGGCGTACCGCGATCCGACGTCGTTCGGGCTCGACAGGCCGCTGCTGGAGCGCCTGCTGCCGGATGGCGACCTGTCGGCGCTGGCCAGACGGGTCTTCGCGTTTCCCTATCTGCAGGGCACGCACAACGGCATCGAGCTCGACCGGCTCAACCCGGCCGACGAGGCCGACCGGCGTACGTTACTCGAGATCGACCACGACGGCACGATCGACCAGGAGCACCTGGCCTGGCACGAGGAGATCGCCACCCGGCTGTGGGAGGGCGACCCGCCGCAGCTGTGGGAGGCCGCGCAGCGCCTGCTCGACCTCGGCCACGATCGGCACGACGTGCTCCACGTGCTGATCGAGATCGCCGAGCGGATCGGCGGCGACCCGGACGAGCTGGCCGCGGCGCTCGACGACATCGCCGACATCCCCGACGAGATCTAGGTCCGGCGGCCATCCTAGAATTTAGTTCTATGTCGATGTACACGCGCATGGCCGAGGGCCGCTACCTGGCGTCGGAGCACACGCAGGGCCCCTGGGACCCGGGCACCCAGCACATGGGCCCGGTCACCGCCCTGATCGTCCACGAGCTGGCCAGGACCGCGCCGCGCCCTGGATTGGAGCTGTCCAGGCTGGTCGTGGACGTGTTCGCGCCGGTGCCGGTGGCCGAGCTGGAGATCGCGGCCGACGTGACGCGCGACGGCAAGCGGGTGCAGTGCCTGTCGGCGAGCGTGTCGTCCGGCGGCCGCGAGTACGCCAGGGCGAGCGCCTGGCGCATCCGCGAGGCGGACACGCCCGCGACCTCGGTCCCGGGGCCGCCCGCCCCCGTGCCGCCGCCCTCGGAGGAGCACGCTCGCTCGTGGCTGGGCTCCGGCTTCGGCTACGGCAAGGCGCTCGACTGGCGTTTCGCCACCGGCGGCCCCATGGAGCTCGGCCCCGCCACGGTGTGGGGCAGGCTCACGGTCCCGCTGGTCGAGGGCGAGGAGCCGGCCCCGCTGGAGCGCCTGGCGGTGTTCGCCGACAGCGGCAACGGCGTCAGCTTCGCCGTCGACTTCGCCACCCACGTGTTCGTGAACGTGGACCTGACGATCTCCCTGTTCCGCGCCCCCGAGGGCGAGTGGATCTGCATGGACGCCGAGACGGTCATCGGCCCGGCCGGCCGCGGGCTGACCCGCTCCACCCTGTACGACGAGACCGGCGAGGTCGGCACGGCGACTCAGACTCTGTTCGTCGCGCCAAGATGACGGCGAGTTGCCATGATGGGTGCCATGGTGATCGACCTCAACGCGGACCTGGGTGAGGGCTTCGGAATCTGGCGCCTCGGCGACGACCTCGCACTGCTCGACATCGTCACGAGTGCCAACGTGGCCTGCGGCTTCCACGCCGGAGACCCCGTGACGATCAGGCGCACGTGCGCGGCGGCCGTCGACCGGGGCGTGGCGATCGGGGCGCAGGTGTCCTACCGAGACCTGGCGCACTTCGGGCGCAGGGAGATGGAGGCCGAGCCGGAGGAGCTGTGCGCGGAGGTGCTCTACCAGCTCGCGGCCGTGGACGGCATCGCCAGGGCGATGGGCGGCCGGGTGTCCTACGTCAAGCCGCACGGTGCGCTCTACAACCGGATCTGCCGCGACGAGGTCCAGGCGGCGGCCGTGATCGACGCGGTGGCCGACTACGACCCGTCGCTGCCGGTGCTCACGCTGCCGGGCTCCGTCGTGCACAAGGTGGCGGCGGCCGAGGGCGTGCCGACGGTGAGCGAGGCGTTCGCGGACCGGGCGTACACACCTGCGGGGATGCTGCTGCCGCGCACGGAGCCGGGCGCGGTGCTCCACGACGTGGCCGTGGTGGCCGCCCGTGCCCGCCAGATGGCCGTGGAAGGCTCTGTGACGGCCGTGGACGGCACTTCCGTACCGGTTTCCGCCCGTTCCATCTGCGTCCACGGAGACACGCCTGACGCCGTCCGGCTGGCGCAGGGGGTGCGGGACGCGTTGCTGGCGGCCGGAGTCGTCCTGCAGGCGTTCACGTGATCCGGGTGGCCGGGGAGCACGCGCTGCTCGTGGAGACGGGCTCGCTGGAGCTGTCGCACCGGCTGGACGCGGCGCTGCGGGCGGAGCGGCCCGCGGGGGTCGTGGAGATCGTGCCGGGGCCGGAGAGCGTTCTCGTGGTGGCCCCCGGCGTGGACCAGGCCCGGCTGCGAGCGCGGCTGGAGGCGGTCGTCGCCGTGGAACGCGACAGGGCCGCCGTCCGGGCGCCGGCCGAGGGTGCGGTGGTGACGATTCCCGTGGTCTATGACGGCGCGGATCTCGATTCCGTGGCGGCGCTGGCGGGGATTCCTGTGGAGGAGGTGATCGCCCGGCACGCGGGGCGTGAGCTGGTGGTGGGGTGGCTGGGGTTCGCACCGGGGTTCGCCTATCTCACCGGGCTGGATCCGGCGCTGGAGACGCCCAGGCTCGACACGCCGCGCACGTCGGTGCCGGCGGGGTCCGTGGCCATCGCGGGGCCGTATTCGGCGGTCTATCCGACGGCCTCGCCCGGCGGGTGGCGGCTGCTCGGGCGCACGTCCGTGCGGGTGTGGGACGTGGCCGCCGACCCGCCGTCCCTGTTCCGCCCCGGCATGCGCGTGCGGTTCGAGCCGGCACCGGCATGATCGAGGTGCTCGCGCCCGGCCCGTACGCGACCGTCCAGGACCTGGGCCGACCCGGCTACGCCCACCTGGGGGTGCCGCACTCCGGCGCGGCGGACGCCGGGAGCCTGCGGCTGGCCAACAGGCTCGTGGGCAACGCCGAGGGGCTGGCGGGGATCGAGCTGACGTTCGGCATGGCGTGGCTGCGGTTCCTCGACGCGGCCTGGGTGGCGCTGGCGGGCGCGTCCCTGGCGGCGGAGGCCGTCACACCCCCGAAGGCCGGTGCGACGCTGAAGGCGCGGCCCGGGATGGGGACGCCGTTCTGGGTGCCCGCGGGGACGGAGCTGCGGTTCGGGGCGCCCTCCCGAGGGTTGCGCACCTACCTGGCCGTTCGCGGCGGGATCGCGGTCGAGCCGGTGCTCGGCAGCCGGTCCACCGACTCGCTGTCCGGGCTGGGGCCCGAGCCGCTGCGTACGGGCACGCTGCTGCCGGTCGGTCCGCCCGAGGGCGTCATCTCGGTGGACCTGGCGCCCCTGCCGGAGCCTGGGCCGGCCGTGCTGCGGGTGGTGCCGGGGCCGCGCGACGACTGGTTCGTGCCGGAGGCGCCGGCGGCGCTGTGCGCGGGACCGTACGAGGTGAGCCAGGACAGCAACCGCGTGGGGGTACGGCTGCGCGGTCGTGAGCTGGCGCGGGCCAAGGAGGGAGAGCTGCCGAGCGAGGGCATGGTCGCGGGAGCGGTCCAGGTGCCGCCGAGCGGGCAGCCGATCGTCTTCCTGGCCGACCACCCACCCACCGGGGGCTACCCGGTCATCGCCGTGGTGCGCACCGCCGACCTGCCCGCCGCCGCCCAGCTCCGCCCGGGCGACCAGGTGCGCTTTCTCGCACAACGACGCGTCGCGGTCTGAGCCGGCCGCCGCGGTGCCGGGCCGGCCTTCACGCGCTGGCGAGCATCACCTCGACGGTGTGCGCGACACCCTGGCGCTCGTAGGTGATGGTGACGCGCTCGCCCGGCACGCGGGCGCGTACCGCCGCGATGAGGTCGGCCTCCGCTCGGACCGCCGTCCCGCCCAGCCCGGTGATCAGGTCGCCCGGCCGCAGCCCCGCCGAGCCCGCCGCGCCGGAGCGCTCCACGTCGTCGATCAGCGCTCCCGGCCTGCCCGACGCGTCGGTGACCGAGACGCCGAGGTGGGCGCGCACGACGCTGCCCTCGGCGATGAGCTGGTCCGCGACGCGCCTGGCCTCGTTCACCGGTATGGCGAAGCCGACACCGACGTTGCCGGTGCCGGTGCTCGCGATGGCCGTGTTGATGCCGATCACCTGCCCCGCCGCGTCCACGAGCGCGCCGCCCGACTTGCCGGGGTTGATGGCGGCGTCGGTCTGTATCGCGTCGGCGAGGACGGCCCGGCCGCCCTCGCCGGAGAGCGTCCGGTGCAGGGCGCTGACGATGCCCGCGGTCACCGAGCCGTCGAAGCCGAAGGGGCTGCCGATGGCCAGCACCTCGTCGCCGGCCCTGATCTTGTCGCTGTCGCCGAGCTTGGCGGGCCGCAGGCCCGCGGCTTCGCCGGCCTTGAGCACCGCGATGTCGGAGAAGGTGTCGACGCCCAGGACCCTGGCCTCGGCCGTGGTGCCGTCGGCGAGCCGGAGCCGCACATCGCCTCCCAGGGCATCCTCGACCACGTGCGCGTTGGTCAGCACGGTGCCCTCGGCGTCGTACACGACCCCCGAGCCCGCGCCGCCCGTGGTGGTCACCGAGACGACGCTTGGGCGTACCGCGTCGGCGATGTCGGCCAGGCTGAGGGCCGGACGGGGGGCGGTCGCGCTGGGCGCGGGAGCCTGCGTGATCGCGGCCGACACGCGGTCCCGTTCCCCTCCGCGGTCGAGCAGGAGGCCGCCGAGCAGCGCGGCGAGCAGCGCGCCCGCGACGAGCCCCGCGACCGCCGCGCCGAGACGGCCGCGGCGGCGCTCAGGGGGCGGCTCCGGCTGCTCGACCTGCCAGGATCCCTGCCCGGGATAGTAGGTGTAGACGATGCCTCCGTCGCGGCCCTGCTCATCACTGGACATGCGGCCTCCCTGGCGTGTCTCGTAGTGCCACACTCGGGCCGCTACCTTCCATCGCGCTGACGCCTGGCTGACTGCTTCCTGTGACACTGCCCGTATTCATCTGTCAGGGGCGCGCAGCACCGCCGCCGCGTTGAACCCGCCGACCCCGCGCGCCGCGACGAGCACCGTGCGCAGGCCGGGCAGCTCCCTGGCCCGCGTGACCAGGTCCAGGTCGTGGGCCGGCTCGCCGGCGTTGACCGTGGGCGGCAGTACGCCGTGACGCAGTGCGAGCGCCGCCCAGGCCACGTCGAGCGCGCCACCGCCGGAGTTGAGGCGGCCCGTCATGGTCTTGGGGACGGTGACCGGCACCCTCCGGCGGCGGAACACCTCGGCCAGCGCCGCCGCCTCCGCGTCGTCGCCCGCCGGGGTTCCCGCGCCGTCGGCGAAGACCGCGTCCACCTCGCCGGCGTCGCACCCCGCCCGGTCCAGCGCCAGGCGCATGGCCCGGGCCAGCTGCCCGCCGTCCGCCGGGGGCGCGGCGGGGTGGCGGGCGTCGTGGGTGGCGGCGGTGCCGGCGATCTCGGCGTACACCTGGGCGGCCGGGCGCATGTGGGCGCGGCGCCACTCTTCGACCACGAGCATGGCGCCGCCCTCGCCGGGCACGAAGCCGCCGGCCTCGCGCGCGAAGGGACGGTAGGCGCGGGCGGGGTCCGGCTCGCCGCTGAGCGTTCCCTGACCGGCCTGGCAGACCAGCGCGTACGGCGACAGCGGCGCCTCCGTGCCGCCGACCATCACCGCCTGGCCGCCCCGCCGGATGAGCCGCCCGGCCTGGGCGAGCGCGTCGATTCCACCCGCCCCGTCGGAAACGATCACGCCGCAGGGCCCCTTCGCCCGGTGGCGGATGGAGATCTGGCCGCTGCTCGCGGCATAGAACCAGCCGATCGACTGGTACGCGCTGACGGCCCGCGGCCCCGACCGGTAGAGCGCCTCGATCTCCCGCTGACCGAACGCGTTCCCGCCGGAGGAGCTGGCGGTGACCACCGACAGGTGGAACGGGAACTCCCCCATCGGGTCGAGTGCCGCGTCGGCCAGCGCGAACTCGGTCGCGGCCAGCGCCATCCACGACCATTTGTCGGTCTGGACCCGCAGCCGCGGCTCGACGTGCTCGGTCTCGTCGAAGGCCGCCACCTGGCCGGCCACCTTCACCGGCAGCGCGGCGGAGTCGGCCAGCGGTCTGATGCCGGAGCGCCCCACGAGACCGTTCTCCCAGTGCTCGACCGCGCCGAGCCCGGTGGGCGCGACCACGCCGATCCCGGTGATCACCATCCTGTGGCTCACGCGGCCTCCAGGCGCGAGAAGACCATGGCGGACTGGAATCCGCCGAACCCGCTCCCGGCGGACAGGGCGTGATCCACGGTGACCTCCCTGGCCGTGCCCGGCGTGTAGTCCAGGTCGCATTCGGGGTCGGGGGTGGTGAGGTTCGCCGTGGGCGGGACCACGCCGCGCTGGATGGCCAGCGCGCACGCGGCCATCTCGATCGAGCCGATGGCGCCGAGCGAGTGCCCGATGACCGACTTGATCGAGCTGATCGGGACGTCGCGTGCCGCCTCGCCGAGGGCGCGCTTGTAGGCGGCGGTCTCGTGCCGGTCGTTCTGCTTGGTGCCGGATCCGTGGGCGCTGATGTAGCCGAGGTCCTCCGGCGCCAGTCGGGCCCGGTCCATCGCCTCCATGATCGCCTCACCCAGCTCGAAGCCGTCCGCGCGCAGGCCGGTCATGTGGAAGGCGTTCGCCCGGGCGCCGAAGCCGGTGATCTCGCAGTACACCCGGGCGCCGCGGGCCAGGGCGTGCTGGAGCTCCTCGACGATCAGCACGGCGGCGCCCTCGCCGAGCACGAACCCCTGCCGGTCGGCGTCGAAGGGCCGCGACGCCTGCTCCGGGTCGGCGTTGCGCGGGCTGGTCGCCCTGATCGCGTCGAAGCAGGCCACGGTGATCGGGGAGATGGGCGCGTCGGAGGCGCCGGCGATGACGACGTCGGCCTCGCCGTCCTGGATCAGGGTGTGGGCGTGCGCGATCGCGTCGATGCCCGAGGTGCAGCCGGTCGAGATCACCGCGGCCGGGCCCTGCGCGTGGAAGCGGACGGCCAGCTCGGTGGCCGCGCTCGACGGCACCAGCGCCTGGTAGAGGAAGGGCGTGACGTGCGTCGGATCGACCACCCAGTCGCGGCCGCCGTTGCTGGCGACGACGTACTCCTCCTCCAGCCTGATGGTGGAGCCGACCGCCGTCCCGAGGGAGACGCCCATCCGCTCGGGGTCGGCCGAGGTCAGACCGCTGTCGGCGAACGCCTCCTCGGCGCAGGCCAGCGCCATGAGCACGAACCTGTCCAGCCGCCTGACCTCCCGTGGGGTGAGGCCGTAGGCGGACGGGTCGAAGTCGCACTCCGCGGCGATCTGCGACCGGAACGGCTCGGGATCGAACGCGGTGATGCGCCGGATCGCGGGCTTGCCGCCGGTGATGCGCTGCCAGAACTCCTCGCGGCTGCCGCCGCCGGGGGCGATCACCCCGATCCCGGTGACCACGCTGCGCCTGAGGCCGCCGTTCACGTGGCCTCCTCGGTGTCGACGTGGCCCAGCTCGGGCCGGGGGGCGAGCGGGCTCAGCTGGAAGATCACCAGTGCCTCGTCGCGGCCGACGTTGGTCAGCCGGTGCCGCACGTTCCTGGGCACCAGCAGCGACTGCTCCTCGCCCAGTGCCACGGGCTCGTCGTCGAGGTCGACGCGGAGCTCGCCGCGCGCGAGGAAGACGAACTCCTCCGAGTAGGGGTGGTAGTGCTCGGCGACCTTCTCGCCCGGGGCCAGGCGGACCGCGCCGAGGAAGCCGGAGCTGGCGCCCACGGTGGCCGGCGAGACCAGGGTGCGCAGGTCGCCGCCGCGGCGGGTGTTGGAGGGCACGTCGGTGAAGCCGACCACGGCCCGGCGGCGGCGCTCGACCCGGTCCTTGATGATCTCCATCTGGATGCGGGTGTTGCGGTTGATGTGCTCGGTCATCGCCTCGGTGTCGGCCGGCGCGTCCGGCTTCATGTGGAAGTCCTGCACCCAGCGCATGCGGGTGCGGTCGGCGGCGAGCTCCTCGTAGGTCCAGGTGATGTTCATGAACTCGAACGGGCCCGTCTCGACCCGGCGGGCCCGCACGGTCCAGGTGTCGCGGTCCCAGCTGCGCTGGGAGATCCACGACCACTCCCTGCCCTGCTCGTCGGGGTGCATGGTGAGCCGGAAGACGACCGAGGCGGCCTCTTCCTCCAGCACTTCGACCTTGGCGTACTCGGTGAACAGGTCGGGCCAGGTGCGTACGTCGTTCGTCTGCGCCCAGACGAAGCCGATCGGCGCGTCGATCTCGATGGCGTTGTCGGTGTGCCCGATCATGAAACGGCTCCGGCCAGGCTGGTGTTGACGAGCTCGGCCACCTGCGCGGGGCTCTGCTCGGCGGCGATCTCCAGGATGAGGCCGAACCGGTCCTCGATCCTCGTGGCGATCTCCACCCTGGCCAGCGAGTCGAGTTCGAGCTGCTCGAAGGTCAGGGTGTAGTCGTCCTGCGCGGGGCCCAGGCCCACGGCCAGGAGAAGGGCCCTCAGGTCTGCCTCGGTGAACGTGTTGGCTGGCATGCGGCTCACGGTAGGAGCGGGTGGTGGGCCGGGTCTTCCGCCACCGTGATGAATACCCGGCCGCGCCTCCGGGAGGAGAGCCCCCTCCCGGAGGTGGGTCTCAAGCGGTACTGAGGGCGACCGTCGGGGAGAGCCTGGCCGCGCGTACGGCCGGATAGAGCCCGGCGACCGAGCCGATGACCACGACCGCGGCCAGCCCGCCGCCGATCGCCCAGAGCGGCACCAGGGTCGGGAAGCCGTTCGAGACGGCGTACCCGATGGTGACCAGCGTGCCGAGCGCCAGGCCGACCACGCCCCCAAGCCCGGACAGCAGCAGCGACTCGGCGAGGAACTGCGCGCGGATGTGGCCCCTGGTGGCGCCGAGCGCCCGGCGCAGCCCGATCTCCCTGCGCCGCTCCAGCACCGAGACGACCATGGTGTTGGCCACGCCCACGCCGCCGACGAGCAGTGCGACGGCGCCCAGCCCGAGCAGCAGGTTGGTGAAGGCGCCCGCCGTGGCCGCGCGTGCGGCCAGCGCGTCCGACGGGCGGCTGACCGTCACCTCCTCCGGGTACTCCGGGTTCACGGTCCGGGGCAGGACGCTCCTGACTGCCTCGACGGACTCCGGCGTGGAGCGCTCGTACAGCATGGTCGGGTGGCCGTCGAAGCTCAGCAGGTCGCGCGCCCCCTCCCAGCCGACCAGCGCCGCCCGGTCGATGCCCGGCGCGAGCGGCACCGGATCCAGCACGCCGAGCACGGTGAACCAGCGCCCGCCCAGCCAGACCTGCGCACCCGGCGCGGTGACGCCCAGCCTCCGGGAGGCCAGGTCGCCGAGGACCACGGTGGGGAAGCTCTCGCTCGCCGTGGTGAACCAGGAGCCCGTGCGCACCCGCCCCTGTACGGTCTCCAGCAGCCCGAGCGTGGCCGCGCGGACCGAGATCCCGCCGGTGCGGTCGGCCGGGATGCGATCGGTGCGGTAGACGCTCGCCTCGAGGTCACCGGTGGCGGCCACCGCGTAGACGGAGTCGATCCTGCTCACCATGGCGACCGACTGCTCCGGCAGCTTGGCGTCTTCCCCCTGAAGGGTCTGTCCCGCCTTGACCGTGAGCATGTTGGTGCCGAGCTCGTCGAGCCTGCGCAGCAGGTCCGCCTGGCTGGAGGAGGAGATGCCGACGACCGCGACCATGGTGGCGATGCCGATCGCTATGCCCAGCGAGGCCAGCGCCACCCGCGTCCGCCGCACCCTGAGCCCTGCCAGCCCGACCCTGAGCAGGTCGCGCGCGGTCAGCCGGGCGGGCGTCACCGCGGTCATGCCGGGCTCCTGACGTCGGACACGATGCGGCCGTCGCGGACGCTGACCTGCCGGCCGGCCGCGGCGGCCACCTCGTGCTCATGGGTGATGATCGCGACGGTGGTGCCGTCGGCGTGGAGCGTCCTGAGCACGTGGAGCACCTCGGCCCCCGAGGCGGTGTCGAGGTTGCCGGTCGGCTCGTCGGCGTAGAGTATCGCCGGCTCCCTGACGACGGCCCTGGCCACGGCGACGCGCTGCTGCTCACCGCCGGACAGCTCGTGCGGCCGGTGCGTCAGGCGTTCGCCCAGCCCCACCCGCTCCAGCGCCAGCGCGGCGCGCCGGCGCCGCTCGGACAGCGGCACGCCCGAATAGAGCATCCCGTCGGCCACGTTGTCGAGCGCGGACACCCCCGCGGCCAGGTGGAACTGCTGGAACACGAAGCCGAGCAGCGAGGCGCGCAGACCCGACAGCTCGCGGTCGGGCAGGCGCCCGACGTCGTGCCCGGCGATGATCACGCGCCCCGAGGTCGGCCGGTCGAGCACGCCCATCATGTGCAGGAGCGTCGACTTGCCCGAGCCGGACGGGCCGACGATGGCGAGCAGCTCTCCCGGGAAGATGTCCAGGTCGACGCCGCGCAACGCGGCCACTCCGCCGTCGTAGGTCTTCACCACGTTCTCGATGCGGACGATGGGCGTCATGGTGCCCGCACCTCCGCTCGCCTGACGATGGCTGTCACGTCGCCGGCACCCCCACTCGCATGCCCTCGCGCAGGTCGCCGCCGGACACCTCGACGCGGCCGCCGGCGAAGACCCCGGCCTTCACGGGCACGACCCGCACGGACGACCCCTCGACCACCTCGACGCCGTAGCCGCCCTCGCGCAGCGCGAGCAGCGCCTCCACCGGCACGAACAGCACGCCGCGGCGGATCTCGCTCTGCAGCTCCACGCTGACCGGCGCCTGGTCCAGCGTGCCGGCCTTGCCCGGGTCGTCCAAGGTGATCCGCACCTCCACGGTGGAGGTGCCGTCGTCACCGGCCGGCTTGGCCACGGTGCCGACCTTGGCGATCTTCCCGGTCAGCTCCAGCTCCCCGGGGAGCTGGAGCTCCACGGGGGCGCCCTTCTTGGCCAGGCGCTGGCGGCCGGCGTCGAGCTGGACGGTCACCAACCGCTCGACTCCGGTGACGGTCAGCAGGGTCTGCCCCTTGCGGACCGGCGCTCCCACCGAGGCGCGCAGCGCCTGCACGCGGACCTTGTCGGGCAGGAACACCACCTGGGCCTTGCTGACCGAGCCGGTCACGGGCAGCCCGGCGTCGGCCTGCCATTCCCGTACGGCCCTCAGCGTCGACAGGCCGAAGTGGTCGTCCACGGTGAGATCGTGGCCGAGCGCCTTCAGGTTCCTCTCCAGGTGACGCACGTCCGCGCCGTCGGTCACGCCGAGTTCGAGGGTGCGGTGCATGGGCTTGGGCCCGTACATCAGGACCACGGGGTCGCGATCGACCTCGTAGAGCTCGTCCCCGCGCCCTATCGCCGCGCCCGCCGCGGGCAGCGCGGTGAGCGTGCCGCCCGCAGAGTTGATCACCGGCTGCTCGGCACCGTGGCCGAGGACGCCGCTGACGGTCAAGGTGTCGATCAGATCACCGCGCTCCACCGTCGCGGTGGCCGGGGGCAACGTCGCCGCCTCGCCTCCGGCCGCGGCGCCGCCGCCCGGCGCGAGCAGGGCCGCTGCCGCGGCCCCCGCGCCGAGCACCAGCGCCACCGTGACGGACGCGATCACTCCGCGCTTGCTCACCGTGCCCCGCCAGGACCGCCGCCGGGGAGCTTGCTCTGGCAGGCCTTGTTCGCCTTCACGTACTGGGGAGAGTCGGTGGCCGTCTTCGGCTCCATCACGATCTCGCCGTTGGCGTCGGCCTTGGGGTCGGGCATGTCGACGCCGTTGTCGCGCATGCAGGCGGCGTAGGCCAGGTACTTGTCCATCACGCTGGGGTCGTTCGCGTTGGGCCGGTCGCCGGCGGCCGGCTGGACGTACTGGCGGCAGGCCTCCTGGGCCTTCTCCAGCACCTCCTGGCTGACCCCGGTGTCGGCGGCGCTGAGCCGGCCGCTCTCCCTCGGGTCCTCCACCGGCACGCCGTTGTCGCGCATACAGGTCATCCACCTGGCCAGGCTGTCTTCGGTGCCGCCGGTCGAGGACGCCGACGCCGACGCCGACGCGGATCCGGCGGGCGGTGCCGCCGCCTGCTCCGGCGTGCTCGCACAGGCCGGGAGCGCCAGCAGGGCGGCGGCGCAGATAAGGATCATGGACCATCGTGGTCTCATCTTCGATCACCTCCGCGCTCACCTTCGCGGCCGAAGCTGACCAGGCCCTTCCCGTCCGCCAGAAAACAACCTGACAGTTCAGTGGTGCCCGCCGCCGGGCGGGTGGAGCTTCAGCACTTCAGGCGGCATCACCACGAAGGGACGCATCATGTGCATCTCGTGTTCGAGTATGTGGCAGTGGTAGACGTAGCGGCCGACCTGATCGAACTGGCCGACGACGGTGGCCAGCTCGACGCCCTGCACCCGGACGACGTCCTTCCAGCCCTGTTCGTGCCCTTCGAGCGGCCCCTCGCGGAGGAACTTGATCGGCGCGGTGGTGCCGCGGATCTCCTCGTTCCAGCCGCTGCGGTCGTAGACGTCCCTGTTCAGCGTCTGGAAGCGGACCATGTGCAGGTGCATCGGATGCGGCTGGCGGGTCAGCACCAGGAAGTTCCAGGCCTCCCAGCTGCCGCGGGCGATGACGAAGTCGCTGTGGTCGGCGTACTCGCCCGCCACCCGTTTGAGCGTCTTGACCTTGCCGTCCGGCCCCTGCACCTGGACGACTCCGGCGCTCGGGATCGTGACCGTGCTCGGATCGACCTCTGCCATCTCCCACATGCCCAGCTCATTGGGCTGGCCGCTGAAGGTGGCCGACGGCGGGACGACGATCCACCGGTGCCCGTGCTCGGCCGGGACGTCGTCGTGGGTCAGCCGATCGAACGACGGTGAGATCGTGGCCGGGAGCGTGAAGCGATCGGCCGGGCGCCCGTCCGACACCTTGATCTGCATGATGTCCGGCTCGGGTATGCCGTTGCGCGGGTTGGGCTCGCCCGGGGTGATGCCCGGATAGGTGTCCACCAGCTTGAGCGTGCTGCCGCCGAGAGCGGAGAAGTCCACCAGCACATCGGCCCGCTCGGCGGGCGCCAGGGTGAGCGCGCCCGTCACCGGGGCGGGCGCGCCGAGCAGGCCGTTGTCCGAGCCGATCACCTTCAGCGCGCCGGACAGCGGCTTGCCGTCCTGGCCCAGCACCATGAGCCGGTACGTACGCGCGTTGGACGCGTTCAGCACCCTGAACCGGTACCAGCGCGGCTCCACGTCGAGATACGGCCAGACCATGCCGTTGACCAGGTTGTACGGCCCCAGGAAGAATCCCGGCGACGGAGGCTCCTCCCGTTCGAGGATGACCTTGTGGAGCAGCCTGCCGTCGAGCTTGCCGTCCTGGCCCAGGTCGAAGTTGCGGTCGCACAGCACCAGCGGGATCTCGTGCGCGCCGCGCGGCAGCCCGAGCGCCGCCTCCTCCTTGTCCCTGATGTAGTACATGCCGGCCAGCCCGGAGAAGACGGTGAACCGGGTCAGGTGCATGGCGTGGTCGTGGTACCAGAGCGTGGCGGCCGGCTGGTCGTTGGGGTACTCCGACAGCTGGGCGTCGCCGGGGTAGACGGCGTTCTCGGCCCAGCCGTCGTTGCCGCCGCCGGTGCGCGAGCCGTGCAGGTGCACCGCGGCCCAGGCGGGTAACGCGGCGACGTCCGCGATCGGCTCGACGCCGTCCCTGCCCGGGTAGTTCGCCGGTGGCTTGTCCGCCGGCAGCCCTTCGTCCGACACCTGCACCGCGCTGACGGGGAACGGGGTCGCGAGCTGGTTGGCCCAGGTCACCCTGACCCGCTGCCCCCGCTCCACGTCGATGGTGGGTCCGGGGAAGCCGCCCTCGTAGGTCCATAGGCGGGTGGGCGGCAGCTCCGAGTGCAGCCGCCGCTGCGCCACCCGCATGCGGATCGTCAGCTCCCACAGCGACCCGCGCCGCTGCGGCTTGATCACCGGCGGGATCGGCAGCCGGTCAACGAACTTGGTCAGCAGCAGTGCCGGATCCCGTGGCGGCTCACCCGCGCGGGCCGCCACCGCCGCCGATCCCCATCCGCCCATCGCCAGGCCGAACACCGCGCCCGCGCCCGCGAACGCCTGGCGCCGGGTCGGCCCCTGTCGGTAAACACCCATCTCTTCCACGGCCGCCACGCTAGGCACCCCCTGTTTCCCTGGTCTTCCACCATGGTGATGAGAAGCCTTCTCATCCTTTGGACGAGGACTCATCGAAGCGAGCGTGGCTGAAAGCCGCCTGACCGCAGGCAGACCGTTCAGTCAGCGGCCGGCAGGCGTACCCGGAAGGTGGCGCCCGGGCCGGAGTCCACCTCGGCCACGCCGCCGTGCGCGGCGGCGAGCGCGGCGACGATGGCCAGCCCCAGCCCGCTGCCGCCCTCGTCGCGCGAGCGGGCCTTGTCGGCGCGGTAGAACCGCTCGAAGACCCGCTCGGCCTGCTCGGGCGTCAGCCCGGGGCCCTGGTCGGCGACCTCCAGCACGACGGCGGGCCCGCCGTCGTCGAGCCGTCCCTCCAGCAGCCGCACCTCGACGGCCGTGCCCGGCGGCGTGTGCCGTACGGCGTTGCTCAGCAGATTGCCGATGACCTGGCGCAACCGCGACTCGTCGCCGATCACCAGGGGGGCGTTCTCGCCCTTCACCGTCAGGTCGATCTTCCGGTCGCGCGCGAGCAGCGCCGCCTCCTGCACGGCCTCGGCCGCGACCGCCAGCAGATCGACGCGGTCACTGCGCAGTGGCCTGCGCTGGTCGAGGCTGGCCAGCAGCAGCAGGTCCTCCACCAGCAGGCTCATCCTCCCCGCGGCCCTGCCGATCCTGGCGACCAGCTCGTCCTCGCCGCGCTGGCGCCTGAACAGGTCGGCGAAGCCGCGGATGGCGGTCAGCGGGGTGCGCAGCTCGTGGCCGGCGTCGGCGACGAAGCGCCGCATGTACTCCTCGGACGCGGCCCTGGCGCGGAAGGCGGACTCGATCTGCGCCAGCATGCCGTTCAGCGCCCGCGCCAGCCGCCCCACCTCGGTACGCGGGTCCTCGCCCTCGACCCGGTGCGACAGGTTACCCGCGGCGATCACCTGGGCCGTGCGCTCGATCTCCTCCAGCGGCCGCAGACTGCCCCTGACGGCGATCACGCCGACGGCGGCCACGATCGCCACCACGGCCAGGGCCACGATCGCGCCGATCCACGCCATCTGGGTCACGGTCTCATCGACCTGGGTGAGCGGCATGGCGACGAGCAGCCCGCCGTCCGCGAGCACCCGCCAGCGCTCCACGGTCGAGATGCCCGAGGGCAGGCTCGGCGGCAGCGCGGCCTCGAAGTCCGGGTCGGCGTTCCTGGAGCGGGCGGTCACCGTGCCGTCCTGGCCCACCCGCAGCACGGAGACGTCGCTCGGCACGTACACGAGCAACTGGCCCTGCGGAGTGGGGCGCTCGTCCCGCATGTCGTTGTGCAGCGTCTCCGTGACCCGCCTGATCTGGTCGTCCACCCGGTCGAGCAGGCGGTCGCGCAGCAGCACCACGCTCGCCACGCTGATCACCATGGCGGCGACCGTCACCAGGAGCACCACGATGACGGTGAGCTTGACCCGCAGCGGGGTCCGGCTCACTGCCGGGCTCACTGTGGTGGCCTGAGCACGTATCCGACGCCGCGCAGCGTGTGGATCAGCCGCGGGTCGCGGTAGTCCACCTTTCTGCGCAGCGCCGAGACGTACTTCTCCACGATGGCGTCGGCGCCGCGGAAGTCGTAGTGCCAGACGTGGTCGAGGATCTGCGCCTTCGACAGCACCCTGCCGACGTTGAGCATGAAGTAGCGCAGCAGATTGAACTCCGTCGGGGAGAGCTGCACCGGCTCGCCGCCCCGCCAGGTCTGGTGGCTCTCCTCGTCGAGCTCGATGTCGGCGAACGTGAGCCGGGGCGGCGGCGTGGTGGCGCCGTCGCGCAGGCGCCTGAGCACGGCCCTGATCCTGGCGACGACCTCGTCGAGGCTGAACGGCTTGCTCACGTAGTCGTCGCCACCCAGAGTGAGCCCCTTGATCCGGTCGTCGACCGAGTCGCGGGCGGTCAGGAACAGCACGGGCGTGCGGTCGCCGCCCGAGCGCAGCCGCTTGATCACCTCGAACCCGTCGACGTCGGGCAGCATCACGTCCAGGATGATCAGATCGGGGCGGTGCCGCAGCGCCGCCTCGATCCCCCGCACCCCCTTGGAGACGCCGACCACCTCGAACCCGGAGAAACGCAGGCTGGCGGAGAGCAGCTCGAGGATGTCCGGTTCGTCCTCGATGACGAGCAGCCGCGCCTCCGGTCGCCTGACGGTCTCGGCCACGCCTCCACCCCGCTTCGTGTCATTCATCTCGCAGGTCATCATCATCGGCGAGACTGACGAAAAGCTGAAGGTCCGCTGACCACCACGTCAGGGTCACCCGTCGAGCAGCTCGTGCACGAACCGGGTGGTGTGCCGGCCCGCCGCGAAGACGGGATGCGAGATCAGCCTGCGCAGCAGCGGGATCGTGGTGACCACGCCCGGCCCGGCCACGGTGAACTCGGCCAGCGCCCGGTCGGCCCTGGCGAGCGCCTCCGCCCTGGTCGGGGCCCAGACGATCAGCTTGGCGAGCAGGGAGTCATAGTACGGCGGCACGGTGTCGCCGCGCACGAAACCCGAGTCGACCCGCGTCCACGGGCCGCCGGGCACGTCGAAGACCTCCAGCCGGCCCGGCGCCGGCCGGAAGTCCGCCTCGGGATCCTCGGCGTTGACGCGGCACTCGATCGCGGTGCCGGACAGGCGGACGTCCTCCTGCTTGACGGCGAGCGGCAGCCCGGCGGCGATCCTGATCTGCTCGCGGATCAGGTCGATCCCCGTGAGCGCCTCGGTGACCGGATGCTCGACCTGGATCCTGGCGTTCAGCTCCATGAACGTCACGGTCCCCGCCTCGTCCACCAGGAACTCCATGGTGCCCGCCCCGGTGTAGCCGACGGCCTTGGCCCCCGCGACGGCGTGCTCGCCCAGCGCGGCACGCGTGCGCGGGTCGAGACCGGGCGAGGGGGCCTCTTCGACGAGCTTCTGGTTGCGCCGCTGCAGCGAGCAGTCGCGTTCGCCCAGGTGCACGACGTTGCCCGCCTCGTCACCGAGCACCTGGACCTCGACGTGGCGGGCCCGTTCCACGTACCGCTCCAGGTAGACTTCGCCGTTGCCGAAGACCGCCCTGGCCAGCGCGACCGTCTCCTGGTGCACGCGCGGCAGCTCGGCCGCGCTCCTGGCGACGCCGATGCCCCTGCCGCCGCCTCCCGCGGCCGCCTTGACCACCACCGGATAGCCGATCTCCGATGCCACCCGCCCGGCCTCGGCGAGCGTCGGAACCGCCCCGTCGCTGCCGGGCAGCACGGGCAGCCCGGCGGCGCGCATCAGCTCCCGGACCCTGGCCTTGTCGCCGACCGCGGCCATCACCTCGGGGCGCGGGCCAATGAACGTCAGGCCGTTGTCGGCGCACACGGTGGCGAAGTCCGGGTCCTCCGACAGGAAGCCGTAGCCCGGGTGCACCGCGTCGGCGCCGCAGCGCAGCGCCGCCTCGATGGGGCCCGGCATGGACAGGTAGCTGCGCCTGGGCGCGGCGGGTCCGATGTGCACGGCCTCGTCGGCGAACCTCACCGCCGCGCTGTCGCGATCGGGGGTGGAGTAGACCGCGACCGTGGCGATGCCCAGCTCCCTGCAGGTCCTGGCGATTCGCAGGGCGATCTCGCCGCGGTTGGCGATGAGCACCTTGCGGAACGGCGGCGCGGTCATGTGCCGTCCACCCGGACGCGGACCAGCTCCTGGCCGAACTCCACCGGCTGGCCGTCGGCGACCAGCACCTCCACCACCTCTCCCGACCATTCGGACGGCACCTGGTTCATCAGCTTCATCGCCTCCACTATGGCCACGGTCTGCCCGGACTCCACCCGGGCACCGCGCCGGGTGAAAGGCTCCGCGCCCGGCTCGGGGGCCACGTAGAACGTGCCGACCAGCGGTGCGACGACTGATCTGATCGCCGGGTCGGCGACCTCGTCCCGGGGCGGCTCCGGCTCCCCGGAGGCCCGGGTGACCGGACCCTCCTGGTGCGTCCAGCTGACCTCCACACTGCGGTCGCCGGACCGGAGCACGACGGTGGACACCGCGCCGGGAATGGTCTTCACCAGGCTGCTGACCTCCGCGCGCAGCAGCTTGAACTCCTCGCTCCACGCCTGCTCAGACATCCGAGACCGATCCCAGTGCCCGGAACCTGTCGTGCCGCCGCCGTACCAGCTCGTGCGGGTCGTAGCGGGACAGCCGGCCGAGCGAGTCGAGGATCATGCTCTTGAGGTTCGCCGCGGCCTGCAGGTGGTCGGCCTGGCTGCCCCCCTCGGGCTCCGGCACGATGCCGTCGATCACGCCCAGGCGCAGCAGTTCGGGCGCGGTGAGGCGGAGCGACTCGGCCATCTGCTCCGCCCTGGACGGCTCTCCGCACAGGATCGTCGAACAGCTCTCCGGGCTGATGACGGAGTAGCAGGCGTTGCGCATCATGAGCACCTCGTCGGCCACGCCGAGCGCCAGCGCGCCGCCGCTGCCTCCCTCTCCGGTGACGGTCGCCACGATCGGCACCGTCAGCTCGCCCATCCCGGCGATGGCGGAGGCGATGGCCCAGGCCTGGCCGCGTTCCTCCGCACCGATGCCGGGCGCGGCGCCCTGGGTGTCGATCAGCGTGATGACCGGCAGGCCGTACGACTCGGCCAGGCGCATGAGCCGCAGCGCCTTGCGGTAGCCCTCGGGATGGGCCATGCCGAAGTTGCGGGAGATCAGCTCCTGCGTGTCGTGCCCCTTCTGGTGGCCGATGATCATGGCGTTGACGCCGCCCAGGGAGCAGAGCCCGCCGACGATGGCCGGGTCGTCGCCGTGCACCCGGTCGCCGTGGAGCTCGACGAAGTCCTCGCACATGTGGCTGATGTAGTCGAGCGTGCTCGGCCGCTGGATGTCGCGGGCCAGCCGGACGGTCTCCCAGGCGCTCGCCGCCGTCTCGCCGCCGTCGTGGGCGGGCGCGCCCTGCTGGTCCCGGTACGGTGGCGTGGCCCCGTCCAGCAGGTTGAGCAGGCGTGCCAGCAGCGGGCGCACCGACTCGCGTGACTCGACCCGGTCGAGCATGCCGCGGGAGAAGAGGTACTCGGCCGTCTGGAACCCTTCGGGCAGGCGCTCGCGGGTGGCGGCGGCGATGACGCGGGGCCCGGCGAAGCCGATCAGGCTGCCGCGCTCGGCCACCAGGATGTCGGCCAGCGTGGCGAACGACGCGGTGACCCCGCCGAAGGTGGGATCGGTCAGCAGGCAGACGGAGGGCACGCCGGCCCTGCGCAGCCGGCGCACCGCCTGGGCGGTCTTGGCCATCTGCATGAGCGACAGGCTGCCCTCCTGCATGCGGGCGCCTCCACTGGCCGCGACGAGCAGCAGGGGGCTCCTGGTGGCCAGCGCCTCGTCGGCGGCCCTGGCCACCGTCTCGCCCACCGCCGATCCCATGCTGCCGCCCATGAACGCGAAGTCCATGGCCAGCGCGATGAGCGGGCGGCCTCCGAGTGTGCCCTTGCCGTGCAGCACGGCGTCGGTGAGCCCGGTGGCGCGCCTGGCGGCGGCCAGGCGCTCGGGATACGGGCGGGAGTCGGCGAAACCGAGCGGGTCGCCGCCCTCCACGGCCGGGGCGGCCTGGAAGGAATCCTCGTCCAGCAGCAGGCGCAAGCGCTCTCGCGCGCCCAGCCGGTGGTGGTGGCCGCAGTCGGGGCAGACGTGCTTGCCGCGCGTCAGCTTGGGCACGTAGAGCAGGCTTCCGCAGCCGGCGCAGGCAGTCCACGACGTGGTGGCGCCGTCGAGGGTGAGTGTCATGAGCGCCGCTCCCACCCGTAGAACTCACTGGCCATGGCGTCGGCCGGGCTGCGCCAGGTGGCCGGGTCGAACGGTTTGACGTAACGGTCGAGGTCGGCGCTGAGCCGCTGGAAGTCCGCCCGGCCTCGGGCCTTGCCCACCTGGGCACGGGCGTCTCCGTCGAACTCCACGTAGTGGAAGTACAGGTCGTGGTACTGGAACAGGTGGCGGCGGACGACGCCCAGTTCGAGCGGTAGTGGGGTGGCGTCGGAGGCCCCGAAGAGGCGGGCGACGTCGGCCGCCGCCCCCGGCTCCAGGCGGGCCACTATCAGACTCCTGTCGGTCACGAGGATCTCCTCGTCGTCGGGATCCGGACAGCGCCACGCTAGGTAGCTGCGCAGCGTGTGTCTCCCGCCGCCGACATGAACTCCAGTCTCCCCTTTGCGGTGGACGAGGTCGTCCCCTCGATGGAGTCCCAGCCGCGTCCTGGCTGCACCAGCCCGTTCTCGTAGGCGTAGATCACCACCTGCACCCGATCCCGCACCCCCAGCTTCTGATACAGATGCTGCACGTGCGACTTCACCGTCGACTCCCCCAACACCAGCAACCGCGCAATGTCCTCATTGCGATAACCCCGCACCAGCAACCGGAACACATCCAGCTCCCGATCCGTCAACCCCACCAGATCAGGCACCACCGCCGCCGACACCACCGGCCGCCGCGCGAACTCCTCGATCAACCGCCGCGTCACCGACGGCGCCAGCAACCCCTCACCCGACGCCACCATCCGCACCGCATCCACCAGCAACTCCGGCGACGAATCCTTCAACACAAAACCCGACGCCCCCGCCCGCAACGCCTCGAACACAAACTCATCCTGGTCATACATCGTCAAAATGATCACCCGAGGACCCTCCCCCTCACAGATCCGCCGCGTCGCCTCCAAACCCCCCATCCGCGGCATATTGATATCCATCAACACCACATCCACCCGCCCCCCACGCAAACCCTGCAACGCCTCCACCCCGTTGGCCGCCTCACCCACCACCACCACATCAGCCACATCATCGAACGTCGCCCGCAGCCCCCTGCGAACCAACGGCTGATCGTCAACGATCACCAGACGCACGCGCTTCATGCACTCTCTCCTCGGTCGGCAACCAGGCCCTGATCAGAAAGCCCCCGTCGGTCAATGGACCGCATTCGAACCCACCGCCTGCCGCGACCACCCCTTCCCTCATGCCGAGCAGGCCGTAACCGGCCAGCTGATGCACGTGCTCGGCCAGCTCGCCCGCGCCGCTGACCACGCTCACCTCCAGCTCGTCGTCCCCGAAGCCGAGATCGACGCGTACGGGCAGATCCTTGCCGTGCTTGAAGGCGTTCGTCAGGCCCTCCTGTACGAGCCTGAGCACCACGTCCCTGATACGCCCGTCCACCTGGTGCTCCACGCCTCTGACCGCGAACCGCACGGCGGCGGCGTCGCTCGGCAGGTTGGAGATCAGGGCGGCGACCTGCGCCGACAGCGGCGCGGGCCGGTCGGACACGGACCGCTGCTTGCTGCCGCGCAGCACACCGATGACCGTGCGGACCTGGCCGAGAATGTCGCTCACCGTCTCGTCGATGGCCTCGGCGATCGGCCTGGTCTGTGGTGCGAGCGCGGGCAGGCGCCGGGCGTGCATGGCGATGACGATCAGCCCGTGCCCCAGCCCGTCGTGCAACTCCCTGGCGATGCGCCGCCGCTCTTCGAGCGTGTCAGCGGACGCGGGACGCCGGCTCACGGTGCGCCGCCTGGTCAGCCAGACCCCCGCGGCGATCAGCAGCCCGATCACGATGCCCAGCAGGAACTCCATGATATTGGGCCCGGGTACGACTACGACTTTCTGCAGACACGTCAGCGTAGTTACCCCCTGTCCTTCCCCGAAGAGGCCCGCCGCCGCCCCCAATTCCCCATAATCGGTGGCAAAGCGATCAATGCGGCAGAGACCCCGTGATCACGCACGCCCAACATTATGAGTATTTAAGTCATGAAACAAGAAGGAATTCAATTAACATTGTGTTATAAAACACGCCACTAAACGGGGGTTTCCGGGCATGGTAAATGCCGCCTTCGCGAAGGCGGCATTCCATGGGGCCACGCTCGGCCGGGATCAGTGATGATGCAGGATGCGCTGCACCTCCATCCGTGCCGAAGTGCGCAGCCTCCGCAGTCCGGCCGTCCGCTCGTCCTGCTCGGGGCTGCGCTCGAAGCGACGGAAGGACTCCTCGTCGGACCAGTCGGACGTGATGACGTAGGCGCCGTCAACTACACAGAGTGACTGCCGCAGACAGCCGGGCTGCTCCCGGGCCCAGGAGGCGACCTGCTTCCAGGCGAGTTCGAACTCCTCGGCCCGCGCCGGCGGCACCGCCATGGTCAGCACGGCCCGCACCGGCCCGCTCATGCCCGCACCCCCAGCCCGAACACGCGCTCGGCGTTCGCCGCCAGGGCGCCGGGCGCCAGCTCGGAGACGATCCCCACCATCCGCTCCAGTTCGCCCATCAGCGGCGGCGCGTCGGTGCCGAACAGCACCTGTTCCACCCCGAAGAAGTCGAGGTTGGCCCGCAGCTGTGCCCGGTTGGGACACGAGGTGTCCACCAGGATCCTGCGCAGTGACCGGCTGGGCAGCCGTCGGGGCGCCTGCTCCTCGCGGCCGGGCCGCGGCGCCATGGCCAGGTCGAGCTTCTCCGCCAGCAGGCCCAGTGCGCCGCCGCCACCGGGCGCGATGAGCTGGAGCCCGGGATGGCGTTCGAGCCGGCCCGCGCACACGAGGGCCGCGACCCCCATGGTGACGTCGTTCAGCCGGGCCAGGTGCTCGACCACACCGGGTCCCAGGTCCAGGACCGCGTCGGCGCCCACCGGCTCCGCGGGCGGATGCAGCAGCACGGGCACGCCGGCCTCGGCGGCGAAGGCGAAGAAGTCGTCCGCCCGCGGCGAGCTGAGGAAGCGGCCCTCGACGCTGGTGTTGACGATGAGCCCGACGAACTCGGGCTCAGCCAGCAGCTCGGCCGCCTGGCCCAGCATCGCCTCGCCTGCGAAGGGGTCGAGGTAGGCGTAGCAGCGCAGGTGGGCGGGGTGCCGCCGGGCGAGCTCGGCCAGCGCCTCGTTGTGCGCCCGTACGGTGGCGGCGTCCTGGCGGTAGTTCGCGGCTCCCGTGCCCGGCAGCATGGAGCCCGCTCCCACCGGGCTGCCGATGATCGTCATCTCGACGCCGAGGGCCAGTTTGGCCTCGATCATCGCCTCCGGGTCGTGCAGCCCCGGCGGCCCGCCCGCCCGTTCGCCGGGCGGTGCCAGGTGGCCGTGCACGTCGATGAGCATGCGATCAGCCCGCCTTCGGCGGCGGGCCGGCCAGCGCGCTGCTGAAGCCGAACCTTCCCATGACCGGCACCAGGCCGCCGTACAGGCCGTCGGCGCCCTCGCCGGTCAGGAACGCCACCGCCCGCGCGACCAGCTCCGGCGTGATCGCCTGGTCGAAGTCCACGTGCGGCCGCTCCTGCCTGGCCTGCGGCGTGTCGGCCATCGTCATGATCACCGCGTTGGCGTGGATGCCCTGGTGCTTCACCTCGTGGGAGAGCGCGCGCATCCAGGCGAGCAGCGCCGCCTTGCCGGCCGCGTACCCGCCGAGCGCGGCCAGCGGCTCGCTCGCCAGCGGCGAGCCGAAGAACACCAGCCGGCCGCCATTGCCGAGATGGGGCAGGACGGCCTGCGTCGCACAGACGGCGGACAGGAAGTTGACCCGCATCAGCCGGTCGTACTCCGCGACCCGGGTCAGGAAGACGGGGCCGGCATGAAAGCTCCCCACCATGTGGATCAGCCCGTCGAGCCGGCCCAGCCGGGACAGCGCGGCCTCGGCCGCCGCGGTCGCGCCCTGCTCGGTCGTCACGTCCGTGGCGAACGTCTCGATCCTGCCCGGCGTGCCGTACGTGCGCTCCAGCTCGGCCAGGCGCGCCTCGTTGCGGCCGGTGAGCAGCAGGGCGTCGCCCCGCTTGGCCAGCAGCGCGATCGTGGCCTCGGCCACCGGCCCGGTGGCGCCGGTGACCAGGAACGTCCCGCCCTCGCTCATGCCTCGACACCCTCGAGCGGGGCCAGCCGGGTGGTGATGTGCTCCATGCCCATGCGCAGGAAGAACTCGCGGGCGCCCTCGGGCGTGTTCGCGCTGCGCCGGTCCTCGTCCACCACGTACTTGTCCAGCTCGCTCTCCACGTACTGGATGCTGGGGTCCTGCGCGATGTGCGCCATGAGCGAGGGCACGTCGCCCTCGATCTCGATCATCCGGACCACGATGCGGTCCTTCATGAAGACGGACGTGCTGAGCATCCTGGTGCCGTCGGCCGTCACCCGCACCGGGGGCGCGTAGTTGGCGAGCAGGTCGCGCACCTTGTCCTCGGTACCGGGCTTGATCCTGAACATGATGGCCAGTCGCTGCATGGCGATCCTCCATGGTCGCTCGGGTTCAGCGCCAGCCTGGCCCCGTCCCCGGGCGGCCGTCTTCCCGCTGACGTACCGATCGCGGCCTCCCCTGCACGGGGGAGGCGACCTTCCGCGGGTGGTAGACAGCGTTGATAGGCAGGGAACATGGACATCCGACTGGACGGCAAGACCGCTCTCGTGACGGGCGGCACCCGGGGAATCGGCAGAGCGGTGACGCTCGGGCTGGCCAGGGCCGGCGCCGACGTGCTGGCCTGTTATCGCACCGAATCGGACGCGGTGGAGAGCCTCGCGCGCGAGCTCAAGACGACCGGTGGCGACCACCGCCTCATCAAGGCCGACGTGGCGGACCCCGCCGAGGTCACCCGGCTGATCGAGGAGTGCGAATCCGCCCTCGGCCACCTCGACGTCGTGGTGAGCAACGCCGGGGCGATCTCCCACATCCCCTTCCCCGAGCTCGAACTGGACGAGTGGCGGCGGATCATCGACACCAACCTGACCGGGGCGTTCACCGTCACGCAGCAGGCGCTGCCACTGCTGCGGCCCGGCTCGTCCCTGATCTACATCGGCTCGAAGGTGGCCATGGTCGGGCTGCCGATGCGGGCCCACTACACGGCGTCCAAGGCGGCGCTGGTCGGCTTCGCCCGAACGCTCTGCAAGGAGCTCGGCCCGCGGGGCATCCGGGTCAACGTGGTGGCGCCCGGGATCATCGACACGACCGAGCTTCCTCCCGAGCGCACCGCCCAGTACCAGCGGATCATCAGCCTCGGCCGCCTTGGCCGGCCCGAGGAGATCGCCGGCGTGGTCGCGTTCCTGGCCAGCGACCTGGCGAGCTACATCACCGGCGAGACCATCAACGTCGACGGAGGTACCTGACATGACCAGCCCCGGCTTCCGCGTGATGCTCAGGATGCACATCCACAGCGGCATGGAGCAGGAGTTCGAGAAGGTCTGGCGGTCGGTGGGAGCCGCCGTCACGGATCATCCCGCCAACCTCGGTCACTGGCTGATGCGCAGCACGAGCGAGGAAGGCGTCTACTACATCAGCAGCGACTGGGTGGACGAGCAGCGGTTTCGCGAGTTCGAGGAGAGCTGGGAGCACGGCGAGCACCGCGCGCTGCTCCACCCCTATCGCGAGTCGGCCACGATCTCGACCATGCACGTGGTGGGTCACTTGCTCAAGTCCGGCGAGGAGGTCGGATGAGCCCGTCGAGAGTGCGGGTGCTGCTCTGGTACCGCGCCCCGGAGGGCGAGGAGCAGCGGCTCATCGACGCCTTCCACTCGATCAGCGGCACGTTGCGGGGCACGCCCGGCCTGCTGGGCAGCGAGCTGTGGCGCCCCGCGCACGACAGGGCCGACTTCGTGGTGGTCAGCGAGTGGGAGAGCAGGCAGGCGTTCGAGACATGGGAGCGGGGCAACGCGCACAAGGCGGACACCGCGCCGCTGCGGCCCTACCACGACCCGCGGCGCGAACGGCCGTTCATGCTGCTCGACGTGGTGGCAGCCTACTGATGCCGCCGCATGACTACACGACGTCGCAGCTTGACGTACTCGAGGCCGAGGCCATCCACATCATGCGCGAGGTGGCGGCGGAGTTCGAGCGTCCGTGTCTGCTGTTCTCCGGGGGCAAGGACTCGATCGTCATGCTCC
>NZ_VCJS01000621.1 GCF_005893125.1 Nonomuraea basaltis | reverse complement strand
CGCGCTGGGCTGCCCGCGCACCTCCGAGGTGGACGTCTACCTGAACGGCGTCTGGGCCGGACGCAGGCAGACCTTCCTTCGCGGGCAGATGGTCTGGTCTCCCCGGCAAGGGCCCAAGATGGTGGTGTCGGCCTGGTCGATCGGCGGATACGCCTACGCCGACTGGCGCACGACCGCCCCCCGCTCCTACGACCGCTTCCTCGTCCGCTGGACCAGCGCCGCGGACCGGGGCGGAACACAGCGAGACCTCGGCGGAGGCACCAGCGGCCGGATGCGGGTCCGCGTGATGACCACCAGCGGCTACCGGTTCATCGTCGAAGGCTGCGACGACGGAACCTTCAGCTCCAGCTGCAAGCAGGGCTGGACCCTCTCGGTGACCGCCTGATGGCGATGATCTCCAGGAGCGCCCTGCTGGCCATCGCTCTGGTCATCTGCTCCGGCTGCGGCCAGCCGGGAGCCGGCCCGCCCGCGCAGAGCCCGCCACCCGGGGACGGTCAGAGCGCAACGGCGGCACCCGCCCAGGAAGCCTGCGGCCAGACCGCCGGCAAGGTCAAGCAGCATGCGCAGCAGCCCGAAATCCGATCGGTCACCATGCAGGGCCAGTGCACGCTGGTCTCGATCGAGACCACCCTCGGCGACGACGAGTCGGGCACCGCACAGAAGATCTGCGACTCGGCAGCCGAGGTGGCCTACACCGGCGACACCAACTCCATCAGCGTGCAGGGCAGATCAGGCAAGGAACTCTCCGTGGGAATCGCCGGCGCCAAGTGCCTGGCACACCCGTGAATCGC
>NZ_VCJS01000006.1 GCF_005893125.1 Nonomuraea basaltis | reverse complement strand
CCGCCCCCGCCTCCGGCCCCAGCTCCGACCGGCACGGGGTGGCCAGCAGGTGGACGGAGGCCGGTCCACCCGCGCGGCCCGGGGGTTCGAGCTCGGTCAGCGACCAGTACGCGCCGGTCCAGCGCACCCGCCGGACCCCCGCCCGCTGCCAGGCGGCCCAGTCGCGCAGCCGTACTGTGGCGTGCAGCAGCGGCACCCTGACGGCCTCGCTCAGCGCCTGGCGCTGCTCCTCGGGGAGGTCCGGCACGAGGTACGGGATGACCGCGCTCCAGCAGGCCAGGATCACCGATCCGGCGGCGACGCCCAGGACCCGGTGGCCGTCGAAGTAGGCCACGGTCGCCGACGCGGCGCCGTCGCGTACCGACACCACCGGGCTGGACAGCCGGAACCGCACCGGGTTCCCCGGCCGGTCCAGAGCGCCCGGAACCATGCGCTCCACCATCGTCCGTACGAGCGCCTGATTTCCCTCCGGAAAGAGGTAAATATCAGGATCCGTGATGCCCCACTGCTTCTTCACCGTGGGCGAGTTGAACCGCGACGGCTTGTTCGCGTCGAGCCCCAGGCCGGCGAACCCCGGATAGCCGCTTCCCCAGGCGTCGATCGCGCCGAGCGCCCGGGTGTCGTAGCCCCACTCCTGGCAGGACATGCTCCGGCAGAACCGCTCGACGTCGGGGTGCGCCGCGCAGACCTCCAGCAGGAAGGCCGAGTACGTCAGCCCGGCCAGCCGCTCCTGCTTGCCCTCGGCCGACAGCCCGGGAAACCAGTCGGGCGGCTCGTGGCGCAGCATGCGCAGGTCCTCCCTGGCCCGGCCGGCGACCGGCAGCCTGGCGACCCAGTCGGAGGTGAGCCTGACCAGCGTGTCCGTGCCGAAGGTCTCCTCGTCGCACATCACGCCGTCGGCCAGGCCCGCGCCCGCGTGCGCCCGGCCGCTCTGCCGGTGGAACACGGCTCGCCGCGCCTGCCCGCCGATCTCGTCGTGGTTGTCGAGGACGAGCACGCTGGCGCCGGGGTCGCGCCGCAGCCATTCGTAGGCCGCGCTGACCCCGCTGAGCCCGCCGCCGACCACGACCAGATCGTAGGTCTCGCCGGTCGGCTCTGTCGGGCCCGCGTACTGCCAGAAGCGGCCGTCGCGCAGCGCGTGGGGCACGCCGAGCGCCTCGGCGGAGCCGCCCCGGAACCGGGCCGGCGCGGGGGGCGTCGCGGACTCGCCGGCCGCCTCAGCCTTCCCAGCCGAAACCATGCTCCCCAGGGTGCTCACGGCTATGCCGTCGAAGAAGTCGCGGCGGGAAATTGGCCGGTTCATCCCGAGGTCGCGTGGACTCAAGCTCATGGCGCGATCATCAGCAGCCCGGTGAAATGCCGCGCCGGGACGCGCAGCGCCTCGAGAAACATTTTGCGCGGCCTATTATCGCGAATGCCGGTTTGGAGTAGCGTCCGGCATATAACGACGGGGGAGTCCGGCCCGCGTCGCCCAGGCCCAGCGCGACCAGGAGGCCACCGAGGCCGAGCAGGTCGCCGCCGCCAACATGGCCGCCGCGGCCGAGGCCGAGGCGTCGCAGGCCAAGGGCCTGGCGGAGGCGCAGGCGATCGGGGCACGGGCCGAAGCGCTGAAGGGAACCAGGAGGCGGTCATCGCCCAGCAGTTCGCCGAGCGCTGGCCGGAGGTCGTCGAGGCGGGCGCGAAGGCGTTCGGGAACGTGGATCACATGGTGGTGCTGAACGGCGCTCAGGGCGCCGAGGAGCTCCTCGCCAAGGCGCTCACGCTCGGGGCACCGGGCTGGGGCTGGCCAGGGCGTTGCTCGATGGCGGAAGCTCGAACAGCGGCGAATCGGAAATCATTCTTGAAACCGCTGAATTCCCCGGATAGCGACGTTACGCAAACCCTCGCTCAGCAATTCCTCTAGCGTTTTCGACAATGTCGCCAGAGTGAATTGGAGAGCCCATGCTCAAGGTCATGTCCGGCATATGTCTGAGCATGATGGCCATTGCCGGGTGCTCGCCCGGCGAGACCGCCACCGCGCCCGCCGCTTCGGCGCCGCGGCCATCCCCGTCATCCGCCGACGCGGCCCGGCTCCGGCCCGCGCTGCTGCCCGTGCCCGAGGGCATGAGCGTCGCGTACGGCCCGGAGCTGGGCGCCTTCGGCTCGCTCAAGTCCACCCAGCAGGGGCTTGCCGCGGTCCGCCAGGCCCGGCTGGAGCGTCCCGAGTGCGCCGGAGCCGCCCAGCTCGACGCCGCCAAGCCGGACATCGCCAAGTCGCCCGCCGCGGTGGTCGCCTTCGCCGCGGCCCGCGGCTCGATCACCCAGGCGGTGGTGTCGCTCCCGTCCGAGACCTTCCCCGCCCCGCTGCCGCGGCAGTGTGCCTCCTACACCGCGGACGTCCGCGGCACCAAGGTGTCCTACCGGACGCGCATCCTGCCCATGCCGGCCAAGGGTGACCAGTCGCGGGCCTACCTCACCACGGCGGCGGGCGGCGAGAAGGGCGCCCAGATCGGCTCGGTCATGATCAGGCGGGGCACGCTGATCATGAGCATGCTCGTGGTCGGCCAGAAGGTGAAGCCGACCGGCCTGTACGAGCTCGCCGATTTGGCCGACAAGAACCTCGCCCGGGTCGCCAAATAGGGCTCCCATACGCCGCGCGTCGCCGTCCATGCCGCCTCGACGAGGCCGGCACGGCCGGCGTGCTGCCCGACGAGTTCGCCCGCGAGAACCTCGTGGAGATGGGGAGTCAGATGAGGACGTGCGCGTCGGGCCTGCCGACGAAGGAGAACTGGGCGTTGCGGGTCAGCTTGATGTGGTCGGCCTGCCAGGTGTGCATCGAGGCGTCGGCACTGCGCCAGTAGACGAAGTTGAAGCGGTCCGCCGAGTAGATCTTGACGGAGTCCTCCTTCAGCCGCCGCACCAGATGGGTGTCCTCGCCGCGGGTGATGTCGGCGAATCCGTACGAGCGGAACATGTCCGCCTTGCCGAGGAACGTACCGCCCTGGACAAGGAAGGAGTAGCGGTGCTCCAGGCCGGGGAGGCGGAGCATCGTGGTGTTGCTCCCCTCGAAGTACGCGTAGTGCGCGCCCTTGCCGACCAGCTCCGCGTCCGAGTAGTCGAACGCCCGGACCAGGTCCGACAGGTAGTGGTCCCCGTACAGGTTGTCGTCGTCCATCTTGGCGATCAGGTCGCCCTCGGCGGCCGCGATGCCCATGTTCATGCACGCGCCGAGCGACAGCGAAGCGTCGGCGGGCAGGACCGCGACGTCCGTGATGCCGGCCATGCGGGCCTTGTCCGCGACCACCACCGGGTCGATGTCCAGGCCGTGCAGCACCATGATCAGCTGTAGCGGGCGGTGGATCTGCCGGGCCACCGACGAGATCGCGTGCTCGATCTGGGAGGCGCGGTTGGTGGGCAGCACGACCGAGATCGAGCGCGACCGCGCCGGCACCTGGTGCCCGAGGTCCTGGAGGATCTGGTCGACGCGGTGCGAGAACAGGTGCTTGTCGAAGACCTCGCGCATCGCCAGGTGCCCCATCCTGGCGCGCAGCTCGGGGCTGTTGATCAGGTGCAGGACCTGGTTGTACGACTCGATCGGCTCCCGCGCGATGGGAATGAGGTCGCCGAACGTATCCTCGATCGCCCGCGACCACCCGGAGACGACGGGCGTCGAGCAGGCGGACAGCTCGAAGACCCGCCGCGCGCACATGGTCGGCGAGTCGAGCACGGAGTTGACGTTGAGGAAGACCTTGTACATCCGGTACGCGGCCAGCATCTGGTCATAGGGCAGCTCGCCCACGATGTGCGGGCGGTACTTCTCCGGCCAGGCGTACTTCTCGTCCACCTCGCCGTTGCGCGCGAAGATGTGCAGCCCCAGCTCCCTGACCGGATCGAGGACGACCTCCATCTGCTCGCGGCGCTCGGGGTGCTTGTCGCGGAAGTACATCCCGGCGAAGACCACGTCGTGCAATCGGCCCTGCCGCTGCTGGATCGGGTTGTGCACGCGCGGCTGGGCGGCGAACTGCAGCACATCAACCCGGTCGTGTCCCAAAATTTCTCGATATTTCGGCAGCATGTCACCGTCGCAGGTGAACACGTAGTCGAACAGCTTGGCCGTGTCGATGAAGAAGTCGAAGTTCGGCGGGTCCTCCTTGTTCCAGAAGACCGTCGGGATGCCCTCCTGCCGGCACCAGGCCACCAGGTCGCGCAGCGGCTCCTTGGGGGCGTTGGTCCCGGTCATCTGGTAGCGCCAGCGGCCCTGGTTCCCGTGCCATGCCGACTCGCAGAACAGCAGGTCGGGCCGCTTCTCCGCGAAGATCTCCGGCCAGTCCTTCAGCCCGAACTCGATCTGGTCCCACTCGTAACGGAACGCCATCCTGGAGAAGTCGTCCAGGATCACCGCGACCTTCAGGTCCGGCCTGTTCACAGGCCCGGCCGGCCACTTCACCGTCGGCACCTCGACCAGCGGCGGCCGGTTGCCGGCCGTCTCGATCACCTCGGTGACCGGGATGGGCGGCTTCGGCGCCTTCTCCTTCGACCGGACCGCCTCGACGATCTTCCCCGGGCTCTTCGAGCCCAGCGCCTCGCCTAGTTTGAACGTCCGCTTCGCCTGGGTGGCCTCCAGCTTCCAGGTGGCGTACGCGGCCTTGGCCTCGGCGATCTCCAGTCGCCGCCGCAGCTCCCTGACCTCCGCCTCGTACCGCTCGACGAGCTTGCGCTCCTCGGGCAGCCAGTTGACGGGACCCAGTCGCTGGAATGCGGGGGGTTCAGGGTTTGCGGCCATGGTGATACGCCTATCGCTCAGCGGAGGTTTGTCATGCTACGGCGGAAACGACCGCTATTCGGGGCGTTTGGCCTGGGAAGCAGGCGCCAGGTTGTCGCCCTTGAGCCAGGCGGCGATCACCGTGGCGATCCGCGGCCCGGCCTTGCCGTCCCACAGCACCGGCAGCTCGCCGGCCGGCGTGGCGGCGCCGTCGGCCAGCGCCTTCTCCGCGGCCGCGGGCAGGAGGGCGGGCGTGACCAGCCGGTTCGTGCCATGCGTGATCGTGATCGGCCGCTCGGTGTTGGGGCGCAGGGTCAGGCAGGGGACGCCCAGCATGGTCGTCTCCTCCTGCACGCCGCCGGAGTCCGTGACGACCAGCGCGGCGCCGCGTACGAGTGAGAGGAAGTCCACATAGCCCAGCGGCTCGATGACCTTGATCGACTCCCCGTCGACCAGGCCGGCCTCGGCCAGCCGCGCCCTGCCGCGCGGGTGGACCGGCACCACGATCGGGAGCTGCCGCGACACCTCCAGCACGGCGTCGACCAGCTCCCTGGCTGCCTCGGCGGTGTCCACGTTCGCCGGGCGGTGCAGGGTGGCCACGGCATAGCGAGCCGGTATGCCCAGCCGCGCCACCACGGGCGCAGGGTCCAGCGACGGCAGGGCCGAGAACAGGCTGTCGATCATGGGGTTGCCCACCAGGTGCACCTTGGACGCGGGCACGCCCTCGGACGCCAGGTAGGACAGGGCCTCGGGGGAGGTGGCGAAGAGCAGGTCGGCCAGCGCGTCGGTGACGACCCGGTTGACCTCCTCCGGCATTCCCCGGTCGAACGAGCGCAGCCCCGCCTCCACGTGCGCGGTCCGCACGCCCAGCTTGGCGCAGACGAGGATGGCGGCCAGCGTGGAGTTCACGTCGCCGTACACCACGACCAGATCGGGCTCCTGCTCCTGGACGACCTCCTCCAGGCCCACGAGCAGCGCCGCGGTCTGCTTGGCGTGGGTGCCCGAGCCGACCGCCAGGTTCGCCACCGGGTCCGGCAGGCCGAGGTCGGCGAAGAAGACGTCCGACATCAGGGCGTCGTAGTGCTGACCAGTGTGAATGATGCCCTGCCGCACGCCGAGTTCACCGAGTGCCCGGACCACCGGGGCCGCTTTCACGAAATTGGGACGAGCACCCAAGACGTGCAGGACCAGGGGGTTCTCCCTCATTGACCTCGCCTTTCATAGCGGAAGGGAAAAAACGTTGCCTATGGTACGGTCACGGCGTGGCATCCGACGCCAGTCGTCAAGACTCCTCTAAGGTTTCCGCGAAGTCCGCCCGTGCCGGCGTCGGTGGACTTCTCAAGGGCTTCGTCCAGCACCCGATCATCGTCTCCCGCGTCGTCGCGACGAAGGTCAAATCCGACCCCGTCCGGGTGGCCCAGGCGGCCGCCGACGCGCTCCCGCCCCGGCTGCGTCCCGTCGTGGGCAAGTTCGCCTGGCCGGCCGCGCGCCGGGCCCGGCGCGCGGTGCGCAAGTTCGGCATGCGCGTGGTCAAGGCGCCGTGGAACGAGGCCAAGGCCCACTGGGACGCCGGCCGGGTCAGCGAGGCCGCCGCGGCGCTCGCGGCGCACACCAAATACCCGTTCGTCAAGCGCAGGGCCGCCTACTACCGGGGCGAGCTGGCCGCCATCAGCCCCGATCCGATCCCGCCCGCGCCCAAGATCGCCATCCTGAGCCGGGTCGAGAACCGGGTCCTGCACGTGGTCACGAACGCGCTGCCGTACACGCAGGCCGGATACACCGTCCGCACCCACCGCATCGTCACCTCCCAGAAGGCCGCCGGGATCGACCCGCACGTGGTCACGAGCTGGGGCTGGCCGATGCTGCAGGGGCACGCGGACGCCGCGCCGTTCGAGGAGATCGACGGAGTCCCGTACTACCGGCTGCTGCCGGACAGGCACGGCGAGATGCCGTTCGAGACGCAGGGGCGCATCATCAGGGGCGCCGAACGGGTCACCAAGCTCGTGACCGAGCTGCGGCCGCAGATCGTGCACGCCGCCACCGACCACCGCAACGGCTCGATCGCGCACGCGGTGCGCGACAGGACGGGCACGCCGTTCGTCTACGAGGTACGCGGCTTCCTTGAGGAGACCTGGGCCTCCCGCGACCCGATCCGGGTCGGCAGCCAGCGGCACCTGCTCCAGCGCGACCGCGAGGCGTTCCTGATGCGCGAGGCCGACGCGGTCGTCACGCTGGCCGAGACCATGGCCACCGAGATCGTCGAGCGCGGCGTGCCCAGGGAGAAGATCCACCTGGCACCCAACGCCGTGGACGACTCGCTGCTGACGGCGCACTACGACGGCGCCTCGTTCAGGGACGCGTACGGCATCGCGCCCGATGAGATCGTCGTCGGCTCGGTGTCCAGCATCGTGGCCTACGAGGGGTTCGCCACCCTGCTGCGCGCCGCCGCGGTGCTGCGCGACGAGGGCACACCGGTGCGGGTGCTCATCGTGGGCGACGGCACCGAGCGCGAGAACCTCCTCGAACTGGTCGGCGAGCTGGGCCTGAGCGACGCCGTCCTGCCCGGCCGGGTCGGCCCCGACGAGGCGCTGCAGGCGCAGGACGCCATCGACATCTTCGCCTGCCCCCGCGAGGACCTGCGGGTGTGCCGACTCGTTACGCCATTGAAACCCGTCGAGGCGATGGCGCTCGGAAAGCCTGTCGTGCTCAGCGATCTGCCCGCCCTGTCGGAGCTGGTCGGCTCCGACGGCGCCGGGCTGCTGGTGCCGCCGGGCGATCCCGAGTCGCTCGCCAAGGCGCTCGCCGCGCTCCGGGAGGACCCGGCCAGGCGCGCCGAGATGGGCGAGGCGGGCCGGGCGGAAGTGGCCGCGAAGCGCACCTGGAGCCGCGTGGCCGAGACTTATCAAGCTCTATACCGGTCACTTGCCGAATGATGACCTTCATGTTGCCTGCCACTTGTGAGCGTTTCGCTCGCATTAGGCGTGAGCTAGGTGGACTTGAGATAACCTTTGCGACCATGAAGTGTTGTTTCCGGCTCCCAAAGGCGCGGCTGTGACAGAAATCGACTTGGCTGTCATCGGCCTGGGCTACGTCGGCATGCCGCTCGCCAAAGAGGCGGTGGCCGCCGGCCTGCGAGTCGTGGGCGTGGACGTCGACGCTGCCAAGGTCGACGCGCTCAGCGCCGGGAAGTCGTACATCGACGACCTGACCGACGCGGATCTCGAGCACATGCTGGCCAACGGGTTCACCGCCACGCTGGACGAGGCCGTGCTGGCCCGGAGCAACACGATCGTCATCTGCGTGCCCACGCCGCTGGACGAGGACCACCGCCCGGACCTGTCCGCCGTGGAGGGCGCGACCAAGACCGTCGCGCGCAACCTGAGCAAGGGCACGCTCGTCGTGCTCGAGTCCACCACCTGGCCCGGCACCACCGACGAGGTGGCCAGGCCGCTGCTGGAGAGCTCGGGGCTGGTCGCCGGCGAGGACTTCCACCTGGCCTTCTCGCCCGAGCGCATCGACCCGGGCAACCCCAAGTTCGGCCTGCGCAACACGCCCAAGGTCGTGGGCGGCTACACGCCGGCCTGCCGGGACCGGGCGACCGCGTTCTACGGGCAGTTCATCGAGCAGGTGGTGCCGGTCTCCGGCACCCGCGAGGCCGAGATGGCCAAGCTGCTGGAGAACACCTACCGGCACGTCAACATCGCCCTCGTCAACGAGATGGCGATCTTCTGCGACGAGCTCGGCATCGACCTGTGGGAGTCGATCGAGGCCGCGGCGACCAAGCCCTTCGGCTTCCAGAAGTTCCTGCCCGGACCGGGCGTCGGCGGGCACTGCATCCCGGTCGACCCGTCGTACCTGTCGTACACCGTGCGCAAGCTCGGCTACCCGTTCAGGTTCGTGGAGCTGGCGCAGGAGATCAACGAGCGGATGCCGTCCTACGTGGTGGCCCGCGTCCAGCGACTGCTGAACCGGTATAAGAAGCCGGTGAACGGCGCAAGAGTCGTTATGCTCGGCGTCACCTACAAACCGGATATCGCCGACGAGCGGGAAACCCCGGCGCTCCCGGTGGCGCGTGCGCTGCTGGAGCTGGGGGCCGACCTCTCGTTCGTGGACCCGTACGTCAAGGAGTGGTCGGTAGACGGCACGCAGGTGCCGCGTGAAGAGGATCTGGCCGAGGCCGTGGTCAACGCCGACGTGACGCTGCTTCTGCAGCAGCATGCCGCGTTCGACCTCGACATGGTCGAGGCGAAGGCCAGGCTCGTGCTCGACACCCGCGGCGTGCTCGCCGAGGGTGAACGCGTCGAGCGGCTGTAGCGACGGAGGGCTGCGCGCAGTGCACGTGCTCGTCATGACGGTGGTGCATAACCCCGAGGATGCTCGGATCCTGCATCGGCAGATCCGGGCTATCGTGGATGCCGGTCATGAGGTCACGTATGCCGCCGCCTTCACCGCCTTCGGCGTCGTCCCCCGACCCTGGGTCACCGGGGTCGATCTGCCCAGGGCCGCGCAGCGCCAGCGCTTCTCGGCGACCTGGGCCGCGCGGCGGGTGTTCAAGCGCATGCGCGACAAGGTCGACCTCGTCTTAATCCACGACCCCGAGCTGCTGTTCGCGGTGTGGGGCGTGCGCAACCGGCCGCCCGTGGTGTGGGACGTGCACGAGGACACGCCGGCCACGCTCTCGCTCAAGCCCTGGCTGCCCTCGCTGCTGCGGCCCCCCGTGCGCTTCCTGGCCCGCATGCTGGAAGGCACCGCCGAGCGTCACCTGCACCTGATGCTGGCCGAGACGGCCTACGCGGGCAGGTTCAAGCACGCCCACCCGATCGTGCCGAACGAGACCTGGGTGCCCGACTCCGTGACGCCGCCGGGCGACGACCGCGTGGTCTATCTCGGCTGGCTGTCCAAGGCCCGGGGCGTGGCCGAGGCCGTCGAGGTGGCCAAGCTGCTGCAGCCGTACCGGGTGGCCGTGGAGCTGATCGGGTACGCCGACCCGCAGAGCCGCCCCGTGCTCAACCAGGCCGTCACCGAGGGCCTGCTGGAGTGGCGCGACTTCATGCCCAACGACGAGGCGCTCAAGCGGCTCGACGGGGCGCTGGCCGGGCTGTCGCTGCTGCACGACGAGCCGAACTACCGGCACTCGATGCCCACGAAGATCGTCGAGTACATGGCGCACGGCATCCCCGTCATCACCACCCCGTCGCCACGGGCCGTGGAGCTCGTCGAGCGCTACGACAGCGGCGTCGTGGTGCCCTGGGAGGACCCCAAGGCGGTCGCACAGGCCGTGCTGACGCTCCGGGACGACGTACGCGAGCGGCGGGCGCAGGGCGCGCGCGGCTACGCGGCGGCCCGCGCCAACCACCACTGGCCCAACTCGGCCAAGCGGTTCGTCGCCCAGCTGGAGTCCTGGGCCGGGGTCAAGCGATAACCGGAAATCTTCGAGGGCGGTAGGTTCCTGAACGTGCGCTGGCTCTTCCTGATCGTGGGCGTAGCCATCGTGGCCGTGGTCGCCGCCGTGGTCACGGTCCTGCCGTCCGCGGACGACAGGCCGACCGCCACGGCCAGCCCGACGGCGTCGGCCAAACCGTCGCAGACCGAGCCGACGCCGCAGGTGACCGAGTTCACCGACTCCTGCGGAACGTTCGAGACCAAGGAGAAGGCCCCCTACGCCGTCACCGGCTACTGGATCATGCCCAAGTCGAACCCCTGCACGTGGCGGACCCAGCTGAAGGAGATCCACGACGTCGGCGGCGACACGATCATCAGGATCGGGTACGGCCTGCAGTTCCGCACCGTCTCCGGCAGCGGCGAGATCCTGACCAGGAACGGTGAGCTCGACTCGACCTACAAGGCGTGCGAGGAGGACGGGCTGACCTGCCACGACGCCGCCGAGCGCGATCTCAAGCAGGCCAACCCGGGCAACAAGATCGGCCGCACGTACGTCTACAGAACCGACGAGTCGTTCGGCCCCGACCTGTTCCGCTGCCCCCAGATGGAGCGCAGCATCAAGGCGGGCAACCGCACCTACTTCCGGCTCATCACCCAGCCCGACGGCTCGGACGACGCCACCTGCGACTTCTCCCGCAAGGGCGCCTCCTACGACCTGATCCTGGTGGCCGGCTCCAACAAGGACAGCCTGACCGAGCTGCTCAAGCTGGGCGACCAGTTCGGCATCCAGATCTTCCCCTCGCTGCCGCTGGCCCCGCGCGACCCCGGCACCCCGACCAGGGCCTACAAGCACCACATCGGCATCCTCACCACGCTGACCCGGCGCATCCTGCAGGACTACGGCACCCGCTTCGCCGACCGCGACGCTCTGGGCGGCCTCTACCAGCCGTTCGAGGTCCAGATGTCGGCCACCCTGGCCTCGAACCCGACGCTGGAGGTGTACGCCGACCAGCACACGATCGTCGAGCAGGTCCTGCCCGGCAAACCCATCTTGATCAGCCCGTACATGGACGCCCGCAAGCGGGTGGGCTTCGGGCAGACGCCCGAGCAGGTGGCCGAGGCGTTCAAGGCCCTGGCGGGGACGGGGGTCGGCATCATCGCGCCGCAGGACAGCCGGGGCACCGGCAAGGTCGGCCTGTTCTGGCCCGACGAGCGCGACACCGAGGTGGACGAGCGGCTGCGGCCGGTGGTCGGGGAGTCCACGTACGGGACCGCGTACCACGGGTCCACGCGCGACTACTACCGCGAGATGTCGATCGCCCGCGAGGAGATGCTGAAGGCCGGCCACCAGGTGCAGCTGTGGGCCAACGTGGAGGCGTTCGAGCCGTCGGGCAAGGAGCCGTGCGCCCCGCAGGGCACGCGCGGCAAGACCGACAAGAAGCGCATGGACCAGGCCGTCACGATGGCCGGACGTTACGTGCAGAAGGTCGTCTCCTACATGTGGAGCGACTTCATGACCTGCGGCCGGCCCTCGCTCGAGAAGGAGATCACCTCGGACTGGCAGCGGCCGATCGCGGTGGACGCCATCCGGCGCGGCCGCGACATCCAGGACGGGCTGGAGGTCCGCGGCTACAACCTCAAGGACAGCACGGTCACCGTCGAGTGGTCCGGCGGGACGACGGACATGGCGGTGTCCGCGGTGGGCTGGCTGGACGAGGACCCGCTGGAGGAGGAGCTGCCGGAGGGGATGTCCACGGCCTGGGTGCCGTTCGACTGGGCCCAGGTGCCGGCCGGTGAGTGGGTCAAGATCACCGTCAAGGCGCCGTCCGGCCAGGCCACCACGGAGCCACTGCACGTCCGCATCGCGACGTAGCGGCGGTTCGCCGCTCACACGAAACTGCGTGTAACGTGCGGTCCATGGTCCCGAGCGTCCCGGTCAGCGTCGACCTGGTCGTCCTCACCGTCCGTAACCACGCGCTGAGCGCACTGGTGTGGCGCCGCGACAACCCGCCGTTCCTGCGCCGCTGGTCGCTGCCGGGCGGCTTCATCCAGCTCGACGAGGACCTCCCGGCCGCAGCCCACCGCATCCTCTCCGAACGGGCCGGCCTCCCGGGCGCGCCGGTGCACCTGGAGCAGCTCCAGACCTACGGCTATCCGGACCGCGACCCCCGCCAACGCGTCCTGAGCGTCGCCTACCTCGGGCTGGCCCCGGACCTGCCGGCCTCGGAGAAGGCCCACATGAGCTGGCAGTCGGTGGACTCCCTCACGGTCATGGCCTTCGACCACCGCCGCATCATGCTCGACGGGGTGGAGCGGGCCCGCGCGAAACTGGAGTACACGTCGCTGGGGGCGGCCTTCTGCCCGCCGGAGTTCACGGTGGCGGACCTGCGCCGCGTCTACGAGATCGTCTGGGGCCGCTCCCTGGACCCCAGGAACTTCCATCGCAAGGTCACCAAGGCGGAGGGTTTCCTGGTGGAGACGGGCGCCACCACGACGAGAGACGGCGGCCGTCCGGCCAAGCTCTACCGCCGCGGCCCCGCCGAGCTCCTCCACCCGCCGATGCTCCGCAGCCTCAAGGAGTAGCCGGGCCCCGTTTCGAGCACGGCGCGGGGCGATCCCCATCCTTGAGTGCACCTGGGCCAGGCCGCGGGGACTGCGGGCAGGGGCGGCGACGTGATCCCCTCGGGCTCGTCCTGGGGGCGATTTCGGTCACGGTCCTGCCCACGGACAAGGGCTTCGTGACCGGTGGATGCCAGGAATGGGCAGGCCCGAGCTCGGACGGGTGATGCCCCACCTCGCCGCGCCTTCTAAGGTAAGGCCATGCCTCGTTTCCGCCAGATCCTCGACACCATGGCCCCCTACAAGCCGGGCAAGGCCGTCGCGGCCCCCGACGGGAGGTCGTACAAGCTCTCGTCCAACGAATCCCCCTACGACCCGCTGCCTTCGGTGGTCGAGGCGATCGCAGAGGGGGCGCGCCACATCAACCGCTATCCCGACCCCGGGGCGATCAAGCTGACCGAGGCCATCGCCGAGCGGCACGGCGTGCCGTTCGGCCACGTCGCGCTCGGTCCGGGCTCCGTCACGGTGGCGCAGGAGCTGCTGGAGGCGGTGGGGGAGCCGGGGTCCGAGGTCGTGTACGCGTGGCGGTCGTTCGAGGCCTACCCGCTCCTCGCCGACCTGGCCGGGGTGACGTCCGTGCGGGTGCCCCTGGCGGGCGAGGACCACGACCTTGACACCATGGCGGAGGCGATCAACGACCGCACCCGCCTGGTCTTCTTGTGCAACCCGAACAACCCGACGGGGACGGCGATCCGGCGCCGCGCGCTGGAGGCGTTCCTCGACCGGGTGCCCGAGGACGTGCTGGTGGTGCTGGACGAGGCCTACCACGAGTACGTACGCGACGACGACGTCCCCGACGGCCTCTCCCTCTACCGCGACCGGCCGAACCTCTGCGTCACGCGCACGTTCTCGAAGGCCTACGGGCTGGCCGGCCTGCGGGTCGGATACATGATCGCGCAGGAGCCGGTGGCCGCCGCCGTGCGCAAGACGATCGTCCCGTTCGCCGTCAACCACCTCGCCCAGGTGGCGGCCATCGCCTCGCTGCAGGCCGAGGACGAGCTGCTGGAGCGGGTCGAGCGGGTGGTCAAGGAGCGCACCCGCGTCCGCGAGGCGCTCATCGGGCAGGGGTGGACGGTGCCGCCCACCGAGGCCAACTTCGTCTGGCTGCGGCTCGGCGAGCGCACCCTCGACTTCGCCGCCGCCTGCGCCGAGGAGGGGGTGGCGGTGCGGCCGTTCGCCGGTGAGGGCGCCCGCGTGTCCATCGGCGATCCCGAGGCGAACGACGCGTTCCTCGCCGCCGCCAAGGCGTTCTCCGCTAGACCCTGACTTTCTCGGGGACGGGTGTCCTGGCTTTGGAGCGTCGCTCGGTGGACACCACCAGGGCGACGCCCACCAGGATCACCGCGCCGCCGGCCACGATCTGGGCCGTCACGTGTTCGTTCACCACGAGCACGCCGAGGATCACGGCCACGACCGGGTTGACGTACGCGTACGTCGAGACGAGGGAGATCGGCGCGTTGCCGAGCAGCCAGGTGTAGGCGGTGAAGCCCACGAGCGACCCCACCAGGATCAGGTACGCCAGCGCCGCCCACGAACGCCCCGAGATCGCCGCGACGTCGAACCGCTCGCCCAGCGACGCGCCGGCCACCGCCAGCCCCGCGCCGCCTACGAGCATCTCGACCGTGCTGGCCGCCCACACGTTGGACGGCATCGGGATCCGCCCCGACAGGAACGAGCCGATCGACCACGACAGCGAGGCCACCAGGATCACCACGATCCCCCCCGTGCTGGCCGACGCCCCGCCGCCGTTGAGCGACAGCGCCGCGACCCCGCCGAACCCGACCAGCACGCCCGCCAGCGTCAGCACCGCGGGACGGTCCCTGGCCGCGATCCTGAACACCACCAGCCACAGCGGCACCGAGGCCACGAGCAACGCCGCCAGGCCGCTGGAGATGTGCTGCTCGGCCACCGCGACCATGCCGTTCCCGCCGGTCAGGAGCAGCAGCCCGACCAGCGCGGCCCCGCCGAACTGGGGCAGCGACATCCGGAACGCCGCAGTGCCCTTCTTGATCAGCAGGAAGCCGCCGAGCAGCAGCGCGGCAGTGACGAACCGCAGGGCGCCGCTGAGCATGGGCGGCATGGTCTCGATGGCGATCCTGATGCCGAGGTAGGTGGAGCCCCACACCACGTAGACGATCGCCAAGGCGCCCCAGACCAGAAGGGGAGCACGGCCGTCAGGGGTGTTTGCACGCATGGCTCATGACCATACCGGGCGCCCCCGACAAAACACCCGCGGGTATCGGACTCTGGACTATGGCCTCCCCACGCAACGAGATCAACGCGCTCACGGCCCCGATAAGGGGAACTGCGTGCGGGCGCTGACAACCTGTCCGGTCATGCCCGCCAGCGCTCCCAGAACGCTCACAGCGCCGCACAGCACGCTTGTCATCGACGCGGGCCGACGCAACAGCCGGGGCTTCTCGCAAGAGGTCGCTGAATCGGCGGCGGGTGTCCCGATATCCGGAACGTCGAGCCGCAACGAAGCGACCAATCAACCGAAACAGGCCGAGACCCATACCACCACGACCCCCACATCACCACGAGTCACCCGAAACGGTGTAAACCACGCTCGACTCGGTGCGGAGTCAGGTGTCAGAAAAAGTTGGTGCCCCCGTCCGAATCCTGTCGATCGGGGGCGTCCGTGAACATACCCGCATCTACGCGGGTCAACCAATAAGTTCACAAGAGTCAATGCGCAAGTTCGCAAACCTGACATCGCACGTCAACGTTAGGGCTTTCCGCAGGTCACGGGTAACCCCGTAAACGGCCCACGGGGCGCCGTAGCGGCGCCCCGCCCTGTGCGGGTCAGAGGCCGTCTCCCTGGAGGCGCCCAGCCCTGTGCGGTGGGTGGCGTCTCGTTGGCTTGCCGTACGAGAAGGAGGGGTTTGACTGCGGGCCAGGGGCCCGCCGCCCACAGAAGGGGGAAGGAGGCGGCGGACCCACGCGAAGTGAGCAGCGCATGCGGAGAGGCCCGGTGCGGGGAGAAGCCGCCGCATGGCAGCGAGCTTCTCCCTATCGCGGACCGAGTTTCTCCACGATGAGCCGGTACAACTGGCGCGGACGACCCGGCTGGGGTGTGCGGTTCGGCGGAAGCGGCCACGCGAGTCCCTCGTCAACCAGCGTGCGCAGCAATCTCCGAGCCGTACGAGGCGTGACCCCGAGCATCTTGCCCGCGCCCTCCGCGTCGACCACCGTGTCTCCGCCTTCGAGCTTGGCCGCCAGCCTGGCCAGCACCTCCACCCCCTTCGGTTTCAGTGCGGTGGACCCGGTGGGCGGCATCCGCGGGGCCGGGATGAGCGCCCGCCCCTCGCGGTCCACCGCGAACCCCTGGGCCTGCTTGCCGGCCTGCGTCCGCGCGAGCGCGGCCCGCGCGTGCGACTCCGCGTCGTGGGTCGTGCGCCCCATTCCCACGCCGACCTCGACCGCAAGTCCCAGCTCGTCCCTGATCCTGGCCGCGAACGGCAACACCCTGAACCCGTCCGTGGCCGCCGCGATCGAGCCCCTGGTCGCGGTGACCAGGTAGCTGTGATCGTCGATCGGCCAGACGGTGGCGTTGATCCGGTTCGCCTCCTGGACCAGGAGCCGGTGCAGCGACAACCGCAGCTCGTCGCGCCAGTAGCGGGGCGCGGCGCGGCGCACAGGCTCGCGCAGCGTCGGCACCTCCACCAGCACTACGGTGAGCTGCGACTCCTCCAGCCGGTGGTGCGCCCCGAGCAGCGCCGCGGTGTGCAGCGCCGTGCGGACCGCCGCGGAGGTCGGCCGGATCCTGATGACCGGTACGCCCGCCGCGTGCAGCCGTTCGGCCACCGCGGGCAGGCACGTTAGCGCTCCCGTGGTCGCGCCCTGCCGCGCCAGGCGTTCGTGGTAGGCCGCGATCGTGCCGGTGGCGCCCGGCTCGTCGCGGCTGTGCACGTCTGTGGCGGGGATGCCGAGGTCGGTGTACGCCTCCTCGACATCGGCCCTGCTGACCACGTCGATGCTGACCCTCTGTGGGTCCATGCGGGTGTCGAGCGCGGCCTTGGCCAGCGCCGCCACCAGTGCTGCTCCGCCGAGTTGGACGTACGTCGCGGGCATCGTCAGCACACCGGAACGCCTGGCCAGGTCATAAGGGACCGGGCTGGCGAACAGGCATGCGTCGACACCGGGACCGAGCCGCGTCACCTTGTCGGGCGCCTCTTGCTCGTCGCGGTAGGCGGCCGCCACCAGGCGACACGGCAGCGGCGCCGCGGCATGACCCATCAACATGACCCGCTCCACCAAATCGTGTGGTCCGACCACGCCGATGGTGAGGTCCGGTGTCATAGCGCCCGGGCGTGACACTCGGGGAGTTTCTTCGGCCCTCTCGACCAATGTTCGTCCCATCCTGCCGTCCGTTGCAGTGCTCTCTTTTGGAACGATCGCTCGCGGGGGCCGTAATGTCACGCCCGACTTTTCCGGAAAGTCGTTCAGGTTGACCGCCCGACAAGATGTCTTAGCAGCTCAACGAGGTTTTTCTGATGCTTTTTAGTGTTCAGAAATCTCTCGTGTAATGTCCGCGCCAAGCGCACGCATTCGCGCCGCAAGATGTGCGTGGCCGCGATCGATCAGGTATCCGGAGTCGATCAGCGTCTCACCCTCGGCCGCGAGCCCGGCGAGCACCAGGGCGATCCCCGAACGCAGATCGTGCGCCGTCACCCGGGTCCCGGTCAGCGGTGTCCGGCCGCGCACTACGGCCCGGCTGTCCTCGACTTCCACGTTAGCGCCCATCTTGTTGAGCTCCCCGGCCAGGGCGAACCGGCCGTCGAAGATGCGCTCGTGGATGTAGCTGGTGCCGTCGGCCAGCGCCGCGACGGTCATCATCGGCGACTGCAGGTCCGTGGCGAAGCCCGGGTAGGTGTCGGTGATGATGTTGATCGGCCGCAGCGGCCGGTCGCAGCGCACGTGCAGCACCGCGCCCTCCCGCGCGAAGTCGACGCCCATCTGCTCCAGCTTGTAGCGCACGACGCCCAGGTCGAGACCGGTGCCCACCAGGCTGAGCTCGCCCCCGGTGATCGCCGCAGCCATCGCGAACACGCCCGCGTCGAGCCGGTCGGGCATCACCGTGTGCTCGACGGCACGCAGCTCCTCCACGCCCTCCACGGTGATGAACCCGGTGCCGCCGCCGCTGATGCGCGCGCCCATTTTGGTGAGCATGTCGATGACGTCGAGCACCTCGGGCTCCAGCGCCGCGTTCTCGATCACGGTCGTGCCCTTGGCCAGGGCGGCGGCCATGATGAGGTTCTCGGTGCCGGTGTGGGACGGGGTGTCGAGGTAGAGGGTGGCGCCGGTCAGCCCGGACGCCTTGACGTGGATGACGGTCTCACCCTCGTCCACGATCGCGCCCAGCCTCTTGTAGCCGAGGTAGTGGAAGTCGAGATTGCGGCTGCCGAGATTGCAGCCGCCGACCCCCTCCACGATCGCCTCGCCCAACCGGTGCAGCAGCGCGGGGGTGAACAGGACGGAGCCGCGGAAGCGCCGCGCGATCTCGGCCGGCAGCACCGCGCTGGTCAGCCTGGAGGCGTCGATGACCAAGGTGCGCTCCGACTCGTGCAGCTCGACGTACGCGCCCACGGTCTCGGCCAGTTCGACGGCGCGGCGGACGTCCTCGATGATCGGCACGTTGCGCAGGACGGTGCGGCCCTTCGCGGCGAGCAGAGCCGCACCGATCATGGGTAGCACGGCGTTCTTCGCGCCCTGGATGAACGCGGTTCCACGCAGTGCGTTGCCACCGCGCACGCGGTAACGGACCATTTCGTGCGGCTCCTTGGAATCAACGTGAGGCTTGATCGGGCCAACAGTAGTCGCTAACACCACATGTCCCAGCCGAATCATCCGCCAAACGGAGCCTCCGTGACGCGCTCATACGCTTCTAGGTATCGCTGCCTGGTGCGCTCTACCACGTGGTCGGGGAGCCTCGGTGGGGGGTTTCCGGAGGCTTTGTCCCATCCTGATTCGGGCGATAGGAGCCAATCACGTACATATTGCTTGTCGAAAGAAGGTTGTGCCCGGCCCGGTCGCCATTCGTCGGCCGGCCAGAACCGCGACGAGTCCGGCGTCAGCACCTCATCGCCCAGCGTCAGCATGCCGTCGGCGTCCCAGCCCAGCTCGATCTTGGTGTCGGCCAGGATGATGCCGCGCTCGAGGGCGATCTCCGCGCCGCGCGTGTAGACGGCCAGCGTGATCCGCCGCAGCTCCTCGGCCGTCTCCGCGCCGACCTCGGCCGCGACCTGCTCGTACGAGATCGGCTCGTCGTGCTGCCCCGCGGGCGCCTTGGTGGACGGCGTGAAGATCGGCTCCGGCAGCCGGGACCCGTCCTCCAGCCCGTCGGGGAGGCGTACCCCGGAGACTGTGCCGTCGCTCCGGTACTCGCCCAGCCCGCCGCCCGCCAGGTAGCCCCGCGCCACGCACTCGACCGGCACCATCCGCAGCGGCCGGCAGAGCACGCTGCGCGCGTCGTCGCCCCGTGCCACGACATGGTTGGGCACGACGTCCTTGAGCTGGTCGAACCACCACAGCGACATCTGCGTGAGGATGGCCCCCTTGTCAGGGATGTCGGGCTCGAGGACGTAGTCGAAGGCCGAGAGCCGGTCGGAGGCGACCATCAGCAGTAGGCCGTCGTCGGTCTCGTAGAGGTCGCGTACCTTGCCGGAGTGCACGTGCTTCATCGCGCGATGTCCGTCCTGTAATGCGAGCCGCGCAGCGTGATCTGCTCGACCAGGTGATAGGCGTTGTGGCGGGCGGTCTCCTGGTCGGGCCCGTTGCCCACCACGTTCAGCACCCGGCCGCCGTTGGAGACGACGTCGTCGCCGGCGCGCTTGGTGCCGGCGTGGAGCACGTACGCGTGCTCGGTCTCCTGCAGCCCTGTGATCACGTCGCCCTTGACCGGCGTGTCCGGGTAGTTCTCCGCCGCGATCACCACGGTCACGGCCGAGCCGTTCTTGAACACCGGGTCGAGCCCCAGCTCGCCGGTCGCGCACGCCATCAGCAGCCCGCCCAGCGGCGTCTCGAGCCGGTCCAGGATCACCTGCGTCTCCGGGTCGCCGAAGCGGGCGTTGAACTCGACCACCTTCGGCCCCTTCGCGGTCAGGGCCAGCCCCACGTAGAGCACCCCCTGGTACGGCAGCCCGCGCCGCGACAGCTCGGCCATCGTCGGGTGCACGACCTCCCGCATGACCTGGTCGGTCAGCCCCTCGGGCGCCCAAAGGAGCGGCGTATAGGCCCCCATGCCGCCGGTGTTGGGCCCCTCGCCGCCGTCGTAGGCCCGCTTGAAGTCCTGTGCGGGCTGCAGCGGCACGGCGGTGCTCCCGTCGCACAACGCGAACAGCGACACCTCGGGGCCGTCGAGATACTCCTCGATCACCATCCGCTCGCAGGCCCGCGCGTGCGCGAGCGCCTGCTCCCGATCCTCGGTGACCACGACGCCCTTGCCCGCGGCCAGGCCGTCGGCCTTGACCACGTATGGGGCCCCGAACTCGTCGAGCGCCGCCGCGGCCTCCTCCTCGGTGACGCAGGCCCTGGCCCGCGCGGTCGGCACGTCGGCCGCCGTCATGATCTCCTTGGCGAACGCCTTGGAGCCCTCGATCATGGCGGCCTCGCTGGAGGGCCCGAAGCAGGCGATGCCCGCCTCGCGCACGGCGTCGGCCGCGCCGGCCACGAGCGGCGCCTCCGGCCCCACCACCACGAGATCGACACGGAGCCGCGAGGCCAGCTCGGCCACCTGCCCGGGGTCGAGGGGATCGACGGGATGGACGGTCGCGACCTCCTCGATGCCCGGGTTGCCAGGGGCACAGTGGAGCTCGGTGACCTGGGGGTCGAGTTTGAGAGAACGGCACAGGGCGTGCTCACGCCCTCCGGAACCAATGACTAGAACGCGCACACGTTCCATTGTCGCAGCTCCGCCACCAGGTGCAGGCTCCGGTCTCCAGGACACCAAATGCCGGAATAGGCAGCAATCTTTGTCGAGTTCTACCTGATCGGTGAACCGTCTGCCAGGTATCGTCGGATAGGTTCACCCGCCTGTGGTAGGTTGAGGCGGCTTTGCGGTGTCTCTTGCGATTGGAGGTGGTCCGGGATGAATCCTGGTGATCCCAGCAGTACGTGCTTCCACACGTACAGCCGGTGTACCCCCGACCACTCCAATCCGGCAGCCTGATCGTGCCTCCACGCATGTGTGTTGATTGAGGTGACTTTTCGTCGCGCGTGGAGCGTGCCAGGTCGGGCGGAAAGGGACTGCCATGCGCTCGTCCACGCTTTTCCGTCGTATCAACCGTCACCACGTACAGCCACGCACCACGCGCCAGCTCACCCAGCCGGTGCGTGAGGTCTGCGTGCCCCCTGGCGACTCCATCGTCGAGTTCGGCGCCTACGTGCAGGGCAAGAAGGTCTCGGCCACGGGCATCGTCGAGGCGCTCGGCCTCGTACGCGAGCACAACCAGAGCGCCGAGGGCGCCAAGGCGTTCGTCTGGGTGGGCCTGCATGAGCCGGGGGCCCCCGAGGTGGAGTGGCTCTCCGAGGTGTTCGGCCTGCACCCGCTGGCCGTCGAGGACGCCGTCAAGGCGCACCAGCGCCCCAAGGTCGAGCGGTACGGCGACTCGCTGTTCATGGTGCTCAAGACCATCGCGTACCTCGACCACGACGAGCTGACCGACAACAGCGAGATCATCGCCACCGGCGAGATCATGGTCTTCCTCGGCGTGGATTTCGTGGTGACGGTGCGGCACGGCGAGCACTGCCCGCTCACCGTGGTCCGCGACCGCCTTGAGGACAAGCCCAAGCTGATGAACCGCGGGCCGGCGGGCGTGCTGCACGCCATCTCCGACCACGTCGTCGACCAGTACCTGCAGGTCGCCGATCTCATGCAGCTGGAGCTCGAAGAGGTCGAGGCGACCGTGTTCGCCGACGTCAGCTCCCGCGACATCAACCGGATCTACCAGCTCAAGCGGGAGATGCTGGAGATGAAGCGGGCCATCACCCCGCTCCGGGCCCCGCTGTCCGCGTTGCCCCAGCGCCGCATGATCCCGTCGGAGATGCGCGACTACTTCCGCGACGTCGGCGACCACCTGTCCCGGGTGTGTGAGCAGGTGGAGTCCTCGAACGAGCTGTGCAGCTCGATCCTGCAGGCCGCCTTGGCCCGCTCGAACGCGCTGGCCAACGAGGACATGCGCAAGATCTCCTCATGGGTGGCCATCCTGGCCGTGCCCACGATGATCGCCGGCGTCTACGGCATGAACTTCGACTTCATGCCGGAGACCAAGCAGGTCTGGGGCTACCCGGCGGTGCTGGCCGTCATGATCACCGCCTGCGTGCTCCTGCACCGCGGCTTCCGCCGCAACGGCTGGCTGTAGGGGGCGCTCGGTGTCTGACGGGCTTGACCGCGAGCGGGCTCAGACGCCGACGGGCTTGAGCGGGCCGACCGGATCGGGCAACTCGAGCCCGCGCTCCCGCCACAGGTCCCGCATACGATCGGGATAGTCGGTCACCACCCCGCTGACCCCGAGATCCAGCAACCTTCCGGCCAACCCGGCCTCGTTGACCGTCCAGACCGCCACGTCGAGCCCCGCCGCGGCCGCCTGCGCCATCAGCGCCTCGTCCACCATCACGTGTTCGGGGGAGAGCGTGGTGGCCCCGGCCGCACGGGCGGCGGCGGGAATGTCGTCGCCCAAGTCGTCGTGCCAGTGCAGGGTGTCCAGCTCGATCAGCGCGAACCGGCGCGTGCCCGGCGCGATCTCGGCGGCGTGCCGGATGATCCGCCAGTCGAAGCTCAGGATGGCCACGTTGCCGAGCCTGCCGTGCCGGTCGAGCTCGTCGACGACGAGCTCGGTGAACATCTCCGGGTCGGGGGTCAGCTCGGGTCTGGTGGGATCGGACTTCAGCTCGACGTGCAGCCGTACGCCCTCCGCCTCGTACGCGTTCACCAGCCCCAGCACCGCGCCGAGCGTCGGCATCCTGGTCTCCGGCATGGCGACCTGGGTCAGCGCGAAGGGGTCGTCGAGATGCCGCGGCAGCCGCACGCCCACGTCGAGCATGCGCAGCTGCGCCAGCGTGAGGGCGTTGATCGGCTTGCCGACGTACGGATAGAGCGGATCACCCACGTGGAGCGGCCGCCTGTCGGCGCTGGTCACCGCCGACACCTTGAGGTCGTGCGTGAGCACGAGACGCCGATCGGCGGTGAGCGCGACGTCGAACTCGAGCGCGTGAACGCCGAGCTCCATCGTGCGGCTCATACCCGGCAGGGTGTTCTCCGGCCAGAGGCCCCGAGCACCCCGGTGACCATGAATCTCAACGCGCACAACCCGGACCCTACCTGCCTCGAGGCATGACTAGGCAGTGCCACGCCGTGTCCTTTTTATCCTGCAACGCCCGGTCGTGTGGTGACGGCGGGACAATAGGCTGTTCTGTATGACGGAGGTTCTCAAAGTGGCCTATTTCCCAACAGTCCGGGCATGGGTCGAGGGCTGGGTCATCTCCCGCAACGCCCCCGAACCCGTACGCGAACCGTGGGGCCTGCGCGTGGACGTGGGCCTGCCAGGACACGTGGCCCGCCACATCGTGGCCGCCCCGACCCCAGGGATCCTCCGCCACCTGACCACGACGCTCACCACCCCGGGCACCTGGCTCAAGCTCTGCGCCCCGGCCGAGGCCGTCGCCCCGCTGCTGCCTCCGGCGTGGGCACTCAAGGACGCCGAGCACATGATGACCGTCCCCTTGACCCGCGTCGCGCCCCCGCAGGCGCCCCCCGGCTACACCCTGGCCGTCACCACCAGGGCCGGGGTCACGGCGGCCCGCCTGCTGACAGCGGCCGGCGAGATCGCGGCCCGCGGCCAGTTCGCCGTGGCCGGTTCCACGGCCGTGGTGGACCAGGTGGAGACCGCGGCCAACCACCGCCGCCGCGGCCTCGGCACCGTCATCATGCGCACCCTGACGGCGAGCGCCGCGTCGCTGGGCGCGCGGAGCGGGGTGCTGGTGGCGACCGCCGAGGGTCAGGCGCTCTACCAGACGCTCGGCTGGACCCTTCACACGCCTGTGACGGCAGCCGTAGTGATCGGCTTTTGAGAGGTGCGGGTGGGGATGGGATCTCCATCCCCACGGTTTGCGCTAGACGAGCGAGCGCACCACCACGGTCTGGTCGCGGCCGGGCCCGACGCCGATGGCGGAGATCGGGGCCCCGCTCATCTCCTCCAGTGTCCGCACGTACGCCTGCGCGTTCGGCGGCAGGTCATCGAAGGACTTGGCGCTGGTGATGTCCTCCCGCCACCCCGGGAGCTCCTCGTAGATCGGCGTCGCGTGGTGGAAGTCGGTCTGCGTCATCGGGATCTCGTCGTGCCGCACACCGTCCACGTCGTACGCCACGCACACCGGGATCCGCTCCAGCCCCGACAGCACGTCGAGCTTGGTGAGGAAGTAGTCGGTGATCCCGTTGACCCGGGTCGCGTACCGGGCGATCACCGCGTCGAACCACCCGCAGCGGCGGTTGCGGCCGGTGGTGACGCCGTATTCGCCGCCGGTCGTGCGCAGCCAGTCGCCCATCTCGTCGGTCAGCTCCGTCGGGAACGGCCCGGAGCCGACCCGCGTGGTGTACGCCTTCAGGATGCCGATGATCTTGGTGAGGCGGTTCGGCGGGATGCCGGCCCCGGCGCACGCGCCGCCCGACGTGGGGGACGACGACGTGACGAACGGGTACGTGCCGTGGTCGATGTCGAGCAGGGTCCCCTGCCCGCCCTCCAGCAGCACGAACTTGCCGTCGTCAAGCGCCTTGGACAGCACCAGCGAGGTGTCGGCGATGTGCGGCTTGAGCCGCTCGGCGTAGGCGAGGTACTCCTCCAGCACCGCCTCCGGCTCGATGCGGCGCCGGTTGTAGACCTTGGTCAGCACCTGGTTCTTCTCGGTCAGCGCGACCTCGATCTTCTTGGCCAGGATGCCGGGGTCGAGCAGGTCCTGCACCCGCACGCCCATACGGGCGATCTTGTCCCCGTACGCGGGCCCGATCCCGCGCCCCGTCGTGCCGATCCTGGCCTTGCCGAGGTAGCGCTCGGTGACCTTGTCGAGCGCCTTGTGGTGCGGCATGATCAGGTGCGCGTTGGAGGAGATCAGCAGCCGGTCGGCGGTGATGCCCCGCGCCGCCAGGCCGTCGATCTCGCTCAGCAGCACGCCCGGGTCGATGACCACACCGTTGCCGATCACGGGCACCACGTCGGGTGACAGGATCCCCGTGGGCAGTAGGTGCAGCGCGTATTTCTGGTCGCCGATGACGACGGTGTGTCCCGCGTTGTTACCACCTTGATAGCGGACGACGTAGTCGACGTCGCCACCGAGCAAGTCAGTGGCCTTGCCCTTGCCCTCATCGCCCCACTGGGCACCAACGAGAACGGCAGCCGGCATGGTTCAGTCTCCCGTGCACAAAACGAAACCCCTGGCGCAAGCGCGTCAGGGGCTCTTGCGTAGAGAGACTACCCGAGTATGCCCATTCGTCCCAAGAGGCCGGCGGCTAACCCTTCGTCAGCGCCTCGTAACCGGTCTCCGTGCTGTCCTTCAGGAACTGCGCGCACCGCTCGGCCTCGTCCTTCTCCCCGATCGCCTGGGCGGCTCTCGACAACGAGTACAGACAGCGCAGGAACCCGCGATTGGGCTCGTGCTCCCACGGAATGGGCCCGTGGCCCTTCCAGCCGCTGCGGCGGAGCTGGTCGAGCCCGCGGTGATAGCCCGTACGCGCGAAGGCGTAGGAGGTGACGGCATGCCCCTGTGCGAAGTACTCCTCCGCCAGCGCGGCCCACGCCGCCGGATAGGCGGGGAAGCGAGCGGCCACGTCGGAGGCCTTGGCACCGGATTCCAGCGCCTCCCTGGCTTCGGGCAGGTCCGGCATGTGAGTCGGGGGCGGCCCGGCGAGAAGGTTATCCATAGGACAAGTCATACCCGCCAGGCCGCCGAAGTGGCTACGAAATCTTCGTCCCGGCACACTTGAGGCTTTCGCACGCCTCGGTCACCCGGGCCGCCATCCCGGCCTCGGCGGCCTTGCCGTAAGCACGCGGGTCGTAGGCCTTCTTGCTGCCCACGTCGCCGTCCACCTTGAGCACGCCGTCGTAGTTGCGGAACATGTGGTCGGCGATCGGGCGGGTGAAGGCGTACTGGGTGTCGGTGTCGACGTTCATCTTGACGACGCCGTACGAGATCGCCTCGTGGATCTCTTCGAGCAGCGAGCCGGAGCCGCCGTGGAAGACCAGGTCGAACGGCTTCTCCTTGCCGTATTTGGCGCCGACCGCGTCCTGGATCTCCTTCAGCACGCTCGGCCGCAGCTTGACGTGCCCCGGCTTGTAGACGCCGTGCACGTTGCCGAACGTGGCGGCCAGCATGTAGCGGCCCTGGTCGCCGACGCCCACGGCCTCGGCGGTGGCCAGCGCGTCCTCGGCGGTCGTGTAGAGCTTCTCGTTGATCTCGCCGACGACGCCGTCCTCCTCGCCGCCGACGACGCCGATCTCCATCTCCATGATGATCCGCGCCCGCGCGCACTTGTCGAGGAGCTCCTTGGCGATCTCCAGGTTCTCGTCGAGCAGTACGGCGGAGCCGTCCCACATGTGCGACTGGAAGAGCGGGTCCAGGCCCTTCGAGACCCGCTCCAGCGAGATGTCGACCAACGGCCGCATGAAACCGTCGAGCTTGTCCTTGGGGCAGTGGTCGGTGTGCAATGCCACCGTGACGGGGTATTTCGCGGCCACGACCCGGGCATACTCGGCGAGTGCCGTCGCGCCCGTGACCATGTCCTTGATGGTCGCGCCGGACAGGAACTCGGCGCCGCCCGTGGAGACCTGAACGATGCCGTCGCTCTCCGCCTCGGCGAAGCCGCGGAGGGCGGCGTGCAACGTCTGCGATGAGGTCACGTTGATCGCCGGGTAGGCGAATCCGCCGGCCTTGGCCCGGTCGAGCATCTCCGCGTAGACCTCTGGAGTCGCAATAGGCATGATTCATCTCCCTGAGAAGGTACGGCTTCGCGCCAGGCCCCCAGTATTCCGGCTCACTACCCGGTGTGGTAGAGACAACGCGTGGCCGATGGTCACGTCCCGCGTGCCCGCTCCCAGGTAGGCTCTCGGCGTGGACTGGCTTTTGAATCTCCTCGACCCGACATGGTGGCTTACGATCCTTGGCGCTTTCGCCACGATCGGCGTGCTGGCCATCATCTTCGCCGAAACGGGTCTGCTGCTCGGGTTCTTCCTGCCCGGTGACTCGCTGCTGGTGGCCGCGGGGATTTTCAGCTCGGCGTCGGTGGCCATGGGAATGGGCATCGAGCCCCTCTCCCTTCCGGTCCTACTGATCGGCACCCCGGTGTGCGCGGTCGCGGGCGCCCAGCTGGGTCATTTCCTGGGCGCGAGATTCGGCCGCAAACTCTTCGACAAACCGGATTCGCGGCTGTTCAAGAGGGAGCACGTGCTCCGGGCCGAGGAGTTCTTCGAGAAGTTCGGCCCGGCCAAGGCGGTGATTCTGGCAAGGTTCGTGCCGATCGTGCGCACGTTCATGAATCCGGTGGCGGGCGTGCTGGAGATGCCGCCCAAGCGGTTCTTCATGTGGAACGTCATCGGCGGCGTCGTCTGGACCGAGGGCCTGATCCTGGTCGGCCACTTTCTCGGTGGGCAGGTCGACCCCAAGCAGATCGACAAGTACATCCTGCCGGGCGTCTTCCTCATCGTCCTCATCTCGATGATCCCGATCTTCGTCGAGGTCATCAAGAACCGCCGGAAGGCCAAGAGCCTCCCCTCGCCCAACGGCAAGCACCACCGCGTGCCGTCGAGCACGGACAGTCAGCACTGAGGTCGTACGCGACTCTCGGAAGAGCGGCCTGCCTCCGGGTACGCTGCCCCCTGTGGGACGCCACAGGTCCGATCCGATGGGCCTCGCCCGCCTGGCGCTCGCCGTCCTGGCGGTCGGGGCCGTGCTGACACTGCTGGTCATCGGCGGTCGCGCGCTGCTCGGCTCGATCGGCACGCCGACACAGGCCGAGCCCGGGCGCGCCTCCACCCTCGCCTCCACGGGCCCCGCCACGGAAGAGGCCAGTGCCCAGGTGCCGACCGTGCGCATCGAGTGCCTGGCCGAGACCTGCCCGACCGTCACGGTACGGGTGCCGGGCGGCGACGTGCTCCAGCACCGCGAGATGAGCAAGGGCGAGGAGGTCAGCTACTTCGAGCCCGAGCTGGACGTGGTGCTCAGCGACGCGGGCACGGTCCGCGTCACCGAGAACGGCAAGCCCCGCGAGCAGGGCGAGCCGGGCGCGCGGAAGGCGTTCACCGTCCGCGCCCCAGGCTAGAGCCCGAGGTCCCGCAAGGTGAAGGCGGTGCGGTATTCGAGCCCCTCGCCGATGATCCGCTCGCTCCCGCCCCGGTCCACGATCGTGGCCACGCCCACCACCTCGGCGCCCGCCTCCCGCAGCGCCTCGACGGCGGTCAGCGGCGAGGCGCCGGTCGTGGAGGTGTCCTCGACCGCGAGCACCCGCCGCCCCTTCACCTCGGGACCCTCGATCCTGCGCTGCATGCCGTGCTGCTTCTGCGCCTTGCGCACCACGAACGCGTCCAGCGTGCGGCCGCGCGCCGCCGCCGCGTGCAGCATCGCGGCCGCCACGGGGTCGGCCCCCAGCGTGAGCCCGCCCACCGCGTCGTAGTCCAGGTCCTCGGTCACGTCGAGCATCACTCTGCCGACGAGGGGCGCGGCCACGCCGTCGAGCGTGATCCGGCGCAGGTCGAGATAGTAGTCCGCCTCCAGCCCCGAGGAGAGGATGACCTTGCCGTGCACGACGGCCTTCTTCTTGATCTCGGCCAGCAGGTTGTCGCGATCTGTCATGCGTCCAAGCTTAGGGTCCTGATCAGGGCGAGGTCGTGGCCCCTCGGACACGGCCTCGATCGCGTACCCCGCCTCGGGACCGGCCCTCCGCCATGCTCCTGCCGCGCCGACGGTAAAGACGGCTTCCCGGGTTAGTCATGACGGGAATGCGGAATGATTGCGCCGGGAAACCCCGCGTAATCGTGAGGTCACTATGGGTGTCGAATCGCCGCAAAGCGACGCAGATCTGCTTCGGGCCGTCAAAGAGGGCATCGCCGCAGCGTACGGGCAGCTCTATGAGCGCCATGTCGCCGCGGCCCGCGCGCTGGCCCGGCAGCTCGTCAGGGGCACGGAGGCCGACGACGTGGTCGCCGAGGCGTTCACGAAGATCCTCGACCTGGTCGGCCGGGGTAAGGGTCCCGACGCCGCGTTCCGCACCTACCTGCTGACCGTGGTGCGGCGCACGGTCCACGACCGCTCCAGGATCGAGAGCCGCCAGGTGGCCACGGGGGAGATCGAGGAGTACGACCCCGGGGTGCCGTTCGTCGATCCCGCGCTCGTCGGGCTGGAGAAGTCGCTGATCGCCCGGGCGTACCTGTCGCTGCCCGAGCGGTGGCGGGCGGTGCTCTGGCACACCGAGGTAGAGAAGAGCAGGCCGGCCGGCGTGGCGCCGCTGCTCGGCCTGTCGGTCAACGGCGTGGCGGCGCTGGCGTACCGGGCGCGGGAAGGGCTGCGGCAGGCTTACCTGCAGATACACCTGGGCGAGCAGCCGCAGCACGAATGCCGGCCGGTGCTCGGCAAGATGGGCGCCTACGTCAGGGGCGGGCTGGCCAGGCGCGACTCCAAGGCCGTCGACGAGCACGTGAACGGCTGCGAGGAGTGCCACGGGGTCCTGCTGGAGCTGACCGACGTCAACCGCGGGCTGCGCGTCATGGTGGGGCCGCTGATCGCCGGACCGCTCTTCGGCGGCTACGCGGCCGCGCTCGCCAAGTCGGCAACCGGCGGCGGCGCGGGCCGCCTGCTACGGGTGGCCGGCCGGCTGCGGCGGGCGCCCAGGCACCAGCAGGCCGCGATCGCGGGCGGCGCGGCCGTCGCGGTGGCGGCGCTCCTGCTGATCTCCGAGGAGGGGCCGGCCACGAAGCGGCCCGCGACGGCGCCGATCGCCCAGCCGCCCGCGTCGGTGCGGCCGGCGCAGCCGCAGCCGCAGCCGAGCGAGGTCCCCGTGCGGGTCCCGCCCCCGGTCAAGACCGCGAAGCCACTGGACAGTGCCCGGCTGCGCGCGACCATCGAACCCCTCGGAGCGCTCGTACGCGCCCAGCCCGGCATCGTCCGCATCCGGCTGCGCAACTACGGCGACGCGCCCAGCGAGGAGCTGGCGGCGCTCGTGGACCTGCCGCCGGGCGTGGCGCTCATCCCGACGGCCCGGCACCACCAGACCGCCCGCCCCGGCCCCGTCGGCACGGTGGACGGCTGGGCCTGCCGCCCGGTCGGTGGCGGCGCCCGGTGCGCCAGGGAGCCGCTCGGCGCCGGGCAGGGCACGGCGGTGTTCCTGCGGGTGCTGGTGGCAGGGGAGGCGCCGGAGGGCGCGGGGCCCGCCGTACGCGTCGAGGCCGGCTCGCTGCGGGTCAGGGCGCGGGCCGAGGAGGGCGTACGCGCGACCGGGGCGCCTGCCAGGTTCGCCACCGAGGGCAGGGTGACCGTCAGGGCGATCGGCAACGCCCTGCTGAGCTGCCCCGAAGAGCGGGTGGGCTGCCCGCAGGCCCGGCGGCGCCAGGGCGACCAGCGCGACAACGACCTGTGGCCGATGGCCGCGCTCGACCGGGACGACGTGCCGGACACCGCCGCCTCAAGCGCGGCCCGGCTGTCCCTGCCGAAGAGCAGCCGGGTCGTGTGGGCCGGGCTCTACTGGTCGGCGAGCGGTGAGCGCGCCGGGCCCATCAAGATCCGGCCGCCCGGGCGGCGGAAGTACGAGACGGTCCGGCCGGGCCATGTGGCCGTGCGCGAGCTGCCCGCAGGCCCCGTCTACCAGGCGTTCGCCGACGTCAGTGGGCTGGTCGCCGGCGTACGCAGGAACGGCATGTGGTGGGCGGCCGACGCGCCGCTGGAGGAGGGGGTGGCGCGGCACGCCGGGTGGAGCCTGGTGCTGATCGTCAGCGATCCGGCGGAGCCGTACAGCCAGGCCGTGGTGCTCGACACGGCCACCGTGGTCGGCGGCGCGGACCGGCGCGTGCGGATCCCGATCGGCGGGCTGACCCCCGCGGCCGCTCCGGCCAGGGTGGAGCTGGTGACGTGGGAGGGCGACGCCGATCTCGAGGGTGACAAGGTCTCCCTCGGCACCGGCGCCCTCACCCCCGTGGGCGGCGGCCGCCACCGCGCGAACGTCTTCGACGGCTCATCGAGCGGCGTGGCGGAGATGACGTTCGGTGCCGACATCGATACGGTCGGCGCTGAACTCGGAGCGGACCCGGGACTGACGATCGCCACGGACAAGGACGTCGTCCTGTTCGGCGTGGCCGCGTTGAGTGTGCGTGCGAGATCGTGACCATGAACGGGACAAACTGGTACGATCCGCCTGTATGGTCTGGCGCGTTGGCGGGCGGGGCCGAACTGTTGGGTTAACCCTCGCGCGATCACCTGCTTTCATTACCCTGAGAGAGGGCCGCCGAGTCCGGTCTCTGACGGTGCAGAGCCAGCAAGGTCGGACCACCAGGAAAGGGGCGGTGTCAGTGGATCGCTGTGCGCTGTTCGTAGACGCCGGCTATCTGCTGGCTGATGGAGCGATGGCCGTGCACGGCACGCGTCATCGCGAAGCGGTTGCCTGGGACTACCCCGGGCTGCTCCAGCTGATGACCAGCCTGTCACGCGAGCGCACCGGCCTGCCGCTGCTGCGGTGCTACTGGTACGAGGCGACGGTCGAGGGCCGGCGCACGCCGGAGCACGACGTCTTGGCCGACATTCCGGGCCTCAAGCTCAGGCTGTCGCGCATCCGGCCGGGCCGCCGCGAAGGGGTCGATGCCCAGGTCCATCGCGACCTGATGACGCTCGCCCGCAACAACGCCATCTGCGACGCGGTGGTCGTGAGCGGGGACGAGGACCTGGCGCAGGTCGTGTGCGACGCGCAGGACCTCGGCATCAGGGTGAGCGTCATCCACATCGCGGCCGACGGCGGCTGGGCCGTCTCGCGGTCGCTCCGGCAGGAGTGCGACGACCTGGTCGAGTTGGGCGCCGTCCACCTGAGACAGTACGTCTCCGTGGTGACCGGCGTCACCGAGTCGTCGTCCAACGGGCACCACGCACCGCTCAGCAACGGGCAGGCCACATACTCGCTACCGCCCTCCCAGCCCTCCTCGTCGTCATCGCAGTCGTCGCTGCCCCCGGCCGCGCCGTCCACCGGCAGCCACGCCGCCGGCTCCTCCTCTTCCGGCTCGCACAGCCAGTCGTCGTCCAACGGGCCGTCGTCGTCCGGGCGCGGGCGCTCGTCGTCCACGCCGCCGGCGCTGCCCACCTACTCCAGCTACCAGGCCGAGCAGCAGCCGCCGTCCTCCGCCCCGGCGACGGGTCCCATGCAGGCCCAGCCACAGTCCCAGGCCCAGTCACAGTCGCCCAGCACCGGGCAGTTCGCCTCGCCGTCCAGCGGCAGCTACCAGCCGGCGCAGGCCGGGCCGTACACCGTGCCGCAGTCCGCGCCCGTCACGCCGCCGTCCGCCGCCACGGCGGGCGCAACGACGCTCTCCGACGCCGTCAAGTCCGCCCACCGGGAGGGGCACGACTTCGGCGACTCCGTCGCCCGGGACGCGCCGGCGCTGTGGCTCGAGGCGGTGCTGGCCCGCAAGCCGCGCATGCCGTCGGACCTGGAGGCGCGGCTGCTGCAGGGGTCGTCGCTGCCGATCGACTTCCTGCTGCACGACGAGGTCCGCCACGCGCTTCGGCGCGGCTTCTGGGACGCCCTGGAACGCGCGCGCCACTGATCCGCGCGCCGGTGCTCCGAAGCGCGCCGCTCGTGCCGTGTGCGACTGGATCGCCCGCTCCGCGTTACCTCCACCGTGACACCGCCCGGGTCGGCGTTGTAGCCCTGCGACGTCCCGGCATGCGTCATCCCCGGACGCTGGCGTGCGTCCGGGGTTGTGGGCACGTCAGGACAGCGCGTCGAAGCCGGCGCGCAAATGCGTGACCCGGTCCGTCAGGTCCGAGAGCGGCACGGCCAGTGCCGGGTCCTGTGACTTGCGAGCCAGCTCCCGGATCCGGGCCAGCTCGTCCTCCACCGACGTCAGCCGCCGCGACAGCTCCGGCAGCACCGCGGCGTGGTCGCCCGTGCCCGGCGGCAGCTCGCCACTGACCCGGTCGCGCAGCATGGACGCCTGCTCGGCCAGGCGCTTGTTCATGTTGTACAGCTCGGTGAACACCGACACCTTCGCCCGCAGCACCCACGGGTCGAACGGCTTGGTCAGGTAGTCGACCGCGCCCGCCGCATACCCGCGGAAGGCGTAGTCGGGCGCGCTGTCCACGACGGTGAGGAAGATGATCGGGATGTTCCTGGTCCGCTCGCGCCGTTTGATGTGCGCGGCCGTCTCGAACCCGTCCATGCCCGGCATCCGCACGTCGAGCAGGATGAGCGCGAACTCGCTGTTGAGCAGTGCCTTGAGCGCCTCCTCGCCCGACCGGGCGCGCACGGGCACCAGGTCGAGCGAGCTGAGGATGGCCTCGAGAGCGATGAGGTTCTCCTCGCGATCATCGACCAGCAGGATCTTCGCACGATCCGCCATCGATCACGCCCCTTCGGCTGATGAGTCGGTCGTGGCTCCGCGACCGCGGCTGAGCCAGCCGCGCAGGCGTTCGAGCAGCCGGTCCACGTCGACCGGCTTGGGCACGTAGTCGGACGCGCCCGACGCGATGCTCTTCTCCCGATCGCCCCGCATGACCTTGGCGGTCAGCGCGATGATCGGCAGATCGGCGAACTGCGGCATGCGCCGGATGGCCGAGGTCGTGGCCCAGCCGTCCATCTCCGGCATCATGATGTCCATCAGCACGAGCGCGACGTCCTCGTTCCGTTCGAGCTGCTCGATCCCCTCCCGGCCGTTTTCAGCGTAGACGACTGTGGAGCCGTGTCGCTCCAGCACGCTGGTCAATGCGAACACGTTGCGGATGTCGTCGTCCACGATGAGGATCTTCGAGCCGTTGAGCGGATCGTCGCCCTGCCACTGGGTGGGCGTCTCGACCGGCGGCTCGACCAGCTCGGGCATCGGCAGGTCCAGCGGCAGCGGCGGCTCGGGCACCGTGGCGGCGGTGGGCTGCTCGTCCACCGGCGACGTCATGAGCTGCCGGCGAGCCGCGCCGCCGTCGGTGGCGGCCAGCGGGCCGGTGTAAGAGGCCGGCAGGTAGAGCGTGAACGTGCTGCCCTTGCCCAGCTCGCTGTCCACGTGGATCTCGCCGCCGAGCAGCCTGGCGATGTCCCGGCAGATCGCCAGCCCCAGGCCGGTGCCGCCGTACTTCCTGCTCGTGGTGCCGTCGGCCTGTCTGAAGGCCTCGAAGATGACGTCCCGTTTGTCGGGTGCGATGCCGATGCCGGTGTCGACCACATGGAAGGCCAGCAGATCGTGGGCGTCGTGCAGCGTGTCGTCGTCGAAGTCGACTCCGGGCGGAGCCATCGAGACGCGCAGCTTGACCTCGCCCCGTGGCGTGAACTTCACCGCGTTGGAGAGCAGGTTACGCAGGACCTGCTGCAGGCGCTGCTCGTCGGCGCGCAGCTCGTTCGGCACGTCGGACTCGACGTCCACGCTGAACGACAGGCCCTTGTCCTGGGCCAGCGGCGCGAACGCCGCCTCCAGCAGGTCGACCATCTTGGGCAGCGACACCTGGATCGGGTGGATGTCCATCCGGCCCGCCTCGACCTTCGACAGGTCGAGCATGTCGTTGATCAGCTGGAGCAGCGCCGAGCCCGCGCTGTGGATCGTACGGGCGAACTCGACCTGCTGCGAGGTCAGGTTGCCCTCGGCGTTCTCGGTCAGCAGCTTGGCCAGCACCAGCAGGCTGTTGAGCGGTGTGCGCAGCTCGTGCGACATGTTGGCGAGGAACTCGGACTTGTAGCGCGAGGACACGGCCAGCTGCTCGGCCCGCTCCTCCAGCGTCCGGCGGGCCTGCTCGATCTGGAAGTTCTGGATCTCGATCGCGCGGTTCTGCTTGGCCAGCAGCGCTGCCTTGTCCTCCAGCTCGGCGTTGGACCTGCGCAGCTCCTCCTGCTGGCGCTGCAGCTCGTCCGAGCGCTCCTGCAGCTCCCGGGTGAGCCGCTGCGACTCGGTCAGCAGGTCTTCGGTGCGGGAGTTGGCGATGATCGTGTTCATCGTGACGCCGATGGTCTCGACGAGCTGCCGCAGGAAGTCCAGGTGCACCTCGCCGAACGGGGTGAACGAGGCCAGCTCCAGAACGCCGAGCACGCGGCTCTCGAACAGGATCGGCAGCACCACGATCTGCGCGGGCGTGGACTGGCTGAGCCCGCTGTCGATGGTGACGAACTGCGGTGGCACGTCGTCGAGCACGATGTGCCTGCCCTCGGCCGCCGCCTGGCCGACGATGCCCTGGCCGATGGCGAAGCGCTGGCGCGGCCCTCGGCCGGGACGTACGCCGTAGCCGCCGATCAGCACCAGCTCGTGGTCGCCCTCGGGGTCGATGCCGTAGAAGGCGCCGTAGCGGGCCGAGACCAGCGGCGTCAGCTCGCTCATCGTCAGCTTGGCCACCTCGAACAGGTCGCGGTGGCCCTGCATGAGCCGGGAGATGCGGGCCAGGTTGGACTTGAGCCAGTCTTGCTCCTGGTTGGCCTGGGTGGTCTCGCGGAGGTTGGCCACCATCGAGTTGATGTTGTCCTTCAGCTCCGCCAGCTCGCCCTGCGCCTCGACGGCGATCGAGCGGGTCAGGTCGCCGCGCGCCACGGCGCTGGTCACGGTCGCGATGGCGCGTACCTGCGTGGTGAGGTTGCCCGCCAGCTCGTTGACGCTCTCGGTGAGCCGCTTCCACGTGCCCTCGACGCCCTCGACCCGCGCCTGGCCGCCGAGCTGGCCCTCCGAGCCCACCTCGCGGGCCACTCGGGTGACCTCGGAGGCGAACGACGACAGCTGGTCGACCATCCGGTTGATGGTGGTCTTCAGCGCCAGGATCTCGCCCTGGGCGTCGACGTCGATCTTGCGGGTGAGGTCGCCGTTGGCCACGGCGGTGGTCACCTCGGCGATGTTGCGCACCTGGTACGTCAGGTTGTTGGCCATGAAGTTGACGTTGTCGGTGAGGTCCTTCCACACACCCGACACGCCCTGCACCCTGGCCTGCCCGCCGAGCTGCCCCTGCGTGCCCACCTCGCGGGCGACGCGGGTGACCTCGTCGGCGAAGGAGGACAGCTGGTCCACCATCGTGTTGAGGGTGTCCTTGAGCTGGAGGATCTCGCCCTGCGCGTCGACGGTGATCTTCTTGGACAGGTTGCCCTGGGCCACCGCGGACGAGACCGCCGCGATCTGGCGCACCTGCGAGGTCAGGTTGTTGGCCATCGAGTTGACGTTGTCCGTCAGGTCCTTCCAGACCCCGGACACGCCGCGCACCTGCGCCTGCCCGCCGAGCTGGCCCTCGGTGCCCACCTCGCGGGCGACTCGGGTGACCTCGGAGGCGAACGACGACAGCTGCTCGACCATCGTGTTCATGGTCGACTTGAGCTCCAGGATCTCGCCCTGGGCGTCGACGTCGATCTTGCGGGTGAGGTCGCCGTTGGCCACGGCCGTGGTCACCTGGGCGATGTTGCGCACCTGGTACGTCAGGTTGTTGGCCATGGAGTTGACGTTGTCGGTGAGGTCCTTCCAGACGCCCGACACGCCCTTCACCTCGGCCCGGCCGCCCAGCTTGCCCTCGGTGCCCACCTCGCGGGCGACGCGGGTGACCTCGTCGGCGAAGGAGGACAGCTGGTCCACCATCGTGTTGAGGGTGTCCTTGAGCTGGAGGATCTCGCCCTGCGCGTCGACGGTGATCTTCTTGGACAGATTGCCCTGGGCCACCGCCGTCGCCACGGTCGCGATGCTTCGCACCTGAGAGGTGAGGTTGTTGGCCATGAAGTTGACGTTGTCGGTGAGGTCCTTCCAGACCCCGGACACGCCGGTGACCTGCGCCTGCCCGCCGAGCTGCCCCTCGGTGCCCACCTCGCGGGCCACGCGGGTGACCTCCTCGGCGAAGCCGGACAGCTGGTCCACCATCGTGTTGACGGTGTTCTTCAGCTCGAACATCTCGCCCACGGCGTCGACCGTCACCTTGCGGCTCAGGTCGCCCTTGGCCACCGCGGTGGTCACCACCGCGATGTCGCGCACCTGCGCGGCCACGCGGGACGACATCGTGTTGACGGCCTCGGTGAGATCGCGCCAGCTCCCGGACATGCCGCGCAGGTTGGCGCTGCCGCCCAGCCGGCCCTCGGTCCCGGCTTCCCGGGCCACCCTGGTCACCTCGGAGTTGAACAGCGCGAGCTGGTCGACCATGCCGTTGATGGCCTTGCCCAGGCGGCGCACCTCGCCGCGGGCCGACCGGTCGAGGTCGATGCGCCGCGACAGGTCGCCCTTGGCGACCGCGTCGATCACGTCGGCCGCGCCGCTCACCGGGCTCACCAGGGCGTCGATCAGCTGGTTGACCGACTCGACGCTCTCCGCCCACGCGCCCACCCCGGGGCCTGGCGTCAGCCGCTCGCCGAACCGGCCCTCCTTGACGACCTCCTTGCGGACGCGTACGAGCTCGTTGGCGAGATGTTCGCGGCGGTCGGCCACCTCGTTCAGCAGCAGCCGCACCTCGCTGAGGATGCCCGGGGGCGCATAAGGCACCCGACGCCGGAAGTCGCCGTCACGCCAAGAGAAGAGGGTCTCGAGGATGGGTACGAGATCCGATTCGGTATACGTCCTCTCCTCTGGGGTTGGCGCGGCCTTGGCCGTGGTCATGGGGCCTCCTTCACTCGCTGCGGGCTCCGGCGAGTGATTCAAGTCTGTCACGATGAGTAGCTCGTAGTCCTGTCCTTGGATTTACCCCAAGTCAGTGAGAAGTGTGGTAGGCACGTTGGGATGACTGCTTCTCCCCATGCGGTGCTCGCTGCGACGTTCGCTCCCGGTGAGACCGCTGTGACGGCTGCGATGAGGTTCACGCACGAAGTGATGACCGCGTGGGCCACCGGTGGCGTGCTCCATACCGCCGAGCAAGTCGCGGGAGATTTGGCCGAGCAAGTCGCTGACGAGCCGTTTGAGGTGATTTGGAAGCATTTCGGGGATGCCGTACAGGTGGAATTCCGGCAGCGAAGCGTTTCCCAGAGCGATCCAAAAGCTCCTTCCGCGAACGTCGAAGAGTGGGGAGTCACCTTTGCGGGTGATTCCCGTGTCCACTGGGCAAGGCTCACGCTACCTGGCTCCGTGGACAGGGTGGCAGCCGAATGGCTGGAGGAGAGCTCCCGAGGACCACATTGGCTGGGGTTCCTGGCCGATGCGAGTGACCTGCTCGCGGGCACTCTCGACCCCGACATGGTGCCCGCGATCATCGCCCAGGTGGTGGTGCCGAGGCTGGCGACCTGGTGCGCGGTCTACACCTCCGACGGCGCGGCCGGGCCGCTGCGGCTGGTCTATCTGTGGCACGCCGACGAGGCCAGGATCGACGGGCTGCGCGAGCAACTGGCGGACATGGACGTGGCCGCCGCCGGCACGCGGGTCACCTCCGCGCTCCACCTGGCCGACTCGCAGGTGCTCGCGGTGCCGCTCACCGCGCGCGGCCGCAGCCTGGGCATGATGTGCCTGGGTCGGCCCGACCGCTTTCCCGACGAGGTCATCCAGTTCGCCGAGGACATCGGCAGGCGCGCCGCGCTGGCCATGGACAACGCCAGGCTCTACGCCCAGCAGGCCGCCGCCAACCGCGCGCTGCAGCGCAGCCTGCTGCCGCCCAACGAGCCCGAGGTCCCCGGCCTCGACTACGGCGTCATCTACGAGCCCGCGGGCGAGGCCAACGAGGTCGGCGGCGACTTCTACGACCTGTTCAAGGCGGGCGACGACTCGTGGCGGTTCGCGATCGGCGACGTCTGCGGCACCGGCCCGGAGGCCGCCGCCGTGACCGGCCTCGCCCGCCACACGCTGCGGCTGCTGGCACGTGAGGGGTACGGCGTCGCCGCCGTCCTCGGCCGGCTCAACCAGGCGATCCTGGAGGAGGGGGAGCGGGCCAGGTTCCTCACGCTGCTGCACGGCGACATCTCGCCCGTGAAGACCGGCCTGGAGATCCGCATGGTGTCGGCCGGGCACCCCGAGGCGCTGCGGCTCAAGCCGAGCGGCAAGGTCGAGGCGGTGACCACCCCGCAGTCGCTGCTCGGCGTCTTCCACGAGGTCGTGTTCGAGGCCGACACCATCCACCTGGAGCACGGCGACGTGTTGCTGGCGGTGACCGACGGGGTTACCGAGCGGCGCTCCGGCGGGCGCCTGCTCGACGACGACGGCGGCCTGGCCAAGCTGCTGGCCGAGTGCGCCGGGCTGTCTGCCAGGGCGGTGGCCGAGCGCATCCGCAGGGGCGCGGCGGAGTTCGCCTCCGAGCCGAGCGCGGACGACCTCGCCATCGTGGTCCTGCGCGCCCGCTAGCCTCCGCGAGCCGGTCGCGGGCCTGTGGTGCTTGATGAGTGCCTCCCCGTATACCGACCGTGCGCGGATCGTGACAGGGGGAGGACCCGACGGTCAAGCCCGCCGGGTCGGGCAATTCTTACGACCTGTCAAGCGTCAGGTCGAATTCACGTGCTTTCTGGAGAAGTCGAGCTGGACAGCTATCTGCGCGATCCGTTCGGACACCACCAGGGATCCGCGAATGGCGTCGTACATGTAGACCTCGTGCTCGCGCCCGTGCTCGGCGAGCTTGGCCACGTACTTCTCGATCTGGCGCAGCGGGCAGCGCGTGTCGTTCTCGCCCGCCAGGATCAGCAGCGGGCTCTTCACCTGGTCGACGTAGGTGATCGGGGAGCTGGCGGCATATCGCTCGGGCTGCTCGCGGGGGGAGCCGCCGAGCAGCGCGCGGTGGTAGGCGCGCAGGCTCTCGGCCTCGTCCTCGTACGACGTGTGGTGGCAGGCGATCGGCACCGCCGCGATGCCGCACGCCCACAGGTCCGGCTGGGTGCCGAGGCCGAGCAGCGTGAGGTAGCCGCCCCAGGCCGAGCCCGCCAGCACTAACCGGTCGGGGTCGGCGATGCCGCGCTCGACCGCCCACCGGCGCACGGCCGCCACGTCGGCCAGCTCGATGTGCCCCACGTCGCCGTGCAGCGCGTCGCGCCAGTCCGAGCCGTAGCCGGTGGAGCCGCGGTAGTTGACCCGCACCACTGCGAAGCCCGCGTCCACCCAGGCCGCGACCTCGGGGGAGAAGGCGTCGCGGTCGTGGTCCGCCGGCCCGCCGTGCAGCAGGAAGACAGCGGGGAAGGGCGCGGTGCCGATCTCCGGCTTGGAGACCAGCGCGTGGATGCGGCCGCCCTCGCCTTCGACGTCGATGTCCTCGACGGGCACGCTCGGCGGGGCGGGCGGACCGCTGGGGTTGACCACCACCTGGCCGTTGGTGGAGCGGATGACCGGCGGGTGGGAGGCGCTGGACCAGGAGTACTCGACGTGGCCGCTGGGCCGGGGAGCCGCCTCGTCGATCACGCCGTGCGGCGTGTCGATGAGGGTCAGCCCGCCGCCGGCGAGGTCGTAACGATGCAGGTAGCTGCGGGCCCGGTCGTCGCGCAGGATCAGCAGGCCGCGGCCGTCGTCGTACCACTCGGCGGCCAGGTCGCCGGAGTCCTTCAGCCAGATCTCGCGCTGCTCGCCGGTCACCGGGTCCCAGACCAGGGGCTCGTGGCGCTGGCGGCGCTCGTGCAGGGCGAGCAGCCGGCGGTCGCCCATGACGGGCGCGAACTTGAGCCCGACCACGCCCTTGCCGGGGCCGTCGTAGAGCTCGCTGACCGTGTCGCCGTTGTGCCGGACGACGCGGAGGGCGGGGTGACGGAAATCGCCGTACTCACCGTGATTTATCGCGATAAGGGAGCCGTCGAGGGACATGTCGGCCACCCACGCTGCCTCGGTGTGCTCGTAGAGCAGCCGGAACGGCTCGCCCTCCCGTACGAGGTGGATGCGGAACGTCCCCTCGCTGGCCAGGCTGATCGCCGCGACGCCGGTCGTGGACAGTGCGATGCCGCCGGGCTGTCCCGGCGGCAGGCCGGGCGCGACCGGCTCGTCGGGGCCGCCGGTGAACGGCTGGCGCCACCACACGCCGAACTCGTCGCCTCCGGTGTCGGCGAACCAGTAGATCCACTGGCCGGTCGGGTCGACGGCGGCATGCGCCGTGCCCTTGGGCCGGTCGGTGACCTGCCGGGTGGTGCCCGTCACGCGGTCCCAGGCGTAGACGTCCCACTTACCTGTGGCGTTGGAGCGGTAGATGGAGCGGTTCGGAGCCTGGCGCGCCCAGGAGGGCAGCGTCATGCGCGAGGCCCGGAACCTGGCCTGCCAGCGTTCCTCCGCCTTCATCCGGCGCGCCCCCTCCCGTTGATGTCCCGCGCCTCCGGGCTCGGGATGCCGTCCAGTATTGCGCCTGTATCGGAGAAATACCCGGGGAATGTGGGGGAATTTCGGACTAAATGCCCCATCAGTAACACCAGTCGCACAGGTCCGTCAAGGAACAGGTCTTGATCGGGGTGCGGGCTCGAAGATAGACAGTTGAAACGCCGCGTGTGTCGCTACTTTATGCCGTTTTCTCATGGCATTCCGGGAGATGTATTCCGCGATTCGCTCATCAAGGTCGGCCGCGTCGGTGTGCCACGCGCTCGGGCCCATCCCGACCACCTGCACGATGTCGCCGTGGCCCAGCTCCATGTCGAACTCGATCGAGCGCCGCCCGGTCTCCGCGAAGCCCTCCATGCTGCGCGCGACCCTGCGCTCTTTCTCCTCGTCGACGGAGAGCAGTCCCAGCTCCTCGACCAGCGGGCTCAGATGCGTCTTCGCGGGCGTGACGACCACGACGGCGCCGTCAGACCGCAGAATCCTCCTGAACTCGGGTCCGTTTCTGGGCGCGAACACGTCGATCACCACGTCGGCCACCCCATCCCGGATGGGAAGCGGCCGCCACACGTCGGCCACGAAGGCCCCCACCCTCGGATGCACCCGCGCCGCCCGGCGTACAGCGTGCTTCGACACATCGAAAGCCATCCCGATGCCATCGTTCACGGCATTGAGCGCGGTCGCCAGGTAGTGCCCGGTTCCCGCGCCGGCGTCGACGATCACCGGCACGATCCTGCCCACCGCGCGGTCACCCTCGACGTTGTCCCGGTCAGACACAGGACCTTCAGCTGGCCCCACGCCGTAACCGGCCTCCATTCTCGCCCCACGGTACGCCCTCAACTCCTCGCCGTCATTCGTTTCGGTAGAGGACTCACGTTTTAGTGGAACGTTCTGTGCACCCGTGTGCTCCCGCACGGCCTCCGCCACCGCTTCGGCGAGCGGCGCGTAGTGTCCGGCGTCGAGGAACTCGGCCCGCGCGGCCACCATCGCCGCGCTGTCGGCCGTCCCCGGCGGCCTGGAGCCGACGAGCAGGCTGACGTACCCCTGCCTGGCCACGTCGAACGCGTGCCCGCCGGCGCACCGCAGGGTGCGCTCGTCCAGCCGCACGTCGGCGCGGCAGACCGGGCAGATGAGGTATTCGACGATGTCAGCCAGCATGCGGCCCATTCTCGTGCACGGCCACGGCAGCGCCGCCGTGACGTCCGGCCACGGAGGGCGGGCGGGGAGTCAGGCGCTCGCTTCGAGGAGGAAGGCGGCGTTGGAGGAGGTGGAGCGGAGCTTGCCGACGAGCATCTCGAGCCCTTGCCGCTTCTCGAGCCCGGTGAGCATGCGCCGCAGCCGCCAGACCACCTGCCGCTCCTGCGCGTGCAGCAGGATCTCCTCGCGCCGCGTCCCGGAGGCCTCCAGGTCCACGGCGGGGAACAGGCGCCGCTCGGCCAGCTCGCGGGTGAGGTGCAGCTCCATGTTGCCCGTGCCCTTGAACTCCTCGTACAGGTTGTTGTCCATCCGCGACCCGGTGTCCACCAGCGCGGTGGCGAGGATGGTGAGGGAGCCGCCGCCCTCGACGTTGCGGGCGGCGCCGAAGAAGCGCTTGGGCGGGTAGAGGGCGGCGGCGTCGATGCCGCCGGTGAGCACGCGCCCGCCGGCCGGCGCCAGGTTGTTGTACGCCCGCCCCAGCCGGGTCAGCGAGTCGAGCAGCAGCACCACGTCCCGTCCGGCCTCGACGAGCCGCTTGGCCCGTTCGATGGCCAGCTCGGCGACGGCGGCGTGGTCGCGGTCGGGGTGGTCGAAGGTCGAGGAGAAGACCTCGCCCTCGATGGTGGCGCGCATCTCGGTGACCTCCTCGGGCCGCTCGCCCACCAGCACCACCATGAGATGGACCTCGGGGTGGTTGCGGGTGATTCCGGCGGCCAGCGCCTGGAGGACCATGGTCTTGCCGGCCTTGGGCGGCGCGACGATGAGGCCGCGCTGTCCCTTGCCGATGGGCGCGAACAGGTCGATGACGCGCGTGCTGAGCGACTCGGTCTCGATGGTGAGCCGCTCGGTCGGATGTACGGGTGTCAGCTCCGCGAACTGGGGACGGTCACGCCACCGCGCGGAGCCGTTGACCGACTCCACGGCGGCGAGCTTGTTCCCGGCGAAGGACGCGACGACGTGGTCGCCGGGCCGCAGGTCGAACTGCCTGATCTTGTCGGGAGGCACGCGCATGTCGCCCGGCCCAGGTAGATGACCGGCCCGGATGAACGCGGATTTGTCGCGTACGTCCAGGAGACCGCTCACCTGCCGGACAGGCGCATGCGTGCGCTGTTCAGGAATGGTGTGCACAGACATGGTGAACCCCTTGGGGGAGATGCGCCGGGCCAGGACAGACCGGCGGGTGATGAAAGGAAGCCGGGCCCTCAACAAGGGGCTGGGCTTAGATGAAGATCAGCGGAGCTGAAGCTCAACGCTGGTGGCAAGATACCACGCCATCTGGTCCATCAAACACCTAGCCCTCTTGGACTATTCCCGGGCGGTTCTCGTGTCTTCGCTCACAAGCACGGGACGCCGGCGTGACAATGTTCTTCTCGGCACCGTCCTGTGAGGAAAATTACCGCAGTCCGGTGTATCGGAGGGCACAGAGCCCCCATCGCGGCAGCGTCATCGTGTCAAGTGGCATGCAGGACCCCTGCAACTCGGTGAGGGTTCCATAGGACAGACAGAAACTCCTTGGGGGAGCACCATGAAGACCGTCAACCGTTGCCCGCGGTGCCACCACGAGCTCGACGAAGGCCCGATCATGTACAGGTGCGCGCACTGCTGCCGCGCCGTCTACGCCGCCGACCTCGAGAACGAGTACGTTCCGCGCGAGCCCGTCGCCGCATAGCCTCGGCCCCGTAAGCCGCCGCATGGCCTCGGCCCCGTAACCTGACGGGGTGCCGCACCAACCGATAACCGTGTCCGGCGTCGAGGTGACACCCCTCTGCGACGCCGTGGGCCCCATGGGGGCGGCGATCCGCCGCCCGCTCGCCGAGATGTTCCCCGGTTCGGGGCTCCGGGACGAGCCGTGGGTCCTGCATTTCCACTGCTATCTGCTGCGTACCGCGGCAGGCCGCCTGACCCTGGTCGACACCGGCATCGGCGGCGCCGACTCACCGGCGTCCAGTTGGGCGCCGGTTCCCGGCACGCTGGCCGGCGAGCTGGCCGCGGTGGGGGTCGCGCCCGCCGAGATCGACACCGTCGTCCTCACCCACCTGCACAGCGACCACGCGAGCGGCGTGGTGACCGACGGCAGACCGGCGTTCGAGAACGCGCGCCACGTGCTGCAGCAGGCCGAGCTGGACGCCGCCCAGGGCCCGGCGCTCGACCGGCTCGTCACCCCGATCAAGGGGCAGCTGCACGTCGTCGAGGGCCAGGCCGAGATCGCGCCCGGAGTCCACGTGCACCTCGCGCCCGGGCACACCCCGGGCCACCAGATCGTCCGGGCCGGCGACGTGGCCATGACCGGCGATCTCGTGCTCCACCCTGTCCAGCTCGAGGACCCGGGCGTGCGCTACCTCTACGACGACGACCAGGAGGCGGCCGCGCGCACCCGCGCCGAGGTGCTCGGCGCACTCAGAGCCGAGGGCGCGATCCTCGCCACCGCCCACTTCAGCGAGCCTTTTCTGCGTCTTTGAGCAGTCAGGCAACCGGCTCGGAACGTGTCGTGGAGTACGTGCTCGACGGCGCAGGCCAGGAGCCGCAGCGACTCGGAGAGCCGGCCAGGGCGGAGAGCCAGGCGCTGCTCCAGGTTCTGCCATAGTGCCTGTGTGAGCGATTTCTGGACCACGGTCAACCGGGTCATCACGGGAGCGGCGGCGTACATCACGGACGAGCGGGGCCGGGTCCTGCTGGTGGATCCCAATTATCGCGAGCACTGGTCGTTCCCCGGCGGCATCGTCGACGCGGGCGAGCATCCCGCGCAGGCGTGCGCCAGGGAGGTCGCGGAGGAGGTCGGGCTCGAGGTCGAGGTCGGCCCGCTGCTGACCGTGGCGTGGGTCGACGGGCTGCCGAATGTGCCGTACCCGCTGGTCAACTTCGTGTTCGACTGCGGCGAGATCGCCTCCGACACGCCGATCACGCTGCAGGCCGAGGAGCTGGACGACTACGGGTTCTTCACCGTCGAGGAGGCCAAGGGGCTGCTGGCGAGCCATGCCTACCAGCGACTGCTGGCCGCGGCGGCCGCCCGGGAATCCGGTGTGATGTCCTACCTACCGCCCGCTCAGGACCGGCTGGTCGGCAAGTAGCGAGGAGGGCAGGGCGGCCATCGCGGTCAGGCCGCCGTACGGTGAGGGCGCCAGGGCGACCTTGATGCCGTGCCGGGCCGCGAGCCGGCCGACGACGAACAGGCCGAGCCGGTCGCTCTGCGCCAGGTCGAACTCCGGGACCTTGGTCAGCCGGTCGTTCAGCTCGTCGAGCTCGACGCGGGGCAGGCCGAGCCCCCGGTCCTCGACCTCGACCATCAGGCCGTGCAGCGTCATCGTGCTCCGCACGTCCACCCTGGTCTTGGGCGGCGAGAAGAGGGTGGCGTTCTCGATCAGCTCGGCCATCAGGTGGGCCACGTCCGTGACCGCCGAGCCCAGCAGCGCGACCGGCGGCGGCTGGAGCACCTCCACGCGCTCGTACTCCTCCACCTCGGCCACGGCCGCGCGCAGGACGTTGACGATCGGCACCGGGTTGCGCCAGCCGCGTCCCGGGGTGTGGTCGGACAGGATGATCAGGCTCTCGGCGTGCCGGCGCATGCGGGTCGTCAGGTGGTCGAGCTTGAACAGGTCCGCCAGCATCTCGGGCTCCTCGGTGGCCCGCTCCATGCTGTCGAGCTGGAGCAGCTGCCGGTGCAGCAGCGACTGGTTGCGCCTGGCCAGGTTGACGAAGACCTGGCTGACGCCGTGCCGCAGCCTGGCCTGGTCCAGCGCCGCCGCGACAGCCGTGGACCGCACGCGGTTGAAGGCCTGGACGATGTCTTCCACCTCGGAGCTGTACGTCCTGACGTCCATGGCCGTCACCTCAGCCGGTGTGGGGTCGGACGTGTCCGTACGCAGCCGCTTGACCAGCCCGGGCAGCCGTACCTCGGCCAGCTCGGCGGCGGCGTCACGGAGCCCGGCCAGCTCGCGCACCAGGCGCCTGCGGAAGCGGAGCGAGAGCATGATGGAGGCGACGACGGCGATCAGGCCCACGCCGCCGGCCACGCCGATCTTGACGAGCATGCCGACGGCCGTAGGGGTGACCCGCTGAACGATGCCCGTCACGGCCGCGGCCTGGTTGCGCTCGACCGCCCGCCACAGGTTCTCGCCGTCGACCGGCCAGGTGGCCGCCGCCGCGGGCAGGCCGTTCGTGGCCGCCTGCCCTCTGATGGCGTCCTCGACCTTCAGGAACTCCTTGTAGACGGGCGCGGCGGTCAGCTTCTCGTACGGCCCCCGCAGCCCGCCGTCCAGGTGCGAGAGCGCCCGCGAGTAGAGCAGCCGCCTGGTGGCGACCATCCCCGTGAACGCCTCCCGCTCGCTGGGCTCCACCTTGCCCCTGGCCAGCACGACGGCGATCAGCGCCCGCTCCCTGGAGAGCACGTCCTTGGCCTCGCCCAGCATGGTCACGGCCTTGGCCTGCTGGTAGAGCGCCATGTCGGGCACCAGGACCATGGCGTCGTACAGGCGGAAGGACGCGTCCACGACCTGGCTGTAGCCGTCGATCACGTCGAGCGGCGCGGCGGATCTGGAGTCCACGTCGCGGCGGACCTCCACGAGCTGGTCGAGCTTGCCGTTGAGCGCGTTGAGCTGCGCGGTCATTTCGGGCGACATGTCGTGAACGTTCTTGACGAGGCTGCGGAAGGTCGCCACCGCCTGGTCGGTCGCGCCGCGCTGCTTGCCGAGCTTGCCGGCGCCCTTGCCGCCGGCCAGGAACTCCACCGAGGCCAGCCGCTCGTTCTGCAGCGCGATGTTGACCTGCTCGGACGGCGTGGCCAGGTTGGTGGCCAGATCATTGATCGCGAGCAGGCGGACACCGTCGCCGCCGGTCAGGCCCGCCGCGAACGCCCACAGCCCGACGAGGGACAGCAGCGGGACGAGCAGCAGGACGAGGAGTTTCAGCGCGATGGGACGGCCACGCGTGGGGGGCATGCGACCTCCGGGTGCATGATGAGATCGCCTCGCAGAGTACACCCCCCATTGGAAGGATTTCTGTGCGTCTTCCGCGTTCTTTCTCCGGCTGGACCATCGCGGTTTTCGGATTGCTCGCCTTCGCGCTCGGCCTGTTGGGCCTGATCTCGCCCGGCACGCTGCTGGTCATGCTGGGTTTCGAGGTGCTCGACGTACGGCCCGCGGGAGACTACACGCTGGTCTATATGGCCGCCTCCTCGATGGCGGCGGTGAACATGGGGGTCTACTACATGTTCGCGGCGTCGGCGGACTACACGCCGTTCTTCCGCTGGACCGTGCCGTTCCGGCTGGTCACGTTCGCGGTCTTCAGCACGCTGGTGCTGACGGGCGCGGCGCCGGCCGAGTTCTTCGGCGTCGGGCTCTGGGAGGGGCTGGGCGCGGTGATCACGGGGTTCGCGCTCTGGCGCGAGGGCAAACTGATGCCCTCGCGCCAGACGGCGTGATCACGGATTCTCGGGGCTTCTGGCCACGAGGCGGTCGCCGGACGTGTCTTCGCGCTCCAGCTTCCGTTCCAGATCACGCTTCTCGTCCTCCAGCCGGGCCACCCGGTCGGAGGCCTCGGCTCTGGCGCTGCGCAGCCTGCGACGCTGCCTGGCCGTCCTGCGCGACCCCGAGCCCAGCAGCCAGAGCCCCAGCGCCAGGACGGCCATCGTGACCGCCCCTGCGAGGAACATCTCCAGATGGTTGAGCTCAAAGGTGTATCCGAACAGGATGTACCTGGCACTCTCCTCGGTGAGGACCAGGGCGATGGCGCCGCCGGCGAGCAGGACCAGGAGAAGACCCAGCAGAATCATCCAACTCACCCCTTGTCGTCAGAGCGGGTTTCCACTGCCCAAGCAGCGTCGCGGTATGCGCGATGATGACGTTCATGAGACCAGAGCCCGGCCAGGTGCTGCACTTCTCCGAGGACCCGGCGATCGAGCGGTTCGTCCCGCACGTCGCGGTGACGACCTCGCTGACCGAGCCGTACGTGTGGGCGGTCGGCTACGAGCGCTGCCCCGACTACTGGTTTCCGCGTGCCTGCCCGCGGGCGATGGCGTGGACCGGGCCCCGCACCACCAAGGAGGACGCGGCCCGGATCATCGGCCCGGGCTGCGGCGAGCGGGTGCACGCCATCGAGTACTGCTGGGTCAAGGCGCTCATGGACGTGCGGCTGTACGCCTACCGCCTGCCGGCCGACGACTTCGCGCCGATCGGTGACCCGCCGCACGCCATGGTCGCGAAGGTGCCCGTCGAGCCGATGGGCCCGCCCGAGCCGGTCGACGACCTGTTCGAGCTGCACGAGGAGGCGGGGATCCAGCTGCGGCTGCTGCCCAACCTGTGGGGGTTCTGGAACGAGGTGACGGCGAGCACGCTCGAGTTCAGCGGGATCCGGCTGCGCAACGCTCGTCGATGAGCGCGACCAGCGTCTCCAGCGGCATGGAGGCGGGCGGCAGCTTCTCGCGGGCGAACCTGTTGGCCTCGCTCCGCAGCACCTCGTTGACCGGGGCGGGCACGCCGTGCAGGCGGCCGAGCAGGACGATCTCGCCGTTGAGGTAGTCGGCCTCGATGGAGCCGCTGGCCCTGGCCAGACTCTGCCACGACGATCCGCCGCCGCGGGTGATGCCCTCGATGGGGCGCGCGTCCGCCTGGTGGCCGCGTACCTGGCGCTCGTCCTCGGGGGTGGCGTAGGCGATTCCGGCCCGGTCGAGCACGGTCGCGGCCTCGGCCCTGGCCCGCTCCACGACCGCCGCCCTGCCATCTACGTGGCCGACGAGGGCCTCCACGGCGTTGGCCAGGTTGCCGAGCAGCTTGCCGTGCTTCCAGCGCATCACGTCGGGGACCGCGCGGGCCACGAGTCCGCCGGAGCTCGGCTTGCCGAGGTCGGTGGCGATCTGCTCGGCGAAGTCGTCCACACCCTGTGGATAGAGTCCGACCTGCAGTATGCCGGAGTATGGGTGGGCGTACGCGGCCACGACGCCGGGCTCCAGGTGCTGGGCGGGCAGCCACACGCACATTCCGTAGACGCGCGAGAACCGCCGCAGGACCATGCGCTCGTTGTCGACGCCGTTCTGGGCGCACACCACGGGCAGGTCGGACGGCCAGCCGGCGAGCGCGGCGATCGTGTCCTGGGACTTGGTGGCCAGGATCAGCACGTCGTCGTCGCGGGCCGGCACGGGGCCGTCGGCGGCGGGGATGTCGAGGGTTTCCGTGGTCTCCGGGGTGATCAGGCGCAGGCCGTCTCTCTTCAGCGCCTCGTAGTGCGCGCCTCTCGCGATGAGGAGAACGTCGTGCCCGCCTTGGTGCAGCCGGGCGCCGATGGTCCCTCCGACTGCTCCTGCTCCGATCACTATGTAGCGCATTGTCAGAGGATGTCACTCCTCATTTCGCCAGCGCCACTTGGGGCTGAGTCGTCACGGCGGTCCCGCGCGCCCGCTCCCTGATGATCGTCTTGAGTACGCGCCAGCCGTCGCGCACGGCGTGCAGGTTGCTGGCGCCGTGGATGCGGGAGCGCTCGTGGCTGGGGACCTCGCGGATGACGAGCCCGGCCTGGGCGGCGCGGACGTTCATCAGCGTCTCGATTTCGAAACCGTCGCAATCGAGGTCCATGGCCTCCAGGTGGCGCGCCCAGAAGGCGTTGTAGCCGTAGCAGAGGTCGGTGTAGCGGGTGCCGTAGAGGAGGTTGGTCAGGCCGGTGAGGACCTTGTTGCCGAGCGAGCGCACCGGGCTGAGGTCGTCGGAGCCGCCGCCGGGCGCGTACCTGGAGCCCTTGGCGAAGTCGGCGCCGTGGAGCAGCGTGTCGACGAAGGAGCGGATCTCGCGGCCGTCGGTGGACCCGTCGGCGTCGATCATGACGATGATGTCGCCCCTCGCGGCCTGGAAGCCCTCGATGAGCGCGTTGCCCTTGCCGCGCCGCGTCTGCACGACGACCCGGAGGCCGGGGCGCAGCCTGCGCGCCACGGCGACGGTGTCGTCGGTGGAGTTGCCGTCGACCAGGATCACCTCGTCGATCCAGCCGGGCAGCGTGGCGAAGACGTGAGGAAGGTTCTCCGCCTCGTTCATCGCGGGAACGATGACACTGACGCTGGCGGGGTGCTGCTTGTTCATGAAGTCAAGGTCCTCCTGCACACATGCATCCCGCTTGACAGCGCCTTGCATAGATCGCTTTTATAGAAGATTTCCGGCGATCCTGGCCTCGTCGGCCCTGGAGACGATCTCGTCCACGGTCTCGTCCGGGCTCTGTCGCGAGGTGTCCAGCCACAGGCCGATGCGCGGTGTCTCGCGGCGCAGCGCCTGGTCGAGCACGGTCGGCGTCCACCCGCCTCCGTAGCCGCTCTTGGCGCGGGCCCGCTCGCGGCGCTCCACCACCGCCGGGTCGGGGGCCAGCACGACCACGTGCAGGGGGCGGGCTCGGATCAGTTTCGTGAACGGCTTCAGGTCCGCTCCGAGGATGACGTCCTGGACGATCGGCGTGAACCCGGCGTCGAAGTACAGGTCGGCCACGGTCGCCGCGATCCGGTAGCGCAGGTGGAGCTGGCGTTCCGCCTCGTCGGTGACGTCCGGCGTCATGTCGGCGCGGCCGGTGACCACCATGCGCCGGAACGTGTCGCCGCGCACGTGGGCCGCCCGCGGCAGCCGCTCGGCCAGGGCCTGTGCCACGGTGGACTTGCCCGCGGCCGAGATGCCGGTGATCAGCACGGCGCCGTTCACGCGACGGCCGCCCTTCGCACCCGCCCGGTGCCGTTCACCCGCCGACGAGTTTCCTGACCCGGTCGGCGCCCACGGCGAGCAGCAGCGTGGGCAGCCTGGGCCCTGTGTCGCGGCCGACGAGCAGCCGGTAGAGCAGGGCGAAGAAGGCCCGCTGGGCGGCCTTCAGCTCCGGGGTCGGCGCGGCGTCGGCGGCCAGGCCCGCCTGGAGCTTCGGCACGCCGTACACGAGCGTGGTGAGCCCGTCGAGCGACCAGTCGTCGAGGCCGTCGGCCAGCAGCCGCAGCGACTCCCGCTCGCCCGGGCCGATCGAGTCGAGCAGCTCCTCGTCCGGCGACTCACGCACGCGGGTGCGCTGGTCGGCGGGCAGGTGGTCGTCGACCCAGTGCTGCGCCCGGTCCAGGCGGGGGCGGGCCTGGTCGAGGCCGCCGATCCCGTCGAGGTCGCGCAGGATGCGCAGGGTCTGCTCCGTGTCACCGGTCGTGATGTCCACGATGGAGGCCAGCGTCCGGTAGGGGACGGGGTGCGGCGTGGCGGGCAGCGGGCCCTCGGCCGTGCGCACGGCGCGGTCGTACGCGGCCAGCTCGGCGGGTTGCGCCTGGTCGGTGGCGACCTTGCGGCCCAGGGCGTCCCACTCGTCGTAGAGCCGGTGGATCTCCTGGTCGAAGGCGATCTTGAAAGACTGCGCCGGCTTGCGGCGGGCGTACAGCCAGCGCAGCACCGGCGCCTCCATGATCTCCAGGGCATCCGCCGGGGTCGGCACGTCGCCCTTGGAGCTGCTCATCTTGGCCATGCCGGTGATGCCGACGAATGCGTACATGGGGCCGATCGGCTGCCGCCCGCCGAACACGTCGCCCACGATCTGGCCGCCGACGGTCCACGCCGAGCCCGGGGAGTGGTGGTCGACGCCGGACGGCTCGAAGATCACGCCTTCGTACGCCCAGCGCATCGGCCAGTCGACCTTCCACACCAGCTTGCCGCGGTCGTGCTCGGCCAGCCGGACGGTCTCGCCGAAGCCGCACTCGCAGGTGTAGGCCAGCTCGGTGGTCTCGTCGTCGTACGCCGTGACCGTCGTGAGATCGCGCCCGCACAGGTCGCAGTAGGGTTTGTACGGGAAGTAGTCCTCCACCTGCTTCGACCGGTGGCGCGACAGCACGGCGTCGATCCTGGCCCGCTCGCGCACGGCCAGCAGGATCTGCTCCCGGTAGGCGCCCGAGGTGTATTGCTCGGTCTGGCTGATGCCCCGGTAGCGCACGCCCAGCTCGGCCATGGCCTCGATCATGGGCGCCTTGAAGTGCTCGGCCCAGTTGGCGTGCGTGCTGCCAGGAGGGGCGGGCACAGCGGTCAGCGGCTTGCCGATGTGCTCGGCCCACGCCGGGTCGACGCCCGCCGGCACCCGGCGGAAGCGGTCGTAGTCGTCCCAGGACAGCAGGTGCACGCACTCGACGCCGCGCCGCCGGATCTCGTCGGCGACCAGGTGGGGGGTCATGACCTCGCGCAGGTTGCCCAGGTGGATCGGTCCCGAAGGGCTCAGGCCGGAGGCGCAGACGACGGGTTTGCCGGGAGCACGCCTCTCCGCCTCGGAGATCACCTCGTCCGCGAACCTGGACACCCAGTCGGTCTCGCCACGTGCAGCCATCGGGCCATTGTCGCGGTTCCGTCAGGTACACGCCAACGCGTTAGCAAGGTTCGATGCGCGGGTCGGCGAAGAGGTCACCGCCGATCCGCCTGCCCGCCTCCTCGATGACGCGCAGGACGTACAGCCCGGGCTCGGGGCCGACGGCCACCAGCCCGTACGCGATGTCGACCTCGTACTCGGACAGGCCCAGCGCCTCCATTGCGGCGGCGAGGGTGGCGCCGGGCGGCAGGCGTACCTGGAGCAGGACCATCGCGCTCAGGCCGCGCGCGTGCTGCTCTGCCGGCCGAGGGCGGCCAGGACGGCGGGCGGGTCGATGACGCCGTACCCGTAGTCGTAGTCGAAGCCCACCGTGCTGCGGTCGTCGGCGGTGCGGTTCAGCAGGGTGCGGAGCTGCTCGGGGGAGAGCTGGGCGGCGGGCCGGCGGGTGCGGACGGCGGCGACCACGCCGGCGGCGACGGGGCAGGCGGCGGAGGTGCCGGAGTCGGCGGCGCCGACCGCCTCGGAGCCGGCGAAGTGCGTGTACGCGCACAGGTCGGGCTTGCGCTCGGCCAGCCGGCCGGGACCCTGGGAGGAATAGCCGACCCGCTCGCCACGGGTGTCGACGCCGCCGACGGACGTGACGTCGGGGTGGGAGTTGGCGCCGGCGATCGGCCGGTCGGGGAAGCCGCACCTGCGGTCGGCGCAGTCGCGGCCGCAGTTGCCCGCCGCGAACAGGACGTCCGCGCCCGCGTCCGCCAGGCTGCCGACGATCGTGTTGAACGGGTGCGAGGGATTGTCCGAGTAGTTGCCGGGATGCCCGGGCGGGAAGTCCATGTCGGGCGAGAACAGGCCCCAGCTGTTGGTGATCACCAAGGACTTCGACTCCTCGGGCATGGCGTTCAGGACGTTACGCAGATGGGAGTAGGCCATGATCGCGTCCGACAGCAGCCCGTCGAGCCCCGCCCCCTTGCGGGACAGCAGGACGGGGATGTCGAGCAGGGTCGCCTTCGGGGCGGCCAGCAGCACGTCGAAGGCGCACATGGTGCCGTGCTCGACGGGGTGGCGCCCGGGCGTGCGGGCCACGCCGGACGGGCTCCAGCTGCGCTCTTCGTCGATCTGCACGGCGTCGCCGATGCGCGAGCCGACGTGGTCGGCGTTGATGCCGCTGTCGACGACGGCCACGGCCACGCCGTCGCCGTCGTGGCCCTGCGCCCACAGGTCCGAGGCGTGCAGGAGCCGCCTGACCTCGTTCCAGTCCCCGACGGGCGCGTCGTGGCCGCAGGTCGGGACGGGCTCGATGACCGGGTCGACGAACACGCCGGTCACCTCGCGGACCGCGGACTGCAGGCGGGTCACCCTGGTCGAGAGCTCTGCGTCGGCGATCTCCCCGCGCACCAGCACGGACGCGTCCTCGGGCGCCAGCGAGAACTCCACCCGCTGGTGCAGCGAGAGCGGGTCGCCGTGGGGCGAGCGCGGACGCGCCCGCGGCACGGGCACGGGCCCGAACGCCTCGTCGAGGAGGATCCCGGGCAGGTCGGCGACGATGTCGGCGACCGTGGTGACGACGCCCGGGTCGAGCACCGCGGCGACGACGTCCGGGGCGGGACGGAGCTGGATCAGGACACGCATGAGATCACCTTCGTGATGACGGTTACGTAACCGATCGATTACATACCGTAATGCTGCCCTGTCGTGCCGTGACCATTCCTTTGTGTAAGGGAATTGTCACTCTATGTCATCAATGCCTGTCTGTGCCGCGAGGGCTGGGCGGCGGTGCCGCCGCCACAGCCTGCGGTGATGGTCAGGACAGGGTGGCGGCGTACGGGTCCCAGCCCGCCGGGAGCGGCTCCGGCGCGGTCAGGGTCGAGATGATCGGGCGGAACTCCGAGCGCTCGCCCGAATCCGCGATCGCGGCCATGAGCTCCAGCACGTGGTACGCCAGCTCGCCCGAGGCGCGATGCGGCGTGCCCGCGCGGATCGACCTGGCCAGGTCCAGGACGCCGATGCCGCGACTGGCTGTGGTGCCGGACAGCGGCAGCTCCCGCCAGTCCACGTCACGCAGGCCGCGGGCCAGCAGCGGCCCCTCGAAGGTGTTGGGGTCGGGGAGGGACAGCGCGCCCTCGGTGCCGATGATCTCGATCATCCTGCGGTTGACGGCCGAGTCGAAGCTGAACGTGGCCGACGCCGTGGCGGAGCCGGGAAAGTCGAGCAGGGCGTTGACGTGGGTCGGCACGGCCACCGGGAAGACGGTCCCCTCCTTGGGGCCCGAGCCGACGACGCGCTGCTCGCGGGCCTTGCGGGTGCCGGCCGCCACCTGGGAGACGGGGCCGAGCAGGGACACCAGGGCGGTCAGGTAGTAGGGGCCGAGGTCGAAGAGGGGGCCGCCGCCGGGCTGGTAGAAGAACTCGGGATTGGGATGCCAGGACTCCGGGCCGAGGCTCTGCGTGGCCGCCGTGACGGCGACCGGCTCGCCGATGAGGCCCGAGCGCAGGGCGTGCAGGGCGGACTGGAGCCCGGCGCCGAGGAAGGTGTCGGGGGCGCCGCCGGCGCGCAGGCCGAGGTTGGCGGCCTCGGCCATGATCTTGGCGCCCTCGTCGGTGTCCATGGCGAAGGGCTTCTCGCCGTACACGTGCTTGCCGGCGCGCAGTGACTCCAGCGCGACGGCCGCGTGCGCGGACGGGACGGTGAGGTTGACGACGATCTCGACCTCGGGCACGGCGAGCACCGTGCCGAGGGTGCCCGACACGGGCACGCCGTGCTCCCGGGCGACGGCGGCGGCGCGCTCGGTGTCGAGGTCGGCGACGCCGAGCACGCGAACGTCGGGGAAGGCGGTGAGGTTGCGGAGGTACTGGCCACTGATCACTCCGGCGCCGGCCAGGGCGACGCCGACGGGGCCGTTGCTCAAGAGCCCTCCAAGGAGGTGAGGTAGGCATGGCTGTCCGCGAGTGCGGCGAAGATGTCGCTCGCGCACTCGTCGAGCTCGACGATGCGCCGGGCGTCCGGGGCGGCGGCGAGGATCTCGGGCACGGGCATGACGCCCTGGCCCACCGCGGTGTGCGGCTTGCCCTTGACCACCGGACCGTCCTTGACGTGCAGCGCCAGCGTGCGCGCGGCGAGGCGGCCGAGCAGGGCGGGCACGTCGGCGCCGCCCACCGCCGCCCAGTAGGTGTCGATCTCCAGGAACACCTCGGGGGCGAGCAGGTCGGCCAGCGCCTCGATGGCGTGCCGGCCGTCGATCCGCGGCTCGATCTCCCACCAATGGTTGTGGTAGCCGATCCGCATCCCGTGCCCGGCCGCCTGCTCGGCCAGGCCGTTCAGCAGGTCGGCCGTGCGCTGGAGGCCGTCGCGCGTGGTGAACTCCTCGTGCGCGATGCCGCCAGGGATGATCACCAGGTCGGTGCCGACCGTGGCGATCGCGTCGAAGACCTCCGCGGGCTCCCGGCTGAGCAGCGCGTACGCGTGCGTGCTCGACACGCTCAGCCCCAGGTCGTCGATCACCTGGCGGAACCCCTTGGGGTCGGTCGTCGGGTCGAAGGGCTCCACGGCCCGGTAGCCGATCTCCGCGATGCGCCGCAGCACGGCGTCGCGGTCGGCGGCCAGCGGCTCCCTGACGGTGTAGAGCTGGACGCTGATGGGTTCGCTCACCCGCGTACCCCCATGAGGTGCTCCAGCGCGAGCTGGTTGAGCCGGGTGAAGTGGAAGCCGCGCAGGGCCGCCGCCTCGACGTCGAAGTCGTCCTTGCCGAGGTCCTGCCAGGTCTCGCCGGCGGCCAGGGTGGGCTGGGCCAGCTCGTCCACGCGGGAGTTGCGCAGGGCCTCCTGGACCTCGGGGTCCTGGCGGAACTTGGCGGCCTTGTCCTTGAGGATCAGGTAGGTGCGCATGTTGGCGGCGGCCGAGTCCCACACGTCCTCGGGGTCATCGGTACGCAGCGGCTTGTAGTCGAAGACGAGCGGGCCGTCGTAACCGTGGGTCTCCAGCAGGTCCACCAGGAAGAACGCGCTCTTGAGGTCGCCGTGTCCGAAGATCAGGTCCTGGTCGTACTTCGGGCCGTGCTGGCCGTTGAGGTCGATGTGGAAGAGCTTGCCGCGCCACAGGGCCTGGGCGATGCCGTGTACGAAGTTGAGCCCGGCCATCTGCTCGTGGCCGACCTCGGGGTTGACGCCGACCATCTCGGGGTGCTCCAGCTCGTTGATCAGGGCCAGGGCGTGGCCGATCGTGGGCAGGAGGATGTCGCCGCGGGGCTCGTTCGGCTTGGGCTCGATGGCGAAGCGGATGTCGTAGCCCTTGTCGATGACGTACTGGCACAGGAGGTCCAGGGCCTCCTTGTAGCGGTCCATCGCGGCCTTGACGTCCTTGGCGGCGTCGGACTCGGCGCCCTCGCGCCCGCCCCAGCAGACGTACGTCTTCGCGCCCAGCGAGGCGGCCAGGTCGAGGTTGCGCATGACCTTGCGCAGGGCGTAGCGGCGCACGTCGCGGTCGTTGCTGGTGAAGGCGCCGTCCTTGAACACCGGGTGGGTGAACAGGTTCGTGGTGGCCGCGGGGACCTTCATGCCGGTCTCGTCCAGGGCCTTCCTGAAGGCGGCGATGGCCTTGTCCCTGTCGGGCTCGACGGCGAGCAGGTCGTCGTCGTGGAAGCTGACGCCGTGCGCGCCCAGCTCGGAGAGCCGGTGGACGGTCTCGACCGGGTCGAGCGCGGGCCTGGAGGCGTCGCCGAACGGGTCACGGGCCTGCCAGCCCACGGTCCAGAGGCCGAAGGTGAAGCGGTCGTCGGGGGTCGGGCTGAATGCGGTCATTTGCGTGCGCTCCTGAAGATTAGTCCATAATCTGTACATAATCCTGAGGAGGTGGGGAGGGTGCCGTCAAGAGGGGTCCGGCATGATTCCATGCGCGCCCGTAACTTGGCCGTAGTACTGGGTGCCATCCACCGAACAGGACCTCACACCCGGGCCGCGCTCGCTGAGATGACAGGGCTGACCAAGACCACCGTGTCCAGCCTGGTCGCGGACCTGCTGGAGGCGGGCGTGGTGACCGAGAACGGCGCCGTGCGCGCCGGCGAGCGGGGCCGCCCGGGGGTGGCGGTGAGCCTGAGCGGCCGGCGGGTGGCCACGCTCGGACTGGAGATCAACATCGACTACCTGGCCGCCTGCGTCGTCGACCTCACTCGCACCGTACGGCTGCGCCGCACCAGGCCGGCCGACAACCGCAACTCCAATCCGGCCGCCATCCTGCAGCGGCTGCGCGACCTCGGGAAGGAGACCACGGCCGAGGCAGAGGAGGCCGGGCTGCGGATCATCGGCGCCGCCCTCGCCGTGCCCGGGACCGTGGAGGGCGAGGTGCTGCGCAGCGCGCCGCATCTCGGCTGGCGCGACGTGCGGGTGGAGGGCCTGATCGACCTGCCGTTCGCGATCGACAACGAGGCCAACCTGGCGGCCCTCGGCGAGCTGTGGTTCGGCTCGCGGGCCGCGGACTTCCTGTACGTGTCCGGCGAGATCGGCATCGGCGCCGGGCTCGTCGTGGACGGGACGGTGTTCCGCGGCACGTTCGGGCTGGCCGGTGAGCTGGGCCACGTCGTCGTCGTGCCCGACGGGCCCGCGTGCCGGTGCGGTGGGCGCGGCTGCCTGGAGGTGTACGCCGGCCAGGACGCCCTGCTCGGCCCGCTGGACTCGGTCGCCGCGCTGGTGACGCGGCTGGAGTCGGGTGACCCGCGGGCGCAGGAGGCGTGCGAGCGGGCCGGCCATGCGCTCGGCGTGGCGCTCACCTCGGCCGTCCACCTGCTGGACCCCGGCAGGATCGTGCTCGGCGGGATCTTCGCGCCGCTGTTCCCCTGGCTGGAAGGGCCGGTGGCAGAGGGGCTCGGGGCCCGGCTCGGGCAGATGCGCGGCACGCCGCCCGCCCTCGTGGTCTCGGGGATCGGCGCGGACGCGGCGGTGCTGGGGGCGGCAGGGCTGATCATCCAGCAGATCCTCGCCGACCCGGCCCAGGCGCTCGGCCTCTAGCCATAGTGGTCAGGTGCGGTGAAGTACTCGGAACGGAAAATTCATAGCATGTCACCATGTTGATCGAGGAACGCGTCGCGGACGACGCCGAGCTGGCCGTGCTGCTCGACGCGGCGTTCGCGGAGCTGGTGGCCCGCTACGGGCTCGAGGGGCGTTCGCAGGTGCAAGCGGGGGCCAGGTATCTGGTGGCGTCGCTGGACGGCCGGGCCGTCGGGTGCGGCGCCGTCCAGCCCGTGGACGCCGACACCGGGGAGCTCAAACGGATGTACGTGATGCCCGGCTACCGCGGCCGCGGGGTCGCCACGTCGCTGCTGACGGCGCTGGAGGAGCTGGCCCGTGGGCTGGGGTACCACCGGCTGCGGCTGGCGACCGGCGAGCGGCAGCCCGAGGCGATCGCGCTGTACGAGCGGTTCGCGTACACGCTGACGGAGCCGTACGGCAAGTACGTGGACGCGCCCCTGACCCGCTGCTACCAGAAGGCGCTGGCTCAGTAGTAGCCCTTCTGGCCGTCCAGCAGTTCCCTGATGACGTCGGCGTGGCCGGCGTGCCTGGCGGTCTCCTCGACCATGTGGATCAGCATCCAGCGCAGGGTGGCGCCGGCGGAGCGGAAGTCGGGGTGCTTGCCCACGCCGTCCAGCGAATTGGCGGCGACGATCTCGTTGGAGACGGCGCACTGGCGCTCGTACTCGTCGAGGAGCCGGGCCAGCGGGACGCCCTCGACCAGCATGTCGGCGTCCTCGACCGTCTCGTCGAACTGCGGGTTGCCGGCGGAGCTGTGGCCCAGGAACAGGACCTCGAACCAGCAGTGCTCGGTCCAGCGCATGTGGGACACCAGGCCTGCCATGGTCATGAGTGGCGAGGCGGGCAGGACGGGCCGGTGGGCGTCCTCGTCGGACAGGCCCTCGCATTTCCACTGGATGATCGCGCGTTGCATGTCGAGCCAGCCGAGGAGCTGGGTGCGCTCGTCTGCGACCAGGGGAGGGCGTACGCGGGGAATGGTCATGGGGCCGAACGCTACTTGAGCTCCGGCGGCATCGCACCGGGTTTTCGCGGCGCGGCGCAGCCGCTCGGACGCCTCGGGCTTCAGGCGGTGGACCGAGTCCAGGTCCCCGCCGCCGACCACGGCCTTCTTGGCGTTGAAGGCGCGGACCCACAAGCCGGCAGGGCACGGGGTCAGGGGGGCTTGCTGAGCCACCACAGGGATGCCGCCATGAGGAGAGCGGTCAGGCCGCCACAGATCATCACGGTGGAGACCGAGAAGCCGTCGACGACGCTGCCGCCGAGGAACGCGCCGAGTGCGAAGGTCCCTTGGAACGAGGAGGTGAAGATGACCGTGGCGCCTTCGGGCGTTCGGGGAGCGGACTTCAGAAACCAGGCCTGGGAGCAGACCGGCACGCCGCCGTAGGCCAGACCCCAGAGCACGAGCAACACGACGGCGCCGACGGTCGTGGTGCCGACCACGGGCAGCAGCAGGGTGGTGGCCGCGATCAGGCAACCGATGGCGGCGAAGACGCCTCGCAGTCTTGTGGCGATGACCCTGCCCACCAGGAAGTTGCCGGCGACCCCGGCGATGCCGTACGCCAGGAGGACGGCGCTGACGGCCGCGGGGTGCAGGCGGGTGACGTGCTGGAGGAAGGGCGTGACGTAGGTGTAGGTGCCGAAGTGGGCGAGGACGATGAGGAAAGTGGCCAGCAGGGCGATTTTGGTGCCGCGGTTGCGCAGGAGGTCGAGCAGCACGCGCGGGCTGGTGACCTGGCGGGCGGGCAGCCGCGGCACCAGCGTCAGAAGGGCGACCAGGACGAGCACGGCCAGCGCGGCCAGGGCGAGGAAGGCGGTTCGCCAGCCGGCGAGGTGGCCGATGAAGGTTCCGGCCGGTACGCCGAGCACGGAGCCCAGCGGCACGGCGGAGAAGATCAGAGCCGTGGCGGCGCCGACCGATGGCGGTGGCGCGAGGCGACCGGCCAGTCCGGCCCCGATCGACCAGAAGCCGCCGATGGTGAGGCCGACGAGCACCCTGGAGATCAGCATGACCCAGTAGGAGCCGGCCACGGCCGCCAGCACGTCCGCCACGGCGAGCACCGCCATGAGAGCGCACAGCATCACCCGGCGGTCCGAACGGGCGGTGGTCAGCGTGACGACGGGCGCGGCGATCGCGGCGACGATGCCGGGCAGTGTCATGGTCAGCCCTGCGGTGCCATCGGAAATGCCGAAATCGCCGCCGATGGTGGTCAACAGGCCGATGGGCAGGATTTCGCTGGTGACGATGGTGAAGATCCCCAGCGTGACCGCGGTGACCGAGAGCCAGCTGATCAGTGGCGAGCGTGGTGGAGTGAGTGTGGTCGTTGACATGGTTCCCGTTCAGGCAGGATCGCGTGGAATGCGGTAGCCAGCCAAGCAGTGATGAAGCGGTGGACACCGGCAGGTTTAGGACTGCACGGTGGTAAGAAGGCGTGAGCCGGAGGATGCTGCGCCCATGGATGCTGAACGGGAACGACTGCGGCAGTCGGCCGCTCCGGACGCGCCGTGGCGCCGGTGGGGGCCGTACCTGAGCGAGCGGCAGTGGGGCACGGTCCGCGAGGACTACAGCCACGACGGCGACGCGTGGAACCACTTCCCGCACGATCATGCCCGCTCGCGCGCCTATCGGTGGGGTGAGGACGGGCTCGGCGGCGTCAGCGACGACAAGCAGCGGTTGTGCCTGTCGGTGGCGCTGTGGAACGGCAAGGACCCGATCTTGAAGGAGCGGCCGTTCGGGCTGACCAACGGGGAGGGGAACCACGGCGAGGACGTGAAGGAGTACTACTTCTATCTCGACAGCACGCCGACGCACTCCTACATGCGGTTCCTGTACAAGTACCCGCAGGGGCCGTTCCCCTACGACGATCTGGTGGCCACCAACGCGGCCCGGGACCGGCGCGCCTTCGAGTACGAACTGCTCGACACCGGCGTTTTCGACGGCGACCGGTATTTCGACGTCTTCGTCGAGTACGCCAAGGCCGCTCCCGACGACCTGCTCGTGCTCGTCACCGTGGCCAACCGGGGGCCGGACGAGGCCACGATCCACGTCCTGCCGACGTTGTGGTTCCGGAACACCTGGTCGCCGGGGACGGCGCCCAAGCCGGTCATGCGGGAGGCACAGGGCATGATCGAGACCGAGCATCAGGACCTCGGCACGTACCGGCTGTACTGCGGGGCCGACGCGCCCCTGCTGTTCACCGAGAACGAGACCAACAACGAGCGCCTGTTCGGCACCCCGAACGCCACACCGTTCGTCAAGGACGGCATTGGCCGCCACGTCGTGGACGGGGACGCCGGCGCGGTGAATCCGGACCGGACCGGTACCAAGGCCGCCGCCCACCACACGCTGACCGTGCCCGCGGGCGGCGAGGCGACCGTGCGGGTCCGGCTCTCCGCCACGGACGCGCCTGATCCGCTCGGGGACGGGTTCGACGAGGTGATGAGGGAGCGACGGCGAGAAGCGGACGACTTCTACGCCGGGCTCACCCCCGAGAGCGCGAGCGCCGACGAGGCCTTGGTGCTCCGCCAGGCCCTGGCTGGCCTGCTGTGGAGCAAGCAGTACTACTTCTTCGACGTCGAGACCTGGCTGGCGGAGCACGGCGCCGACCCGTGGACGCGTACGGCGCCCCGCAACCACGGCTGGTTCGACCTGGACGCCGACGACGTGCTGCTCATGCCGGACAAATGGGAGTATCCCTGGTTCGCGGCCTGGGACCTGGCCTTCCACGCGGTCGCGCTCGCCCCGGTCGACCTGGAGCTGGCCAAGCACCAGGTCGAGGTGCTGCTGGGCGACCGATACCTGCACGCGAACGGGCAGGTGCCGGCGTACGAGTGGGGGTTCGGCGACGTCAACCCGCCGGTCCACGCGTGGGCCGCGCGCTTCATCACCAGCATGGAGCGGCGGCTCACCGGGCGCAGCGACCTGGACTTCCTGGAGCGGGTGTTCCAGAAGCTGCTGGTGAACTACACCTGGTGGGTCAACCGCAAGGACACCGACGACAACAACGTGTTCCAGGGCGGGTTCCTCGGCCTGGACAACATCGGCGTGTTCGACCGGAGCGCCCCGCTGCCGACCGGGGGGACGCTCGACCAGGCCGACGGCACGGCGTGGATGGCGTTCTACGCGCAGACCATGCTGCAGATGGCCGCCGAGCTGTCCGACCGGGCGCCCGCGTACGAGGATCTCGCCGTCCGCTTCGCGCAGCACTTCCTGCGCATCTCCGCCTCGATCGACCGGGTCGGCGACGTCAAGGACGAGGTGTGGGACGAGGGGGACGGGTTCTTCTACGACGTGCTGCGGCTCCCGTACGGCGACGCCGCCCGGGTCAGGGTGCGCTCCATGGTCGGGCTGCTGCCGCTGTGCGCGTCCACCGTCTTCTCGCCCCGTGCCGAGCACGCCCGGTTGTTCGACCGGATCGGGGAGTTCGCGCGGCGGCATCCCGCGCTGGCCGAGGGCATGTCCGCCGCCGACCGGCCGGGCGTGGCGGGCCGCCGGCTGCTGTCCTTGCTGGACGACGGGAAGCTTGAGCGGGTGCTGACCAGGATGCTCGACGAGCGGGAGTTCCTGAGCCCCTACGGCATCCGGTCGTTGTCGCGCTTCCACGCCGAGCATCCGTACGAGCTGCGGGTGGACGGGGAGGCGTACCGCGTGGCGTACCTGCCGGCCGAGTCCGACAGCGGCATGTTCGGCGGCAACTCCAACTGGCGGGGCCCGGTCTGGTTCCCGGTCAACGCGCTCATCGTCCGCGCGCTGCTGCACCTGTACGCCTTCTACGGCGACGACTTCACCGTCGAGTGCCCGGCTTGGTCCGGCAACCGGCTGACCCTGTACGAGGTCAGCAAGGAGATCTCCGACCGCCTCGTCCGCATCTTCCTGCGCGGCCCGGACGGGCGGCGGCCGGTGTACGGAGGGCAGCGCACGTTCCAGGAGGACCCGCACTGGCGCGACCTGATCCAGTTCCACGAGTACTTCCACGGGGACGACGGCGCCGGCCTCGGAGCCGCTCACCAGACCGGGTGGACCGCCCTCGTGGCCGCCTTCATGATCATGTACGGGCGGCTCTCCGCCGATGACTTCCTGACCGGCGACCGGATGGAGGAGTTCGGATAGGCGCCCGGGCGCGGGATGGCCGCTGACCTCGGCGGCCACGGTGCTCGTCGTGCTCGCCGCGATGCGTGCGATGCGGCTGTGGAGGGTGAAGGCGGAGGGCAGGACGCCGGTGCGGCCTTCTTATCGGCCCGGACTCCTGTGCTTACGCAGGCGTTCACGGCACGGTTGATGTGGGACGGTGTGATCACGAGGTGCTCTCTCCCCGTTCGTGGCTCGCCATCGCGTTAGCCGGCACGATGGTCGCCACCGGCGCCGTCGCCGCACCGGCGGAGGCCACCGCCGCAGCCCCCACCCCCGCCTCCGAACCGGTCCGCCACGTCGATCCGCTGATCGGCTCGGCCAACGGCGGCAACACCTACCCCGGCGCCGTCCTCCCGTTCGGGATGATCTCCTGGAGCCCGACCAACACGGCCGGCGACCAGACGAACGCGGCCGGCGCCAACGGCTACTCCTACGCCACGCCGCGGGTGCGCGGCTTCGCGTTGACGCACGTCAACGGGGCCGGCTGCCATCCGGGGGCGGCCGGAGACATCCCGATCATGCCGTACGCCGGCCAGGTCGCGTCCTCCCCGACGGCGGACACCACCGACGCGATCTACGCGAGCGGCTTCAGCCACGACAAGGAGACCGCGCAGCCCGGCCGGTACACCGTCACCCTCGACTCCGGCGTCCAGGCGGACCTCTCGGTCACCGCCCGCGCGGGCGTCGGCGAGTTCACCTTCCCGAAAGGCTCGCCGGGCAACCTGCTGTTCCGGGTGTCCAACTCGCTCAACGGCAGCGAGGACGCGGAGATCGAGATCGATTCCGCCACTCGTACGGTGACCGGCTCGGTGCTGACCGGCGCGTTCTGCGGCCGCCGCGCCAACGGTGGGGTGAACAACCGGAAGAGCTACTACAGGCTGCACTTCGCCGCGACGTTCGACCGCGCCTTCTCCGGCACCGGAACGTGGGTCAACGGCGACCTGCGGCCCGGCGGCACCACGGCGAGCGGGGGCGAAGGGTATGCGACGGGCGCCGACCGTGCCGGGCGCGGCTCCGGGGGATACGTCACCTTCGACACCGCCTCCGACGCCGACGTACGCGTGAAGATCGGCATCTCGTACACGAGCTTGGACGCCGCCAAGCAGAACCTCGCCCACGAGCTGACGCCCAGGGACGACGTCGCATCCGTGGCCGCAAAGGCGCGCCGCGCCTGGAACGAGCGGCTCCGCTCGATCGAGGTGGCCGGCGGCTCCGCCGACCAGCTCACGACGTTCTACACCGCCCTCTACCACTCGTTCCTCCAGCCCAACATCACCAGCGACGTCGCGGGCACCTACCTCGGCAGCGACGGCAAGGTGCACCGTCTGGCCCGCGGCCAGCGCGTCCAGTACGGCAACTTCTCCGGCTGGGACCAGTACCGCGCCCACACCCAGTTGCTCGCCCTGCTCGAGCCGCAGGTCGCGGGCGACTACGCGCAATCGCTGTACAACCTCGCCCAGCAGAACGGCGGCGTGTGGGACCGCTGGGTCCACATCAACGGCCCCACCCACGTGATGACCGGCGACCCGTCGGCCCCGGCCCTCGCCGGCTTCCACGCGCTCGGCGTGCGCAATTTCGACGTACGCGGCGCCTTCGACTCCCTGGTCAAGCAGGCCACCGTGCCGCACCCGTCCGGACTGTCCGACAAGGGCTGCCCGGGACAGTGCGAGGGCCAGCGCCCGAACCTGGCCGAATACCTGCGGCTCGGATATGCGCCTCAGGACACCTGCCACTGCTGGGGCGGCGCCGCCGAGACGCTGGAGGACTCGGCCGCCGACTTCGCGCTCGCCGACTGGGCCAAGCGGCTCGGCCGCAACGCCGATCACGAGCGGCTGATGCCGCGGGCGAGCTGGTGGCGGAACACGTTCAACCCGTCGGCCGGGGCGGAAGGCGGCTACCAGCAGGCGCGTAAGGCCGACGGCGGCTGGCTGTGGCCGTTCTCCGCGACCTCCGACGCGGGCTTCGCCCAGGGCACGAGCGCGACCTACACCTGGATGGTCCAGCACGACGTGTCCGGGCTCGCCGCCGCCATGGGCGGCAAGGAGCGGGCCGCGCAGCGGCTCGACGCGTTCTTCCACCGCCCCGACGGGTCGTGGGCGACCGGCGGGGACGGCTTCCGCTACGACCCCACCAACGAGCCCGGCATCCACACGCCGTGGCTGTACAACGCGCTCGGTCAGCCCTGGAAGACCCAGGAGACCGTACGCGCAATGGCGTCCCTGGTCTACAAGACCGGTCCCGGCGGCCTGCCCGGCAACGACGACCTCGGGACGATGTCCGCCTGGTACGTCTTCGCCGCCCTCGGCCTGTATCCCCAGACGCCGAGCCGCGCCGAGATGCTGCTGTCGAGCCCGATGTTCCCCAAGGCGTGGATCAAGCGCGACGGCCGGACCACGATCACGGTGACCGCCCCGCAGGCCGGCCCGGACGCGATCTACGTCCAGGACGTCCGCGTGAACGGCCGCCCGCACACCCGCTCGTGGCTCCCCGAGTCCGTGCTCAACAAGGGCGGCGACATCCGGGTGAACGTGGGCCCGACGCCCAACGAGTCCTGGGCCACGGCGCCCGCCGACCTCCCCGTCGACCAGCCGCCCGCCGCGGCGGCCCCGATCCCGAACCTGCCGGAGCCGTGCCTGCCGTCCGGGTCCCACTGCCTGCAGCGGCCGCAGTACGACGTGGACGGCGTGGCCACGACCGACGCCAGGGCGCAGGGCAACCTGGACGGCAAGGGCTGGAGCTTCCCGGCGGAGCAACTGCCCGAGCCCGGCACCCGGACCGTGTCCGGCGCCGACTACCTGATCCCCGGCACGAAGGGCGCCGCGGGCAACTTCCACAGCCTCCGGGGCCAGCGCACGTACCTCACCGCGGGCCGCTACAGCGCGCTCGACCTGCTGGTCACGGCCGTGAACGGGGACCAGCAGACCGACGTCACGATCACGTACGCGGACGGCAGCACGTCGGTCGTCCCGCTGAAGGTGACCGACTGGGCGAGCACCTCCCCGCACTTCGGGGAGGAGCCCGTGATCACGGCCGACACCCGCTACCACGTCAATGGGACGGCGGACGGGAGGAAGGTGACGATCTGGCACGTAAGCCTGCCGCTGGAGCCGGCTCGCGAGGCGGTGTCGTTCACCAGCTCCGCGACGCCGAACATCAAGGTGTTCGCCATCAGCGGCCGTACCTGAGAGGAGCTTGAGCCGGGCACGCCGCCGTGCCCGGCCGCCTACCTCAGCAGATCGCGACCGCTGCGCTCGACGGGCCAGCCTATAACGTGATCACGCCGTGGCGCGCGCCTCGGCGGCTGATCGCAGCCGGCGCGAGCTCCTTCCACCTATAGCATTTCTAATGCCATAATGGGTGCATGGTTGATGACGTTGACTTTCCTCCCGGTGATGGCCCTAGCAGTGGGATCTCCGTCACCCTTGCCGCCGGCACTCTGCAGGCGATCCGCGAGCGGGTCGGCAAGCGGGGTGTGTCCGCGTACCTGGAAAGGGCGGCTCAGCGTCAGATCGAGCGGGACAATCTGGACGAGCTGATCGCCCACTTTGATGAGGTCCATGGCCCTGCCGACCCGGCGGCCGTGGCGGCCAAGCGGGCCCGGCTCACCGGCGATGCGCCCGGGGCGGGGGCCGCTGCGTGAGTGGTGTCTTGGTTCTGGACAGCGAGGGCCTGGCGAAGGCCGTGCAACGGGACCGGGAGATGCACGAGTGGCTGACGGCGGCTCGTGACGCGGACGCTCCTGTTGTCACCTCCGCTGCGGTACTGGTCGAGGCGATCCACCCGAAGATCAACGATGCCACGCTGAAGTGGACGCTGTCGCGCCTGCGTGTGGAGCCCGTCACCCAGGCTCTCGCTCAGTCCGCCGCAGCTCTGCTGAGGAGCGCGGAGTTGCACGGTCACAAGTACGCCATCGACGCCATGCTGTGCGCGACCGCTCTCCAGCATCGAGGCCGGGTGACGATCCTTACCTCCGATGTCGAGGACATTGGCTTGCTCACCGCCGGTCATCCGCGGGTAGTGGCCGAGAAGGTCTGACACAGGCAGGGGCGCATGCGCGTAGCCACCCGCACCATCCAGAGTCGGCAGATCCAGCGTGATGAACTCCGCGCCGACGCTGGCCACCTCCTCGGCCGCCGCCGCCCGCACGTCGTACGCCTTGACGATCGCGCCGAGCCGGCGGGCCGTGGAGACCGCCTGCAATCCGGCGACGCCGGCCGCCGGCCAGGTGTGTGCGTCAGTGGCGCAGATCTTGGCAGCGCCTGAGTGCCTCGCGTTCCCACAGCGGCGCTTCCCAGCGACGCGCGACCTCGACCGCATGGGCGAAGTGCCCGGCCGCCTCCTCGTCGCGGCCGAGAAGGAGGGCGAGTTCGCCCAGCGAGTGCGCCACCGGGCGCATCACCACCGACAGGGCCGCGCCTCCCGCCAACAGGTCGCGGAGCGGGAGAAGCATCTCCATGAGATCCTCGGCCTCGGCACGCTCGCCCAGCGCGACCACGGCCATCGCGCGCAGCGTGGCGAACACGGACTGATAGAAGTCCCGGCGCAGGGGCGGAAGATCGGCGCGCACCGCCCTGGCCTCGTCCAGCCGTCCGGCGGCGGCCAGGGAAACAGCCAGCGCGTCGGCGAGGATCGGGCCCGCGGACTCGTACATTCTCCGCAGGACCGGCTGGAACTCATCGATCCGGCCCTCGCTGATCCGGATGCTGATCATCGCAAGCCCGTGGACGGTCTGCGCCTGGATCGATCCATCCCGCCGCATCTGCTCGTTCACGGCGCCGTACAGTCTCTCGGCCTCGTCGAGTTGTCCGGCGACATGGGCGAGCATGGCCTGAGCGCACATCATGACGATCTGCCACTCCCGCATCTGGTACGTCCGCGCGAGCTTGATGCCGCGCTCCATCCGGGCCAGCAGCGCCTTCTTGTCGCCACGGACGCCCGCCACCGTGGCGGCGGTGAACTCGGCGAACCACCCGAAGGCGATCAGTTCGTGCTCTCTGGCCAGCGCGGCCAGCTGCTTAGCGAGGGCCGAACGGAGGTCGGGCTCCCGGTCGTAGTCGGCCTCCTTGATCAGGAGCGTGAGGCTCAGCGCCGATATCGCCGGGTCGTTGAGATCACGTGCCAGTTCGGCCGCCTCGCGTGCCGCGGTGGCGCTCCGAGGGTCGCCTTCTCCGTCGAGCTCGCAGACGAAGACTTCCAGGAGGCGGCACCGCGTCACCGGCTCCAGGTCGGTACGGCGGAGCAGCCGCGAGAGCAGGCCCACGGCATGCGTGTCCACCACGCCATAGGGACGGGTCTGCCAGGGCGTGGCCTCGATCCATGACGTGAAGGCGGTCACCAGCAGCTCGTCCCTGCCGGACTTCTCGGCGATCTGGACGGCCCGTTGCCGCGTGGCGCGGGCCGTGGTGATGGCTCCGGCGCGGGCGTGGGCCCTGACGAGCATGCCGAGCAGCTCGACGCGCCGAGCGTCGCGGTCGCCCGGCTCGGTGACCCGCTCGAAGCAGTCCAGTGCCTGGGTCAGCTGTTCGACGGCCGTGTCGTGGGCGTATCGCCGGGTGGCGAGCTTCGCGGCCAGGACCGAATAGTGCACGGCCGGCGGTGCCGTGGTCGATGTCGCCGCCCGCGCGTAGTGGTAGGCGAGGGCGGTCGGCTCGTCCGGGTGCAGCGCCCGTAGCGCGTCCGCGGCCCGCGCGTGCATGCGCGTCCGCCGTACCTGGGAAAGATCCTGGTAGAGCGTGTCGCGCACGATGGCGTGCACGAACCTGACCCGCCCCGGTGACGGCTCCGTCAGCAGGCCGGAGAACACTCCGGCCTCCAGCGCGTCGAGGACCCCGTCCTCGTCGCTGTCCGCGGCGTTGACCAGGGCCTCGACGTCCGCTTCCCGGCCGACCACCGCGGCCAGGCGCAGCACGCTCACCGCTGCCGCCGGAAGCCGAGCCAGGCGGCGACGCAGCACGTCGCGCACGCCTTGGGGCACCGTTGACAGCGTTCCCTCGCTGGCCAGCAGGCGCGCGGTCTCCCAGACGTAGAACGGATTGCCGCCGGTGCGCTCGGCCAGCGACGCGAGCGTCCGGGTATCCACGGGCCGGTCGCAGATGGACGTCACGAGCCTCTCGACGTCGCCTGCGGGCAGGCCGTCGAGTTGCAGCCGCATCGGAGAGTGCCGGGCGACCGCGGCGAGGACGTCCTCCTGCGCTTCCGTGATGTCCGAGTGGCGGTAGGCGGCGATCAGCAGGATGCGAGCGTCGGCCAGCTGCTGGACAACCGCTCCGAGCAGGGCGAGGGTCTCCTCGTCGGCCCTGTGGAGATCATCCAGCACGATTGCCAGCGCACGACCCGATCCGCCCTGGACGATCGTGCGCAACCAGGCGCACACCGCACGATGGAGCCGGAAGCGCCCGGCCGAGGCGTCATCCTCGATCAGCGGCGCCTCGCCCAGAAGAGGGGACAGCGTGCTCTCGTGCTCACCTGGGGGAAAGTGAGCCGCCAGCGGACGCAGGACCTCGAGCCAGGCCCATGCCGGGGGCGCGCCTTCCGTCTCCGGGCAGCGTCCCACGCTCACCAGCCAGTGCGCGGGATCCAGTTCGTCTTGCAGGCGGTCCAGCAGTGCGGACTTTCCCGCCCCCGGCTCGCCTGCCAGGAGCGCGATCCTGCGCGTCCCGGTGAGCACGTCGCGTGCCGCCTCCGTGAGCGCGGCCAGCTCGCCCACCCGCCCCACGAACAGCGGCCTGGCGCCTGCGGTGTGCCGCGCGGCGTCCGCGGCGGGGGCGCCCGGCGAAACCGGTGAGGCCACACTCGCGGACTGCCGCGCGACGGAGGCATGAAGCACCCCCATGCGCTGGCCGAGAACGGCCTCCTCCAATTCCACCAGCGCGGGTCCGGGATCGATGCCGACCTCGTCGGCCAGCGTGCGGCGGGCGCGGCGCAGCGCATTCAGCGCGTCGGCCTGGCGGTCGCTGCCCCACAAGGCCAGCGCGAGCAGCCGCCAGCCCTCTTCGCGCAGCGGTTGCTGACGGGTGAGGACTTCAGCCGCCGGAACGGCGTCGGCGGCGGGTGCGGACCGGAGCATCATCGTCACGAACAGCTCACGAGCGCTGAGCCTGAGCTCCTCCAGCCGCGCCACTTCGGGGACGGCCCACTCCTCGTCCGCCACCTCCGCGAACGCTCCTCCGCGCCACAGACCCAGCGCGTCCGAGAGAAGAGAGCGCGCGCGAGCCGGCTCGTGGTGAGCCCGCTCCCGCGCCGCGCGGACGAGCCGTTCGAACCGCCATGCGTCCACCGCGTCGTCGTCCAGCCGCACGGCGTACCCCGGGGCGGCGCTGACCAGCACCCGAGCCAGAGCACGCGGCGGCCGGTCCGGCTCTATGGCACGCCGCAGGTGCGACACGTACGACTGGAGCGCCGCCGTGGCCTGGGGCGGAGGCTCGTCCCGCCACAAATCCTCGATCAGCCGGTCCACGGACACGACATCGCCTCTGGCGAGCACGAGTCGCACCAGGACCGCACGCTGGAGCGGCCCGCCGAGCTGGACGGGCGTTCCCTTCACATCAGCGTGGAACGTGCCAAGCACTCGAATCCGGATCGTCACCGAACGAGTCCGGCCGGACGTACAGAAGACCGGCTAGCGGCCGTAGAGCGGTCGCACAACGCACCGGTAAACGCCCGTTCCGGGACAAAGATGAGCACGCAGAACATCGTAGGTCTCCCGGATCCATCTCCCAAGTGTTCCTCAAGGCGAATCCAAGCGATCAGGAGAGAGTTAGCAGTGAGGACGGTTGCCGAACGCCGGCCCCGGGAGGAGACACGACGGTCATGACAGACCAGGCACCGCCGAACGCCCACGACATGAGCATCGTCCACAGAGTGTTCCGCAGGGAGTCCCGGACGCTGGCCGAAGCCGTCACCGCGGCGGGCCCACGAGACATCCCCCGCGCACGCGTCCTCGCCGCGCACTTTCGCGCCTACGCGCTGGTACTGCGCCACCATCATGCGGCAGAGGACGACCTCCTCTGGCCCAAGCTGCTGGGGCGGGTGGACCTGGAGGCCGACCTGGTCCTGCGCATGGAAGCACAGCACGAACAGCTCGCGGTCGGCTTGGAGAGGATCGGCGACCTGTTGCCCGAGTGGGAGCAGACGGCGGCGGCACAGGTCCGAGACGAGATCGCGCTGGCTCTCGTCGGTCATCGCGCCGCTCTGCTCGACCACCTCCACGAGGAGGAGACCCACGTCCTGCCCTTGCTCGAGGAGCACATCACCGTCGCGGAATGGGAGGAGATCCGCGACACGTTCATCACCTTGCCCAGCGAAGGCAGAGCGCCAGACCTTCTCGGCGCCCTGCTCGAGGAGGCCACCGCGGACGAACGCGCCCACCTCATCGGCGAACTCCCCCTTTCCACCCGCTTGAGCTGGCGGTTCATCGGCCGCCATCGCTACGGCCGCCGGATGCGGATGATTCGCGGTCAAGGCGCCCCCTGAACACCCCTCCGCACGTCACCGGGAGCCCGCCCACCGCCGACACACGATGGACGGCACCAAGTCCACCCTGATGAGACGGCGGAAATCATCCCGTCACCCCACATGCCGGAGGTGTCCCGCACAAGGACGCCCCGAGATCAGTCGTCATGTACAGGACGTTGCGCCCGCATCGCTCCCGCGCGATGAGCCCGCTCTCGCGGAGCACGCCGAGGTGCTGCGACACCGCACTGGGCGTGACACCGAGCGCGCGAGCCAGATCCGTCGTCGTCGCGGGGGAGCGCAGCGCCTCCAGCAGTTCGGCCCGAGTCCGGCCGAGCAGCCGGACCGCGCTGTTCGAGGGTGCCCGCGTCCCCGCGCTCCACAACGCGCCGACGCCCCGTGCCGGATAGCGCACCGTGGTCTGCGTGGACGTCCTCTTCTTGATCAGCACGTACGGCGACCCGAGAGCGACCGACATGAGGACCAGCCCGCCCGGACCGCGATCCACGACGCGCTCGGTCCGCCAGCGCGCTCCCCCCAGCATCAGCCGGCCATCGCGCCAGCGCAGATCCGGGTGCAGGCCGGCGAACAACTTCTCGCGGCGAGATCGCGAACCGCGTCGCCGCCAGCTCCGCCACGCCGAGCTGGATCGTCAAGGCCATGGTCGATTATGTAGCGCCGGCCTAAAACATGTCGTGGCGGCGCCCGGCCCGTGAAGATCCCGACATGGCGCAAACCAATGCTGAGCCACGCTTGTCGCCGGTCTACTGGCGGTTCTGGTGGGCGACGGGTTTCACCACCGTGGGTGACGGGGCGTTCGCGGCGGTTGTTCCGCTGCTGGCCGTCACGATCACGCGCGACCCCCGGCTCGTTTCCGTCGTGTCCGCGGCGACGTATCTTCCCTGGCTGCTGCTGTCCTTGCCGGTGGGGGCGCTCGTCGACCGGCACGACCGCTTCGCCCTCATGTGGCGCTCGCAGGCCATCCAGGCCGTGATGGTCGGCGTCATCGCGATTCTTGCCGCGTTCGGCCAGGCCGGCATCCTGACGCTCGCGATCGTGGCCTTCGGGCTGGGGGCGTGCGCGGTCGTTTCCGGCAACGCGGCACAGGCGATCTTGCCGGACATCGTCGGGAAGCCGCTGCTGCATCGAGTGAACGGCCATCAGCAGACGATCACCACGATCGGCCGGCAGTTCGTGGGTCCGCCGATCGGCAGCCTGCTCTTCGCGGTCGCCGTGGCGCTGCCGTACGGGATGGCCGCAGGCTCGTTCGCCCTGGCCGCCGCGCTGCTGGCGACACTGCCCCGGCGTGGTCGCCACAAGACGGAGCCGCCACCCATGCGCACGGCGATCGCGGACGGCCTGCGCTGGCTGGCCGGGCACCGGCTGCTGCGTACCCTCGCGGTTCTGCTCGGTGTCAACACCTTCTGCTTCCAACTCGCCAACGCGACGCTCGTCCTGCTGGCGACCCAGACCCTGGATCTCAGCGCGCTTGTTTACGGTGTGCTGCTCGCGGGCGCCGCGGCCGGCAGCCTGCTCGGCGCTCTGGTCAACGCGCGCGTCGTCAAGAGGATCGGTGCCTTTCCCGCACTCCTCACCGCGCTCGCCACGAACGTGGTCGTCTTCGCCGGGATCGGGCTGAGTCCGAACGCGATCGTGCTCGGGGCCCTGCTGGCCGTCAACGGCTTCGTCACAACGCTCTGGAACCTCGTGACCGTCAGCCTCCGGCAGGAGATCGTGCCGTCCGGGATGCTCGGCCGGGTGAACAGCGTGTACAAGATGCTCGGATGGGGGCTGATCCCGCTCGGGGCGCTGGCCGGCGGGGTGGTGGCGCACGCGTTCGGGTTGCGCGCTCCGTACCTCGTCGCGGGTGTGCTGAGAGGGATCGCCCTGCTGGTCGCGTTGCCCGTCATGATTCGCGCCATCCGTGACCAGCGGTCGTGAGTCACCTTCTACACCGGCGCTCCACGGCTTCCGCCTCCTCGAAGTGATCGACCATGGTCCCTGTGCCGCCGATCCAGCGAGCCAACGCACCGCACAGGGTCGATTTCCCCACACCGGGACTGCTGCCCACAACCGGCAGCAGCCTGCCACACCCCAGGGACCAGCCCCACGTGAGCCGCACGCCGGGCGGCACCGGTGGGCGTTGTGAGGACCGGGCGTGCGGTGATGGTCGGCGGCGTCGTGGCCGATTAGGATCAAGTCATGCCCTCCCGCGCGAGGGCATGTCGCCACGCGCCGCCTGGTGAAGGTGCTTGGCCTCCGGGTCCGAAGGCAGCAAGATCGGTACTGACACGATCAAGGGCCTGGTTCTGCAAGCTGCGCTGACGGTGCGGGAACGTCCGCCGGTGCTCGTCATCGTCTCCGCCGGTTTTCACACAGAACGTCACGCAGAGCCCAATGGATGGATGTGGTTGCGGCCATGTTGGGACGCAAGTCGAGATGCGGGAACGATCGGCACTAGGTGATCGTCAACTCGCGATGAGTTCATGATCTCGGGGGGCCGAAGATGTGTGACCGTCCACCGTCCGCGTTCATCCGTAGTGCACCATCCGACCCCAGGAGAGCCCGTGGTCCGGCCTGCATGGCGATTGCCTTCGCCGTCGCCGTGGGGTCCAGCGCCGGTCTCGGCTTTTCCGCTGGCCAGGCCGTACGAGCAGACCGCTCTGTCGCTCAGTCTCCTGCGGCGAAGCGAACTCATCCACCGTCGCAGGATGCTTCTTCCTCGCCTGCTCCAAGCTCGGTTGCACAAACGCCGGTCGCCACGCCGAAGCCCACGCCCGCTCAGCAGCTGAAGCGGCCTGCCGCGCGCGAGAAGAAGCGCGTGCGGCACGCCACGGCGCACAAGCCTGCAGTCGTCAAGAATCGCGTCCATGCCAAGCGTCCGCAGCGCCTCAGGATCGATCGACTGAGGGAGCGCATCCGCAAGGCCATATATGCGCAATTGCTGAGACACTTGCGCAGCCGGTCCGGCAGGTAGCCGGTGTTGCACCTCGCTACTGGTATCTCGGGGACAGCAGCCGCAGAGGTCGCGGCGCTGGTGGCCGCGGCCGTGTCCCTGGCCGTCACGCTGGCCCATCTCATCGGCGCGACGCAGCCCGCGCTGGGCGCCGACGCGCTGGGGATGGCCGAGAGCGTGGCGCTCATGGTGTTGGCCGGCCTGGTCCTCCGGTACGCGCCGACACGGCAGGCCGCGCCGGCCGCACTGGCGGCGGGCCTGGCCGCGGCCACCTGGCTGCTGCGCGTCTTCACCCCCGCTTCGCCCCTGGAAGGGCTGGGCGTGTGCACGTTCTGGGGGCTGGGCGCGTTGCTGGCCGCCGTTGTCGGCGGTTACCTGCGTTTTCTCGACGTACGGCAGGACCGCGCGGTGGCCGACGCTCGCACCGCCTTGCGGCTTCAACTGGCCAGGGACCTGCACGACTTCGTCGCGCATGACATCAGCGAGATGCTGGCGCACGCCCAGGCGGGCATGGTCGCGGGCGATCCTCGGCAGGCGCTCGAACGTGTCGATGCCGCGGGCCAGCGGGCCAGCGGGCCATGTCGATGCTGGATCGCACCCTGGACATGCTGCACCACGATCGGCCCCTCACCGCCGCCGGCGACCTGAGCGGCATCCGCGAGGCCGCCGAACGCTTCTCCGCCGCCGGTCCCGCGCAGGTCCGCCTCCACATGGACCCCGCCGTGACGGTTCCGGCGGAGACCGCGGCCCTGGCCTACCGGATCGTCGTCGAAGGACTGACCAACATCCGGCGGCACGCTCCCCAGGCCGGCCGGGTCGTTCTCAGCGTCAGCGCCCGATCCGGATTCCTCGAGATCACGATGACCAACGACGGCGTGAGCCGAACGCGTGGCAGCCGGAGTGGCGGCTCCGGCCTGCCCGGGCTGGCCGCGCTCGTCCAGGCGCAGGGCGGCGAGCTGGTCACGCAGGCCGTACCGGAGGAGTGGTCGCTGACGGCCCGCCTGCCGCTGGCACAATCGCCGGTGTGGCCACCCGTATCCTCATCGCCGACGACCAGGAAGGCATCCGCAGCGCCTTCCGCATGATCCTCGACGCCCAGCCCGACATGACCGTGGTGGCCGAGGCCGCCGACGGCCGCGCCGCGATCGATACCGCCAGGACGATCGAACCCGATGTCGTGCTGGCCGACATCCGGATGCCCAGGGCCGACGGCATCGAGGTGACCCGCGCCTTGGCCGGCACCGGCATTCATGTCGTGATCGTCACCACGTTCGGGCTCGACGAGTACGTGCACGCCGCCCTACGGCACGGCGCCTCCGGGTTCATCCTCAAACGCTCCGGCCCTGCTCTGCTCATCGAGGCCATCCGGGCCGCCGTGAACGGCGACATGCTCATCAGCCCGCAGCTCACCGTCCGGCTGCTGCGCCAGCGCAACCTCCCCCACGAAACACCGAACGTCGTCCTCACCGAACGTGAGGACGAAATCGCGATGATGGTCGCGCACGGCAAGACCAACGCTGAGATTGCCGCGGAACTCTTCCTCGCCCCGGGCACGGTCAAGAACCACATCGCCTCCATTCAGCGCAAGACCGGAGCCAGAAATCGGGCCGGCATCGCCTCGTGGGCGTGGGCCACCGGCAGAGCCGAGCCATGATGCGGTACGCACTGGCAGTTCCCTGGCTTGCTCTCATTCGCGGTGGCAACGGCAACTTCGGTAGCCCCTAGGCGTCCTTCTCAAGCCAGGCGACGATGCTGCGCACGAACCCCTCGACGTTCACCAGCGGACGGCCGTCAAGGACCCCGACGAGATGCCCGACGCCGAACACGGCGTCGTAGACGCGGGCGCGTCGGTAGGTCTCGGGGTCCACGGCCTGCCTGACGGTGTCCCAGCCGTGCCAGGCCATCAGAGCCGCGTCGATAGCGGGGTCGAACAGGTGCGCTTGATCCCAGTCCAGGACGCCGATCAGCTCGCCGTCCCTGCTCCAGTGCACGTTGGCGCCGCCCAGATCGCCGTGGACCAGCGCATCGGGTACGGCTTCCAAGGCCACCGCCGCTTCCAGACGCCTGTGGACCTCGCTCCGCCATCCGCCCGGCAGATGCGGAACGACCTCCTCAGCCAGGACCTCGGCCCAGCCCTGCCCCCTTGGGGCGTTGAGCAGCTGCCCAAGGCGTGGAGTGACGGTGACCTCCCGCACAGCGCGCAGCAGTTTCCCGATCTGGTCGGGGTCGCCCTGCCCCTCGGGCTGTGCCTCACCGCCAATCCAAGAGACGGCGACCGCCGCGCGCTCACCGAACCAGGTCACGGGTGTGAGCGGCTCCGGTACCGCGAAGGGCAGCCCGGCCTTGGCGATCTCCCGCAGCGCCTCCATGCGGCGCGGCATCTCCTGCGCCGACGACGGGCGCTTGCTCACCCGCACGGCTGCTGTTCCTGGGATGACTACGACGTGGTGGAGATTGCCCTCTGTGACCTGGGCGGTGTCAAGGGAGCGGCCGGGGAGAAGGGCGTCGGCGATCTCCAGCAGTTCGTTGGTGGTCGGGGCGGCGGGCGTGGGGCTTCCGGTCATGTCGTCAATTACACGTCAGCGAGCGGGACATGGCCGCGCTCGTGGTGACGGCGCTGACCGAGCGGGGGCACGGACGACAGGCGTACACGTTGTACGGGCCGCAGGCGCTCACCCGGCGCGGCAACCATCCATGACTCGGTGTGATGCGGTGAGACGTACCGTCACCACCGAATCTGCGACAGAGCCGGCAGAAATAGCGGGCGGCGGCAGGGAAGTCCTCTGCTTCCCGCTCGTGCCTCAGAAGCGCTTCGAGTAGCGGGTGCCCCGGTAGTAGATCTTCACGCCGTCGGGCTCGGAGGCACTGTGCCCGAAGGAGTACTTGCCGATGTTGCGATAGCTGGTCTTACCGGCGGCGACCTCCACATAGCCGAAGTCGGACTGGTGGTCGCGCACGATCGAGTACTTGATCCTGCTGGCGCAGTTGTTGGCCACCCGGACCTGCCATTTGGGATCGGACCAACCGTCGTTGTTCAGCTTGGTGCGGGTGGCTTTCACACAGGAGGGCCAGGCGGCGGCCGCGCGCTGGGCACTCGAGCTCGCGACCGGGGTCAGGCCGGCGGCCGAGCCGGTGGCGGCCTGCGCGGTCAGTGGGGCGGCGAAGAACGTGGTGCCCGCAGCCAGGAGAGCAAGGACTCGCATCGGGTTCCTTCCGGAGCAGTGAGTTTCGCCGAGATGCGGCGTGTGCGTTTTGGATACATCCTCGATCAGTCGGTTCGTCCTGGGGCTCGTCCGCGGGCCGCAGGGCCACCGACGACGGTCTGGGGCTCGGCCTGTCGATCGTCGTCGCCATGCTGGCACGCGGCTTTCCGGCCGACCAAGGGATCTTTGTCCAGAGATCGTCCAAAGTGGCGCTCGCCCCGTTGGACAAATGAAACCGCAGGTCAGAGCGCATCCACTTGGGGCATCGAGGAAACACCGCGCGCTTGTCCGGGAGCAGCACCTGACCCGCAGTGTCGGTCATCTTCCAGAAAATCAGCCGAACCGCTGTGTTAAAGTGCGTGCCGACTTTCTCACCGTTGGGCTTTCCGCCTCGCCAACCAGCTTCACCCGGGTCCCGATGACGCGGGGAAGGTGGAAGTCGCTCACCACATCCTGGAAAAGGGTGTTCTGTGATGGTGGCGACGCGCGTCGACCCTTCTGGTCCTTCCCGAGCCCCCGGGGATCTGCCGGGGACCGTGTCCTGGCGTTAGCGCCGCCCTGGCATCAGCGGCCTGGTCCGCGTCACCACCCAGCAGACGGTTCCCCTCAGGGAGGTCTCCGGAGTGCCGGAAATCAAATCCGCCGAACAACCGGCCACGCAGCGTCCGTGGCTGGTTCTCGCGATCATGTGCATCGGCTTCTTCATGTCGTTGCTCGACGGATCCATCGTCAACGTCGCCATCCCCACGCTGATCCATAGCATCAACGCCTCCTACGACCAGGTGCTGTGGGTCATCGACGGCTACCTGCTCGTCTTCTCGGTGCTGCTGATCACCACCGGGCGGCTGGGGGACATCTTCGGATACCGCCGGCTGTACGTGATCGGCATCATCGCCTTCACCATCGCCTCGGCGATGTGCGGGCTGGCCGACTCACCGCCCCAGCTGCTGACCGCCCGGCTGCTGCAGGGACTGGGCGGAGCGCTGCTGTTCCCGCAGGTCATCTCGTCGATCCTGACGATCTTCCCGCCGCATTTGCGTGGCCGCGCGTTCGGCCTGTTCGGCGCGATCGTCGGCTTCGCCCCGATCGTCGGCCCGGTCCTCGGCGGCTTCCTGCTCGCCCACCTCAGCTGGCGCTGGATCTTCTTCATCAACGTCCCAATCGGGATCATCACCGCCGTGCTGGCGCTGACCTTCGCGCCGCCCATCCGCTCGGGCCGGCAACACCGGCTCGATTTGGTCGGCGTCGCGCTGGCCACCGCCGGGCTGAGCGGCATCGTGTTCGGCCTGATCGAGGGAGAACGCTACGACTGGGGCACCATCACCGGTCCGATCAGCATCGCCTCGGTCATCGTCGCGGGCGTCGCGCTGCTGGCGGTGTTCGTCCTCTGGCAGCACCGGCAGCGGGACGAGCCCCTGATGCCGCTGGCCCTGTTCAGCACGCGCAACTTCGCGGTCGGTAACGGGGTCGGGTTCGTCTTCCAGCTCGGCATGATCGGCATCATGTTCGTGCTGGTGCTCTACCTGCAGATGGCGCGCGGATACTCGGCGCTGGAGACCGGCCTGGTGGTGCTGCCGAACGCCGTGCTCACAGCGGTCGGCTCGGCGTACGCCGGGCGGCTGTCGGACAAGTTCGGCGGCAAGTACATCCTGATGACCGGCATGACGCTGCTGGCCGTCGGCCTGCTGATGCTGGTCGCCAGGGTCGGCCCCGCCAGCACCGTGTGGAGCCTGCTTCCCGGTTTGACCATCATCGGGATCGCCAGCGGTGCCACGTTCGCACCACTGCAGCAGGCCACCATGGACGGCATCGATCCTCGACCGGCCGGGGCGGCCTCCGGCGTCTCCAGCACCACCCGGCAGATCGGCGGCGTCCTCGGCACCGCCGTGCTGGGCGCCCTCCTGTCGGCCCGCCTCACCTCGACCCTGCAGAGTGAGGCCGAGAAGCGCGCCGGTCAGCTACCGGAGAATCTGCGCATCCAGTTCATCGACAACAGCACCGCCGCCGCGCAAAACTACAGTCCGCCCACGCCGCCCGACGGCCTCAACCCCGCCACGACCGGCCTGTACGAACGCGTCACCGCCGATACGTTCGCCACCGGCTTCGTCATCGCCATGCAGACCGCCTTCGTGGCGTGCGCCGCGGTCCTGGTGGCCGCCGCCCTGTTCTGTTTCCTGTTCAGCCCGCACAAGAAGCCGAGGACCAAGCCCGCTGAGAGAAGGCAGGCCAAAACCGCACCGCAGGACTGACCCGGCAATGACAATGGTCGCGGCCGTCAGGCCGCGACCATCTCGTCTCCCTAGGTGGGAAATCCGCAGGTAGAGCCCCTCAGCCTAGGCCGCGTCCCGCATATGGATCACGGGCCCGGGCATGGTGGGAGGACCAGATGACCCGTCGCTGAAGGAGGCTTCCGTGGCCATCGTCTCGCGCGGCTTTCGCGGTCGTCCCAGAGAGGGCGGCGACCGGCTCCCACCCGGCCAGTATCTGGTCGAGGACTTTCCCGTGTTGTCGGCGGGGCCGACGCCGCGGATCCCGCTGGATCAGTGGGAGTTCGTCATCGACACCGAGTTCGGCCGGACCCACCGCTGGTCCTGGCAGGAGCTGATGGCGCTGCCGAGCCAGACCCCTACGGTCGACATCCATTGCGTCACCAAATGGTCCAAGCTGAACACCAGCTGGGCGGGCGTTTCGCTCGACGTGCTGTTCGAGGACGTGGAGACCGCCGCCGATTACGCGCTGATCTACTCCTACGGCGGCTACACCACCAACCTGCCGCTCGAAGACCTGCTCGACGGCCAGGCGTGGATCGCGCACCGCTTCGACGGCGAGGAGCTGGCGCCTGTCCACGGCGGTCCGGCCCGGCTGCTGGTGCCCCACCTGTACTTCTGGAAGTCGGCCAAGTGGGTGCGCGGCATCCGGCTGCTGAACGACGAATCGCCCGGCTTCTGGGAGAGCGCCGGCTACAACAACTACGGCGACCCCTGGCGCGAGCAGCGCTACGAAGGCGACTAGTGGTGCGCCCGATGCGCCGCCTGAGCTGGCGGGCCGCCCGGCTGGCCGAGGTGCGCAAGGAGACCGACACCGCCCGCACGCTCCGCTTCCAGGTGCCCGGCTGGCCGGGCCACCTGGCCGGTCAGCACGTGGACGTGCGGCTGACCGCCGAGGACGGCTACAGCACCCAGCGTAGCTATTCCCTGGCCGCGCCGGCCGACGGCGACACCGTGGAGCTGACCGTCGAGGCCGTGCCCGGCGGGGAGGTCTCGCCGTACCTGACCGAGATCCTCGAGGTCGCCGACGAGGTGGAGATCCGCGGGCCGGTGGGCGGCTGGTTCGTCTGGCGACCGGAGAGCACCGCGCCGGTGCTGCTGGTGGGCGGCGGGTCGGGCATCGTACCGCTGATGGCCATGATCCGGGCCCGTCGCCGGGCGGACAGCCACGTGCCGTTCCGCCTGCTCTACTCGCTGCGCGACCCCGGCAACCGCTACTACGCCGAGGAGCTGCGCCGCCCGGACCCCGGGCTGGACGTCATCTACCTCTACACCCGCACCCCGCCAGAAGGCGGGTCTCGCCCGGCCGGCCGCGTCATGCTGGACGACCTGGCCGAGAACGGCTGGCCCGCCGACCTCGAGCCCGACTGCTACGTGTGCGGTCCGACGGGGTTCGTGGAGAGCGCCGCTGACCTGCTGCTCACTCTCGAACACGCTCCCGAACGTATCAGGGCCGAACGCTTCGGACCGACCGGAGGCTGAGATGACCGCTGAACACCTCGACGGCAACGCGCTGGCGGGCCCGATGGCCGAGATCTTCGCCGTGGACGTCACCGCCGCTACCGCCCGCTGTGCAAACTGCGGCCTGGCGGGGCCGATCGCGTCGCTCCACGTGTACGGCCCCGAACCCGGGCTGGTGGCCCGGTGCCCCAGCTGCGGGGAGGTGGTACTGCGCCTGGTGAGGAGTCTCGGCGCGGCCTGGCTCGATCTGCGCGGCGCCGTCTCCCTGCGCGTGTCCCTGCCGGACTGACCGACGTGGCCCGCAACGGTCCTCGGCGGTCCGGACCGGCGTAAAGTGCCGGCGGCGCGGACCGAGGTAAAGAGTTGGCGTCCCGGTGGTATCGGCGAAATTTTCAACGGATATGCAGGTCAGGGGCTCCCTCAAGGATTTTCAAACGCAATCTGAAAGGTGGACCGCTGGCGTGCATATCTGTTGTTTCCCGCGCCGTTACTGCCGGGACCGCAAGAAAGCCCAGAGTTCCCGTGAACCCAAGGGCTGGCGCTGAACCATTGGGGTGGTCTGGGAGGTTATGCACCCTTGGGTTCGTCGGAACCCAAGGGCCGCCTACGGCCAGCCTGCCCCGGAGCGGCACCATTCGGATGGCGACCAGAAGCTCAGCGGCCGATCTCACTTCGCGGGTCAGGAGGCGGAGCTGCTGTCCCGGTAACTGTCAGTGGCCGCGATGAGCTCGTGCAGCGTACCGGGCTCGGCGCCGGCGTGGCCAGCATCCTCGACGATCCGCAGCTCCGCCTCCGGCCAGGCCAACTGCAGGTCCCACGCCGCGTCTGGCGGCGTCTTCATGTCATACCGACCGTTCACGATCACGCACGGGATGTGCCGGATCCCAGCCACGTCGAGCAGCTCACCCTCCTGTAGGAAACACCCCTGGCTGAAGTAGTGCGCCTCGATGCGCGAGAAGCCCACCAGCTCCCGGTCGTCCAGAGGTGGCGGCGAGACGGGGAGCAGCGTGTTCGCCGACAACTCCCAGGCCGCCCACGCCCGCGCGGCCGGGACATGCACCTCCGTGTCCGGGTCGAACAACCTGCGATGATAAGCGGAGACCAAGTCGTCCCTCTCCGCCTCCGGGATGAAGTCGCGAAAGGCCGCCCACTCCCGCGGGAACAACCGGGCCGCCCCGGTGCCGGTGAACGCCCACGCGTCATCAGCCTTGCTCGCCAAGTAGACGCCGCGCAGCACCAGCTCGCTCACCCGCTCCGGGTACCGCCGCGCGTAAGCCAGCGCCAGTGTCGTCCCCCACGAGCCGCCGAACACCTGCCAGCGCTCGATGCCGAGCCGCTGCCTAAGCCGCTCGATGTCCGCCACGAGGTGCCAGGTCGTATTGGTCTCCAGCGACACCCCGGGGTCCGCCGCATGCGGCCTACTGCGCCCGCAGTTGCGCTGGTCGAACAGGACGATCCGATACGCCTCGGGATCGAAGAACCGTCGTTGCGCCGGCAGCAGTCCGCCGCCGGGACCGCCGTGGAGTAAGACGACAGGTTTGCCGCCGGGGTTGCCGCATACCTCCCAATAGATCTCGTTCCCGTCGCCCACCTCGAGCATCCCCGTCTCGTACGGCTCAATCGGCGGATAACACGTCTGTTGTCCCATAGCTATCAGACATACTCGCCAACGCCGCTCGGCGCGCACCCTGCGTCGCCAACGGATGCGCCACCCACAGATCCCGCATCACCGCCGGCGTCAACTCCCGGCCTCCTCGTCTTCAGCAGAGCAAGAGGAACGATGAGGACGATAGACCTTCGCAATCCCTGAAATCTCATCAACCACAGAAGAAGCCAGATTGCCAAGGGATATTTCTTAGCTGGAGGGTGACGGAGTGATGCAGACTGTTCGAGTACTCGGACGAAGGGCAAAGCGATGAGCGGAACAACTGAGAGAGCGGTCCTTGCCGGAGGCTGCTTCTGGGGCATGCAAGACCTCATCCGCAAACGCGCCGGCGTACACGCCACCAGGGTCGGGTACACGGGCGGTGACGTACCGAATGCGACCTACCGAAACCACGGATCTCATGCCGAGGCGATCGAGATCATCTTCGATCCTGAGGAGATCTCGTACCGGGACCTTCTCGAGCTCTTCTTCCAGATCCATGACCCGACCACAAAGAATCGCCAAGGCAACGACGTCGGAGCCAGCTACCGGTCGGCCATCTTCTACGCCAACGATGAGCAGCGGCAGATCGCAGAAGACACGATTGCCGATGCGGACGCCTCCGGCCTCTGGCCGGCCAAGGTGGTCACAGAGGTCGAGCCGGCCGGGCCATTCTGGGAAGCGGAACCCGAGCATCAGGACTATCTGGAACGGTACCCCGACGGCTACACATGCCATTACATCCGGCCGAACTGGCGACTTCCGCGCCGCGACGAGAAGGCCGGCCGCTAAGCAACGCCCTCGGAGAACGAAAGAGAACAGGCTGCCGCGACCCGGAACTCCTATAGCTACGGCGTGCCGCCACTGGGGATGATGTCGTCGCGTCCTATCTGGGCCGAGCGGAGTCGGTTGGACCGGCTGTCGGTGGTGGCCCCGGCGACTCGCCGCAGCGAGTTGGAACGGATCAAACCCCGGCGCAGGCATGTACGTTCGTTCTGCTTGATATCTCCACCAATGGCGAGGACCTGTCATGCAAGCCGTCACCATCCGAGACCGCGCCGCCGGTGTGACCGGGCTTTCCCTGACGGAAGAGCCATATCCCCACGCCGTCGAGAACGACGTCATCGTGCGGGTGCATGCTGCGGGGTTCACCCCCGGAGAGCTCGACTGGCCGGCAACGTGGACCGATCGCGCGGGCCGCGACAGGACGCCAAGTGTGCTCGGGCATGAGATGTCGGGTGTCGTTGCCGAGCTGGGGTACGGAACCACCTGCCTGACCGTCGGCCAGCGGGTATTCGGGTATACCGACCCGGCCCGCAACGGCACGCTGGCTGAGTACGTGGCGGTGGAGGCCCGCGACCTCGCGCCGCTGCCGGTCGGCGTCGACCACATCGTGGCCGCCGCGCTGCCGATCTCAGGACTGACCGCATGGGAGGGCCTGTTCGACCACGGTAGCCTCGCTGCCGGCCAGACCGTCCTGATCCACGGCGCCGCGGGCGGTGTCGGTTCCATCGCGGTGCAGCTCGCGCGCGAGGCGGGAGCCCGGGTGATCGGCACCGGCCGGGCCGCCGCCAGGGACACGGCACTCGGGCTCGGCGTGGACGCCTTCCTGGACCTGCAGGCCGATTCCCTGGAAGATGTCGGCCAGGTCGACGTGGTGTTCGACGTGATCGGCGGCGACATCCTGGACCGCTCGGCCGCGCTGGTGCGCCCCGGCGGCACGCTCGTCACCATCGCCTCGCCACCCACGGTCCGGCCCCGAGACGGGCAGGCGATCTTCTTCGTCGTTGAACACAATCGCGCCCGGCTCGCGGACCTGGCCCAGCGGGTCCGGGACGGACGGCTCCGCCCGATCGTCGGGGCCGTGCGGACACTCGCCGAGGCACCCTCCGCGTTCGCCCAGCGCACTCCCGGCAAGACGATCATCCGGGTCGCGGAAGGCGAGTAGCCGGCTACGTGCGGCGGACGGCGTGGCAAAGGTGCGAGTCATGTGAAGTGATTAGTGGACCATTGCCGCAGTCCACAGCCTGTGACCATCGCCCACCACGGGGTCGATGTTCGGCCGGGCGTTCGGGTGGGTCAGGCGCTCGCCGCTGTGATAGTCGAACAGGACGTGTTTGCCCAGGTCGCCATGCTCCGCTCAGATGGGTCAACTACCAGAAAGAGATCGACCGATGGTTGCCAGGAACCTTGTTCTCATCGGCGGCGCCGGTGGCGTGGGCCGCACGGTCCTCGGCCGGCTGCGCGCTCAGGACGTGCCGGTGCGCGCGATGGTCCGTCGCGACGATGATCGTGCGGCTGAGTTGCGTGCGCTCGGCGCGGAGGTGGTCGTCGGCGATCTGACCCGGCCCGAGAGCGTCGCGGCCGCGCTGGAGGGCGTCGGGCGGATGTACTTCGCGATGCCTGTGTCGCCGGACCATCTGCTGGCGGCGACCGTGGTGGCCACCGTGGCGCGGGAGCACGGGGAGCTGGCAGGCCTGGTTGACATGTCCCAGATGACGGTGTCGCAAATGACCGCCACCAGCACCGCGGAGTCGCACCAGCAGCGGCTGCACTGGCTGGCGGAGCAGGTACTCGACTGGTCGGGCCTGCCAGTGGTACACATCCGGCCGACGTCATTCCTGGACAATCCGCTGTTCACCACGCTGGCGGCGCAATCGATCCGGGAGAACGGCACCATCGCGCTGCCGTTCGGCACCGGGCGAACGTCGCCGGTCGCCGTGGACGACGTCGCCCGGGTGGTCGCCACCGTGCTCCGCGACCCGGCTCCGCACGTTGGGCACGTCTACGAGCTGACCGGGCCACGCACGGTCGACATGACGGAGATGGCCGAGGAGTTCTCGCGGGCGTTGGGGCGCCCGGTGTCGTATGTGGACGTGCCGCTGGACCGGTGGCGGGCCGAGGTGCTCGCGAAGACGGGCCTGCCGCCGCACACCGAACAGCACATTGCCACCATGGCCCGATTGCACCGCGAGAACCGCTACGACCGCGCGTCCGACGACGTCGAACGCGTGACGGGCGTACCTGCCCAGACGATCGAGGCGTTCGTGGCCGCTCGCAGGGACTTCTACCTGGGCTGAGCTGCCGCTCCGGCCGGGGCCGAGCCACCGGAGTACGCCAGAAACAGGTGAAGCGGCAGGGATCGGGTGATATTTCATGCGGTTTGGCCAGGAGGTGTCTTGCTCGTCCACTGGCCATTCCCTGACCTGCCCTCCAAGAGCTGGACGGCCGCCTGCCGAGAGTTGAAGCTTCTCCTCCTGGACTTCGACAGCGAGGGGCGCGAGGGTGGAAGGGACGACCCCCCATGCCACAACGGCAGCCCGGTGGCGGGCACAGGCCACCGGCGGCATCGGAGGGGGAGGGTTCGCCGCCGTGGACATGAAGCTCGAGGTCGTGGTGGTGCCGGTCGCCGACGTGGACCGGGCCAAGGACTTCTACAAGGCGCTCGGGTGGCGGGAGGACGCCGATTTCGCCGCCGGTGACGGCTTCCGGGTGGTGCAGGTGACTCCACCCGGCTCTGGGTGCTCGGTCGTCTTCGGCAGCGGGATCACCTCGGCCGCGCCGGGCTCGATGCAGGGTCTGTACCTGATCGTCGACGACATCGAGGCGGCACGGTCCGAGCTCATCGACTGCGGGGCCGACGTGAGCGAGGTGTTCCATGACGAGGGCGGGGTGTGGCACCACGCCGGGACCGAGGGACGGGTGTCCGGCCCGGCTCCGGACCGCAAGAGCTACGGCTCTTTCGCCTCGTTCAGTGACCCCGACGGCAACGGCTGGATGCTCCAGGAGGTCACCACCCGCCTTCCGGGCCGGTGAGCCCGGAGCCGGAGCGTGGTGGCCGGACGGCCGTCCTCGCAGCAGGAGTACCGAGATGAACCTGACCTATGACTCCGTGGCCGACCTGGCCGAGGCCCTGCGCCGGGCGGAGGCCGCGCACGGCCGGCATGAGGAGGAGATCAGGCACCCCGACCCCGACTGGCCGACCTGGTACGCGCAGTACATGGCGCGCGTACAGCAGCGCGCTTGATTGCGGGGCGCTGTAGCCTGCGTCGGCCACGGCGATCCCATCGTCGATGCCCAATCCGCCCTGAGCACCGTGGCGGCCGGCCTCAACGTTTGAGAACCGGCTGGTTTCGCAACTAGTTTGGCGACAACCTCGGCACCGTGTGTCATGATCCACTGCACCAGCGCCACGGTGACGACTGCACACTGTTACAGGTGGGACCCCAAGATCTCTCAATGTAGTACTTGACACAGTCAAAGGTCACGCTGGCGAGTCGGGAGGACTCGCCGCCGAGGGCAGCCTGGACCAACCAGACCACAGCGAAACGACATCAGGACGACAACGGGCGAGAGAAATATGAGCAGCCGAGGGGAACTCACAGCGATCAGCTTTCCGAAATTCTCCTTGTGCGAGTAGGTGTCGATCATTGAGGACTGATAGTGGAACTGCACCGCCAACGTGCTCTCCCGCCGAGTTCATCGGGTGCATTGGTATCCTTACAGGCGCTTCGCTGCCAGTGCGTGAGCGCTCGTCACCTAGCGACGGCTTCGAATTGTTAGATGCATGAGTGACGTAACCTCGAGCGTCTCGCAACAACTGCCGGCCGCGACCACTGCAGGGCGGAACGACGTCAGTCGCACACAGCCGGCTCGTTCTCGCCGTGGCCTTCTCCGCGCCGTCGTTTTGTGCATCGACGAGCCGGGCTGCCGCCGTATTGGCCATGACCAGCAGCATTCGCCAGCGATCTCAGGCTCGTATGGAAGGACTCAACGGTGATCATAGGCGGCCCACCATCGCGGTCCCGTGTAAGCCGAGCCTGCTTTAAGCCATGGCACGACGACAGCCACCAGCCATTTGGACGGTCCGCCAAGAAAGCACGGACCCCTTTCCGATCTGTGCTCGCCTACGCCCCCCGCGGAGTCAGTGCGTTCGGCCTGAGCGCGGTCAGCAACATCTTCGCCGATCGGAGCCGCATGGGACTGCCCCGGCTCGACTTCGCCGTCTGCGCCGACCAAACGGGCACCCTGAGCACCGACCTCGGCATGTGCATGCACGTGGAGCACGGGCCCGAGGCGATGGCGAACGCCGACCTGATCATCGTGCTGCCCACCGACCATCGACCGCTCAGCCTGCCCGCACCCTCCAATAAGGCGATCACCCACGCCTATCACCGAGGGGCCATCATCGCGGCCTACTGCACCGGCTCGTTCCTGCTCGCCGAAACCGGCCTGCTCGACGGCCTGCGTGCCACCACCAATCGGCACCTGTCTGCCCACCTGGCCCAGCGCCACCCGGCGATCACCGTGGACACCGAAGCCCTGTACGTCGACGAAGGTCAGGTCGTCACCGGGGCCGGCGCAGCCGCCGGCATCGACATGTGCCTGCACCTGCTGCGCCGCGAACACGGCGCGGCCGTCTCCCACGCCGTGGCCAGGGAAGGGATGGTCGCACCGCGCCGCGAGAGCGGACAGACACAATACGTTCCCAGGCCCTCGCAGGCCGACACCTCCTCGCACGCCGACAACGAGGACACCCGCCTGGCCGACCTGCTCGTCCGGGCACGCACCCACCTGCACCGGCCCATGAAAGTCAATGACCTGGCCAAACAGGCATTGATGAGCTCGCGCACCTTCGCCCGCCGCTTTCGGGCCGTAACCGGCACCACACCCCACGCCTGGCTGACCGACCAGAGACTCGACCTCGCAGAAGAACTGCTGGCGACCACCACCTTGTCCATCCAGAAAATCGCCGGAAAAGTCGGCTTCCATTCCAATGGCATCCTGCGCACCCAATTCATAAAACGCCACGGCATTTCTCCAAGTGCCTACCGCCAAGGCCAACGCGCCTTGGCGAGTCCCAAGGGGCCGTGAAAAGGCGACCATTGCGCGAGAATTCCATGTAGGCGAATACATTGGAATGAGGCGCTTGCGGTTGACTAATACGGAAGTCGCCATTCGTTAGTTGAGCTGGGTTTACGCGGTAGCCAGGCGGGCGTGTCTGTGGAACCAGCGGGCTCGGGCCTGGTGGCGGCGTCGCCAGGCTGACCAATGGGCGGCGTGCAGCAGTGAGGGTGTCGTCGGTGTGGCGGCGTTGAAGAGGCGCTTGATCTCGGCGATGGTCGGCGGGATCACGCCCGGGTCGGCGGGGTGGCGGCTGATCGGCGCGACGGGCCGGTGGTGCTTGGGTGTCGGTGCGCCGCCGGGCGTCGGCGGCACCGGCCGCGCAGACGGCCAGGGACAGTGCGAGGTGCCGCAGGAACGCCTGGGATCCAGGGCGGCGGCGCCATCGGTGCGAGCCTTGTCGACCGCGGCTTCGGCGTCGGTCGGGTTCGCGCGGCAGGTTGGGTCCAGCAACTCGCCAGTCCGGCCACCGGCGCCAATCGACCGACTCGACACTTAGCCCTTGCGCTAACCATTGCGTCCCGAAATACTTAGCCTCATGGCACAGTATTCGGCGCAACTGGATGGCGTATTCGTCGCCCTCGCCGATCCGACCAGGCGCGCCGTCGTCCGGCGCCTCGGCCACGGGCCCAGGAGCGTCGGCGACCTCGCCCGCGAGTTCCCGATGACCCTTCCCTCGTTCATGAAGCACGTACGGACGCTCGAATCGAACGGGCTCATCCGCACGGTCAAGTCCGGCCGGGTGCGCACGTGCGTGCTCAACCGCGAGCAGCTCGCCCTCGTCGACGATTGGCTCGCGGAGCAGCGCCGGATCTGGGGGGAGCGCACCGACCGCCTCGAACAGTTCGTCACCAACCCGGAGGAGAACAGGCAATGAATCCCGACCTCGACCTTGGCCTGGAGCGGATCATCCGCGCCCCGCGCGCTACCGTGTGGAGTGCCTGGACCAACCCGTCCCGGCTCGAGCAGTGGTGGGTCCCGGCTCCGTCCCGCTGCCGGGTGGACCGCCTGGACCTGCGGCCCGGCGGGGCGTTCGTGACACGGCTGAGTGACGACGGGGCCGAGTTCGTCCCGCACCTGGACGCGTGCTTCCTCGCCGTCGATGAACTCGAGCGGATCGTGTTCACCAACGCGATCACCAGCACATGGCGTCCCGCGAATCCCGCCCCGGTCGCGATGACCGCGACGATCACGCTGAACGATCATCCGGACGGCACGGACTACCGGATGGTCGTCCGGCACGGCGACCCGGAGGCCCGCGCTCATCACGAGAAGCTCGGCTTCGCCGAAGGCTGGGGTTCGGTCGCCGGCCAGCTGGCCGCTTTCACCGAGGGCATGGGCCCGCGATGAAGATCACCCTCACCGAGTTCGTCACGCTCGACGGGGTCAGCCAGGGACCCGGCTCACCGGACGAGGACACCAGCGACGGCTTCACCCGCGGCGGCTGGCTCGTGCCCCACATCGACGGGACGTTCGTCCAGCGCGCCTCCGACTGGCTCGACCTCGCCGACGGCCTGCTGCTCGGCCGGCGCACCTACGAGGCGTTCGCGCGCGACTGGCCGAAGATCACCGACCCGGCCGATCCGTTCGCCGAGCGGATGAACGCGCTGCCGAAGTACGTCGTGTCGAACACCCTCACCGAAGGGACCTGGCACCCCACGACCGTGCTCAAGGGCGACCCGCTTCAGACGGTCGCCGAGCTCAAGGCACGACCGGGACGGGAGCTCCAGATCCACGGCAGCGCCCGCCTAGCCGACGCGCTACTGCCGGCGGGCCTGATCGACACGCTCCGCCTCGTGGTCGCGCCCACAGTGCTCCGCGCCGGACGGCGCCTTCTGACCGGCCCGGGCGCCACGTCCGGTCTCCGCCTGGTCCACCACGAGGCGACGCCGAACGGCCTGCTGCTCCTCGAATACGAGACAACGGGCGAAGCACCCCAAGGCGAATACGACGGCGTCACCGCCTTCGTCTAGGCAACGACGCGACGTGGAGACAGGGCACGGCGCGCATGGCATGGTGTGTCCGTGCCATGCGGCCTAGTGCCTGACTGAGCAGATCAGCGGCTCGGCGTGAGCACCGGTGCGGAGGGTGCGGGAGCCGGGGTGGTCCGGCGCCCGGCCCGAGCCCAGCGGACACCCAGCAAAGCCGGCAACTGTTCGGCAGATCCGCCGCGGCCGACCCCAACTGAGTTTCGGTGAAGCCATTGCCCGGCATCGGCGCAAGTGATCGGTTCGGGGTCAATGGTGCACTCCCCGAAAACCCGATTTTGCAAGATATCTTGGGCTTCGGCTACCGGAATCGCTGGTCGCCGCCACCCCCGAGTCTTGACGCAATCGTGGCCATGAAGAGGGGAGCAGGGTTGCAATTCGGTGTTCTGGGCGCGCTCGACGTGGTCATCGCGGGGAAGCCGGTCTCGATTTCGGCCCCCAAGCAGCGCATCGCCCTGGCATCTCTGCTGCTGCAGGCGAACAAGTACGTGTCACTCGATCAACTCGCCGCAGGCATGTGGGATGGGACGAGCCCCGTCAACGCGCGATCATCGGTCCAAACTCACATCACGCGGCTGCGGCGCAGCCTGTGCGCCGAGGGCTCGCACCTCATTCAAACACGGGACCAGGGCTACCTCATGAGGGTCGATCGCGAGAGCCTCGACGTCCTGCGGTTCTTCGACCTCCTCGACCGTGCCGCGCAAGCGGCCCGAGCAGGTGCCGCCGCTCGGGAGGCCGATCTGCTACGGCAGGCGTTGTCGCTGTGGCGGGGCCCTGTCCTCGCCGACGTGCCATCGGAGACAATTCACCGCGAGCAGGTTCCCCCGCTCACCGAAAAGCACATAGGAGCCCTGGAGCGCTGGTTCGATCTCTGTCTCTGATCGAGCAGCTGCTGAGGGCGAACCTGCTGGAGGCCGTCGGCACCGACATCACCGGCGAGCCGCGCTACCGCCTGCACGACCTGCTGACCGTGTACGCGCGGGAGCTGCTCGCGGGCGACGACCCCGCCCACGTCCACGCCGCCGAACGCCGCCTCCTGGAGGCGCTCCTGGCGCTCGCCCACGTCTGCTATCACACCGGCGACGCGACCGCGACCGTGGACGGGCTGCGCCCGACCCCATATGAGGCGCAGCACACGCTTTCGGAGAGCCAGCTGCGCGAGTTGTCCCGCGCGCCGCAGCAGTGGCTCCTCGCCGAGCACCGGCAGCTGCTCGAAGCCATCGAGCGGGCCTGCGCGCGCGGCTGGCACACGGAGGCCGCCGCCCTCCTCGACCTCGTCACTGACTACCTCGACGTCTACGTGGGCAGGGGGAAGGTGATCCGGCTCCACACACTGATCAGGGACGCGGCGCTCGCCGCCGGCAACGAGGGCGCAGCCTGGCGGGCCGAGTACGATCGCAACCACCAAAGACTCAGCCAGGGATTGCTCGCGGAGGCCACTGCCGGCATTCAGCAGTGCATGGAGGCGTTCGAACGGCTTGAGATGCCGTATGAGCTGGCGCACGCTCTCGGCGCGCTCGGGTTCTGCCTCTATCACGCGGGTGAGCTGGAGGAGGCCGTGGCGACGTGCCGCCGCGCGGTGGAGGCCGCGGAACACCTCCGGGACGACCTGCTCATGGCCGCCGCGCTCCGCGACCTCGGCAGCGTGCTGGGCACTCTGGACAGGTACGCCGAGGCAGTCGATCACCTCAACCGCGCGACGGCGCTCGTCAGGCGGCATGGCAGCAGAACCTCCACCGCCAACGTCCTGGGCCGCCTGGCCGGCGTGGCGCTGCAGCACGGCGACCTGTCCACCGCACGGTCTGCCGTTGACGAGGCCATCAAGGTGCTGCACAGCGATGACCCTTACGGCACCACCTGGCTGCTCTGTCTGGAAGCGAGGATCACTGTGGCGGAGGGCCACCCGGAGGAGGCTCTCCGGCTCGCTACCCGGGCCGGCTCCTGCTTCATGGAGTTGGGCGATCAGCGCGGCGAGAATCTCGCGAGGATCGCGGAGGGGGAGGCTCTCATCGCGCTCGGCCGGCCCGATGACGCCGCCTCACTCCTGGAAGCAGCGGCATCGGCCCTGGAGGGCCTCGGCGCGGACCTGATGGCCGGGCACGCCCGCCAGTTGCGTTCCCAGGTTGAGGCGGACGGCGGATCCATTCCCAGGCCGCCGGCTCGATCACGGTGAGTTCGCTGGCCGACCGCATCAGGAGCCTGCGGCCCTCCTGCGGCCCAGTCCGCCTGGTGGCCGTGGACGGGCCGGCGGGCGCGGGCAAGACGTGGCCCAGGTCGACGTGGAGGTGCTGGTGGGGCGGCCGGGAGGCTGGCGCGACGGGTTCCATGACCAGTTACGGGCGGTGCAAGACCACCTCGGCGACCGCCGGCCGCTGATCGCCTTGGCCGCCGGAGGGCTGCTCGTTGTGTTCCTGGGACACGTTGGCGGTCACCACCGCGGCGTGATGGCCTGCCGGGAGGCCTCGTTCCGGCGGGTCGTGTTGGAGAGGGATTTGCGCTGTGTCGTCATGCGTCAAACCGACCAAGGAACGAGACGAGACGGTCCGTCTTGACGCAGCAAAGGGGAACCGGTATCGTCTCCCTTCGAGACGAGACGGATCGTCTCGCCTAAGTGAACACGCCGTACCCGCCCCCCGAAACCGCCGGTTGACCGGCGGACCGGCGTCAACACCGGCCTTTCCGGCACCAGAGCCGCTGCACCACCAGCTCCGCCAGCGACTGTCCACTCGGCCGTGCCGACATCAGGAGGACGCTTATATGCGCATCGGTCATCCCTCATCCGACACCCAACTCGTCCTGTCCGGAGTCACCAAGCGGTATGACGACAAGATCGTGCTGAACGAGGTCTCGCTCACCGTCAAGCCCGGCGAAAAGATCGGTGTGATCGGCGACAACGGCTCCGGAAAATCCACTCTGCTGCGCCTGCTCGCCGGACGAAGCCGGCCCGACAATGGCTCTGTCACCGTCGCGGCGCCCGGTGGCGTCGGCTATCTGGCCCAGACCTTGGATCTGCCCGGAACCGCCCTTGTCAGCGACGCCATCGATCTCGCGCTGGCGGACGTGCGCGACCTAGAGCGCCGGATACGGCAGGCCGAGCTCGGCCTGGGTGATGCCACGCCCGCCGAGCTGGCCGTCTACGGCGACCTGGTCGCCCGGTTCGAGGCCCGCGAGGGATATCAGGCCGACACCCGGGTCGAGATCATGCTGAACGCACTCGGCCTGCCCGGACTGGACAGCAACCGCCCACTGGGCATCTTGTCGGGCGGGCAGAGGTCCCGGCTCGCGCTGGCCGCGACCCTGGCCGCGGCTCCCGAGGTGTTGCTCCTCGACGAACCCACCAATGACCTTGACGACCAGGCCGTCGCCTGGCTGGAGAACCACCTGCGAAATCACCGGGGTACCTTGATCGCGGTCACCCACGACCGGCTTTTCCTGGAGCGGGTCACCTCCACCATCGTGGAGGTAGACCACGATCTGCGCACTGTGCACCGTTACGGCAACGGCTACACCGGATTCCTGGCGGCCAAGGCGGCGGCTAGGGCGCGCTGGGCGCGAGAGCACCAGGAGTGGCGCGCCGAGGTGACCCAGCAGGAGGGGCTGGCCGATTCCCATGCGAAGCGGCTGGCCGCCATCCCGCGCAAGGCACCGGCCGCCTTCAGCGGGGCGGGTGCGTTCCGCGCCAGATCACGGGCGCATGGGGCGATGAGCAGGATCCGCGGCGCTCGTGAACGGCTTCGACGGCTCCATCTGAACCGGGTTCCGCCGCCTCCGCGCCCGCTGCGGTTCACCGCCCACGTCACCGCCGCCGATATCGGCACCGCCGGCCCCCTCGTGGAACTGACGGATGTGCGTGTCGGCGAGCGCCTGTACGTCGAGTCGCTGCGCATCGAGCCGGGAGCACGGCTGCTGGTCACCGGCCCCAACGGAGCGGGCAAGACCACGCTCCTGCGCGTCTTGGCCGGCGAACTCGCCCCCGACACCGGCACGGTCCGCCGGGTGCCCCGCGTGGGTCATCTGCGTCAGCAGAACGGCATGTTGTACGGCGGAGGCACGGTCCTGGAGGCGTTCGCGGCGGGGCGACCGGGAGATCCGGTCGAACACGCCGATGCGCTGCTCGCGCTGGGACTGTTCCGCGCCACCCATCTCGCCTTGCCGGTCAAAGCTCTCTCTCCCGGCCTGCGCCGCAGGCTCGAACTCGCCCGCATGGTCAGCGAACCGGTCGATCTGTTGCTCCTGGACGAACCCACCAACCACCTGTCCCCGGACCTGATGGACGACTTGGAGGCTGCTCTGACCGATTATGAGGGTTCGCTCGTCATCGTCACCCACGACCGGCGCATGCGAGCTGCCTTCACCGGCTCCCATTTGGAGCTCAAGGCGGGCAGGGCGACGCTGCCGCACGTGACTGTCTAGCTACGACTAGCCCTCGACCGCGCCGTGGTGCACATGCTGCGCGAAGGCGTTCTGCTGTCGACTGGGATCGCTACGCTGACCCGGCTGATCAGCCAGGAGCGATGGCCGGCAGCTGTGTCAGACCTCAGGGGCCGCGGCGGCCAGGAGCCGGGCGAGCTCGGCAGGCCGTGTGATCATGGGCCAGTGGCCCGAGTCGATGTCCACAAGGTCAAGGTGCTTGGCCTTGGCCAGCTCGGGCACGTCTCCGGCGGCTATCCACTCTTGAGCCTGGGCGGGGGTGAATTCGGGGCACACGACGAGGACGGGTACGTCGAACCGTCGCTCGTCCGTCATGCGTACCACGCCCTTCGTCACCCCGGCAGGGACGGGAATCGCCGCGGACGTGAAGTCGCTCCTTGCCTCCTCGCTGAGGTCAGCTGAGTCCGGTCCTTCGAACGGACCCCAGCCGGGGAAGGGCATGACGCCGTCCTTCACCTCGAAGAAGTCGGCGTAGGGCTGCCCGTCCGCGGCCGGGAAGCCGCCGATGAACGCGACCTTGGCGACCCGCTCCGGGCACGCGTCGGCGGCCAGCCAGGCCAGGGTGCAAGCGGCGGAATGCCCCACCACCATGGGCTTTCCTGACGCCGACTCCACGGCGGCGAGCACGGCTGCCACCTGGTCGTCGAGAGTGGCCGAGGCGGACCCGTCACCCTGCCCGGGCAGGGTGATCGGTACGGGGCGGTGGCCGAGTGCCTGAAGGGCGGGCACGACGTCGTCCCACGCGGATCCGTCGAGCCACAGGCCGGCGATGAGCAGGATATCCATGGTCAGTTCTCTTTCTTCAGCGCGTTCCGGCGAGGACGGAATTCGGTCAGGACGTCAGGCTAGGACCGATTCCGGACGTTCTACTTCCTGTTCATTACGTGACCTCGTAATGTGCTCGTGTGCCGACCGATCTCAGTCCCACCGCACGAGCTCTGCGCGCCATGGAGATCCTCCAGGGCCGCCCTGGCGTGACGGCCGGCGAGCTCGCCGCCTGTCTGGGCGTCACGGAGCGGGCCGCGCGCCGGTACGTCGGGATCCTCCGTGAGGCGGGCATCCCCGTCGAGTCGGTCCGTGGCCCGTATGGCGGGTACCGGCTCGGGCGCGGGACGCGGCTGCCTCCGGTCGCCTTCACCGAACCCGAGGCGCTTGGCCTGGTCATGGCGGTGCTCAACGGCCAGCCGGCGGCCACCGATGTCGGCGACCTCGTCGGCGCCGCCCTGGGCAAGGTCATCCAGGCCCTGCCCGAGAACGTCGGACGGCAGGCGGCGGCGCTGCGTGAGTATGCGGCGGCGGCGCCCGACCGGTTCTCGGCCCGTCCGGATCCCGCCACCACCAGCGCGCTCGTGGCCGCCATCGCGGACCGGCGGCGCGTGGTGGTCGCCTACCGGAGCGAGTCCGGCAACCAGTGGAAGGCTGAGGTGGACCCCTGGGCGGTCGTCGTCCGTCACGGGCGCTGGTACCTGCTGTGCTACTCCCACCACGCGGACGCCGTCCGCACCTACCGGGTCGACCGCGTCCGCCGGGTTCAGCGGAGTACGCACGCGTTCGAGCCGCCCGACGGTCTCGACCCGGTGGCGGCGCTGGAGGAGAACCTTGGCGCCGGGTGGGAGTTCGCCACGCGCGTCGTGTTCGACGCTCCCCTAGCCGAGGTGGCGCCTTGGATCCGGCCGCCGATGGGAAGGCTCGAACCGTCGAGGGACGGGTGCGTGCTCGTCGGCAGCACGAGCAATCCGACGATGTACGCGCAGGAGTGGCTGCCGAACGTGCCGTTGCCCTTCCGCGTCGAGGGCGGCCCGGAACTGCGTGCCGCCATCGCGAGCCTCGCTTCGCGTCTCGCCGCCGCCCTGGGGGCCAGCCCATGGACGACGTCACGCCCGGGCCGGGTTCTTTAGGGACGAGGCTGAGCGAATGATCCCGGCTCGGTCTCCACGAGGATGCCCTGGCTGACCAGGCGTTTGAGCTTGGAGTGGATGTTCTCGGTGTTGTTCTTGACGATGGGCAGGTCCAGGGCCTGGCACAGGTCGCGAGCTCGTAGCGGCCGGCCGAGGTCGGCGAAGCTGTGCAGAATGTGACGGTAGGCGGGATGGTCAGGGAGTTCGGGAGCAGAGTGGGCGTGCGCGATCTCGACCTCGGGTTCGTCGGCGAGGGACAGCAGTGTTTTGCGGGTGATGCGCAGGTGCTCCGTCGCTTCGTGGAGTTCGCGCAGCCGCGCTGCCAGTCGGCAGAGTGAGGGCGGCGAGCTCAAGGGCCTCAGCGGCAGGTCCGTCGGGGCGGAGCTCGCAGCTCAGGGTTGGCCACCGGCGCCGCGCCGAGTGTGTTCAGCGCGGCCATCGCCTGGTCGACGGTGACCTCAGAAGCATCTCGGCCGGGATGAGGTTGGAGACTCCCGTGGGGACCGTCATGCGGGTGGCGCAGCCGCGGGAGTGCACATGATCGACACACCTGCCGTGCCCCGTCTCGAGCGTTGGCCGGCCAGGGCGCGTGAGGGGTGCTCGCGCTGCCCTGGGTTTGGCCTCCTTGGCCTGCCGTACGAAATGGTCTCACGAGGTACGGCTCGGCGCGTTCGGCAGGAGGTCCAGCAAGGGGCGGCCGACCGAGACGTCACCGCTGGAGGCGGTGACGTGGACGCTCGCGGCCGGGTCGATCTTGATCACGCCATGCGCGGTACAGGAGCCTCCACAGCACCCGTTCGCGCTGCACGTGCGCGGGGTCGGTGAACAGCTTCTCCAGCCAGGCGGCCGGGATGGCGCGGTCACCGCGACGGGCGGGCTTGCGCCGCTGCAGCCGCCGGGCCGGGTTGGTTTCGAGGAGGTCCTGGCGCTGGGCCCAGGTGGTGAAGGAGACCAGCGCGGACAGGTGCCGGTTCCAAGATCGAGGGCTGGCGGACGCGCGTCATACTTGCGGTGACCGCTCCAATAGGGCCGACATGTCATACTCGCGCCCCGAATGAACGGTCTCGATAGTGGGGTCGACGGAGGGGGGTCGTGTGGAGCTGCGCGACATTGAGATCTTTCTGACCCTTGCCGAGGGGCTGCACTTCGGCCGTGCGGCGGAGCGGCTGCACGTTTCCGTGGCGGCGGTCAGCAAGGCGCTCAAGAAGCAGGAACGGGCCATCGGCGTCGAGCTTTTCGCCCGGGACAGCCGCAATGTACGGCTCACGCCGGTGGGTGAGCAGCTCCGCGACGACCTACGCCAGGTGCATCAGGGGTTGACGCAGAGCCTGGAGCGGGCCCGGATGGCGGCCCGGGGCAAGACCGGCACGCTCCGGGTGAGTTTGTTTCCCGTCAACGTTCAGGAGCTGCGCCGGTACTGGGAGACCTTCCGCGCCCGCCACCCACAGTGGGAGCTGCGCCTGCGGATGTCGGGCTACCAGGATCCGTTCGCCCAACTGCGCAAAGGGGAGGTCGACATCCTGGTTACCTGGCTGCCCGTCGAGGAGCCCGACCTCACGGTGGGTCCGCTGCTCTTCGCCGAGCGGAGGGTGCTGGCCGTGGCCGGCGACCATGCGCTCACCAGGTGGTCGTCGGTCTCCCTGGAGGCGATCAGCGATTTCCAGCACGTGGTCATCGAGTCTGTGCCTGGCTACTGGTTCGACCACTTCGTCCCGAAGCTCACCCCCAAGGGCCGGTTGATCGACCGCACCGCCAACGTAGACAACCTCGAGGAAGTCTTTATGCACACGGTCCTGGGCGAGGCCGTCACCCTCTTCCCGGTCCACGTGAGCTGGTACTTTCCCCGCCCCGACGTCGCCTATCTGCCCGTCAAGGACATGGATGCGCTGCCGTACGGGCTCGTGTGGAGCAGCGACGCGGAGAACGACATGATCCGTGCCTTCGCTCGCGTGGTGCGCGAGCTGGGACCGCTGCCCGGCTGAGACCGTCAACCATGGGTTAACGACCGTTGCGATAGTCGCCGTTGATCCGCGGCACCGCGCGGCGCGATGCTTGATCCATCCAAAGAACACGCCCGTCGGGAGGTGAATCGGGATATGTCATTTTCTGGTGCTGTGGTGTGAACATCGTCTCTTCCGCTGTATCCCTGACCGTCGCCGACCCTGCCGCTTCCAGCCGGTTCTTCACCAGTCATCTCGGCTTCCGCGAAATCCTGGTCGGCGAGGAGTTCATCGCGCAGGGCCGTGACGACGCGGCCGTCGACCTGGTCCTGATGGAGCGCAACCTCGAGCGGTGGCAACCGGGACAGGGACTGGCAGACGCGATCGTGGTGTTCACGGTCACCGGCCTCGCCGCCGAGTACGAGCGGCTGCGCGGTGAAGGCGCCACCATCACCATCCCGCTCCGGCGGGAGCCGTGGGGTGAGCTGCTGATGCAGCTCACCGACCCCAACGGCGTGGCGATCCAGCTCACCGAGTGGATTTCCCCACTCACGGGCTGACTCCGGACCGGCCGACCTGGTCGTGTCGTTCGCCGTCACCGGCATCACCGCCGGCCATGCGCTGCCGTGTCAGTGACTGTGTCAGCGGCCGCGTCAGGACGGCAACGGCCCGGTATCAGGGCGGTCGGCGATGGTGGATGCCATGAACGGTTCAGCGATTGCGGCCCCGAAGCTGGGTGCGATCTTCTCGGGCGACCCGACCTGAGCAATCCAGACACCCCGGGCCTCAGCAGGACCGCATTCCACCATCGGTTCCGCTGAAGTGAATTTTCTCATTGGTTTAAAGGAGCACGCAATCATGTCCGTCACCCTTACTGAGCAGGACAAACTCACCCTGCGCACCGCCGCGTGGGGCGCCGTCTCGCTGATGTCCGCCGCCGGAGCCGCCGGCTCGCCTCATAAGGCCGCCACCGAAGGCTCCATCGCCCTGACCTCCGCGACCGGCCTGGTCGGGCACGTGCTCTCCAAGGCGCCCAAGGGCCTGAACGGCAAGTCCACCGCCGCACTCGCCGATCAGGTGCTGCCGGCCCTGACCGCGACCATGAGCCTGCTCAAGGAGCAGGCTCCGGCAGAGGCCGACAACTTCCGCCGAACTGTCATCGTCGCCGTCGAAGCAGCCACCCGGCCCCAGAAGGGCGAGGCCAGCCCCACCATGGCGGAGATGGCCCGCAAGATCACCGAGGCCCTCGACGTCGCTTCGGCCACGCCGGGGATGGCCACCCCGGACAGCAGTGTGGCCGTGCCGCCAGCCGCTGCCGGGCAGGATCGTCCGGAGTTGCAGAAGCTCATCCAGGAGATGGTCGATTCCGGTTTCGTCGGGGTGACGCTGCGCGTGCACGATGAGCGAGGCGAGTGGGTCGGCAGCGCCGGGGTGCGCGAGCTGGGCGACACCGCCAAGCCGCCGGCGAACGGGCACTTCCGGATCGGCAGCAACACCAAGACCTTCACCGCGACCGTGGTGCTGCAGCTGGTGGCCGAGGGCAAGATCGGGCTGGACACTCCGGTGGCCGGCTACCTGCCCGAGTTCGGGCTGGACCGGCGGATCACGGTGCGGATGCTGCTGCAGCACACCAGCGGGGTGTTCAACTTCACCGGCGATTACTACCCCGAGTACGTACCGGGGATCGTCTATCAGGGCCGGGAGTGGGTGGAGGACCGGTTCAAGACCTACCGGCCGGAGGAACTGGTCCGGCTGGCGCTGTCCAAGCCGGTGCGGTTCGAGCCGGGGACCGACTGGAGCTACTCCAACACCAACTACGTGCTGGCCCGGCTACTGGTCGAGAAGGTCACCGGCCGCTCGCTCGGCGAGGAGATGCAGCGGCTGATCCTGGGGCCGCTCGGGCTGTCGGGCACGGTGGCGCCGGAAACCTCGACGGACGTTCCCGAGCCGCACGCCCACGCCTACTACCGGTATGAGGAGGATGGCCAGGAGAAGGTGGTCGACGTCACCCGCCAGAACCCGTCCTGGATCTCCACCGGCGGCGACATGATCTCAACCACCCAGGACCTGCACACGTTCATCTCCGCGCTCGTGGGCGGCAGGCTGCTGCCGGCCGAGCTGCTGGCCGAGATGTGCACGCCGGAGCCGAAGGCCGGCTACGGCCTGGGGGTGTTCGTGCAGGACGCGCCGGGCGGCGGCACCGTCATCACCCACAACGGCGGCATCACGGGCCACGCAGGGCTGATGTACAGCACGCCCGACGGCGGCAAGACCCTGACCGCCTCGCTGAACTACGTGGACGACGCCGCACTGTCCATGGGAGAGGCGTTCCAGAAGGCGACGCAGAGGCTCGTCGAGGAGGTGTTCGGCGGCGGGCAGGCCGGGCCGGCTCTGTAGAGCCGGCCCAGTAGACAAGGCCGAGCACCGTGGAGCCGTACGGGCCAGGCCGGCTCAATCGCCCTGGCCGACGCCCGCCGGCATGGATGACCAGGTCCACCCGGACCACACGCTGCGGCTGGTCGACCGACTCATCGCCGCTGACAAGGATTTCGAGCTGATCGTCGTAGCCGCGCGGGCACCAACTCATCGACTGTCTGCACTACTTCCGCAAGCGCGCCTGGACTTCCTGATAGGCGAGCGGATGGGCACGCAGCCGCCTGCCCTCCACCCGGACCCCCATCCTCATCGACCCCGAATTGCTCGGCGAGCTGTTCGCCTGAGCGCGACACCGAAAGACAAGGAACCATGAAAACCCAATCCCCACCAGCGATCACGCAGACCAAGGTCTTGCGGCGAGCGGCGGTTACGGCGCTGGCGGCCGCGCTGCTGGCCGGGGCGGCTGTGTCCGCACCCAGGGTGGCCGCCGCGGACAGCAGCGCGGCCGTGCCGAAGGCCGCGGCCGGGCAGGATCGCCCGGAGCTGCAGAAGGCCACGCAGGCGTTCGTCGATGCCGGTTTCGCCGGGGTGCAGGTGCGCGTGCACGATGAGCAGGGCGAGTGGGTCGGCAGCGCCGGGGTGCGCAAGCTGGGCCAGAGCGCCAAGCCGCCCACGAACGGGTCGTTCTGGGCGGGCAGCATCATCAAGACCGTCACCGCGACCCTGGTGCTGCAGCTGGTGGCCGAGGGCAACATCGGGCTGGACGCCCCGGTGGCCGGCTACCTGCCCGAGTTCGGGCTGGACCGGCGGATCACCGTGCGGATGCTGCTGCAGCACACCAGCGGGTTGTTCAACTACACCGGTGACTTCGACCCCAACGGGACGTACGTGCCGGGGATCTCCGCCACGGGCAAGGAGTGGCTGGACAACCGGTTCCGCAGCTACCGGCCCGAAGAGCTGGTACGGCTGGCGTTGTCCAAGCCGCCGCGGTTCGAGCCGGGCACGGACCAGAAGTACACCAACACCAACTACACGCTGGCCCTGCTGCTGATCGAGAAGGTCACCGGCCGCTCGTACGCCGAGGAGATGCAGCGGCGGATCCTGCGGCCGCTCAAGATGCGGGGCACCATGGTGGCGGGCAACCGGACGCAGCTCCCCGGGCCGCACGCCCACGGCTACTACCGGTATGAGGACGCCGGCCAGCAGAAGGTGGTCGACATCTCGCGCCAGAACCTCTCCCTGCTGGCCGGCGCCGGTGATCTGATCTCGACCACCCACGATCTGGCCAGGTTCGTCTCGGCGCTGAATGGCGGCAAGCTCCTGCCGGCCAAGCTGCTGTCCGAGATGCGCAAGCCGCACCCGAAGATGGGCTACGGCCTCGGGCTGTTCGTGCAAGACCTGGGCCCGGACTGCGGCACCGTCTTCCAGCACAACGGCAGCCCCCCGCACGGCTACGGGGCGTTCATGTACAGCTCACCCGACGGCAGCAAGACCCTGACCGCCTCGGTGACCTGGGTGGACGAGGCCACAAGGGGCCCGGCAAAGGATTTCCAGAAGCTGCTGGACGGGCTCGTGAAGGAGGTGTTCTGCGGCGGGCAGACCGCGGATTGACGAGGCCAAGCCGACTCCGCCGACTCAGTCGACGGGCCGGGCACCTTGGACCCGTACGCCTTGAGGTGGGCTGCTTCCGGTCGTGGATCAGGTAGAGCCCGAACTGGGCCACGTCAAGCTCGCTGAGCTCGGCGTGGCCGGTCCACAGGCGCGGACGCCGGGCCGAGCAGGTTGAGGAACGTCCCGGCAGGCAACCAAGCGGAGACGGTGTAAGCCGCAGGACGGCGAGCGATCCGATCAGCTCACGGGCTGGGCCGGCGCCGCGGCGGCTTCATCGTGGTCACACAGCATGCGCAGGACGTGCATAGGGGCGGTCTCACTGGTCACTGTCCACATCGCCCCTCCCAGCGCCAACGTACCTCGACATCACGGGCGCGTTCCGACGCGGAACGACCGTGAACAATCCCACCCCTTGGAACCGCTGTTGCCGCCCTGGTCGACCCGAAGAGATACCCCGTAGGGTATTCGGGCCTTTGGTGCCCCCATCTGGGACCAAAGCCCCTATATACCCCCCGGGGTTTGGGAGGAAATTGGGGGTATGAGAAAGCGCATCGTGATTCTAGGGGCGGGCACCGGCGGCACGCTGGTGGCCAACCGGCTGCGGCGCCTGTACCCCGAGGACGCGGCAGAGATCGTCGTGGTGGATCAAGACGATGAGCACGTCTACCAACCCGGGTTGCTGTTCGTCCCGTTCGGGCTGGCCGAGCCGAGTGAGATCGTCCGGCCCCGGCGTCGTCAGCTGCACCGGGGAATCGTGTTCCGGCAGACCCCGATCGATCGGGTCGATCTGGGCGCCCAGCAGGTGCACCTGGAAGACGGCACGGTGCTGGGTTATGACGTGCTGGTGGTGGCCACGGGGTCGGTGCTGCTGCCGCAGGAGACCGAGGGCCTGACCGGCCCCGGGTGGATGGACACGGTGTTCACCTTCTACAGCCCCGAGGGCGCGGCCGCGTTGCACGGCGCCCTGGAGCGCTTCGAGAGTGGGCGGCTGGTGGTCAACGTGGTGGACATGCCGATTAAGTGCCCGGTCGCGCCGTTGGAGTTCTCCTTCCTGGCCGACTGGTACTTCCGCCAGCGGGGCATCCGCGATCGCGTGGAACTGACCTACGTCACCCCGCTGGACGCCGCCTTCACCAAGCCGGTCGCCGCCCGCACCCTGAGCGGTCTGCTGGCAGACAAGGGTATCGAGTTGGTGACCGAGTTCAACACCGGCTCCGTCGATGGCTCCGCCGGCCGGCTGATCTCCTACGACGAGCGCGAGGTGGGCTTCGAACTGGCCGTGGTGGTGCCGCTGCACGGCGGCGCGGAGTACGTCGGCCGCTCTCCCGGCCTCGGCGACGAGCTGGGATTCGTCGTCGTGGACCAGCACACCCTGCAGGCCTCCGCCGCGCCGAACGTGTTCGCCATCGGCGACGCCGCCGGTGTGCCGACGTCCAAGGCGGGCTCGGTCACCCACTTCGAGGGCGAGATCCTGGTCGACAACATCGGCCGATTCCTGGCCGGGCGCCCCTTGGACGCCTCCTTCGACGGGCACACCAACTGCTTCATCGAGACCGGCTTTGGCAAGGCGCTGCTGATCGACTTCAACTACGACACCGAACCCCTGCCGGGGCACTACCCGGCCGCCGTGGGCCTGCCGCTGCTGAAGCAGTCCCGCCTCAACCACCTGGGCAAGCTGATGTTCCAGTGGTTCTACTGGCACGGCCTGCTGCCCGGCCACGACATCCCCGGCGTCGGCGCGGCCATGCCCAGCCACGGCAAGGCCCGTCCACCCGCCTGAACCGAAGGAAGTTGATCAACATGTCGACCACGACCTATGCCGGCCAGCCCGTGACGGTCAACGACGAGGGGTTCTTCGAGGACCCCGCCCAGTGGACCGAGGACATGGCTCCGGAGATCGCCAAGAGCCTGGGCATCGACCAGCTCACCGAGCGGCACTGGCAGGTCATCGAGTTCATGCGCGCCGAGTACGCCGCCAAGGGCACCGGCCCCACCGTGCGGGCGCTCGGCAAGTCCTCCGGAGTGTCGGTCAAGGAGCTGTACCAGCTGTTCCCCAAGGGACCGGCGAAGATCGCCGCGAAGATCGCCGGCATCCCCAAGCCGCACGGCTGTATCTGACCCCACCAGAGAAAGGACGGTTCGCCATGGGCGACACCATCGAGAAGGTCTCGATCATCGTCTCCAAAGGCTCGCTGGAGGGCATCTACCCCGCGCTGATCATGGCCAACGGCGCCCGCGCCGAGGGGATAGAGGCCAACCTGTTCTTCACCTTCTTCGGCCTTGACGCCGTCTCGAAGAGGTACCACGAGCACATCAAGCTGGCCACCGTCGGCAACCCCGGCCTGCACCTGGCGACGCTGATCGGCGGGCTGCCCGGGATGCCCAGCCTGATGACCCGCTACCTCGAACGCAAGATGGACAAGCTGGACATCCCCCCGATCCCGGAGTTCATCGAAATGATCGCCGACACCGGCGCCGGGCTGTACGGCTGCAAGGCCTCCTGCGACCTGTTCGACCTGACCAAGGACGACCTGGTCCCGCAGGTGCAGGACATCATCACCGTCGGCGACTTCTATCAGTTGGCCGCCGGCGGGCAGATCATCTACACCTGAACACCCCGACCCGGCGGTGACTCCGTGGGCCTGCGCGGCCATCGCCGAGCACGCCGCCAGCAGGGGAGCCGAAGGGGGCAGGACATGGAGATGGACAAAGACGCGCCCTCGCCGACGTCGTCGTCCGCCTTCGCCGCGCGCAGGGACAGATCGGTGGCGTCATCCAGATGATCGAGAACAGCCGGGACTGCGAGGACATGATCACTCAGGCCTCGTAGCCGCCGATCAGGTTGGACACCTGGGCGCGGCCCTGGTGCTCCAGCAGGCTCATGGCGATGACCGAGCGGTTGCCGGTGGCGCAGTACACGACGACGGGCCGGTCCTCGGGGATCTCGGACAGCCGTTCGGCGAGTTGGGCGAGCGGAATGCGCCACACACCTGCCGTAGCGGTTCCCATCCGCACCATCCGGTGCATCCCGCTGGCCCGTCGGCCGTCTGGTCACGATGCGGAGAATCCGGGGCGCCTCATGGAGAAACGTGGATGGCAACGACGCCAGAGGCTCCGCACCATCTTGATCATTTGAACGTGGCGCCGAGATGACGCCATCCAACCCACGATCATGTGATCGGGAAAACTCATTTGAACCCGCTAGTGCCCACCAGAGGCGTTCAGACGGACGGTCAAATAACGGTCAAATGATCAAGGGCCTGATTCTCAGTCTTGAGAATCAGGCCCTCTACCTGCGGCAACTCTGTCGGGGTGGCGGGATTTGAACCCACGACCTCTTCGTCCCGAACTCGTGGCATGAAGGTCGGTAGAGGCCGGTGCAGTGGTCAAGTGGTCTATGGAGATTGCGGAGGGTCGCCAGTGGTCGATGACGTTGCTGCACTTTGCTGCTGCATCGGGTGCTCGTTGGCGTCCTCGCCGTCGTCGCGTCCATCAGCCGGAAAAGATGCTTCTTCTCGATCTCCGAACTTGAGATCTACGTTGATCAAGCCGAACACTCGTACGCCCACACTACCCCGCTTCACCTTTTCCATTAGGAGTACACGGATCACCCGGTAGGCGAAGAACAGAGCAGCAGCAACGCAAGCTAGAAGGACCATCCCGGTCACTATGCTCAACCCTTGTGCTAGCAAGGGGAGCAACCTCTCGAGCGAGGACATGAGGAAGTAAGCCTACTTTCCTGCACGCCTTCGCTTAGGTTAGAGCAAGTATCCCACAGGCCCCACTGGGAACACAAGTCGGCCTGGGGTCATCTCTTCGTCGAGCAGGCGTAACCGTACGGGGCCGATGCCAGGGAGGGCCGCCGTTCAGGTGTAAATGTGTCCCGGTCAGCGTTCCCGTGGGTTGGTTTTCCTGCCCGTAGCCGGGCGGCCGGCCGTAGAGGGCTGACCAGACATTTGCGTCGACGGTGTTGCCGATGCCCTTCGAAGTGCAAGTGCTTGGAGGGCTGGGGCAGCCACTATAAGTCACGATCCTTCTTTTGCCAGATACGCTTGTCGTACCTGATTTCTAGCGCAGAACGGTAAGCAGGATGCACATAGAAGTAAGAAGCGTCTTCTAGATTACGCAGCCTATCGGCATATCGAGGATTATCCTGGGCGTATATCACGCGCTCCTTTTTGGTTTGCGCCAAGCCTACGAATCCTATGTCAAAGAGCATCTTTATCAGCGGTTGATATGACTCCGCCCAGCCTGCGCGTCGAGAACTATACAGTGACGTTTCAGCTAGCTCCTTCAACCAATCGTGATCCTGGAATTTCTCCTCCAGATGCAGGAGAAGCACTTCATCCAGATAGCGTGTGAAGAGCGCTTTCGATAGAGGCATAGAGGTTTTTGTGAAAGCGTAGAAAACATCTTCGATACCAGGGTATGTTGGTTTCCACTCGTCCCGCAAAGCAAGAAGTCGCTTCTCAGAATATGCACGTTCTGCTTCAAAAATCTGCGGCCAAGTAAGTTGGGAGCTACCTGCGGCAACTGCTAGGCACTCATTGAAGAACGAGATCGTGTCCCGTGGCCTCATCAATGTTCTATCGAGGATGTATTGGAGAGCATCACCGCGCGACCTGTTAGGCGCAGGCAATAAATCATGGATAGATTGGAGAGCTATTCCGGCCCTTCGTCCAGCTATCTGTGCGCGTAGATTGAGCATTCCTTCGAGGTCCAGCTTATTCCAGCGTATCTGTAGCACCAGAGCTCTAAATTTCTCCTCTTGGCCTCCTGTGCGGCCGAAGTCTAGTTCTCGAAATATATTTGTGCGCAGGGCGACTAAGACCTTTAGATACCGGATACGGTTTATATCGAGGACCGTTCGAAAGAGGCATCTGATCAGATCGTTGCTTAGACGTTCGTCGACCCAATCTCGATCGAGGTCATCAATGATGACATACGTTTGATGCTGGGGCGAGTCTAGTATGTTTTCGTCTAAGACTCTTATCATCTTGTTTAAACGAGCAAGTTGCGTATCGTTAACAACGCGCTGATATCGATCGACCAACTCTCTTTTTTCCTCGGTACCATATGTTCTGCCTGTGCCGAAATTTAGGTCGAGCGATGCTCCGGAAGGGCCGAGATGGCCTTTTCCAGCTTCGTCGATACGTCTTTCAAATTTTTCCGTGATCTCTCGTACTCGCTCATCTGCTTCGCACCAGAATTTACCAGCAAACTCGTCTAGATAAGCAAGAGCCTCCTTCTTGGCTGGATCTCTCTTAACGGCCTCGCGAAGATTAGCGAGAAAATTCTGCTTAGCTACGGGTGAGTCCACCTTGTATCGGTGCCTAATAAGCTCTACCAGGAGAACGTGCTTCCATAGTGCGATGAAGAGCAGATCGAGGTTTATATCAAGTGAGTCAAGGTGGCGAATCACACTTAGGTCGACGATATAAGGCAGAGAGAGATCTTCTGGTGTGATCCGGATAACTTTTCCCGACATGATGTCTTCAAGGTACTGGAGAGTCGCTGACTTGCCGCTACCCGTCCGCCCAATCAGAAAGCAACGTGCGTCTTCGCGTGACGTGATTGCTTCGTAATCACCAGTCTCATAAAATGCATACTCAAGCAAGGGGTCTGCTTCAGCTTGCTCTCCGCCTAGATTGAAGTTACTCCGGAACCTTTTTCGATTTGGGGGCATATATCATCCATACTTTGGTAGATCCACGGAACAGTCGTGATCGACGCAGAAATACAGTCTCTATTTGACGGTATAGCACTTTGTGGCTTAGCACACAACCCACCAACCGACGCACGGTTTTTGAAACATCCTATTAGGGATATAGGTGCATCCCATATCCCTAATGGGGCATATGCCCCTTCATGGGGTTTTCTTGATGCTTATTGCGTTCGTTCCGCCATCGTAAAATCCGTTGTGTTCTTAGAGCTCGCCGTCCTACTTCCGTAGGAGGGATGTGTTGGTCATCTCCTCGTCGGGCAGGCGTAGCCATACCGGGCCGGACGTGCCAGGTCAAGCCGTCGTTTGCGTGTACATGCGTCCCGGTGAGCTTCCGTGCGCGCTGGTTGTCCTGCCAACAGGCGGCGGCTTGCCCTGGCTCGGCTGTTCTGCGGGGGCTCGTACCGTTTGCCTGTCTTCTCAGAGTCCAGGTCGAACCGTGGCGAGGACGTGGAGTAATCCACGTCTGACGTCGGAGATGTGATGCGGTGGGTTAGTTGACCTGCTCGGATCGGATTGATGTGGGGGTTGAGCTGCGGGGGTGTCTCTGAACGTGTGCCAATGTTTCGCACCGTTTCACGAGGTCGTGCCCTCGTTGTGCCCTCTGATGGAGATGCGCCGGCGACGGAACGCGGCGTGGGTGGGGATGGCCAGCCGTCAGAAGTCGGGCCAGGGAGAATAGAGAACCACTACGCCCATGGCGACGTAGAACAACAGAAAACCGGCAACGTAGCCGAGAGCGAGGAGGCGCCGCATGCGCCTCGCCCGCGTCTTGGCCGTTGTGAGTACCACGACTGAGAGTGCACCGAACAGGAGCAGCACGATCAAGAGGTCGTTGGGCACTCGCCGATGCTAACGAACAGAAGCCCGATCGCACAGGGGGCATGGTCTGCGGGTTCTCCCGTTGGGCCAGGGCGGCTACAGCACCTCGTCGGTGTGAACTCGTGGCGTTAAGGTCGTTAAGAGTCGGTGCGATGGTCAGGCAGGGCACGTCGATCGCGGGTGATCGCCGATGGTCGGCGGGGTTGCTGCACACTGACATGCCTGGCTGCGCAATCGGCCGACTCGCGACGTATTCTGACCTCTGTGCATCTGCGTCCATGGGCCCTGCGCTTGGTGACAGCCGCTGGTGCGGCTGCTGCGGTCGTAGCCGGAGAGGACGCGATCCCATTACCGGCGCGTGTGGGTCTTGTGGCCCTTGCCATGGTGGGTGCGAGTGCGCCGATTAGCGATGATGGAAATAAAAAAAAGATCTTGCTGTCAAACAGTTGACAAAAGATCAACTTTCTAAGGCCCCTGACCTGTGGTTTCGTGAAACATCGTCCAATGAGTCGTTGTCCTGCCATCGTTCGAGGGGCACCCCGCCCGTCTGATCACCTCGCCTGCTCTCGACCCGCCCGCACGGAAGCGTGGCCAGGGCTACGGATGCCAGAGGATGGAGCGCCCCATTGACGAACGGTCTGGTATAGAGCGCGGATGGGCGTTAGAGACCTTGGCTTCTCTCTCAAGAGAGCAACTCGTCGAGAGTGTGGCTGCCCCAGGAGGGAACCGCCTTGGATGGATCATCGGCGGCAGCCAGACCAATTAGCTTCTTAACATCTACGATGATTATCGTCGAGTGTGCGATATGGACATGCCCGAGAGCCTTCCATTCCTGCAGTATTCGAGCGACCGATGCGGTACTGACGCCAATCCATCCCGCCATGTCTGCTTGCGAAAGAGGAAGGGCGAGCACGGTGCCCTTTTCCTCAGACTTACGCTCGCCGTATCGATAGAGCAGACTAAGGAGCAGTAAGGCAAGACGTGTCTTAATGTCGAGATGAGCAATAGCATGGATCCAACCAGCTATGTGCAGCTGAACACAAATCCGGTGCATGACGTGGTCTCTAAGGGCTGGTTTCTTTCCCAGAATGTCCCTAATTTCTTCGTGTGGAACTTCGAGTATCTGTCCACGCTTCAGTACGACGCCGACGTGCTCTCCTCGACCTAGCCATACAGGGCTGACAGGACTTACCACATGGAGCCCGCTCAGAAGATCGCCGGGACCAACGATATCTAGTACGGCTCGTGCGGCCCCGGGAGTCTCAGCTTGGAGGCGGACCCAACATCCCTGGCGTAGAATCACCATAGCTGGACGTTGGGCGGAGAGTACGATGTCGCCTCGGTGCACAGTTTTGCGTGAACCTCGATGCGAGATTAGGCGGCGTTCAAGCTGAGTGAGACTAGACCAAAAGCTGATCTGGCCCGCGCGCCGCATCCTTGGTGTCATGATCTCATCCTCATTGCACTCCTAGAAGCGCGTAGAGGATAGCCGGGATTGCCGTAAGAACAACAGCGAAGGCCAGCAAGATACGCGCGACACGCTTGGGGTCCATGGCGGAAAGTTTAACAGCGGCATATCCGACAATGCAGACGATCGCGACAATGACGACAGCTCCCACAACGAGAGCGTGAGTGTTCCTCACCTAACCACCTTTTCCAGCATCTTTGCCGAGCGCCTTGTAGATCTAGCGGCGTGGTAAGTGCCGCTACTGGGAAGACAATAGACCAGAAGCGCCCGTATCTGTCGGTCGATGATCACCCGTGGCGAAAAGCCGCTTTTTGTATGATGACCTGCGGTAATAGACCTCTGAGGTGCGTCAAACCATGTCAAGCGAGCGGATTGTCGGATATAACTCTCTTCATCTTGGATGCAGAAAGTTCTACTTCCACGGATGGATTCCGACATATCGGGCGGGACAAGTGCAATATCCTAAGAACTGCTGGACCTTAGCCTCTTTGCCGAGCGCGACAGGACACAGCGTCAGGAGGCGGCGTCGGGGGTGGTAGCCCGTCTCCGCCTCCAGCCTTTGAGCAGAGGGCTGTGGGGTGTCATCTCCTCGTCGGGCAGGCGTAGCCATACCGGGCCGGACGTGCCAGGGCAAGCCGTCGTTCGCGTGTACATGCTTCCCGGTGAGCTTCCTCGCGCGCTGGTTGCCCTGCCCGCAGTCGGCGGCTTGCCCTGGTGCGGCTGGTCTGGTCTCCCTTGTGGTGGCCGACGAGGAGATGATCACGGGGAACGTCCGTCCGACCTGTACATTTTCGCGATCCTGGCCATCTCCGAGGAGGGCCGGGGTTTGGGGCGGAGCCCCATTCCTTCTTTCACCTTTCCCGCGGTCGCGCATTCGCCGCTTCACCTTTGATCGGTGCCTATGAGTGTGAGGGCTTTCGCCATCCTCGTCGTGGGCGTGTTGAGCCGTGCGGGTGGCGTGCCGTGGCCTTCACTGTGGGCGCTGGGTTGGTGAAAGACCTGGGAGGAGAGCGATGCGGTCAAGCCGTACCTGGGCCATCACTACCTGGGTGGTGCCGCTTGCGGCACGCGCGCCGCCGCGGCGGGACCGGCCCCCAAGGCCGCAGCCCGCCGCGAGCGAGCGCGCAGGGGCCGGGCTGCTTGATCGACGTCCTTCGCGGCGGGGTGCGTGTCTGCAATGCGGGGCCGGTGGTGATGGGCTGGGCAGGCTGACGTTCGGTCCTCCTGGTAGTCATCGTCCCGAGCTGGTGGAGGTCAGGTGAGTCTCCGTGCTGCAACATCGTCCCAGCTCCGACGTTCATCCTCCGGATTCCGGTGGAAGCCCTGCGTCTGCATGCCGGCCATTTCTCGATCTTCATCGTTGCGGGAAACGCCTAGCACACGCCTCCTAGCCGTGATCACGGTGTGCCCGCCGCTGCGCGGCGGGCTTGAAGACGTGAGGAAAGTTGTGACAGCTAGACCAGGTGGACGCCGTCGTGCTGTCTGATCGCGGGTGCTCCTTCGTGGAGGGCGTCGAGCACTCGAATTGCGAACGCCTCAGTGACCATCTGGGGCACCTCTTCTGGAGTCGCCCAGTGGAATCGCGTCACCTCTTCGTTGATGGTGAGGCGTCCACCTGTGCCCTTGCAGCGAAAGACCAGCGCGACGATTCCGCGGGACATGTTCTTGTAGACGCCCGTCAGGGCAACCGGCTCGACGACTAGACCTGTCTCTTCGAGGACTTCACGACGCACCCCGTCGGTGATGGTCTCGTTGAGTTCGAGCACTCCCCCCGGTGCCTGCCATTCGCCGTTGTCGGCACGCTGCGCGAGCAAGACTCTGCCGGCGTCATCGACGACGACACCAGCAACGCTCACCGAGTGGCGTCCGTCTTGGCCGGTCATCTGTCACCTCCAGTGGATAGGCTTAAAGGTAGTAGACGTACAGACGACTTGAGGAGTTGGGTGTGGGCATCGACGCAGTCCTTCTCAGGCGCATTGATCCGGCAAGCGACCGCGCCGTGTTCCGCCAGATTGCCGATCATCTTCGTGAGGCTGTCCGGACCGGCCGCATCAGTGCTGGGGACAAGTTGCCGTCTGAAGCGCAGCTCATGGGACACTACGGCGTAGCTCGCATGACCGTTCGTAACGCTATCCAAGAGTTGACGACAGAAGGACTCGTTGTAGCTGAGCATGGCCGTGGCGTCTTTGTCCGGGCCCGCCCTCCTGTGAAGCGGCTCGCGTCGGACCGGTTCGCGCGCCGACATCGCAAAGACGGGAAGGCCGCCTTCTTGGCAGAGTCCGAGACGGTTGGAGCCAAGGCCGCGGTTGACAGGATCACGGTTGACGAGGCTCCGGCTCCAGCCGATGTCGCGGAGCGTTTGAAGGTACAGCCAGGCGCGATCGTCGTCGCGCGGCGCCGTCGTTACTCGCTGGATGGTCGTCCTGTCGAACTGGCGACGTCGTACATCCCAGTCGAGCTTGCGCGTGGAACACAGATCATGGACCCCAACCCCGGTCCCGGCGGAATCTACGCTCGCATCGAAGAGCAAGGGCACGTCCTGGAGCGTTACGTTGAGGATGTCTGGACTCGCATGCCCACGCGTGAGGAAGCCCAGCTGCTTGGGTTGGGACCTGGAATGCCGGTGTTCAGGCTGGTACGTACCGCCTATGACCTCGAAGGCCACGCGGTTGAAGTGTGCGATACGATCATGTCGGGCGACGCGTATCAACTGTCGTACGAACTTCCTGCGCATTAGTCGTTGACACTCCTTCAGCACTCCTCTATACATGTAGATAGAAACTCCTCTAGGCGAGTAGACGACTAGAAAGAGTCTACCGCGCCCACTTAGAAGGGATCGAACCGATGCGCAACATTCCGGTGGACACGTCGGCCCTGTCGTTCACGGTTGCGGGTGAGGCTGAGCCGAAGATCGTGGATCGGGCGACGGGTGAGGTGAAGAAGGATGCGGAGGGGCGTGAGTTGTACACGCTGCCGCTGCTGCCGATGCCGAACGATGACCGGCGTAACCCGGTGATCATGGTGACGTTCCCGTCTACGGTGTTCCCGCAGATTCAGGTCGGGAGCAAGGTCCGGCTGGCGGGGCTGGTCTGCTTCTTCTGGAAGATGGACGGCCGCGCGGGCATGGGCTTCCGCTGTGAGGCGGTTCGGCCGGCGGCGGACAAGGCGGCCTGATGGCAGCGCTGATGTGTGTCGATTGCGGTTCGACGCAGAACCTGGCGGAGCAGTTCGATGCCCGGCGCAACAGGATCGTGTGGTTGTGCGCGTACTGCCACTATCAAGCCGTCTCGGGTGGTGCGTGATGGCCCTCGCGAACTGCGTCAAGTGTGGCGCGGGGCTGGATACGGCGGCGCAGTTCTACGAGACACACAACTGCGACGAGTGGTTGTGCGCGTACTGCCACTACCGCGCGGTGGCTGGGGGTGGCGGGTGATGGCCATTGTCGGTCGGAGGTATCTGGAGCGGGGCGAGCCGGTGACGGTGCTGAAGGAGGCTCCGCTGATGGAGCCGTTGTTCTGAAGGGTTTCCCGGAGCGGCCGTGTGCTTGGCGGCTTGGGCCGCTCCGGGGTCTCCGACCACCAACAAGAGGAAAGGAGACGGGTTCTAGTATGGCCGATTTCCTGATCTGGCTGGGCGGCGTGCTGGCGGCGTCGGTGTGTCTGTGGGCGTGGCGTCGGTGGGCGCCGGTGTCGTTCTGGTACGTGCTGGGCTTCCCGGTCAAGGCCGTGATGGTGTACGGGACGTGGCGGGCGGTGGCGTCGGGCTGCGGGTTGTCGAAGCGTCGGCGTCGCTGGCGCTGGAGTGTGCCGGGCTTCCCGGGTTGGGGGGCTGAGTAATGGCCGACTTCCGCAAGCTCACGACCAAGGAACTGTACGTCGTGCTGGGCTCGCTGTCGGAGCAGCAGAAGGAAGACGTGCTGATCCACTTCTACGGCTCGAACGAGGAAGCCTTCTACAGGGCGCTGAAGTCGATGGGCGGTGGCGGCTGATGCACGGGCTCATGGTCAAGCAGCGTCGCAAGCTGCACCGGGTGCAGGTGGAGAAGGCTCCGCGGCTCGGGCTGATTCGTCCGACTCCGCTCGGGTTCCAGGTGACGGCGTACTTGCATGACGGGCAGACGCCCGAGGACTACGAAGACGTGCTCGACAAGCTGGCGCATGCCTGGCGGGTGCATTGTGTGCGGCTGGTGTCGTGGAAGCCGGGCCGGGTGACGCTGGCGGCCACGCTGGTCGATCCGCTGGACACGGTGGCCGGGCTCGAGGTGACGGCTGACGGTCTGCTGCGGGTGCGGGCTGGGCTGTTGGACAACGGCAACGCGTACGTGATCGATTTCCGGACAGTGCCGCACTGGCTGAACGTGGGCGCGACCCAGTCAGGAAAGTCGAACCTGGCCAACGCCCTGATCAAGGGATTGGCGCCGCAACCGGTGGCGCTGGTCGGCTTCGATCTCAAGGGCGGCGTGGAGTTCACACCGTACCGGGCGCGTTTGTCGGCGCTGGCCACGGAGCGTTCGGAGTGCGCGGCACTGCTGGGTGACCTGGTCGGCATCATCAAGGCACGGATGGCGCTGTGCCGGCAGTACCGGGTCAAGAACATCTGGCATCCGCGGCTGCCGGACGCGATACGGCCGATCCCGATCGTGGTGTTCGTGGATGAGATGGCCGAGCTGTTCTTGATGGCCGATCCGGACAACGAGAAGGAAGAGGTGGCCGCGGTCGCCACCAGGCTGCTGCGTGTCGCGCAGCTCGGCCGGGCGTTCGGCATCTACCTGTTCGTGTGCGGTCAGCGGGTCGGTTCGGACCTGGGCAAGGGCGTGACCGCGCTGCGTGCGCAGTTGACCGGCCGCGTCTGCCACATGGTCAACGACGATGAGACGGCCAAGATGTGCCTGGGCGACATGGACCGGCGCGCGGTGGCGGCGGCTCGGCAGATCTCACCGGACCGGCCCGGCACGGCCGTGGTGATCGGCTCCGATAGCCGCTGGCATCACGCCCGTTCGGTGCACGTGCTCGAAGAGGAAGCCGAAGCAGCCGCCGAGCGGTACGCGGAACTCACGCCGTCATGGGCGCTGCTCACCGGCGGTCCCGCCATCAACGTGAACGATACCGCCGAGCTGGACGAGCAAGCGGTAGACGAGTTCGCCAACCCCGACATGGACGAAGTTCCCGTCTAGAGCACAGCCCGGGGTCGGCTCCTACGGGCCGGGCGTGAGCCCTGATCACGCCACGTCCTTACCCGAGCCTTGCCGCGATGCGGCTGAGAGAAGGGCGTGAGGGTGTCTCGCTGCATGGATGTGACCGAGATGCACGAGTTGGAGAAGCCGTGCCAGGGCTGCGGCCACCAATGGGCCGTCCACACCGGTGGCGCTAGTCCGGGCGGCTGGGCGATCTACGAGCCGACCTGGGCGAACGCGTCGGGCTGGTGCAAACACCCGGGCTGTACCTGCAAAGCCCGGAGCTGACCACAGGAAGGGAGGCGTGACCAAGTGGAACGAATGCGTCGGATGCTGGCCGATTCGGGGCCGGTAACGGTGCTGGCAGTAATCGCGGCAGTCGGCTCGTTCGATCACATCTCCAGCCTGGCCCGCAAGTACGGCCAAGAGGGTTGGCGCTCGTGGGCGGCGGCCGTCTGCATCGATCTGGTGTGCGTGATGGCCGCGCGGGAGATCCAGCGCGACAAGCGCACCGGCCGCCGTCGGCGCGGGCCGGTGTCGTGGCCGTCGCTGGTGCTGGCGGGCGGGATCGTGTTGACGCTGGCCGCGAACCTGGCCGAAGCACGCGATAGCGCGTGGGGCTGGATTATGGCGGCCACACCTGCGGCGGCGTTCCTGATCGCCATGTCAATGATCGAACGCCGGGCAGGCCACGGCAAACCGGCACGAGCGAAGGAAACGGGCCTGGTCTGGGAAGACCCGTCGCTGACACCCGACACAGGCGACGCGCCCCCGGCTGAGCGGGTGCACGTCGACCGAGTCGACGAGGCTGCCGGGCTGCCGGTGGAGCAGGGCGCCCCTGCTCTGGAACAAGCCTCACCCGCGCATGTCGAGCACGAGCCGGAAGTGCCGGCGCCGTCGCCGTCGCTGGTGGCCTATGCCCGCCGTCTGGCCGATGCCCACCGAGCCAGTCATGACCGGCCGATCACTGCCGAGCTGCTGCGCTCGCGCATGCATATCGCGCCGGAGCTGGCCGCGAGCCTGATCGCTCATTTGGAGGACTGACCTTGCATCCGGCCGCCCATCCCTTCCCCGGTGGGCGGCTCATGGAAAGCCAGTCCTGCCCCTTCCAGAAGGAGGAGAACACCGATGATGACCACCGATCCCACGGTCCGCTGCGAGTTCATCGCCGGGTTGCGCCGTCTGGCGCAGTTCCTGGCCGACAACCCCAAAGTGCCGGTCCCCAGCCACGGCGAGACGGTCCGTGTGCACGCCAAGGGGTGCAGCGATGAGGAGGAGCGCGCCCTGGTGGACCAGGTAGCCGAGCTGATCGGCTCACCTGCCAGCGGGGGCACGCACTACAAGACCACGCGCGACTTCGGGCCGATCACCTACGAGGCGCTCACGATCAGCGAGCAGTACATGCGCGATCACCAGGCGGCCAGCAGCTATTACGGCGTCGTGACGGCGTGGGGTGAGCGCTGATGTGGCGCCCTCGTCGCTGGCTCGGCTGGGCGGTTATCGCGTTCGCCGTCTTCTACCTGTTCACCCGTCCGGCTCAAGCCGCGGGAGCCGTCAAAGGCGTCTTCGGCGGAATCCTGAACAGCGCTGACCAGCTCGCTGTTTTCTGCGTCGCGGTTCTGGGCTGAAAGCGCCCCGGATAACCACGCCCAGCGATTTTCGCAATTCACGTTCACGAAAGGACAAGTCGTCATGGCAAGAAGCGGTCAATGCCGGACCTGCCGAGGCGTCGGCAAGATCGGCGAAATGAAGTCCACGCTCAAAAACGGCCAGCTTCTCGTTATCGAGGTGCGCCGCAAGTGCTTCACCTGCCAGGGCCGGGGCTCTCTGTAATGACATACCAGCCAATCTCGCCGCCGCTCGCTGACGTGTGCCAGGCGTGCGAGGGCCGCAGACTCATCTGCCGGACGGTGACCGAAAAGCGGTGGGTCATCCGGTGGAAAATGCAGCGATTCCGGCTGTGCTGGGCGTGCGGCGGCACAGGAAAATTTCCCGTTCGAAACCGATCCGGTTCCGGTGATCAGGAGGTGAACATGGCAGGCCAGCATCGCAAGACGTCCGACACGAAGAAGAAGGAATGCCGATGGTGCAAGGGTGCCGGCGGATTCCGGTCCGGGTCCATCCACATCTGGTGCGGCAGATGCAAGGGCAGCGGAGAGCGATAAGACGATGATCTCACTTCATAAGCGTACGAAGTAATAGAGAGGGAGGTGGGCAATGGTGGGCCTGTTGAAGAAGCCTGCTCCGCCGCTGGATTGCGATAAGTGCTCGGGCACGGGCCGCAGGATAAATGGGCGGTGGAAGATGGGCAAGGGCTATGAGTTCGAAGGGCAGACCTGCAAACGGTGCAAGGGTCGCGGAGCTCTTCCGTCCCGGTGAGTGACTTTGCATCCGGCCGCCCACCGTATGCAGGAGGGCGGCTCATGGAAGGCCACTCGTCAAACGAAGGAGAAAAGGAGAAATTACATGGCTGCTTCGCTGTGCCCGGAGTGCGGGAAGAAGGACAGCACGTGGTACGAAAAAGACAAGGTCGAAGTGTGCAATAACTGCACGTTGATTCTCTGGGAAGACCTGTGACGCGACAATGACAAACAGGCGCTTCATTCCACTGTCGTCGTATGCGTGCTGTACCTGTAACGGCACCGGGATCGACTCCGAAAGCCGAACGTGCCGAGACTGCAACGGCACCGGAATCGACAACCACAACTGAAAGCACGGACGGATGAGCAGAAAACAGATTCCACCGTGCCGACCGATGCCGCGGTGCTCGGTGTGCAAAGGCTACCTGTATGTGCGTACGAAGACATGCCCGAAATGTGATCGCTAGAAAAGCGAAGGGAGGCAAGATGAAGGATGTAATTACATACCGCACCGCGGGTGGCAGCACTGTCGTATGGGCCTTTGATCCCAAAGTCGCACCCTATGGTCGATGGGTGTGTGAGGGGTGCGGTGGCAAGGGTTACAACCTGAGCAGGCATGCAAATCAGCACGCCTCTCAGTGTTGGGCATGCTGAGGTCCGTCACATGTCAAACACAACAGGCATTAATAACAGGCGCGTGCGCTGCCCCGATTGCCGCTACGAGACTCGTCTGAGGCGCTTTGATGCGCTGCTCGTGGGCGAGGCCGGGCTACAGGTCGGCTGCCCCAACTGCCGCTACTCGTTCTGGGTCAACTTCGCTTAGTCCGCCTGCAAGAACCAGGAGAAAAGGAAACATGGTTCGCCGCTCGCAAGTTGAAAAGCTCAGGACCGCTGCTCGTGAGTACGAGAGAGCCATGAGCATAGGCACGACGAAGGAAATAGCGCGGTGTTATGCCGTACTGAACGCAGCATACCGGAACTCCTCGGAAGAGGAGATCTATACCGCTATTCACTGTTAGCCGCTGACACGCGGCAACTGTTGTTGGGTGCGCGCCCACGGAACGGCTCAGCTTGGCCGGCGTCCGCCGTCCCGTAGGGCGCGCCTCCTTCACCTGGCATCAAGCAAAGGAGATTCCAGTATGAAGCACAACCAGCCCACGAGCGTGCGCTGCGTACGCTGCGGCGGCTCGGGCCGCTCGCGCGGCAAGGTCGAGGCCCGCGAATGTCCTCGGTGCAAGGGCCGCGGTCGCTTGGCAGCCGATGACCTGCGTCCGGGAGAGGTGGCGGGGCTATGAGCGCGCCGACGCTGCCGCCGACCACGCCTAGCACGTGGCAGTGCCGTCGCTGCAAGGCGGTCAACTACGCCACGGCCATCTTCTGCCGGAGGTGCGGCCAATGAGCAAGGACAAGGTCTTCGGCTGCCCGCGCTGCCGGGGCGCAGGGTGGGTGCCGTCGTCAGTGTTCGACCCCGGCAGCGTGCGCGGCTGGCGCCGCTGCGACAACTGCAACGGCACCGGCAAGGCGGAGGCCAAGCGGTGACCGGGCGCGCAATCCTCAACCTGTTCGCCGGCCCCGGAGGCTTCGACATGGGTGCTCGCATCCTTGGCCTCTCTCAGCAGATCCGCGGCTACGACATCGACGCGGACGCCTGCGCCACAGCGACGGCCGCCGGGTTCGAGCGGACCCGGACCAGCGTCAAGGACCTCGACCCGGACAGCATGCGCGACGTCACCGGTGTGATCGTCAGCCCGCCTTGCCCCACGTTCAGCAAAGCGGGCAAGCGATCCGCGCTTCAGGAGGCCGACCACCGCGCCATCCTCGAGGCCATCACCAGGCTCGGTGACAGCCACGCCGGGACGGCGGCCGATGACGCCTACGCCATCGCCTACGAACTGGTACAGGACGAGCGGTCCGCGCTGGTCGTCGAGGCATTGAGGTTCGCTCTGCGCCTCCCGTACGCCCAATGGGTGATCTGCGAGCAAGTGCCCGCGGTCGCGCCGATCTGGGAAGAAATGTGCGCCGAGCTGGCCATGGCCCACGACTTCGAGCACTGCTCGGTGGTCACCCTCGACGCCGACGATCTCGGTGTCGCCTCGCTGCGGCGTCGGGTCTTCCTGATCGCGATCCGGCACCACACCCGCCCCTTGTCCGGCCTGCCGGCGGCGTCGTGGTGGACGTGCGGCCGGTTCGAGCCTCCCCGCATCGACGTCAACCTGTCGTCCACCGTCTTCCCGCGGGTGACGATGGCGCAGGCGCTCGGCTGGGGCTCGGGGGAGCGGGTCAACACCCGCGGCGCCCGCAAGACCTCCGGCGGGAATGAGTTCTCCGCCGACCGGCCGTCCTGGTGCCTGACCGAGAAGGCACGCTCGTGGAAACGCATCAGCGACGGCGCCCCACTCACCGCATCCCAGGCCGGGCTCTTGACCGGGTTCCCCGCCGACTACCCGTGGCGCGGGTCCAGGTCCAAGCAGTTCTTGCAGGCTGCCGACGTCGTCTCTCCTCCAGTGGCCGCCGCGATCCTCGGCACGGCTCTCGGCCTGGACTGGCAGCAGCCCGTACGCGACTACCTGGCCGACCTGTACTCCGGCAGCGCAACTCGTGGTGGCTTCGAGCCTGTCCAGCCGTCTCTGTTCGACGAGGTGGCCGCATGAGCCGCTACCGGGTCGAGGTGACCGAAACCTACGCCGACGGTGTCAAGGACAACCCCTGGAGCGTGGACCGCCGCGTCACGGCCGCGGAGGGCTCCTCGTGTCGGCGTCCGGTGGAGGTCAAGGCTAACGGCCAGCGTCGGCTGATCGCCTGCGGTCGTCGTCTTCCCGCTGCTCGGCAGTGCGATGCCTGCCTGGTCCGCGTCCAGGTCGTCGAGGTAAGGAGAGTGCAAGAGTGAGCGCGCCTGCGCTGCTCGCCGAGTGCGTCGGGCCGGTCTTGCGTGACCTGGCCCGGCGCTCCGGCAAGGACCTGTCCCGCTGGCTGGAGCAAGTTCACCGCCTGGGCGGCTGTACGGAACCGGTCCGTCTGGTGGGCGAAACGATGACGCTCGATGCCGCCTCCGGCGAGATCGTCTCGAGCTACAGCACCGCGGGCGAACCGCACGGCCATCTTCTGGTGCGCTGCGGCAACCGGCGCGCCTCGCGCTGCCCCTCCTGCGCTGAGTTGTACCGGCGTGACACCTTCCACCTGATCCGGGCCGGGCTGCTCGGCGGGGCGAAGGGTGTGCCGGCCAGTGTGCGCGCTCACCCTCGCGTGTTCGTGACACTGACGGCGCCCTCGTTCGGGCCGGTGCATCGCGGTCCCGACAAGAGCGGCGTGCGGCGGGTCTGCCACCCGCGCCGGACCGGCCCGACCTGTTTCGAGCGGCATAAGAGCGACGATGGCAGGATCGGCCAACCGCTCGATCTGGACTCCTACGACTACGTCGGGCACGTGCTGTGGAACGCGCACGCGGGCGAGCTGTGGCGCCGCTTCACGATCTATCTGCGCCGTCACCTGGCCGCCGCCGCAGGGCTGACCCAGTCGGCGTTCAACAAGGCGGTGCGGGTGTCGTTCGCCAAGGTCGCCGAATACCAAGCCCGCGGCGTCGTCCACTTTCACGGCGTGGTTCGCCTCGATGGCCGCACTACCGAACCGGCCGACGTGGTCGAACCGCCCCCGTGGGCCACGCTGGAGCTGCTGGAGACCGCTATCAGCTCGGCTGTGGCTGCGGTGCGGGTCAAGGCGCCGGATGTCGGCCAGCCGACTAAGGAGCTGGTGTGGGGCCGACAGGTCGACGTCAAGCCCATCGAAACGGGCGACCTCGACGGCCACCTGTCGGAGCAGGCCGTGGCCGCCTACATCGCCAAGTATGCGACTAAGGCCGCCGAAACCTCCGGCACCCTGGATCGGCGCATTCACGCTCATGACCTGTCCCGGCTGCGCGAGCAGGGCGCCAGTTCGCACGCCGCTCGCCTGATCCGCACGGCGTGGCGGCTGGGCAACCCGGAGTCGTACCCGGAGCTGACCGGGCTCAGATTGCGCAAGTGGGCTCACATGCTCGGCTTCCGCGGCCACTTCTCGACCAGGTCCCGCGCCTACTCCACCACTCTCGGCGCCGTCCGAGACGAGCGCGCCGACTACCGCAGAGCGCAAAGCGTGCACGGCGGGGCCGAGCTGCCTGAGGAGTCCACGCTCGTGCTCGCGCACTGGAGCTTTGCCGGCCAGGGCTACACCGCGGGTGAATCGCTGCTGGCTACATCGATCATCAACGGGCCGCCAGGCATGACAGCTCGAAGGGAGGTGGATCCATGAGTGTGATCACCAAGCGATGGCACAGCACGAAGGAGGTCGCCGAGATGCTCGGCTTCGGCCTGACCAAGACCAAGTTCCTGGTGCTGTCCGGCCAGATCCGCAGCGTAAAGGACGGCCGCCACCGCCGCATCCTTCCGCAATGGGTGGACGAGTACATAACCAAGATCGCAGAAGGGGAGGGATAGTGAGCCGACGAGGCAACGGAGAAGGATCCATCTACCCCGTCCCGGGCGGCTACCGGGCCTTCGTCTGGGTGACCACGCCCGAGGGCGTCCGGAAGCGTAAGTACGTCAAGCGCAAGACGTACGACGAAACACAGCAGGCGTGGAAGGAGCTCAAGGCCAAGGTGGAGAAAGGACCAGTCGCGGTCAACGCGCCAACCCTCGCAGCGTTCCTGCTGTACTGGGTGCGCGAGGTCGTTGAGCCGGAGCTGGCGCCACTGACAGCGAGCACCTACGAGACTATGGTGCGGCTGTACATCACGCCGTACCTTGGGACGAAACGTCTCGACAAGATCCAAGTTCGGGATGTGCGGTTGTGGCTGAACAAGCTACGTCGCACATGCCAGTGCTGCGCTCAGGGCAAGGACGCTCGACGTAAGGTTCCTCGCTGCTGCGCGGCAGGGAGGTGTTGCGACCAGATCGCGTCCGAGCGGACGATCAAGGATGCGCGGGGTGTGCTGCGCAGCGCTCTCAACACGGCCATCAGTGAAGAGATCATCGCCAAGAGTCCGGTGACGGGAGTGCGGCTGTCGGCCAAGCGCAAGCGGAAGATCAAGCCATGGTCGGTGGAGGAGGCTCGCGCGTTCCTGGAGTCGGCTCGGCGCTATGGTGACGCGTTGTATGCCGCGTACGTGCTCATCCTCGTGCTGGGCCTGCGTAAGGGGGAGCTGCTGGGGCTCACTTGGGATCGGGTCAACCTCGACGGCGCCGAGCTGGACGTCTCACGACAGCTCCAGCGAGTCAAGCGGCAGCTTCATCATCGGGAGACGAAGACCGAAGCTTCCGACGCGGTGCTGCCGTTGCCGGACGTCTGCGTTGCGGCTCTTCGGTTGCGACACAAGAGCCAGGAGGAAGCGCGGCAGCGAGCTGGAGAAACCTGGATCGAGTCGGGGTTCGTGTTCACCACCGAGCACGGCACGCCGTTCGAGCCGCGCAATTTCAACCGCCGCTTCGACACTCGATGCCGACATGCTGGCGTACGAAAGATCACTATCCACGACACGCGCCACACCTGCGCCTCGCTGCTGGCCGCGCTCGACGTGCACCCGCGGGTCGCTATGCAGATCCTCCGGCACAGCGACATCAAGGTCACGATGGAGGTCTACACGCACATCCCGTCCGAGGAGACGAGGAAGGCACTCAAGCGGCTCGGCGACAGCCTCGGCCAGTGAAGTGACATTGCTGCACTTTGCTGCTGCACAAAGATCAAAAGGCCACTCCCGATCTCTCGGAAGTGGCCTTTGAGCTGGGTCGGGGTGGCGGGATTTGAACCCACGGCCTCTTCGTCCCGAACGAAGCGCGCTGCCAAGCTGCGCTACACCCCGGCGCACGCCGGTCCTGCGCGTGCTTACGAAAGTCTAGCGGACTCCAACGGTGCTTGTGACCGCGTTTATCGGCGGGGCACGAGGGTGAGGAGCGAGGCTTCCGGGAAGCAGGCGAAGCGGACGGGGGCGTAAGGCGAGGTGCCGAGGCCGGCGGACACGTGGAGCCAGGCGCTGTCGTGGTGGCTCAGGCCCTTGACCCTGGCGCGATCGATGCCGCAATTGGTGACGAGGGCGCCGTAGAACGGGATGCAGAGCTGGCCGCCGTGGGTGTGGCCGGCCAGCAGGAGCTGGTAGCCGTCCGCCGCGAAGAGGCTCATGTTGCGGGGCTCCGGCGAGTGCATGACGCCCAGGCGGAGGTCGGCGTCGGCCGGGGCCGGGCCGGCCACGAGGTCGTAGCGGTCGCGGGAGATGTGCGAGTCGTGGATGCCCGCCACCGCCACATCCAGGTCGCCCACCTTGATGCGGGCCGTGGTGTTGTTCATGTCGAGCCAGCCCTCGGCCGCCATGCTCGCACCCAGCTCCTCCCACGGCAGGCTGGGGATGTGCTGGCGGCGTTCGTTCCTGGAGGTGCGCCAGAGGTAGCGGGCCGGGTTCTTGGGCTTCGGGGCGTACAGGTCGTTGGAGCCGTAGACGAACAGGCCCGGGCGGGACAGCAGGGGCTCCAGGGCGTGCAGGAGCGACGGTACGGCCTGCGGGTGCGCGATCGAGTCGCCGGTGTTGACGACCAGGTCGGGCTTCAGCGCGGCCAGCGAGCGGACCCAGTTGATGAGCATCGTGCGGCGCGGCGTCAGATGCAGGTCCGACAGGTGGAGGATGCGCACCGGGCGCTGGCCGCGCTCCAGCACGGGCACGTCGAACCGGCGCAGCCGGAACGAGTTGCGCTCCACCACGGAGGCGTAACCCAGCCCGGCCAGGCCGAGACCGAGCATGGACAGGGGCACTGCGACGGCTTTCCTCACGTACTCATGATGCCCGACATCCGGCGCGAGGCGTCCGCGCAGACGGCAAGATGGAGCTCATGAGCGCATTGAAGGACAAGCTGAAGGCCGATCTGACGGCCTCGCTGAAGAGCCGGGACGAGGTACGTCTCCGGACGATTCGGATGGCCCTGGCCGCCGTGAACGTCGAGGAGGTCGCGGGCAAGGCGGCCAGGGAGCTGAGCGACGACGAGGTCATCAAAGTTCTGACCAAGGAGGCAAAGAAGCGCCGGGAGGCGGCGGAGGCGTTCGGCAATGCGGGGCGGGCCGAGCAGGCCCAGGCGGAGCTGGACGAGCAGGCGGTGCTGGAGGAGTACCTTCCGGCGCAGCTGTCCGACGAGGAGCTGGTCGGGCTGGTCGACGCTGCCATCGCCGAGACCGGCGCCTCCGGGCCGCAGGCCATGGGGCAGGTCATGAAGGCCGTCAATCCGAAGGTCGCCGGGCGGGCCGAGGGAGGCCGGGTGGCGGCCACCGTGCGCGCCCGCCTCGCCGCCTCGTCCTAATCCCGCCCAGTCCCAGCTCTGGGTCCCCTCCCGGTCTGCGGCTCAGGCTCGAGGAGTCCGCGGCCCAGGTCCGGTGGAGTCCGCGGCCCAGGCCTGATGGAGTCCGCCCGCCCAGGGGGCGAGACAGCGTGCCGTCCGTGAGGCCTCCCCGATCGGGGGGCCTCAGCGGCCTGGGGTGATGGGGCCGATGTCGCCGCCGCGGCCGACGCCCCGGTCCGGCTCGCCATCCGGTGGGCCGTCGCCGTTGCCCGGCGGGTCGAAGATGTCGAACGGATCGCGGTCTCCCCGCGGTCCCTCATCTTCCTTCTTCTTCTTGGGTTTGGGCGCGCAGTGCTCCGTGCACCCGCCGAACCGCGAGCGGTCCACCGGTGTGAACCCGACCGGCTCGATCCCCTTCAAGGCGGAGATCATCGAGTCCTTCCAGATCCGCCCTGAGATGGACGCGCCGTACACGTACTGGTAGTACCGCCCGCCGATCTTGATGCCGATCAGCTCGTGGTTCTTGGTGCCGCGCGGGTCACCCAGGCTGACCGCGGAGGACATGTTCGGCGTGTAGCCGGCGAACCAGGCCGACATGTAGTTGTCGGTGGTGCCCGTCTTGCCGGCCGCGTCCCGGCCGATGCCGCCGACCTCCTGCATCGTGCCCTTGGTGAACACGCCGGACAGGATGCCGCTGACCGCGTCGGCGACCTCCTCCTCGAGGACCTGCGAGCACTTGGGCTTGTACTGCTTGGCCTTGCCGTTCCTGTCCTTGATCTCGGTGATGGCCAGCGGCCTGCAGTATTTCCCGCGCGAGGCGAACACGGCGTACGAGCTGGCGATCGTGACCGGGTCGACCTCGTTGACCCCGAGCGTGAACGTCTCCACCTCGGACAGCTTCTGCCCGTCGGCCCGCTTGACCCCGAGCTTCTTGGCCATCTTGACGACGCTGCAGAGCCCGACCCGCTCCTCCAGCTTGACGAAGAACGTGTTCACCGAGCCCCAGGTGCCCGACTCCAGGGTCTTGAAGCCGCCGCCGCCCTCGCTGGAGTTGCGCACCTCGTGCGACGGGTCTCCGACGTTCTGGCCCTTGCAGTTCTTGAACGTGCTGTAGCCGCCGGCGGTGTAGCCGGCGGGGGCGGGGAAGCCGTCGCCGTACTTCAGGCCCTCCTCCAGCGCCGTGGCCAGCGTGTAGACCTTGGCCGTCGAGCCCTGCTGGAACCCGCGGCCGCCGCCGTGCGCCGCGTCGGCCACGATGTTGTAGCTCATCTCGTTCTTCTTCTTGCTCCCGCCGAACTTCCGCGAGGCGGCCATCGCCTTGATCTCGCCGGTGCCGGGAACGACCATGGCCTGCGAGGCCACGGGCTTGTCCTTCGTGGAGACGTACTTCTTGATCGCCTTCTCCGCGGCCGCCTGCATCTTGGGGTCGATCGTGGTCTTGATCGTCAGACCGCCCCGCTGGAGCAGCTTCCTGCGCTCGTCCGCGTTCTTGCCGAACTCCTCGTTGTTGAGGATCTCGTACTGGACGTAGAGGCAGAAGTACGGATATTTGCTGGCCTCGCAGCCGCCGGGGAACTCGACGTCCTTGTAGCCCAGCTTCTTGGCCTTGGCCTCGGCGGCCTCCTGCGGCGTGATCTTCTCGAGTATGAGCATCCTGTCGATCACAGTGTTGCGCCGCTGCAGCAGCCGCTCCCGCGACTCGGGGCCGACGTTGGGGTCGGTCCTGGCAGGGTTCTGGACGGCGCCGGCCAGCGTGGCGGCCTCGACGAGGGTGAGCTCGGAGGCGGACTTGTCGAAGAAACGCTTGGCCGCGGCCTGGATGCCGTGCGCGCCCGCGCCGAAGTAGGCGATGTTCAGATATTTCTCGAGGATCTGGTCCTTGGCGTATTTCTTCTCGATCGCCATCGCGTAGCGCAGCTCGGACAGCTTGCGGGAGAGCGTCGGGGCGATGGCCGCCGCCTGCTCCTCCGGCGTCTCGGCCTTGTTGACCAGCACCTGCTTGACGTACTGCTGGGTGAGTGACGATCCACCCTGCGTCACGCCGCCGGTGGTGAGATTCTTGACGAGGGCTCTGGCCGTTCCCTCAACATCGATCGGCCCGTGCTGGTAGAAACGGAAGTCCTCGATCGAGATCAGCGCGGTCCGCATGATCGGGGCGACCTGGTCGAGGCGTACGGACTGGCGGTTCTCGTAGTAGAAGCGCCCGATCTCCTTGCCGTTGGCGTCGACCAGCTTCGTGCGCTCGGGAAGAGGGGGTTCGTCGAGGTCCTCGGGCTTGAGGTCGAGCCCCTCCACGGCGGTCTTCGCCGACACCCCGGCCCCGCCGACCGCGGGCAGAGCCACGGCGGCCGCGAGCACCCCGGCGGCCGTTCCCGCGATGATCAGACGCAGGACGGCCAGGATGGGGTTGGAGCGATCTTTGCGCTGCGCTTGCACGCTTCCAAGCGTACTTCGAAAGACTGACCTAATCGGTAGCGCCACCCCATTTCGCCTTGACTGGCGGGGGTGACTAGTCATTCCCGGTCAAGACTGCCGCGAGAATTTGGTCCTCTGGGGTCTGTCGGCCCGAACGGGTAGTTGCGTACGTTCTCCCTGCGGCAACTGAATACGGAGGCTCGGCGCCCGCGCCCGTCGGCCCCAAATGACGACTGACCACCTAAGGGGAGTGGGGTCGAAAAATGTGGATCACGGATTGGACCTCCCGTGCCGCCTGTAAGGGTGCGGATCCGGATGCCCTGTTCGTGCAGGGCGCCGCGCAGAACAGGGCCAAGCTCATCTGCCGGGGTTGCCCGGTCCGTACTGAATGCCTCGCCGATGCACTGGACAATCGCATCGAGTTCGGGGTGTGGGGCGGTATGACCGAACGGGAACGTCGCGCGCTGCTTCGGCGGCGGCCCGACGTGGACTCATGGCGAGAGCTGCTCGAGTCGGCCAAGGAAGAGTACGAACGGACCAATGAGCTGATCGCGGGCTGACCCAAGCCCGGCGAGCAGAAGTACGGCCGGCGCCGTCCGCCGGCCGTACTTCTATGAACTCGCCAGCAGCTCCCCGATCTGCCGCAACCCGGCCAGATCGTGAACGTCCTCGGACATGGCGCGGACCTGCACCACGGGCACCGTGGGGTGGGCCGAGACGAAGTGCTCCCGCTCGCGGCTCTCGCGGGCGGTGAGCTGCATCCGCCCGGCGTGCAGCCGCAGCACGGCGGCGGTCAGCTCATGCTCGCCCCTGGACTCCAGGTCCTCGGCCGCGGCGGCGCTACGAGCCGCTGAGAGCGCGGTGGCGGGGGACGTGTGCGCCCGGTTGACCACCAGGCCGGCCAGTGGCATGCGCTCCTCTGCGAGCCGCTCGACGAAGTACGACGCCTCGCGCATCGCGTCGCGCTCGGGCGCGGCCACCACGAGGAAGGCCGTGCCGGGGGCCTGCAGCAGCTTGTACGTCATCTCCGCCCGCTGCCTGAACCCCCCGAACACCGCGTCGAGCGCGGACACGAACGTCTGCAGATCCTTGATCACCTGCGCGCCGAGCAGCTTCGTCATGGCCCCGGCCATGAGCCCGAACCCGGCGTTGAGCAACCTGAACGCGCTGCGCCCGCCGGCCTTGGCCGGCGCCGTCAGCAGCCGGATGAACCGGCCGTCCAGGAACCGCCCGAGCCGCTCGGGCGCGTCGAGGAAGTCGAGCGCGGACCGCGACGGCGGCGTGTCCACCACGATCAGGTCCCACTCGTCGGAGCGGCGCAGCTGGCCCAGCTTCTCCATCGCCATGTACTCCTGCGTGCCGGAGAAGCTGGAGGAGAGGGACTGGTAGAAGGGGTTCGACAGGATCTGGGCGGCCCGCTCGGGGTCGGCGTGCGCCTCGATGATCTCGTCGAACGTACGCTTCATGTCGAGCATCATGGCGAACAGCTGGCCGCCGTTCCCGGCCTCGTCGACCAGGCGCGGGGTGTTGTCCAGTTCGGTGAGCCCCATCGACTGGGCCAGCCGCCGCGCGGGGTCCACGGTCAGCACGACCGCGCACCTGCCGCGCTCGGCCGCGCGCAGCCCGAGCGCCGCGGCGGTCGTGGTCTTGCCCACGCCGCCGGCGCCGCAGCAGACGATGATGCGGGTGTGGGGGTCGTCGAGTATCGCGTCGATGTCCAGCTGGGCGGGCTTCTTCACGCTGCTCCCTGGGTGCGGATGCTCTCTGCCAGCTCGTACAGGCCGGCCAGGTCGACGCCGTCGGCCAGCAGCGGCAGGTCGTAGCGCGGCAGCCCGGCCGCGGTCAGCGACTCGCGCTCGGTCCGCTCCAGCTCGGTGCGGTGGGCGTGCTCGGTCACTTCTCCGGCGAGCGCCTCGGCCAGCGCCGTGGCCTCCGCGCCGTCGGCCACCCCGGTCGACTTGAGCCCGAGCACCAGCTCCCCGATGTCGAAGCGGCCCTTGACAGCCGAGTCGAGGGCCGCCTGCGGGAGCAGTGATTCACGCACCATGTTGATGAAGATGCCGCCGGTGGGCAGCCCCGCGGAGCGCAACTCGACGATGCCGTCGAGGGTCTCCTGGACCGGCATCTCCTCCAGCAGCGTCACCAGGTGCACCGCCGTCTCGGGAGACTTCACGACGCCGCTGACCAGCTCTGAGTGGTTCTTGATCGGCCCCACCTTGGCCAGCCCGGCGACCTCTCGGGTGACGTTCAGGAAGCGCGTGATGCGGCCCGTGGGCGGCGCGTCCAGCACGACCGCGTCGTAGACCCGGCGGCCGTTCCTGGCGCGCCTGCGTACCGCCTCGGTCGTCTTGCCGGTGACCAGCACGTCGCGGAAGCCGGGGGCCACGGTGGTGGCGAAGTCGACGATGCCCATCTTGGTCAGCGCCCGCCCGGCCCGGCGCATCCCGTAGAACATCTCCATGTACTCGAGCATGGCTTCCTCGGGATCGATCGCCAGCGCGTACACGTCCCCGCCCGACGGCGCGACGGCGATCTTGCGCTCCTCGTACGGGAGCGGCGGCAGGTCGAAGATCCGCGCGATGCCCTGCCTGCCCTCGACCTCGACCAGCAGCACCTTGCGGCCGCCAGAGGCCAGGGCGAGAGCCAGGGCGGCGGCGACGGTCGTCTTGCCTGTGCCGCCCTTCCCGGTGACGACGTGCAGTCGTACGCCGGCCCAATCGGTGTCCGGAGAGTCCACGTTTCGAGGCTACCGAACGGTCACTTGTCGCAAGCCGGTGACCACCGTTTGAGATTGCTCACACTACTCTGACCCTCATGAAGAAATGGGAGTACCTCACCGCTCCGGTGCTGATCCACAACACCAAGATGATCCTGGACAACTTCGGCGCCGACGGCTGGGAGCTGGTCCAGATCCTCCAGGGCGCCACGCCCGAGCAGCTGGTCGCCTACTTCAAGCGGGAGAAGCAGTGACACCGGAGCAGAAGCTCGAGGAGCTCGGCCTGACGCTGCCCGAGGTGCCGAAGCCGGTGGCGGCCTATGTGCCGGCCGTGCGCACGGGCAATCTCGTCTACACCTCCGGCCAGGTGCCCATCGTGGAGGGCAAGGTGGTGGGCACCGGCAAGCTCGGCGCCGGTATGACCACCGAAGAGGGTGCGAGGATGGCCCGCATCTGCGCGCTCAACGCCCTGGCCGCCCTGAAGTCGGAGGTCGGCGACCTGCAGCGGGTCGTGCGCATCGTCAAGGTCGTCGTGTTCGTGGCCAGCGATCCGGCCTTCACCGAGCAGCCACAGGTCGGCAACGGCGCCAGCGAGCTGCTGGGCGAGGTGTTCGGCGAGGCGGGCAGGCACGCGCGCAGCGCGGTGGGCGTGGCCTCGCTCCCGCTCGACGTGCCCGTCGAGGTGGAGCTGATCGCCGAGATCGCCTGAGCGGGGATATGTCACCATGACCGAGTGATGTTCTAGGAGGAGGTCATGTGACCGGATTTCCGCTTCCAGCCGAGCTCGCCGCGCGGGCGCGGGACGTCCTCGCCGGACGGGTCGAGCCCGCGCCCACGCGGGACGCCGCCACGGTAGTGATCCTGCGGGAAGGGCCCGAGGTCTACCTGCTCCGGCGGAGGTCCACCATGGCCTTCGCGGCGGGGGCTTACGTCTTCCCCGGCGGGTCGGTGGACGCCCGCGACACCGACCAGGCCGTCGCCTGGGCCGGGCCGTCCCCCGCGGAGTGGGGCGCGGTGTTCAACGCGAGCGAGCAGGTCGCGCGCGGCCTGGTGTGCGCGGCCGTACGCGAGACGTTCGAGGAGTCCGGCGTGCTGCTGGCCGGCCCCGGACCCGGCTCTGTGGTCGCCGACACGACAGGGGACGACTGGGAGTCCGACCGGCTGGCGCTGATCGACCGGAGCCTGGCCTTCGCCGACTTCCTCGCCAGGCGCGGCCTGGTGCTCCGCTCCGACCTGCTCAAGCCCTGGGCGCACTGGATCACGCCGGAGATCGAGACGCGCCGCTTCGACACCCGGTTCTTCGCCGCCGTGCTGCCCGAGGGCCAGCGCACCCGCGACGTCGGCGGGGAGGCCGATCAGGTCGCGTGGAAGCGGCCCGCGGAGGCGATCGACCTGGCGCACCAGGGGGAGATCTTTCTGATGCCGCCCACGTACCACACGCTGACCGAGCTGTCGGCGTACGGCAGCGTGGCGGACGTCCTGGCCGCGCACCGGGAGATCGTGACCATCATGCCCCGGGCGGTGGAGATCGAGGGCGAGATGCGGCTGGTGACGACATGAGCGAGCGACCGATCAAACACAGCCGGTCGATGAAGGAGCTCGCATGAGCGGCCTGCACATCCCGATCGGCACGCCGGACGGCTCCCGTACGGAGCACGCCGAGAACCTGCTCGCCCCCAACCCCTCGATCATGACGCTCGACGGCACCAACACCTGGGTCGTCGGCACGCGGGAGGAGGTGATCGTCGTCGATCCCGGCCCGGACGACGCCGGCCATCTGCGCCGCGTACGCGGCCACCTCGCCGACCGCCGTGTCACCCAGATCCTGCTGACCCACGGCCACTTCGACCACAGCGGTGGCGCGAAGAGCTTCGCCGCGATGGTGAAGGCCCCTGTACGCGCCCTGGACCCGCGCCACAGGCTCGGAGAGGAGGGGCTGGCCGACGGGGACGTGGTGACCGTGGACGGCCTGGAGATCCACGTGTACGGCACCCCAGGCCACTCGTTCGACTCGCTGTGCTTCTGGCTGCCGCAGGACCACGCGATGCTGACCGGCGACACGGTGCTCGGCAGGGGCACCACGATCATCGCCGGCGACGGCGGCCTCGCCGACTACCTGCGCAGCCTCGACCGGCTCAGGGCGGCCGCGGAGGACCTGGAGGCGCGGGCGCTGCTGCCCGGGCACGGCCCGGTGCTGCCCGACCCGATCGGGGCGCTCGACGGCTACATCGCGCACCGGCGCGAGCGGCTCGACCAGATCAGGGCGGCGCGAGCGCAGGGCGCGCGCACGCCGCGCGAGATCGTCCGCATCGTGTACGCCGACGTCGACAGATCGCTCTGGCCGGCCGCCGAGATGTCAGTGCGGGCGCAGCTGGACTATCTGGAGCGGTTGTAGAGCCGGTCCATGTCGAGGATGACCACGGCCTTGGCCTCGATCCGCAGCCAGCCGCGCTGGGCGAAGTCGGCCAGCGCCTTGTTGACCGTCTCGCGCGAGGCGCCGACGAGCTGGGCCAGCTCCTCCTGGGTGAGGTCGTGGTGCACCCGCAGGCCGTCCTCGGTCTTGGTGCCGAACCGCTCGGCCAGGTCGAGCAGCTGCTTGGCCACCCGTCCGGGCACGTCGGTGAACACCAGGTCGGCCAGCACGTCGTTAGTGCGGCGCAGCCGCTGCGCGAGTGCGCGCAGCAGGTGCAGGGCCACCTCAGGACGGCCGGTGAGCCAGGGGCGAAGGTCGTCGTGGCCGAGCCCGGCCAGCCGCACCTCGGTCAGCGCCGTCGCTGTGGCCGTGCGCGGCCTCGGGTCGAACAGCGACAGCTCGCCGAACATCTCGCTCGGCCCCAGCACGCTGAGCAGGTTCTCCCTGCCGTCGGGCGAGGTCCGGGAGAGCTTGATCTTCCCTTCGAGCACGACGTAGAGCCGGTCGCCGGTCTCGTTCTCGTGGAAGAGCGTCTGTCCCTTGGACAGCTGGACCTCGGTGATGCTCGTACGCAGCGCCGCGGCGCTCTCGCGGTCCAGCGCGGCGAACAGGGGGGCCTTGCCCAGCACATCTTCGGTGTTCACTCTGCCTCCTCTGCTGCCATTGTGACGCACCCCACTCCAAGCGGCACACACAGGCTATGGGAATGCCGGAGTAGTTTGGGCAATGACACCCCCTTTGTGGGCAGTTCAGAAGTCTGATTCGTCGTCCTGGGCGCGCATTGCCTCGATTGCCGCCTCTGCGAGGACGTAGAACTCGTGGTCGGAGAGCTGCCGGCGTGCGTAGGCGAGGCTCAGGTCGTCCACGGAGCCGGGGACGGCGGGAGGCGCGTCGTGCACCAGCGCGGCCAGGCGCGGGCCGAACGTGCCGGGCTCCGCCCAGTGCCGCCGGCGGAAGCGCTCCGCCACCTCGTCCAGGGTCAGCTCGCCCCGGCGCAGCGCGGCGATGAGGTCGAGAACGTCGCTGCCGATGATCGCGCCCTAACCCGCCAGCAGGTCGTCGACCGAGGCGACCGCGGCTGCCATGGAGTGGCCGAGCAGGACGCGGAGCAGGTGGCCGGCCTGCGGCCGGGCCGCGGCGTCCGGGCGGCGGCACTCTTCGACCGCCGCGCGCAGCGCGGGAGTGAGCACGGAGAGGTCGCCGTGCTGTGAACCGGTCGCCGCGAACACCACCAGATCAGCCCAATCCCGCACATCTTCCGCCATCGCCCCGCCGTCATCCGCCGCCGACGCTTGCCAGCCGATGAGCACCTGGCCCCGGGTGCCGAGCGCCACGGTCCGCGGGCCGAGCCGCAGTCCCGCCGCGCCGCGCGCGTGCAGCTTGGCCATGGCGGCCGCGCAACCCATGGCGAGGCGGTGCAGCGCCTGCCCCCGCAAGGGTCCCGAGGAACGTACGAAGTCCGCCAGCACCGCACCCTGACCGCCCATGGCAACCGCCTCCCGTGTCGCCAGGTGGTACGCGATCGGAGCGGTCCAGGGTTCAACCACGGGCGAGACCTTCTACCCTTGCCGCTATGGTGACGAACGCGGCGGGGCGCAAGCCGGAGACCCAGTTGGCACTGGTGCGGCGGGCGCGCAAGATGAACCGCATCCTCGCGGACACCTACCCGGACGCCCACTGCGAGCTCGACTTCGGCAACCCTCTCGAGCTGCTGGTCGCGACCATCCTCTCGGCGCAGTGCACGGACAAGCGGGTCAACATGGTGACCCCCATTCTCTTCGCGAAATATCCGGCGGTCGAGGACTACGCCGCCGCCGACCGGACCGAGATGGAAGAGATCATCCGCTCGACCGGGTTCTTCCGCGCGAAGACGAACAGCATCATCGGCATGGCACAGGCGGTGTGCGAGCACCACGGCGGCGAGATCCCGAACAGGCTGAAGGACCTCGTCAAGCTGCCCGGCGTAGGCCGCAAGACCGCCAACGTGGTCCTCGGCAACGCGTTCGGCGTGCCGGGGCTCACCGTCGACACCCACTTCCAGCGGCTGGTGCGCCGCTTCGGCTGGACCGAGGAGACCGACCCGGTCAAGATCGAGCACGTCGTGGCGGAGTTGCTGCCCAAGCGCGAGTGGACGATCTTCTCGCACCGGGTGATCTGGCACGGCCGCCGGATCTGCCACTCCCGGCGCCCGGCGTGCGGCGTCTGCCCGCTGGCCGCGCTCTGCCCCTCGTACGGCACCGGCCCCACCGGCGCCGCCGAGTCTTCGAAGCTTGTCAGACCCGGCCCCTTCTCCTGACCCCGCGGGGGCAAGCCCCCGCGTCCCCCGGAAACCAACAAGGAAAAGGCGCCCCTCTTCGGGGAAGCAAGCTTCCCCGCGGGGGCAAGCCCCCGCGACCCCCCGAAACCAACAAGGACCCCCGAAACCAACAAGGAAAAGGCCTCCCCCTTCGGGGAAGCAAGCTTCCCCGCGGGGAAGTCACCGGAGCCCCGGCGTGTTGGAGGATGCGTGACCCAAGTGCCCGACTGGCTTGACCGACTGGCGGCCCAGGCCGGCCGGACCCGCGTGCCCCGATACCTGCGGCCACCAGACGGGCGCGGGCGGGAGGCCGCGGTGCTGATGCTGTTCGGCGAGGGGCCGCACGGGCCCGACGTGCTGCTCATCCAGCGCAGCACACGCGGTCGCAGGCACGCGGGCCAGCCCGCGTTCCCGGGCGGCGGCGTGGACCCCGAGGACGGCGGACCCGTCGAGGCGGCGCTGCGCGAGGCGGAGGAGGAGACCGGGCTCGAACCCGGCGGGGTGCACGTGCTGGGCACCATGCCCGAGCTCTACCTGACCCACAGCGACAACCGGGTCACGCCGGTGCTCGCCTGGTGGCGCGAGCCGTCGGCGGTGCACGCGGCCTCGCCCGACGAGGTCGAGTCCGTGGAGCGGGTGCCGATCGCCGAGCTGGTCGACCCCGGCAACCGGATCATGCTGCGGCATCCCAGTGGCACGGCGGGGCCGGCGTTCCGGGTGCGGGGGATGCTGGTGTGGGGGTTCACGGCGATGGTGCTGGACTCGGTGCTGCGCGAGGGCGGCCTCGAACGGCCGTGGGATCCGTCGCGGGTCGAGGAATTGCCGCCCGACGTGCTCGACCTGGCCTCGCGCGGCTAGCGAGCGGTCCGCAGCGCCACGCCCAGGGATGCCCAGCCCGCCACGTCCGCGTCGCTGTCGCCCGCCAGCGTGCGCAGCATGTCGAGGCCCGCCGGGTCCGGAGGGTCGCCCAGCACGTGGTGGAGCGCGTACGCGGCGCCGTACCTGACCCTTGCGTCGTCGTGGCCGGCCAGGTCGATCACGGACGGCAGCGACCGCGGGTCGCCCAGGTGGCCGAACGCGATCAGCACCGAGTAGAGCACCATGGCGTCGTTCTCGCTGGCGGCCAGGTAGCGCAGCACCGGCAGTGTACGGTCGGCGAACGGCCGCAGCATCCCCATGATGTCCACCCCGAGCAGCCGCTCGGCCACGGTGTCCGCGGCGCACAACCGGCGCGCCTCGATGAACGACTCGAGGTCGCCGCGCTGGCGCAGCAGCGAGATCACGTGCCAGCGCAGCGGGCCGTCAGGATCGCTGTCGCGTAGCGCTGCCTCGATGAGATCGCGCACTGTTCCCTCGGCCGGCGGCATACCGCCCAAGGTAGTCAGCAGGGTGACGCCGTCCTGGCCGAAGACGTGCACGCTTGACCGTATCGCTGGCTACCTTTGAAGCGTGCGCGGTGATCTGCTTGACCTCATCTTGATCGGCCTCATGGTGGCCTTCGGCATCTCGGGTTACCGCCAGGGCTTCATCATCGGGGCGATGAGCCTCGTGGGGTTCGCCGGCGGCGCCGTGCTCGGCATCTTCATCGCGCCGCCCATCGCCAAGGCGGTGGTCGACGGCGACACGCCGCAGGCGCTGCTCGCCATCGTGATCGTCTTTCTGTCCGCCACCATCGGCCAGTTCGCGTCCTCGACCATCGGCGCCGTCGTACGCAGCCACGTCACCTGGGAGCCGGCCAAGCTGGCCGACGCGGTCGGCGGCACGTTCGCCAGCGCGCTGTCCGTGCTGGTCTTCGCCTGGCTGATCGGGTCGCTGATCATCTCCTCGACCTTCACCCCGCTCGTCGACCAGGTGAAGAACTCCGCGCTGCTCACCACGGTCGACGACGCGATCCCCCAGACGGCCCGCAACTGGCAGCAGCCGTTCAAGAAGTTCATCGACCGCTCGGAGTTCCCGCCCGTCTTCGACGCCATCGGCGGCGGCACGATCATCGACGTGCCGCCGCCGGACCAGAGCGTGCTGCAGGGCAACCGGCTGAGCCGGGCCCGGAGGGCGATCGTCAAGGTGCAGGGCAACGCGGAGAGCTGCAACAAGCACATCGAGGGCACCGGCTTCGTCTACGCCTCCGGCCGGATCATGACCAACGCGCACGTGGTCGCCGGTGTGACCCGCGACCTGCAGGTCATCGACTCCAACAACGTCCGGCACTCGGCCACGGTCGTGCGCTACAACCCGCGGCGCGACATCGCCGTGCTCTACGTGCCCGGGCTCGACCTGCCGCAGCTCGCCTTCGACGGCGACGGCAGCCGGGGCGACAACGCGATCATCGCCGGCTTCCCCAAGGGCAAGGGGTTCACCGCCGAGCCGGCCAGGATCGGCGGGCAGCTCAACGCCGAAGGCCCCGACATCTACCGCAGCACCACCGTCACCCGCGAGGTGTACGCGATCCGCGGCGTGGTCCTGCCCGGCAACTCGGGCGGCCCCCTGCTCACGGCGGAGGGCCGCGTCTACGGCGTGATCTTCGCCGCCGCGGTCAACGAGCAGGAGACCGGCTACGTGCTGACGGCCGAGGAGGTCGCCCCCGACGCCGCCGCCGGCCGCAACGACACCACGCCGGCCAGCACGCAGGAGTGCGACTAGGCCGGAGCCGGCGGTCCGGCGCGCTAACCGGGGAGCTTGTCCAGGATCAGGGCGATCGCCTCGTCCGGGTCGCTGTCCTGGCCCAGGCTGGAGGCGGCCTTGCCGACCGCGTCGTACGCGCCGCCGTACGCCTGCGCCTTGGCCGCGCCGCGGCTGAAGAGCGTCACCGCGCCGCGCCCGTTCCCGCGCTGCAGGTGTGTCAGCCCGACGCAGATCTGCGCCAGGCCCTGCCACAGATCGCGCTCCTCCTCGGGGGCGCATTTCCAGCGGCCCTCGAACACCTCGTGCGCGTTGAACGGCATCCCCTCGCGCAGGAACCGGCGGCCGTCGGCGAGGGCCTGTTCGGTGGTGGGCGCGTAGTCGTCGGGGACCCTGGGCACGCCGGACGCGCCGTAGGGGAGCGGCCTGCCGTACGGGTCGCGCGGCCTGGACTGGCGCGGCCTGCCTTCGGGGTCTCGGTCTCTCATCGGTCGGGCTCCGGATCGGTCAGCCAGCCGATCAGCTCGGTGTCGAACACGTCGGGGATCTCCTCGTGGGGGAAGTGGCCCGCTCCTTCGAACAGCCGCCACCGGTACGGGGCCGCCACGTAGCGGCTCGAACCCTGGGCCGTACGCGGCAGGACGCGCGGGTCGAGCGCGCCGTGCAGGTGCAAGGTGGGGGCCTCGACCTCGGTGCGCATGGCGCGGGCGTAGCGGCGGCCGTCGGGACGCAGCTGGGAGCGGCCGAACCAGCGGTGGTACTCCAGCGCGCAGTGCGCCACGGCCGGGATCCTGAACGCCTCCCGGTAGGCCCGCGACTCCTCGGCCTCCGGCCAGCCGGGCCGCGACCACTCGTCGAGCAGCCGGCCCACCAGCGACGCGTTGCGGCGCGTGAGCCGGTGCTCGGGCAGCAGCGGTAGCTGGTAGCCGAGCGCCTTGCCGCTGGCCTTGAACTGGCCGAGCGGGTCGGTCAGCAGCGCCCCCCGCAGCCGCAGCGGATGGGGGGCGGACACGGCGACCAGCCGCCGCACGCTCTTGGGGTCGAGCGCCGCCATCGTCCAGGCCAGCATCCCGCCCCAGTCGTGCCCGACCACGATCGCCCCGGTCTCGCCCAGCGCGCGGATCAGCCCGGCCGCGTCGGCGGCCAGCGTGGGCAGGTCGTAGCCGCGCGGCGGCTTGTCGCTGCCGCCGTAGCCGCGCAAATCGGCCGCGACCGCCCGGTATCCGGCCTTGGGCAGCGACGCGAGCTGGTGCCGCCACGTCCACCAGAACTGCGGGAACCCGTGCAGCAGCAGGACCAGCGGCCCCTCGCCCGCCTCGACGACGTGGAAGCGGGTGCCGCCCGCGTGCACCGCGCGGTGCCGCCAGGGCCCCTCGATCTGGACGACCGACTCGTCAGGTGCCATCGCGGGTCACCGGCTCGCGATCGGGGCGTACCACGGGGAGCGCCGGCTCCTCGGGCGTGGCGATCTCCTTGAGTCCCTTGATCGATCTGGCGGTGCGCTTCATCCCGGCAAGGCCCTTGAGCCGCCTGATCCCGAGGAACACGGCCAGACCCGCGAGCACCAGGTAAATCCCGGTCACGATGAGGAAGGCCGCCCAGTTGGGCAACCACTGGGCGAGCAGGTAGGCGAGCGCGAACGAGGCCAGGATCAGGCACAGATGCGCCATGAACGCCGCCCCGGCGAACAGGGCGCCTGCCGTGCCGACCCGCTTGGCGTCGAATCTGAGCTCGGCCTTGGCCAGCTCGATCTCCGAGCGGACCAGGGACGAGATATGGGTGCTCGCCTGGGCGACCAGGGAGCCCAGGGATTCTTCCTCGGGAGTCTGCGGCATGAACGTCTCCTATCGAGGCCCGGTGGCCGTGTCAAACATCATCCAGCGCATTGCGACGGTTGCGTACCCGTAGGTGTAGCAGCGTCGCCGCCAGGATCGACGCGATGAGGCCGGCCGCGAGGATCCCGATGGTGACGGTCTCGGCGCGCTGCCGGACGTCGCCGTACGCCAGGTCGCCGATCAGCAGTGACACCGTGAACCCGATCCCGGCCGGCAACGACATCGCCGCCATGTCCCGCCAGGAGAGCTCCTCCGACAGTTCGCCAGGCCGAGCACAGCCAGGCGCCACCGAACACACCGAGGAACTTCCCGAGTACGAGTCCCGCTATCACTCCCAGAACTACCCGATCCGAGAAGATAGCGCCCAGACTTGATCCATCCAGCTTCACCCCCCGCCGAAAGAAACGCGAACACGGGCACGGCGAAATCCGTCGAAATCGGGCGAATGTAGTGGTCGGCGGTCTCGGCCGGGGAGCGCTGCTCGTCCCTGGGCCTGCTGACCCGGGTCAGCAGGCCCAGGGTCATGCCGAGCAGGAGCATGGGGGCGTTCACGTCGTGCCTGTAGACGACGGCGGTGATCGAGATCGCGCCGAGGTCGTCGACGACCGCGCAGGTCGGCAGGAACGCCCGCGGCGCCGCCGGCATCGCGCCGGCCGTCACTGCGAGCGCGCCGACCCGACTTCCCGGCACACCTGGGTAGCAGGGTTCCCGTATGGGGGCGCATGTCCCATTTGCTGGGACATGCGCCCTTTTGTTAGTCCTCGGACTTGGCCGAGGGGAGCTTCTCGGAGATCAGGTTCATCACCGTGCTGTCGGCCAGGGTGGTGACGTCGCCGATGCTGCGGTTCTCCGCCACGTCGCGCAGCAGGCGACGCATGATCTTGCCGGAGCGGGTCTTGGGCAGCTCCGGCACGACCAGGATCTGGCGCGGCTTGGCGATCGGGCCGAGCGCCTTGGCCACGTGGTTGCGCAGCTCGGCGCCGATGTCGTCGCCCTCCTCCGCGCTGCCGCGCAGGATCACGAACGACACGATGGCCTGGCCGGTCACCGGGTCGGTCGCGCCCACCACGGCCGCCTCGGCCACCTTCGGGTGGCTGACCAGCGCGCTCTCCACCTCCGTGGTCGAGATGTTGTGGCCGGAGATCAGCATGACGTCGTCCACGCGGCCGAGCAGCCACAGGTCGCCGTCCCCGTCCTTCTTCGCGCCATCGCCGGGGAAGTACATTCCCTCGAATCTGCTCCAGTACGTGTCGATGTAGCGCTGGTCGTCGCCCCAGATCGTGCGGAGCATCGACGGCCACGGCTCGCGGACCACGAGGAAGCCGCCGCCTCCGTCGGGGACGCTGTTGCCCTGGTCGTCCACCACGTCGGCGACGATGCCGGGGAGCGGGCGCATCGCGGCACCCGGCTTGCCCGCGGTCACGCCGGGCAGCGGGCTGATCATGATGGCGCCGGTCTCCGTCTGCCACCAGGTGTCGACGACGGGGCAGCGCTCGTGGCCGATGTGCTCGCGGTACCAGACGTACGCCTCGGGGTTGATCGGCTCGCCGACGGAGCCCAGGATGCGCAGGCTGGACATGTCGAACTTGGCGGGGATGTCGTCGCCCCACTTCATGAACGTCCGGATCGCCGTGGGGGCCGTGTAGAGGATCGTGATCTTGTACTTCTGCACGATCTCCCAGAACCGGCCGCGGTGCGGGGTGTCCGGGGTGCCCTCGTAGATGACGCTGGTGGCGCCGTTGGCGAGGGGGCCGTACACGATGTAGGAGTGTCCGGTCACCCAGCCGATGTCGGCCGTGCACCAGTAGATGTCGGTCTCCGGCTTGAGGTCGAAGACCGCGTGGTGCGTCCAGGCCGTCTGGGTCAGGTAGCCGCCGGTCGTGTGCAGGATGCCCTTGGGCTTACCGGTGGTGCCGCTGGTGTACAGGATGTACAGCGGGTCCTCGGCGTCGTGGGGCTCGGCGGTGTGCTGGTCGCTCTGGCGCTCCACCAGGTCGTGCCACCACACGTCCTTGCCGTTCGTGGGGACGTCCTGGCCGGTACGCCGTACGACGAGGACGTGCTCGATCTGCGGGCACTCGGCGACGGCCTCGTCCACGGTGGGCTTGAGCGCGCTCGGCTTGCCCCTGCGGTAGCCGCCGTCGGACGTGATCACCAGCTTGGCGTCGGCGTCGTCGATGCGGCTCTTCAGCGCGCTCGCCGAGAACCCGCCGAACACCACCGAGTGGACAGCCCCGATGCGGGCGCAGGCCAGCATCGCGATCGGCAGCTCGGGGATCATCGGCATGTAGATCGCGACCCGGTCGCCCTTGCCGACGCCCAGCTCCTGGAGGGCGTTGGCGGCCTTGCTGACCTCCGTCTTCAGGTCGTTGTACGTGAGGGTGCGGGTGTCGCCGTCCGGCTCGCCCTCCCAGTAGTAGGCGATCTTGTCGCCGCGGCCCTCCTCGACGTGGCGGTCGACGCAGTTGTAGGCGACGTTCAGCTCGCCGCCGACGAACCACTTGGCGAAGGGGGGATTCCATTCGAGCGTCTGGTCCCACCGCTTGGCCCAGGTCAGCCGGTCGGCTGCATGCTCCCAGAAGGCGAGACGGTCCGCGGCGGCCTCGTCATATGCGGCTGCGGTCACGTTCGCGGCCGCCACCAGGTCAGCCGGAGGTGCGAACCGGCGGTTCTCCTTCAGCAGGTTGGACAGCGCCTGGGTCTCGTTGCCAGGGGTCTCCGGGGCCACCTCGTGCTCCTTCTATGGGCCAGGTTGGATAGGTCGTGTCCCACTTCACCAGCTCACGGCCTCTACACACAAGAGGTCTAGACAGGTCTGTACCGAGTGGGCGGGTATGGGGGAGTTCTTATCAGGGCGCCTGACAAGTGCTATCGAAATGTTGTCATCTTGAAATCAGGGAAATATGTGGTTGGGGTTTATGGGTCCCCCGGTGGGGTTCTTTGAGAGCCGGCCGGGGTCGGCCACCTATTTCAGGACTTTCCGCCGGGCCGCCTACCCGCTGTGAGGTCGGCAACGCCGAGATCCCCGGCCGAAGCGCTCACCGAAGCCCCACCCCAAGCTCCACCCCGAAGCGCTCGCCCAGCGCGCACCGCGGTCCGTACCAAAGCGCCCGCGCAAGTGCCATCCAAGTGCCACCGGTCGGCCGTCGCCGGCCTGCCTCCGCCCCTGCCTCCACCCTTGACCCTGACCCTGACCCGCTTGCGTACTGCCCTACCAGTCGCACCCGCTGCTCGACCGACGTGTCGACCCACCGGCCGCTCCCTCTTGAGGCTCTGACCTCGTGACCTCGCGGCGTCACCCGGGATCAGCCCAATGGCGCCACTCGGGACGAACCCGCGGCGCCATTAGGCACCAGCCCGCGGAAGCAGCCCGTACCCGCGGGTAAGGTCAGGTCCCGTGAGTGACCCATTGGCCGTCATCGCGCAGTTCCCGGGGGTGCCGGAGGCGGTGGACGAGGCCCGCCAGGCCGTCGACAGGCTCTACCGCCATCGCGTGCTCCGCCGGGCCAGCCCCGCGGTGTCCACGGAGTCGTCCTTGCGCGGCGCCAGAGCGTCGGCCGCCATCGAAGGCGTCGACGTACCCCTGGACGCCCTGCGCCGAGACGAGATCCACGACCCGCTGGTCCAGGGAGCGCTACGCGCGTCGGCGGAGATGGGCAGGCTGGGACCGACCTGGCGCAAGGCGCCCAGGCAGGTGCTCGCCCGCCTGCACACGGTCGCCGCGGCCGGCCTCGCGCCGCACGCCACGCTGGGCCGCCCCAGGGCGGAGGACGAGGCCCCTGACCCGCTGAACCTGGGTCCTGCGCCGGATGCCAAGGAGACGGCGACCCGCATGGACAGCCTGCTGGACCTGCTGGAACGTCCTACGAGGGCCCCTGCGATCGTGCTGGCCGCCGTGGTCCACGCGGAGCTGGCCGTGCTGCGGCCGTTCGGCGCGGCCGACGGGGTGGTCGCGCGCTCGGCCGAGCGGCTGACGCTGGTGGAGTACGGGCTGGACCCGAAGTCCCTGGTGGCCGTCGAGGTAGGGCACCTGGAGCTACCGTATGCCGACGGGCTGCGAGCGTACCTGAGCGGGACGCCTGAGGGCGTCGCCCGGTGGGTACAAGAGTGTGCCTCCGCGGTAACTCTCGGCGTGCGCGAGACGACCGCCATCTGCGAGGCCATGCAAAGGGGCTGAGCAGGGTGCCGACATAGCTGACGGCGTCTCAGTCATGAGACGCCGTCCGCCGGTGCATCACACCGGGTTACCAAGCGTGCACCTGTATTCGTCGGAGCGGGTCAAGCCCGTCACGACGCGCCTCCCGCGGCTGGTCGCGCGTGGGTACCCGGCTAATGCACCCGGACAAGTGGTCCGTAACCCCTTTCTACGACGGATTCGCCCTGATGGGAACCCCTCAGACCAAGACCTTTACCTGCCGATGAGACAGGGCCCGGGCGCATCGGCGCCTCGGCTGCGCCAACCCGGTTACCAGCCTGTGTCGATCACTCTCCGTGATCGACTTTATGTGATCGTTATCAGTCGGCGAAAAAACTTGGCGAAAAGGCGAGATTGCTCCTCGACGAAACTCGATCCGATCGGGCAGCATACGGGGGTATCGCCCGAAACTGGAGCGACCTTGCGGGGGATAGGTTTGCAAGTCCCTTGCCAGGCTCTGGTGAAGTGATGAAAGCTTTCTTCTGAAACGGGACCGGCTCTACCCCCCCGGAGCCGGACCGATCAGGCGACCCCCGCTCTCCCCCCCGGCGGGGGTCGCCCCTTTTC
>NZ_VCJS01000069.1 GCF_005893125.1 Nonomuraea basaltis | reverse complement strand
GGGTAGGAGGGTGAGGCTGCCGTCGCCGAAGTGGTCCTGGGCGGCGGGGAAGGGGCCGAAGGCGCCGGAGTCGAAGGCGGGGAAGGAGAGGTTGTTCTTGACCAGGTCGAAGGAGTACGGGTAGACGGTGCCGTGTTCCCAGTCGCGGCGGTCCAGCACCACTGTTGCCTGGGGCAGGTAGCGTAGCCCTCCCGCGTGGTCGTCGTGGACGTGGGTGAGGAACACGGTGGTGATCTCCTTGGCGTCATAGCCGAGCCGGGCCAGGCGGACCCGCAGGTCCTGCTCGGGGGTCAGCCGGTACTCGTCGCGCTGGGTCAGCAGGCGCGAGACCATCTGGTTGTGGTTGTAGTACCCGTCGTGATCGTGGGCTTGTTCCCAGTTGACGCCGCTGTCGACCAGCATGAGGCCGTGCCGGGGGTGGTCGATGAGGTAGGCGTAGACCGGCACCGCGATCTGCGCCTTGTCCACAAGGGTGCGCAGGTAGCCGTTCAGCCCTTCCCAGCTGTCCAGGCCGCCGTAGAACTGACCGTAGGTGACGATGGTGTCGCCAGTGTGGATGGGGAACACCCGCACGGCGTCGTCGACGATCCGCCGCCGACCGCCCGGGGCACGCACGGCCGCCTGCCGCTCCTGCTCGCCCCGCGCCAGCACCTCACGGCGCCGCCGTTCCACCTGGCCGGCCGACAGCCCGCTCGCCGCGCCCAGCACCAGCCCGGCACCGCCTAGCAGGAAGGCGCGCCTGGTCTGCCGGGCTCCCCGGCTGCCCGCCGCCCGGCGTCTACGCAGGAAGGTGGCCGCCGCCCATGCCAGGCAGGCAGCAGCGGCCAGGGCGAGCAGCACCGGCAGGTCCGTGATGTAGTAGACGACCGCGAGGTAGAGCCCCAGCGTGCCCAGGCCGGCCGGAACGCCGAGGAACGCCAGCACACGGCGCCGCGTGGATAGCCGGCCGAGCACGCCGGGCCACAGCAGCCCGGCCACCAATCCGACCAGCAGCAGCCCATAGGCCACCAGCAGCGGCACTGGCACGTCCTTCAACCGCAGGACAACCAACCAGGCAGCGCCGACCGCGAGGGTGGGAACGAGTAACCCGATCTTGCCCAGGATCTTTGGCATCCGGCCACCTCATTTCGTAAACGCATACGGATGCGTTTACATATTAGGATAGCCACGATCAACCCGCTCCGCAGTCCTGGTTCACCAGAGGCGGGCGCACCGTCGTGTTCAGCGCCGAGAGCAATCAACGCACAGCGATCAACCTGTTACAAAGCCCTGCATCTTCAGCTGACGAACTGCCGCGTCCAGGTAGACAGTCGTCCATAGAACGACGAAATTGAGGACAAGTCCGAGCACTCCGAGTTGGTTCTCCGGTCCGCGTGCGTAGCCGCGTGTATAAGCAGGATCTTCCGTACAGGACCACGACGTGCTTATGTGACCGTCTCGTCCAGGGTCTGGTGGCGGCCGGCGGTGTATTCAGCGGTGAAGATCTCTTCGCCCAGGATCTGGCGACAGGTTGCGGCGATTCTGTCGGCGTCGGCACGTTCCGCTGGGGACTGCGGGAGGGCGGTGGCCTCGCGGGACGCAGCCGCCGCACCGAGGAGCCGGGCGGCGTGGGCGTGGGCGCCCGCGAGGGCCACGGCCCCGGCCAGGCCCTCCGCGGCGGCGACCACGCTGTGCGGGGCGTCGAGCTTGCGTGCCGCGCTGTACGCCTCCAGGTGCAGGGCGCGGGCGGCCTCGGCGTCGCCGCGTTCCTCGGCGGTGAAGCCCAGTTCGACCAGGACCATCGAGAGGTACAGGGGCTCGGCGCCGCCTCCTGACTTCGCCCGCCGTACCAGGTTGCCGAGGTGTTCCTCGGCGAGATCGAGCTCGCCCTGCCTGCGGGCGGCGTAGCCGAGGCCGATCTCGGCGAGGATCTCGCCGCCCGCGTAGTCCTGTTCCGTGGCGAGGCGGAGGGCGCGCTCGCACAGCTTCCAAGCCTTCGCGTAGTCGCCCAGTTGCACGTGGGTCCAGCCGAGCCAGGCGAGTTGACCGCTGACCTCCGGCCACAGGCCCAGCTCCTCCGCCATGTGCACACCTTCCTCGTGCAGCCTGGCGGCGCGGTCGGTGTCGCCGGTCAGTTCTGCCAGGCCGCCCAGCCAGCCCGATGCCTGCAGTTGACCCCATCGGTCGCCGAGCTCGGCGAACAGCTCCGCGCTTCTGGTCGCTGCCCGCTCGAGTACGGTCAGGTCGCCGCGTACGTGCGCGAACTGGGCGCGAGTGCTCAGCGCCGCCGCCTCGCCCCACCGGTCGCCCGCGGCGCGCAGGGCCTCCAGAGCCCTGTCGAGCAGGTCTTCAGCGGCTTCCATCTCACCCAGGTTCACCAGCGCGAAGGCCAGGAACCACGCGGCCCTGGCCCGCTCGCCCAGCTCGCCGGCGAACACCTCCGCTGCCTGCTCCCGGCGTGCCACCCACTCGGCACTCCCGCCCTTCAGAACGGAGATGCCCATAAGCCACGCCATCGCCACAGACCGCACCCCGCCACCCGCTGCGGTGAGGGCGGTTTCGAGTGAGCGACTGGCTTCGGTCAGGCGGCCGCGGAGGTACCAGTACCAGGTGAGGGCATTGGCGAGACGGAGGGTCAGCTCCGGGTGAGCGCCGTCCACGACGGCGCGGAGGTTGGCGGCCTCCGCGCCGAGCAGGCCAAGCCACTGGCGCTGGTTGGGGCCGTAGAGGTGGGGGGCGGCTCGTTCAGCGAGATCGGTGTAATAAGCATGGTGGCGGTGCCGTACCTCATTCAGGTCGCCCGCCTCTCGCATGCGTTCCACGCAGTAGGCGGCGACGGACTCCAGCAGGCGGAAGCGGTTTCCCGCCCTGGCCACCAGCGACCTGTCGACGAGGCGGGCGAGCAGGTCGAGGACGTCATCGGCGGCCACGCCGTCGCCGGGGCACACGGCCTCGGCCGCCTCCAGGATGCACCCGTCGGCGTGTACGGCCAGGCGGCGCAGCACGAGCCGCTCCTGCTCGGTCAGCAGCTCCCAGCTCCAGTCGATCATGGCGGTCAGCGTCTTCTGGCGGGGAGGCGCACCCCGATGCCCGGTCGCCAGCAGCCTGAAGCGGTCGTCCAGCCGGTCCACCAGGCCGTCCACGCCCAGCGCCCGCACCCTGGTGGCGGCCAGCTCCAGCGCCAGCGGGATCCCGTCCAGCCGCCTGCACAGCAACGAGACGGCGGGGGCGGTCGAGTCGTCGAGCCGGAAATCGCTCTGCGCGGCCGCCGCCCTGGCCGCGAACAACCGGACCGCGCTGTCCTGCTCCAGCGGCGGCACGTTCCACACCACCTCGCCAGGCAGCGCCAGCGGCTCCCTGCTCGTCGCCAGGATTCGGAGTTCCGGCGCGGCCCGCAGCAACGCCTCCGCCAGGTCCGCCACCTGTTCCACGACGTGCTCGCAGTTGTCCAGCACCAGCAGCACCCGCCGGTTGCGCAGCGCACGCGCCAGCCGGTCGCGTGCCGAGAGCGGCTCGCCGCCCGGGTCGCGGATCTCCATGACCGCCATCACGAGCTCGGCCACCTCGCCGGACCGGGGCATGGAGGCCAGCTCAACCAGCCAGACACCGTCGGCGTGGGCGGAGACCAGCCGGCCCGCCGTCTCCACGGCCAGGCGCGTCTTGCCCACCCCGCCGGACCCGCAGAGCGTCACCAGCCGATTCGTCCCGAGCTGTGCGGATACCGCGGCCAATAACTCGTCCCGTCCGATCAGCTCGGTGAGCGGAGCGGGCAGGTTGGTGGCGTGCCGTACCGCTGGAGCGAGGTCAGGGTCCTGGGCGAGGATGGCCCGCTGCAACTCGGCCAGCTCGGGGCTGGGGTCCAGGCCGAGCTCCTCGCCGAGCCGTTCGCGCAGGTCGGCGTAGCTGTCCAGCGCCTCGCTCTGCCGTCCGGCCCGATACAGGGACTTCAGGTGTACGGCACGCAGCCGCTCACGCAGCGGATGCCGCGCCACCAGGTCGGCCAGCTCCCCGGCGAGCAGGGCGTGTTCTCCCAGCTGCAGCCGGGCCTCGGCGTGCGCTTCCACGGCGGTCAGGCGCTGCTCCTCCAGCCGGGCGATCGCCGCCCTGGCGAACTCCTCGTCGGCGAAATCGGCGAACGCCGGGCCCCGCCACAGGGCCAGCGCGTCGGCCAGCAGCGCGGCCCGCGTTCCCGGGTCTTTCGCCGCTTGGGCCTGCTTGGTGAGCTCGGTGAACCGGCGCGCGTCCACGGCGTCCGCCTCCACCTGCAGCAGGTAGCCCGCGGGCCGGTGCGCCACCAGGCTCCGATCGCCCAGCGCCTTGCGCAGCTGCGAGACCCTGACCTGCAGCGTGGCCGATGGATTGGCGGGGGCGTCGTCTCCCCACAGGTCGTCGACCAGCCGGTCGGCCGACACCGGGCGGCCCTCGTGCAGGAGCAGGTCGGCCAGGAGCGCGCGGACCTTCAGCCCACGGATCGTGACGGGCACGCCATCCGCATCCCACACCATCAGCGGGCCAAGCACCCCAAACCGCATGACCGTCACCCTATGCCGGAGCGGTAAGTGCGGTGGAAGGAAACGGTAAGGGCCGCCCAGCACAGTAGTCACATGGCAAGCAACGAACGGCTGCGGGTGGCGGTGATCATCGGTAGCACCAGGAGCGGCAGGTTCGGCCCGACGGTGGCCGAGTGGTTCGCCGCCCAGGCCCGCAGGCGAAGGGAGCTGGAGGTCGACGTCGTCGATCTGGCCGAGGCGCGGCTGCCCGAGGTCCTCACCGACGAGGACGAGGAGCTCCCTGCCGAGGTGCGGGCGCTGGCTCCGCGGCTGGCCGCGGCAGACGGCTTCGTGGTGGTGACCCCCGAGTACAACCACAGCTTCCCCGCACCGCTCAAGACCGCCATCGACTGGTACTACGCGGAGTGGCAGGCCAAGCCGGTCGCCTTCGTGTCGTACGGCAGAGAGTCGGGCGGCCTGCACGCGGTCGCCCAGCTCCGTGAGATCTTCGCCGTGCTGCGGGCGGTGGCCGTCACCGAGGCGGTCAGCCTGCCCTGCTACTGGGATCTCTTCGACGCCGACGGCTCCTGGCCCAAACGGGGCGCGAGCTGCCATGCGGCGGCCGGAATCACGCTTGACCAGCTGTCATGGTGGGCCCGTACGCTGCGGGACGCCAGAAACGATCACCAATGGAGAGAACAATGAGGAAACTGATCGCTTCGACCTACACCACGCTCGACGGCTACATCGACGAGCCGCAGAACTGGTCGTTCGACTACCGGACGGACGATGCCATGCAGTACGCCCTGGACCTGATGCGCAGGTCGGATGCCCTGCTGGCGGGGCGGCTCACCTACGAGGGGTTCGCGTCGGTCTGGCCGACCAGGCCCAGCGACGAGTTCTCCGACCGGATCAACGGCATGCACCATTACGTGGTCAGCGACACCCTTGAGAAGGCCGACATCTGGGGCACCTCCACCATCATCAGGGGCGAGAACCTCGTCGAGGAGGTCACCAAGCTCAAGCAGCAGCCGGGCGGCGACATCATCATCTACGGCAACGGGCAGCTGACCGACGCGATGTCGCGGGCCGGGCTGCTCGACGAGTACCACCTGTGGGTGCACCCCCTCATCCTCGGTGAGGGTGAGCCGCTGTTCAGGCGTGAGTCGAAGGCGAAGCTGAAGCTGCTGGAGAACAAGACGTTCAGCTCCGGCCTGGTCATCCTGGTCTACCAGCCCGAGCAGTAGACCAGGATGACGTTGCGAACCCGCCTCGGTTAGCGGAATCCGCCGTTATCTGGGGTCCGTCGAGCTTGTCATGGGCTGGTGGGCTGGGATCGCCGGGCTGGCGACGGTGCTGACGCTAGGGCGAGCTCGCCATCGGCCCTCGATGGCGGGGGAGGCCTCGTACTCGCGGCCGGACGCCAGGATCGCGGCCCGCACCTGCTCCGCGGCGGTGCTGAGGTCCTAGGATGTGGGTCTTGATGCGCGGGGGAGATCGGCGCTCGACACGATTACTCAGGTCATCATGACGACCGTGCGGCTGCTCGGCGGCCTTAGAAGGCGACCTTCACGTCGAGGCCGCCCTGGGGCAGGGGGTGGGCGGTGAGCTCAGCGTCGTGGGCGGCGGCGACGGCGGCGACGATCGACAGGCCGAGGCCCAGGCCGTCGCGCCCGCTGGTTCGGGTGGCGTCCAGCCGCCGGAAGGGCTCGAAGAGGGCGTCCACCTGGTCCGGAGGGATGATCGGGCCGGTGTTGGTCACGCGCACGGTGGGGCGTCCTGCATCGGTGCCGGTCCAGGCCTTCACGTGGCCGCCGGGGATGTTGTGGCGTACGGCGTTGTCCAGGAGGTTGGCCACCAGGCGCTCGACCAGGCGGGGGTCGCCTGTCGCGGGGGCGGGGTTCAGGTCCGCCTCGACGGGTGGCTCCTGAGCGGGGTCGAGGAGGGCGGCGGCGATCTCGGACAGGTCCAGGGGCTCGCGGCGGTCCAGGCCGCGCTGGCTGCGGGCCAGGGTGAGGAGCGCCTCGATGAGCCGCTCCTGGTGCTGGTTGCCCGCCAGAACCCGCTGGCAGGTGGCGCGTAGCTCCGCGGCACTCGCATCCGGGTCGGCCAGGGCGATCTCGAGCAGGCTCCGTTCGAAGGTCAGCGGGGTGCGCAGCTCGTGGGATGCGTTGGCGACGAACCCGCGCTGCGCCTCGAAGGCGGCCTCCAGGCGGCCGAGCAACCCGTCGAAGGTGTCGGCCAGGTCCTTGATCTCGTCGTTGGGGCCGCGGCGGTCGAGGCGCTGGTGCAGGTTCCGTGCGGAGATCTCCCGTACGGCGCCCGTCATCGAACGCAGGGGACGCAGCACACGCCCGCTCACCAGCCAGCCGAGCCAGGCCGAGACGAAGGCCATGATCACCAGGGCGATTCCTGACGCCGCCAGGAACTGTCGCAGGTCGTGGGCCCGCTGGCGGCCGAGCTGGTCAGACAGGTCAGGAACGCTCGGCGTCGGGGGTGGCATGAAGGGACCGCCCAGCTCGGGGGCCGGCGGGGCCTCCACCGGCTGGAGCGGCAGGGCATACGCCACCAGCACATATGTGACGGCCAGCAGTAGTGCGCCCGCCGCCAGGAAGAGGCCTCCGTACAGCAGGGTGAGCCGCAGCCGGATGGTCCGGCGACGGCCGCGGGCACGACTGGCCACTCTCATGCCCAGATCCTGTAACCGGCCTGGGGCACCGTCTCGACCAGCGGCGGGTCTCCGAGCTTGCGGCGCAGCCGGCTGATCGTGACCTTGACGGTGGCGGTGAACGGATCGGCGGCCTCGTCCCACGCGCGCTCCAGCAACTCCTCGGCCGAGACGACCCTGCCCTGGGCGGCCAGCAGCAGCTCCAGCACGGCGAACTCCTTGGGGCTGAGCTCCAGCCTGCGCCCTGCCCGGCTGGCCACCCGCAGGCCGGGGTCCAGCCGCAGCTCGCCGTGGGCCAGCACCGGGGGCAGGGCCGGTTGCGAGCGCCTGGCCAGTGCCCGGATCCGCGCCACGAGCTCGGCGAAGGCGAACGGTTTCGGGAGGTAGTCGTCGGCCCCCAAGCTCAGCCCGTCCACCCGGTCCTCGATCGTCGTGGCCGCGGTCAGCATGAGCACGCGCGCCCGATAGCGCTCCGCCACCAGGGCCCGGCACACCTCGTCGCCGTGCAGCACGGGCAGGTCGCGGTCGAGCACGACCACGTCATAGCGGTTGACCGATGTGCGCTCCAGTGCCTCCGCTCCGTCCCACGCGAGGTCGACCGCCATGCCCTCACGGCGCAGCCCGGTCGCCAGCGTCTCGGCGAGCTCGCGGTGATCCTCGACCACCAGCACCCGCATCCCTCATCGCTCCCTACGGTCGGCGTCGGCCTCAGCATCTCGCAAGGAGGGGTTACAGCGGCGTAACAGCGGCTGTTCCGTCCCGGTAACCAGGGGCGCGATTGAGTGCTTCTCGACACCGACCCAACGAGGAGGCATCTCATGCCCGCACGACCAACGCGCCTGGCGATCGCCGCGACCTGCGTTGTCACCGTGGCCCTGACCGCCTTCACCGGCGTCCTGGACTGGCTGCCCGCCGCGGACTGGGCGCGATCGGTCACCTGCGCGCCCCTCTGTGCACCACCGGAACCGCCGCGGGCGCCCTCCGCCCCGCAGCTGCCGCGACCCTGAGAAGACGACCCACGCGACCTATGAGGAGAATCTGTGACCGTTTGCACGATTGGACGACGGGTGGCGATCGTGGCCGCCGCGCTCGCGACAGGGATGACCGCGTTCCCTTCCACCGCGCGCGCCCAGGGCTATGACCGGGCGCAGTTGCAGCGGGACCTCAACGTCGTAAGCGCCGCCGGCGTGGTGGGGACGCTCGGCGAGGTGGTGACCCCGTCGGGCCGCCTGCGGGCACGGGCCGGGGTGAGAGAGCTGACGTCCCGCGACCCCGTTCCTGCCGACGCCTGCTTCAGGATCGGCAGCGTCACCAAGACGTTCGTGTCCACCGTGGTGCTGCGGCTGGTCGGCGAGGGCAGGCTGTCGCTCGATGACACCGTGGAGAAATGGCTGCCCGGCGTGGTCTGGGGCAGCGGCAACGACGGCCGTAAGATCACCGTACGTCAGCTCCTGCAGCACACCAGCGGCCTGCACAACTACCTGCCGAAGCCGCCCGGCTCGGCGGGGGCGTGGCGGCGGGAGCGGTTGCGGTCCTACCGCGCCGAGCAGCTCGTTGCGCGGGCCGTACGGCACCGGCCCGACTTCGCACCGGGGACGAACTGGCGTTATTCCAACACCAACTACGTCCTCGCCGGAATGATCATACGGAAGGTCACCGGGCACACCTGGCAGCGAGAGGTCCACGACCGCATCCTCAAGCCGCTGGGCCTGCGTCACACCAGCGCGCCCGGTGCCGATCCGCACATGCCCGAGCCGCATGCCAGGGCGTACATGCGGTTCCAGCGGGGCGGGCCGCTGGTGGACGTCACCGTCAAGAACCAGACGTTGGGCGATGCGGCCGGCGGGATGATCAGCACCACGGGCGACCTGAACGCGTTCTTCCGCGCGCTGATGGACGGCAGGCTGCTGGCCCCCGCGCAACTGGCGGAGATGGAGAAGACCGTCCCGGCCAAAGAACTGCAGGCCATGGGGGTGCCGGGCGCCCGCTACGGCCTCGGGCTCCTCTACCGCCCACTGAGCTGCGGCGGCGGCTACTGGAGCCACGGCGGCGACGGCGACGGTTACCGCACCAGGCTGGGCGCTACACCGGATGGCAGCCGTGTCGTCGTGGTCTCGGCCACCTCCCGCTCACTCGCCGACTTCAAGGCCGAGCAGCGCGCCGACCGGGCGATGGCCACCCTGGTGGACCACGCCCTGTGTGCTACCGGCTGAGGCGCTGGGACTGCGAGATCGGCAGGTGGCGATGCGCAAGAACTCCGCCAGGGCCGCCCGCTGGATCGCGACGTCGGAAGGCGCCTCGCAGCCGGACGGGCAAAGCGGGGCTTTCTACTCAACTGCCGTATGGCTACGATCGGGCACCAATCGCCTACTTGGCGATTTTCGTCATGGACTCACCGATCGGCGGAGGAGAGTGTCCTGCACGTGGCTAAATTGGGCAGGGTCGGGCGACGACGGACGGGGACCATGGGCGACGGGAATGGGTTAGCGGGGTCGACCAGCGGCGGGCCGCGGCGACTGGCCGGTGCCCGCCGAATGCCGTTGCGTACCGTGCTGCTCATCGTCGTGTTCGTGCCGAGCGTGACTTTTACCCCGCTGTTGGCGTCGGGCATGTACCAACTGTCCACTCAGTGGCGGGCGGAGAAGGCCCAGATGGATCTGGCCACCAAGACCGTCGGCAGGCCTACGGCCAACCTGTTCTTCAGCCTTGATCAGGAGCGACGGCTCACCGCGGAGGTGCAGGCCGATCCCCTTAGCACCGCCCGCGACAAGCTTGCCAAGCAGCGCGCGGCGACCGACCAGGCCGTGAGCGTCTTCCGCCCCTTGGCAGCCCTGGACGCCACCAACGCACAGGAGGGGCTCACCGACGCCATCGCCCGGACCGAACGCAACCTCGGCCTCCTCGATCAGCAGCGCCGGGCGGTGGACGCCGGTTGGTCCAGCGCGCAGCATGCATTCGACTACTACAGCGGTGTCCTTGAGTCAGGCCTCAGCGTATTGACAGCCCTCAGCAACACCGACGAGGGCCAGGTGAACAGTAAGGCGCAGACACTGGTCGACCTTTTCTGGGTCGTCGACATGATCGGCCGCGAAGACGCCATTCTGGCTCGTGGCTGGCAGACGGGGCGCCTGACGAGGGACGAGTACGGCGTTGTCGCCGACGCCATCGGCACCAGGAAGCACCTCATGCAGTCCCGGGTGGTTCCTGGTCTCACAGGCAACGAGACCCAGTACGGAACGCTGACGGCCGGCAAGGCGTGGGAGACCATGACCGCTCTGGAAGGGCGGTTGATCACCTCCGGGAGCAGCTCCGAGGGCAACCAGGTGACACTCCGCGTCGACAGCGCCGAGTGGCGCTCCTCGGTGGACACGGTCACCGCGCAACTGCTGCGACTCCTCGGCCTCCGATTCGAAAATGTCGGCAGGATCGGCTACGGCCACGCCGACATGCTCTTCACGGTCTTCATCAGTGTCTCCACCGTGGGCCTGCTCGCCCTGGGCCTGGTGATCTTCACCAGCTGGCGCCTCACCGCCATTCTTCGCCGGCGCATCCTCCGCCTGCGCCAGGACGCCCAGGAACTCCAGGAGCGGCTGCCCAACGTGGTCGCCCGGCTGGAGCGCGGCGAGGACGTCGACGTGGACGCGGAAGTGCACATGGTCGAGCCCACCCCCGACGAGCTCGGCGAGCTGGAGCAGGCCCTCAATATGGCCAGCCGCAGCGCTGTCTTCACCGCCGTGCGGCAGGCCGAACAACACCGTGGCTTCCAGCGCATGCTCCAGCGCATCGCCCGCCGTACGCAGATCCTCATCGGCCTACAGCTGAAGAAGCTGGACGAACTGGAGCGTCAGCACGAGGACCCCGATGTGCTGGAGGGCCTGTTCGACCTGGACCACCTCACCGCCCGGCTGCGCCGCTACGAGGAGAACCTGGTGATCCTCGGCGGCGGGCAGCCGCAGCGCCGCTGGCGCAAGCCAGTGCACCTGCTCGATGTACTGCGCGCCGCACAAGGCGAGGTCCAGGACTACCGCCGGATCTTGATCGACGTCGAGGGCGAACCCTGGATAGCCGAGCGAGCGGTGGGACCGCTGGTCCATGTCCTGGCGGAGCTCATGGAGAACGCCACCACCTTCTCCAAGCCGCTGACCCCCGTCGAGGTGCGGGCCGCACCGGTCAGCCGGGGCGTCGCCGTGGAGATCGAGGACCGCGGCCTGGGCATGGAACCCGAGGAGTACGCCGCCGCCAACGCCCTGCTGCAGTCGCCGCCGCAGCTCGATGTGATGACCCACGCCGACGATGTGCGTCTCGGCCTGTACGTGGTCGCTCGGCTCTCCGCGAACCTGGGTATCCAGGTGGAACTGCGGTCGTCGGCCTTCGGCGGCACCCGTGTCATCGTGCTGCTCCCGGAACCCCTGGTGGTGGAGCGCCCCCATGCGGTACCCGGGCCGGCCGCGCTCCCCGAGGAGGTCCCCCAGGACGCCACCGGTTCACAGCCCCATCCGCAGGAAGCTACGGTCGGTCCCCGCCCGCCTCACAAGGACGGTCAGTTGCCGACTCGCTCCAGAGGACGCGCGATGGCGTACATGACAGCACCCGCCGGATCGCCGGATCAGGACGAAGCACCGCCATCGTCCGACCGCGGGCCGCTGCCCCAGCGGGTGCGCCAGGCCAGCCTGGCCGCCGAGCTCAAAGCCCCGGCGGACAGGGATGAACAGACCGACCAGGAGACCTGGGCCGCACGCGACCAGCCCAGCCGATCCAGTGCCACGATCGGCGCGTTCCAGAGGCAGTCTCGCAGGCGCCGGACCGGTGACGACGCCTCCCAGTCCCGGCCGAGCGGATCCCCCGAGCCCAGCTCCTCTACGACGGAAGATCGATGATGACGCAGCGCACTACCGCCACCAACATTGACCTGGACTGGCTCCTGGACAGCCTGGTCGATCAGGTCGCGGGCACCCGGCACGCCATCGTGCTGTCCAACGACGGCCTGGTGATCAGCCGGTCCCGGACCATCGAACGCTCGGATGCCGAACGCCTCGCCGCGATCGCCACCGGCCAGCAGAGCCTGGCTCGCGGTGTCGGGCAGCTCTTCAGTGGCGGGCCGGTCCATCAGGTCATCATCGAGATGGCCGACCTGTGGCTGTTCGTCACAGCCGCGGGCCAGGGAACCCATCTGGCCGTAGTCGCGTCCCAGGAGGTCGACGCCGAACTGATGAGCGTCGCGATGCACACCCTGATCCAGCAGGTCGGCCAGAAGCTGGGAACCGACGCGCGTACCCCGCAGGCCGATGACGCGGGAAGACACGGATGAAACACTGGACGGAGGGCTTCGAGGACGATGACGCCGACGAGCCCCTTGTCCGTCCCTATACGATCACCGGCGGACGAACCGCTCCCGAGCGGGACGACTTGACGCTGATCACCCTGGTGACCGCGATTTCCGAGGTCTCGCCGGAAACCGGACGCGGCCTGAGGAGAATGCAGCCGGAGCACCGCACCATCTTCGCTCTGTGCGAGCGACCCCTGGCGGTGGCCGAAGTCGCCTCCGCGCTGAATCTCCCGGTGTCAGTGACCAAGATCCTCATCGGCGATCTGCTCGAGACCGGTCAGATGCGGGCCCGGCCACCGCTGGCTTTCGCACAGGCAGGCGGCTTTCCCGATATGGCAATCCTTGAGGCGGTGAGGGATGGGTTACGCAAACTCTGACCACGGGGACGCTGCTCCCTTGGCAGTGAAGATCCTTATCGCCGGTGGTTTCGGCGTCGGGAAGACGACCCTGGTCGGCGCGGTGAGCGAAGTCGCCCCACTGCGTACGGAGGAGTACCTGACCCATGCCAGCGTCGGCGTCGACGATCTGAAGGGGGTGAGCGGCAAGTCCACCACTACCGTCGCACTGGACTTCGGGCGCATCACCATCAACAGCGAACTCGTGCTTTACCTGTTCGGCACCCCCGGGCAGGAACGCTTCTGGTTCATGTGGAACGACCTTGTCAGCGGAGCGATGGGCGCGGTCGTCCTGGTCGACACCCGCCGACTCGATGTGAGCTTCGCGTCGATCGACTTCTTCGAGAGCCGCGGTATCCCCTTCGTCGTCGGCGTCAACTGCTTCCATGGTGTCAGGGACCGGACACAGGAGGAGATCCGAAGGGCACTCGATCTCGATCCGCAGGTGCCACTGGTGCTCTGTGACGCCCGCGACCGAACGGCAGGGCGCGATGTGCTGCTGGCCCTCATCGACCACCTGATGGCTGCCCAGTCCCGCACCACACCGCACCCTGTAGCCTGACCGGGCGTCCCCAGCACCGGGGCGCCTGTGGCGCCGCTTCGCGATCGGCTTCCCAGGGATCGGTCTAGGGCGGGCGGCGACTCTCGGGGAGAGGACGACGGTCACGCCGGAGCGGAAACCCGGCCTCGGCGTGCCCAATGCCCGCGCTACCTGGTGGACGGCTCTCTGGAACCGCTGCCGCCCGGCGCCACCCCCGATGCGCTACCTGGTCGGCGATGGCCGCGTGGCGGCATGCCCGGTTTTCTCTGGGCCGACGGTCCGGCCGGTGACCGGGTTGCGGGCGTTCATGGGCGGCCGTTGGCGGTGCACCAGCCTGCCCAGGTGGTGGCGCCCTTGCCGAGCTGTTTGTTGTAGAAGGACGTCCAGGAGTTCTCGCTCGGCCCCGGCGCGGTGGGAGCGGCCGTGAACAGCGGGTGGTTCGCCTCGACCTCGGCCCGCAGCCACGGCTCGATGCCGGCGTAGGAACCCAGCGACCAGCTGCGGGCGTGATAGGTGAGCTGGCCCCGCACGTCCCTCTCCGCCAGGCACATGAACGGCGTCCACGGGCTGGTCCGTGCCCAGCTGATCTTCGTCTTCATCGCGCCGGCCGGGACGCCAGGGCCGGTGCGGGTCGCCACCTCGCGGTCGTCGACGGAGAAGTCGAACATCTCCTGCGCGGCGTACACGCCGCCCGCGAGGCCGAACCCCTCGCCGAGCGTGGTGCCGAAGTTCGCGCGCACGCCGATGTCGCTGGTCCATACGGTCTCGTCGTGCAACTGCTGCAGCGGCGGGCCCGTGAAGGAGGAGGTGATGGTGAACGGGCCGAAGTTCACCGAGTCGTTGTTGATGGGGACGACCGGGTAGGTCTTGCCGTCGATCGGGTTCTTCCACTCGCGCAAGATTCGCTGCGGGTCCGCGGGGTCGGTGTAGAAGACGATCTCCCTGGAGAGCTGATAGAGCTGGTTCGTGTCGGGGACCCGGTAGAGCCGCCGGATGTTGTAGCCCTCGATGTTGAAGAGTTTCTGGCCGTGCCGCATCGCCGGGTCCAGACTGTTGCCTTCGATGTTCGCGTACACCGAGCCGGAGATCCGGAACACCATGTCCTTCCCGTCTGGACGCCCGAACGTCTGGAGGGAGAGCTTGCCGCTCTTGTCGGTGACCGTCGCGTAGACCGGCCCGGGATGCGTGGGGCCGGCGGATGTGTCGTCCGCCGCCGCGCCCGGAATGCCGACGCCGATGAATAGGACAATAGAGGCCAAGAACCCCATAATGCCTCGTTTGACCACTTAGGCCCTCCGTATGGAAAAGGAAGCGAGCAGCCTCTCATTGTGATCATGTCGGGCGGGGGATTGTCCACCTCGCCGATTAGCCGCCTGGCCAGGGCAGCGCGACGCCCCGCACAATGGCGTCCGGCGCAGGGCACATCGGAACGGTGGTTGGCGTCATCTGCCCCCGCTCCGACGGCTTCCGCGAGTCACTCGCGTGACCCAGGCGAGAGGGTGGGACGCAAGGCTCGACGTAGTCGACCGCGACCTGCCCTTCTACCGCGATGAGAGTCGGCTCACGCGGGTTTGATGATGTGGATGTCTTCGGGCTTCGCGTGGCCGTCGATGACCGTGTTGTAGATCTTTTGCAGGGCCTCTGGCCCGGTGTGTTCGACGATGCGCAGCCACGGGCACGCGGCGATGAAGTCGCGCATTGCGGTGTCCATGCGTTGCAGCAGCTCGGTGCCGCCGACGTCGGCGGTCAGGCTGCGGACCCGCTCGGGTGCGAAGAACAGTGTGGGCGTGGGGCCGGGCAGGTCGCCGCCGCGTGCGGCTGCGTCCCAGTGGGTGACTCCGACGATGATGCTGCGAGTGAGATGGTGAGCGAATCGCTGATGCACCGCGCCGACCACACCGGGATCGCCGGCGAAGTCGACGAAGGCCATGGGGCCTTGGAGGTTCTGGCCGGCGATCTCGTCGTAGGAGACGAGTTGGTCATAGAGCCCATGCCGGGTCAGTGCCGCGACCTTGTCGGTCGAGGTCAGGCCGACCACGGTGACCTGGCGGCGGCGCAGCAGCCAGGCCAGTCCCATCGCGGTCTTACTGGAGGCGCTGGAGAGCACGACCGTGGTGGGTGCCGCCGCCTGAGCCGGTTCGGCCTGGGATAGTTCGTGGTCGAGCAGGTAGGAGGTGGAGAACAGCGACCGCCACACGACTCGGTGATTGTCGAAGGGATCGGCCGGCATCGCGACGTAGGTGTTGTAGGTCGCCGACCCTTCAGCGCGGTGTGCCGCGGTGTCGGCGTAGGCGCGGGCAGGTAATTCGGCGCGGTCGCCGGTGGGCGCCAGCCGCATCGTGACGTGGGTGGACATCGGCAGGTAGCCGTACACCCGGAGACCCTCTGCGACGCCTGGCGCCCGCGAGCGTACAACCCGCGCGAATCCCCAGCAGGGGAGCCGGCCCCAGCCGTGCGGGGCCGGGAAGAACCGCCAGTAGCCGAAGCTGTCGCCGACCTTTCCGTAGGTGATGTTGTTGCTGGTCAGGGCGAATCGTTCGACCTCCAGCAGAACCTCACCGTCCGCCGGCTCCAGTGCCGGCACCGGTCGTACCTCGGTCTTCCGCAGATCATCTCGGTTGGTGAGCAGATCCCACATGGTGACTTCTCCTTGACTCGATGGGTGCCGCAATAGCGTCTGGTATCAGTGGGCGGCTGTCGGTTGCCATCTCGATGCAGGCTCGTACCGACGGTCACGATCGGTCCGCCCGCGGCACATGACGGAAGGTACGGCGCTCCGCGCGGGCGAAGCGCCGGGCGAGCAGCTTCCCTGCGGCGCGCAGGACCGGACCGCCTGGCAGCAGGCGCACGGCGTGCGGGGGAAGCCCGTGCAGGATCCAGCCGAGCACCGAGGGGATGTCGCGCGGACTGTATTGGGCGCCGAAGTGCTCCTTGTCGAGGCGCGCCCAGTCGTGCTGGGTCAGGTGGCCTTGGACGAGCGCCATCGCGTCGCGCTCTTCGTGGGCGAGATGCGCCTGCAGCAGGTCGCGCAGCTCGGCGATGTGCCCGGCGAGATCGCTGCGCACCTGTGCGTCGCTGGTGTGGGCGATTACGGTGAACCCGGAGCCGCACGCATGGAGCAGCGGGTCGATGTGCTGGTGTTCGGCGGACATGGCGGCCAGCACGGCGGCGGCCTCGCCACTGCGGGCACGCTCTAACAGCAGGGGCCAGAGCCCGGCGTCCTCACCCTGGTGGTGCTTGTGCAGCGTGCTGGAGAACAGCCTCCACCGGCGGCTGAGCCGGGTCCAGCACTCCCGGTCCTCGATCGGGGTGGCGGCGGTGGCGGCGGCGAACAGGCCGAGGTCCCGCCGGAACGCGTGATGCATGAGGTACATGCCCGCGACATCAACGGGACCCGGCGGCGCTGCGGCCTGACCGCGCAGGAGTAACTGTTCGACTTGGGGGGCGGTGCTGGGAGGGGAGGGAGCTGTCATGATCACTCACTTTCGCTTTAGTTGCGATAATATGAATTTAGTACGATAAAGTCAATACATGACGGAGCGAAGGCGTGCGTACCGCTCGGCGCTGCGCGCTGAGCAGGCGGAGCGGACGAGGGCGGCCGTGATCGCCGCTGCAACGGAGTGCTTCCTCGGGCAGGGCTACGCCGAGACGACCATGAAGGACATCGCCGAGCGGGCGGGCGTCTCCGCGCCGACCGTGTACGCGCAGGGCAGTAAGGCGGCGCTGCTCTTGACCGTGGTCGACGAGACCACGGCGGGCGACGCCGCGCCTGAGCCGCTGATACAGCGTGACCCGTTCCAGCGGTTGCTCGCCGAGTGCGACAAGGAGAGGAAGCTGCGCCTGCTGAGGGGAATCGCGCAGGACTGGGTGCCCCGGATCGGGCCGGTCATGCGGGTATTCCGGGAGGCGGCGGCAGTCGATCCGGAGATCGGCGAGGCATGGGAGGAGTACGAACGGCGCCGCTACACCGACATGCGGGTCATCGTCGAATCCTTCTCCGGCATGTTGCGCCCGGGGCTTACCGTCGAGCGTGCCACTGACATCTATTGGGCGACTTTCACGACTCAGACGGCGGAGGCGTTCATGGTCGGCCGCAAGTGGGAACTGGGCGACTACGCCGACTGGCTGGCCGACGCGGTGGACCGCCTCCTGCTGCGCTGACGCGACGGACCGCCGCTGCTCTGTCGGCGCAATGCCTCTGCCCCCGGCACTGCCGTCATACGGAAGGTTCTTCCCGACAGGTCAGGAACGCAGCCAGCGGATGGTGGCGGACCGGAAGCGCGTCAGGCCCTTGTAGTCGACGAGGTCGTCGGGGAGCTCGGCGAGGACGGCGGCGAATCGGCGTCTCCACTCCGGCACGGTGGCCAGGTCCGCCAAGGAGAGCAGGTAGGTGCGGATGAGGAAGAGGATCGCACCCGAGGGGGCCAGCCGGATGAGGTGCTGCACTTCCACGCGGAGGTGGAGCCGGTCACCGAGTTCGCCGGGATCGCCCGCGGTGACGAGCCGCCGGTCGCGCCCCCATTCGGGGTAGGTCTCCGTCGAGGTGTCGAGCCGGCGGTCGACGGTCATGGTCCAGTTGGTGCGCCGGTACTCCTGCCCTGTGCCCAGGCGCATCAGGAATTGCTGCGCCCGGGTGATGACGCCGTTGGCGTGCACCCGCGGCACAGGACCGTGCACCTCCAGAAACGGCATCCCGACGTCGAACGCCAGGGACCAGTCGGCGGCGAAGGTGACCAGCCCGGCGTCGGCCCACAGCGCGCCCTCGCGCTGGTCGAGCAGGACGAGATCTTCCTGTGCCTGAGTTCCGGCGAAGCGCAGCGGACCGCCCGGTATCGAGTCGTCGTCCCCGACCGTGAACGACTGCTCGACGCCCAGCAGGTCGTTGCGCCAGCGCAGGCGGCCGCCGCCTTCGTCGCTCAGCTCCATGACGTCCGGGTGGTCCGCGGCGAGCTCTCCCAGCACCATCAGCAGTGCGTCCCACGCCGCTGGACGCATGTGCGGCAGGACCGTGCATCGGGTGGGATCCGCGGCCAGAACGCGGTCGCGCTCGGACAGTTCCGCACGGTAGTGCCGGTCGACCTCGATGATCCGGTCACCCCATGCGCCGGCGGCGGTCGTGACGAAGCGGCGGGCGGGTTCGACGTTGGTGCTGTAGCGATAGGTGTCGGCAGGAAAGGGAAAGGGGAAGCGCGTGATCTGGTCGGCGGTCTCCGCGCTGCGGAGGGTCGCATGGTCGATCCGTGTCACAGGTCCAGCTCCAGTTCCTCGTCCAGGCTGCGCGAGACGCAGCACATCACCGAGTCGCCCGCCGCCCGTTCCGCGGCGGACAGGAAGAGGTCGCGATGCTCGGCGCGTCCGGTTCGGACGCCGACGCGGCATTCGCCGCAGACGCCTTGGCGGCACATGTTCGGGACGGCGATCCCGGCCTTCTCGAGCGCGTCCAGCAGGCTCACCCCGGTCGGTACGCCGACCGCGCGGCCGGAGCGCGCCAGCCGGGCGGTGAAGGGGACGCCCGGGTCGAGATCGTCGGCTGAGAACCGCTCGGCGTGCACCCGCTCGTCCGGCCAGCCGGCATCGCGGGCCATCTCGCACACGGCGTCGATGAGGCCGCCGGGACCGCAGACGTAGACGTGCGTCCCGAGCGGCTGGCGGCGCAGTTCCTGGCGGAGGGCGCCGATGAAAGGAGCCTGCTCCGGGAACTCGCGCAGCCGGGTCCCGCACAGTTCGCGCAGTTCGTCCAGATGCGCGCCCGCCCCGGGCCGGTAGCCGTACAGCAGCGTGAACGGGCGGCCCCATTCGGCGGCCGCGCGGGTGTGAGAGAGCAGCGGTGTCACGCCGATCCCGCCCGCGATGAGCAGGTGACGGCGGGCGGTGGCCACGGGCGCGAACGCGCTGCGCGGGGCCGTGACGCGAACGGTGTCTCCGACCGGGACTCGGTGCATCCAGCTCGACCCGCCGCGCCCGTCGGGCTTGTGGAGCACCGAGATGCGGTATTCGGTGGACGCCGTTCCAGAGCCGGTGAGCGAGTAGGCGTTGCGCCGTCCGTCGCCGCACTCCACCACGAGGTGGCTGCCGGGCACGTAGCGGGGGAGAGGGCCGCCGTCGGGCCGGCCCAGCCTCAGCGATCGGATCCCGTTCGCGACCAGGTCGGCGTCCTGGACCACCAAGGTCATGTCGAGGGTCATGCGGCTTCCTCCGCGTCGGCCTGGTATCCCAGATAGGCGGCCAGCCGGCGGGAGAAGTGGTGGTAGCAGACCAGGGTCAGGCCGCACCCGCCGCAGGTGAGCTGCCCGCCGATCGCGATGTCCGCCCTGGTCACGTGGCGGCAGTGCGCGCAGTAGACGTCGCGCCTGTCGGTCAGGGTGACGTACGTCCGGATCTCCGCGGGGACGGCGCCGGCGCGCACCGCCTCGGTCCGCAGGCGCAGCACGTCCGTTTCGGGGCCGCACAACATCAGCCGCCAGCCGACGCTCGCCGCGGTCAGCCGTTCCCGGAAGGCGTGCAGCACCGTCTCGTTCAGTTCGTTCGCGTACGACACCCATGACGTGGCACCGGCCTGTTCGATCCGCATCGCCCAGGCGGCGGCCACCGAGCGAGCCGGGGAGCCGAGGGCGAGCACCGTGAAGTCCCGTCCGGTGAGATCCACCTCCGGCGCCGCCTCGGCCTGGCGGGGCACACTGGTGCGATCGGGGTGGACGCCGGTTCGCGCCGCCTGGCCGGGCTCCGCTGCAGAGAACGACATGGCGGTTCAGGGAGCGAACGACCGGTGGCCGGTGTAGAAGCCGAGGCCGCCCAGGACGTTCATACTGGGGAGATCCTTGAAGCCGTACTCGGCTTTGCGGATGGAGCCTTCGCTCATGATGGTGTCCTTCGCTGGTCTGGAGATCCCTCATGCCAGGTGTCTACTTATAAGAAACGAAGATAAATGTCAGTAGACCGTGATGGGTTGCCGCGGCGTTAAATACCGTTACGAGTTGGTTCCTGTTGGTGGACTCCGTTTATGCTGGCGGGATGTCTCTCGAGGAGGTCATCGCGATACGGGTGCGGGAGCACCGGCTGGCCAAGCGGATCTCGGTGGCCGCGCTCGCCCAGCGCACCGGGATGTCCAAGGCGATGATCTCCAAGATCGAGAATGCGCAGACCTCGTGCAGCCTGTCGACGCTGGCCAAGCTCGCCGACGCGCTCAGTGTGCCGGTGACCGCGCTGTTCCGGGGCGTGGACGCCGAACGGGAGGCGGTGTTCGTCCCCGCCGGTCACGGGGCGCAGATCGTCCGCCGCGGCAGCAACGTCGGTCACCTGTACGAGCAGCTCGGCTCGCTGCGCGGGGAGCACAAGCGGATCGAGCCGTTGCTGGTCACGCTCACCGAGGCCAGCGAGGTGTTCCCGCTGTTCCAGCATGCCGGCACCGAGTTCCTCTACATGCTGGAGGGCGTCATGGTCTACGGGCATGGCGACTCCCGATACGAGATGCACCCGGGGGATGCGCTGCAGTTCGACGGGGAAGGGCCGCACGGGCCGGTGGAGCTGCGTGAGCTGCCCATCCGGTTCCTCACCGTCACCGCGTACGGCACGATGGAAGCCGCTCACTAGGGGAGTCCGGCCGCGGCCAGGTGGGCGGCCAGGGTGAACCGCGCGTCGGATGAAGGCAGGCCGGCCGCCAGGTCGGCGGCGTACTCGCCGATCAGCGGGGCGAACTTGGCCCCGTGCCCGGAGCACGGGGAGCAGATCACCAGCGGTCCCGCGCGGTCGAGGACGAAGTCGTCGGTGGCGGTGGAGGTGTACAGGCAGGTGGTCTCGTTGAAGGGCTCGGGATCGAGGCCGGGCAGCCACTCGCGGACGTAGGCGGTGATGCGCTCGCGCGCCACGGGATCGATGACACCGCTGCGGGTGTCCGGGGTGGTGGCGCCGCCCGCGTCGTGCTCGGCGATCTTGCGTCCGTCCGCCGGGCCGCCGTCCCTGCCGCCTGGCAGGCTGTAGGAGGACAGCGTGTCCTTGTGCACCACGACCGGCCAGAGCACCTCGGGGTCACGGCGCGGGAAATGGAACACCTGCTGCTGGGACACGGTCAGCGGGGGCAGCGCGACCAGGCCGCCGAGCAGGTCCGCCAGCCACGGGCCGGCCGCGATCACGGCGCGCCGGGCGGTCAGCGTGCCGCGCTCGGTCTCCAGGCGCACACCATCGTCCTGGGGAACGATGCGCCGTACCGGGGTCTCGGGATGGAACGACGCCCCCCGAGCTCTTGCCCGCCGGACGAAGGCCGTCACGGCGGCCGCCGAGTCCACGGTGCCCGCCTCGGGGTGGTACAGCACCGGCCCGTCGAAGCGCAGCCCCGGCCAGCGGCGCGCGGCCTCGGCGGCGGGCAGCAGCTCGTGCTCCACCCGGGCCTCGGCCAGCACCGCGGCGAGGCGCTCCGGGTTGCGCCGGCGGCCGTGGTCGAGGCCGCCGACGACCCTGATCAGCCCCTCGCCGGCATCCTGCTCCAGCTCTCGCCAGAGCCTCATCGCCGTCCCGGTCATGCGCACGTAGAGCGGGTCAGGGTAAGCGCGGCGGACGATGCGGGCGCTGCCATGTGAGCTGCCGCGGTCGTGGCCGGGAGCGAACCGCTCCAGCAGGGCGACCGAACGGCCGCGCCGGGTGGCGGCCCACGCGGTGGCCGCGCCCATCAGCCCGGCGCCGACCACCGCGAGCTCCACCTCGCGGGGGAGATCGTCCCCGCTCACCGTACGATCCCGGGAATCCAGTCCGTGCCGGCCAGCGGCACCCGGGCCATCGCGGCGGACTCGATGGTCAGCGCCACCAGGTCCTCGGGCTCCAGATGGTGCAGGTGAGCCTTGCCGCAGGCGCGGGCGATGGTCTGGGCCTCCATCGTCATCACCCGGATGAGGTTGGCGACCCTCCGGCCGCCCTCGACCGGGTCCAGGCGGGCGGCGAGCTCCTCGTCCTGGGTGGAGATGCCGGCCGGGTCGCGGCCGTCCTGGTAGTCGTCGTAGTACCCGGCTGCCGAGCCCAGCTTCCGGTACTCGGCGTCCCACTTGGGATGGTTGTCGCCCAGCGCGATCAGGGCGGCGGTGCCGATGGCGACGGCGTCGGCCCCCAGGGCCATGCACTTGGCGACGTCGGCGCCGTTGCGGATGCCACCGGAGATGACGAGCCTCACCTTGCGGTGCAGGCCCTCCTCCTGCAGTGCGCGCACGGCCTGGGGGAGCGCGGCGAGAGTGGGGATGCCCACGTGCTCGATGAACACCTCCTGGGTGGCGGCGGTGCCGCCCTGCATGCCGTCGACCACGACGACGTCCGCTCCGGCCTTGGCGGCCAGCTTGACGTCGTAGTACGTGCGGGTGGCGCCGACCTTGACGTAGATCGGCTTCTCCCAGTCCGTGATCTCCCGCAGCTCCCGGATCTTGATCTCCAGGTCGTCCGGTCCGGTCCAGTCGGGGTGCCGGCAGGCGCTGCGCTGGTCGATACCGGGGGGCAGAGTACGCATGGCCGCGACCCGGTCGGTGATCTTCTGGCCGAGCAGCATGCCGCCGCCGCCGGGCTTGGCGCCCTGCCCGAGCACCACCTCGATGGCGTCGGCCCTGCGCAGGTCGTCGGGGTTCATGCCGTAGCGGGACGGCAGGTACTGGTACACCAGGTGCTTGGAGTGGCCGCGCTCCTCAGGGGTCATGCCGCCGTCGCCGGTGGTGGTGGAGGTGCCGGCCTCGCTCGCGCCCCGGCCGAGGGACTCCTTGGCCGGAGCGGACAGCGCGCCGAAGCTCATGCCCGCGATGGTCACCGGGGTGCTCAGGTGCAGCGGGTGCGTGGCATGCCGGTCGCCGAGGACGACGTCGGTGTCGCAGCGCTCGCGGTAGCCCTCCAGGGGGTAGCGGGACATGCTCGCGCCGAGAAAGAGCAGGTCGTCGAAGTGTGGCAGCCTGCGCTTGGCGCCCCAGCCGCGGATGTCGTAAACGCCGGTCTCGGCGGCGCGCTGGATGGCGTGGATGGTGGCGCGGTCGAACGTCGCCGACTCGCGCAGGCCGAAGGCCGCTGGGTCGTCGTGCATGGGGTCCTCCGAAGGGGATCGGTGACGGGCCGGTGGCGAGGTCAGTAGGCCGCGGAGTTGTCCACGTTGAAGTGGTAGAGCCGCCGGGCCGAGCCGAAGCGGCGGAACTCGGCCGCGTCGTCGTCGCGTTCGGCCGCCTTGAGCAGTCCGGCCAACTCGGCGAGGTGCTCGGGCCCCATCTCCTTCTCGACGCAGTCGGCGCCGAGGGACCTGACCCGGCCCTTGACGTAGAGGCGGGCCTCGTAGAGCGAGTCGCCGAGGGCGTCGCCGGCGTCGCCGCACACCACGAGCCGTCCGGCCTGCCCCATGAAGGCGCTCATGTGGCCGACGCTGCCGCCGACGACGATGTCCACGCCCTTCATGGAGATCCCGCACCGGGCCGAGGCATCGCCGTCGATCACGAGCAGGCCGCCGTGCGCGGTGGCGCCCGCGGACTGCGAGGCGCTGCCGCGCACCCGCACCGTGCCGGACATCATGTTCTCCGCCACGCCGACACCCGCGTTGCCGTTGACGGTGACGGTGGCGTACTGGTTCATGCCGGCGCAGTAGTATCCGGCGTGCCCGTCGACGACCACGTCGACGGCGGCGTTCAGGCCCACGGCGAGGTTGTGGGCGCCGTCGGGGTGGCGGGCCCGCCAGGCGGTGCCGGATTCGGCAGCGTGCAGCGCGCGGTTCAGGTCGCGTACGGACGCGGTCCGCAGGTCGATCTCCGTCGCCTTCAACGCCGCCATGTGTAGACCTCCTCGGGCTCGGGTTCGAAGATGCGGGCGGACTCGATGCCGGGCAGCCCGGCCAGGCAGCGGTACTCCGACGCCATGGCGACCCAGGCGTCGGTTTCGGCGACGACGGCGGGCTTGCAGGCGATGGCGTCACGGACGACGGCGAACGTGTCGCCGCTGGTGACCAGAAGGGTGTAGAAGCCGTCGAAGCGTTCGCACAGCATCAGCAGCGCCTTCTCCAGGTCCACGCCCCGCGCCAGTTGGTGGGCGACGAAGCGGGCGCCGACCTCGGAGTCGTTGTCGCTGTCGAAGACGGCGCCCTCGGCCATCAGCTCCCGGCGGATGGTGGCGTGGTTGGCGAAGGAGCCGTTGTGCACCAGGCAGACGTTCTCGCCGACGGAGAAGGGATGGGCGCCCTGCGGGGTGACGGCGGACTCGGTGGCCATCCGGGTGTGGGCGATCCCCTGCCAGCCGGCCGCCTCGCCGAGCCCGAACTCCTCCACCAGGGCGTCCGGGTGGCCGACGCCCTTCAGCACGGCCAGGCCGGAACCGCGCCCGGTGACGACGGCTTCGGGAAAGGCGTCGCGTACGGCCCGCTCCAGCTCCATGGCGCTCAGCTCGGCGCTGCGGACGACGACCGCCTGACCGGCGGCGATGGCGTCGGCGCCGCGGCCCACGCGGGCGGCCGCCTCGGCGGCGGGCAGGCCGAGGCCGGTCAGGCTGATCGCGGCGTGGCCGGGCGGAGTGAGCCGGTGGTCGCCGTACAGGGCGACTCCGGCGGAGTCGGGGCCGCGCTCGGCCGCCTGGTGGACCATCCCGGCGAGCAATGCGCCGAGCCGGGGCTCCAGCGAGGGGTCACGGACTTGGATCCCTGCGATACCGCACATGGCGTTCCTCTTTTCCGGCGGCGTTCAGACGGCGGTCAGGTAGCGGTCGATCTCCCAGGAGGTCACCGTGTTGTGCCAGCCGTAGAACTCCTCACGCTTCAGGTCGGCGTAGTAGCCGCTGACCCCGGCCGCGGGATCGACGGCGTCCAGGACGCCGCGGACCACCTCGTCGGCCTCCAGGGCGTACACCGCGTCGAGCAGCGTTCGGGGCAGCGCGGGCCCGCCCGCCGCACCCGGCGCGCCCGGATCGAGACCGCGGCGCACGCCGTCCAGGCCGGCGCCGAGGGTCGCGGCGGCGGCGAGGTAGGAGTTGGCCGATCCGTCGCCGCCGCGCAGCTCGATCCGGTCGCCGTCGGGCACTCGTACCAGGTGGGTACGGTCGTTGCCGCCCCAGGTCGCCTGGCGCGGCGCCCAGGTGGCGCCGGAGGAGGTGGTCGTGGCGCCGGTGCGCTTGTAGGAGTTGACGGTCGGCGCGAAGAGGGCGTGCATCGCCGGCGCGTGGGCGATCAACCCCCCGGCGAAGGCGTACGCGGTGGGGCTCAGCCCCATGCCGTACGGGTCGGCGGCCGGGTCCGGAGCCGGGAACAGCGGGCGGTCGCCGTCCCAAAGGGACAGGTGCATGTGGAGCCCGTTACCGGTGCGTTCGGTGAACGGCTTGGGCATGAACGTCGCCGTCATGCCGCGCTGCTCGGCCAGCACCTGGACGATATAGCGCAGGGTGACGACCCGGTCGGCCGTGGTGAGGGCGTCGGCGTGGTGGAAGTTCTGCTCGAACTGCCCGTTGCCGTCCTCGTGATCGCTGGCGTACGGGCCCCAGCCGAGCCGCACCATCGCGTCGGAGACGGACGTGAGGTGGTCGTACATGCGGGTCAGCCCCCGCGCGTCGTAACACGGCTGGACGGCGTCGTCATGGGGGTCGGCCGGGCGCAGCGTGCCGTCCTCGGCACGCCGCACCAGGAAGTACTCCACCTCGGCGCCGCTCACCAGGGACATGCCCTCGGCCGCTGCCCGCTCCGTCAGTGTGCGCAGGATGACCCGCGGCGCGAAGGCGTACGGCCGGCCCTCGACGTAGGGGTCGCAGTGCACCATGCCGAGACCCGGCCGGACGAAGGTGAGCGGGGTGTACGACCGCAGGTCCGGGATCGCGATCACGTCGGGGTCGCGGGGCTGCTGGCCCATCGCGCCGGCCGCGTACCCGGCGAAGCCGACGCCCTCGCTCTCCAGCGCGTCGGCCGCCTCGACCGGAACCAGCTTGGCGCACGGCTTGCCGGTGAGCGTGGTGAAGGTCGCCAGCAGGAACCGCACCCCGTCCGCCTTGGCCATCGAGGCCAGGGACTGGGTGCCGGTGACGGCAGGAAGGTTCCAGGGACCCGTTGCGGGGGCGGGGACGTCGTCGGTGGGAGCGGGGATGAGCGGGACGGTCACGGGATTACTCCCTCAAGAAGGCGTGTTCACTGGCATTACGCTCAGTGTCATGAGGGTTAACGGCGCGAGCGTGTCCGCGGCGTTACGACCCCGTAAAGCGTGCGGCGCCGAGGGCCTGAGCTGGATGGGCGTAACAGGAAGTTCACTGGCGCGGCGGATGAGCGCAACAAGCACTCCGTCTACTGCGGTGCAACACAGACCACCCTCAGGAGACCGGGATGGATACAGGAAGTACTGCGTGGATCCTGGCGAGCACCGCCGCGGTCCTGCTCATGGTGCCGGGCCTTGCGCTGTTCTACGGCGGCATGGTCGGTGTGCGTGGCGTGCTCAACATGATCATGATGACGTTCGGCGCGGTCGCCGTGGTCGGGGTGCTCTGGACCCTGTTCGGGTACTCGGCCGTGTTCGGCGACTCGTACGGCGGGCTGGGGTTGCTCGGGAACGTGACCGAACACCTGGGGCTCGGCGACCTGCTCAAGGAAGATCCACAGGCGACGCTGCCACCCGCGTTGGTGGCGGTCTTCCAGGCGCTGTTCGCCGCCATCACGGTGGCACTGATCTCGGGCGCGCTGGCCGACCGGATCACGTTCGGCGGCTGGCTGGTCTTCGCCGGTCTGTGGGCCGTGCTGGTGTACTTCCCGGTCGCCCACTGGGTGTTCGCCTTCGACTCCGCCGACGGCGGCCTCATCGGAGGCTGGATCGTCAACAAACTCGGCGCGGTCGACTTCGCCGGAGGGACGGCGGTGCACATCAACGCGGGCGTCGCCGCACTGGCCGCGGTGCTCGTGATCGGCAGGCGGAGAAGCTGGCCCCGTGTCACGCGCCCGCACAACCTGCCCCTGGTCATGCTGGGCGCCGGCATCCTGTGGTTCGGCTGGATGGGATTCAACGGCGGGTCCGCCCTCGCGGCCGGAAACGCCGCCTCCGTGGTGCTGCTGACCACGTTCAACGCGACCTGCGCCGCGATGCTGGCCTGGCTGCTCGTGGAGCGCATCCGCGACAAGCACGCCACCAGCCTCGGCGCCGCCTCGGGCGCGATCGCCGGGCTGGTCGCCATCACTCCCGCCTGCGGGGCGGTCTCCCCGATGGGCGCGCTCGCCGTCGGCGCGGTCGCCGGGGTGATCTGCCCGCTCGCCATCGGGCTGAAGTACAAGCTGGGCTACGACGACGCGCTGGACGTCGTCGGCGTGCACCTCGTCGGCGGTGTCGCCGGCACCTTGCTGATCGGCTTCCTGGCCACGGAGGACGCCCCGAACGGCCGCGCGGGCCTGTTCTACGGCGGCGGCTGGGGACTCCTCGGCGCTCAAGCGGTGGCCGCGCTGGCGGTGCTGGCCTATTCGTTCGTGGTGACGCTCGTGCTCGCTCTCGCGCTCAAGAAGGTGATCGGCCTGCGGCTCTCCGACGAGCAGGAGGCGAGCGGCGCCGACCTGGCCGTGCATGCCGAGAACGCCTACGACATGTCGGGGGAGTCGTTCGGGCCGGCGATCTCGCAACCCGCGGTCCGGACCGCGGCCAAGCCGGTCAAGGTCAGCGACGTCGTGGGCTGACGGCGCCGGGATGCGTGGAACCCCGGCCGTGGGGGGCCGGGGTTCCACGCGTCCCTAGCCATCGCACGCGTGACGATGGTGTTCAAGCGGGGACTCTCCGGGGGCGGGCGCCGCCACCTTCCATGCTCATTTCCTCGGCGCCCCGTGCGCCTGGGCGAGCCGGCGCAACGCGGTCAGGACGGTGTCACCGAGCACCACGATCTCCAGCGCACGCTCCCGGTCGGCCGGGTCGCCCACGACCCGCAGGTCGGCCTCGGCCACCCGCTCGGCGGCCACGGAGTAGTCGTCGAACACCTCCAGCATGTCCTCGCGGCCCAGCTCCGTGAGGCTGGTCACCAGCCCGATGAGGGTGCGCCGCATCGGGTGCTGGTCGAGGTCCTTCCACCCCCTGCGCCGCAGCAGGTCGTCCACGATGCGCTCGGCTGCGTCCCGGTCGGGGCCCGGCGGCGGGTCGTCCTGCGCGGTCACGGTGAGCAGGGCGACGCCCAGCAGGTCCCCGCCGCTGACGTCCGGGTCGTCCAGGTGCGCGATCAGCTCCCGGATGACCGCGATGCTGAGACCGCCGTACTCGACGAGCGTGCGTACGAGCTTGAGCCTGCGGACGTGCGCCGCGTCGTATTCGGCCTCGTTGCGCCCTACGGGCCGTCCTGGAGACAGCAGCCCTTCCCGCAGGTAGTACTTGATCGTGGGGAGCGAGACCCCGGTCTGCACGCTCAGATCAGCCATCCGCACGCTCGCGATTCCCCTCTTGCGGTCAGTCAAGACGGCTCCTGGCGACGCTGGGCCGGCGCTCGCGCCCGAAACCGCGGGACGCGCCGGTGATGATCCAGGTCTGTGTCGTCATGGCGGTGACGCTATGGCTTCGAGCGCGCTCGAACGCAAACCGGCGCGACCACGAACACGGAAGATCACGACCGGCCCAGAGGCGGTGCACTTATTCGGGGGCTGCGGTACTCGGCGTCACTGATCGGGTACCGTTCACGCAGTGCGAGGGCGGTGGGCCGGTCCGCGGGGAAGTACGCCTCGACCGCGATCTCTTCGAGCGTGATGTCGAAGGCGGCACCGAACGTGGTGATCGTATTGAAGAAGCTCAGCTCGGCCCCTCGATGCCGGATCCGGATGGGCAGGGCGATGTCAGCCGGATCCGGCGGCTCGAGCTTGTGAGGAACGCCGTAGGCGACCAGTTCCGCATAGAGATCGCTCAGCTGGGGATGCCCGGTCCGTTGCACCTGTCGCGCCAGCCGTGGCAGGAGGAATCCTCGCACCTGTTCCAAGTTGAGCAGACGGGACGCGAACCCGTCGGGATGCAAGCCCAGGCGCATCATGTTGACCGGTGGTTCGAGCAGTGCGGGGGCGACACCGTCCAGGAACACTTCGGCGGCGGAGTTGGCGAGTATCAAGTTCCAACAGTGATCCACCACCAGCGCTGGATTCGGCTCATGCCCCCGCAAGATCTGTTGGAGGGCTTCGCGCGCCGCGGTCATATCCGGGGCGTCCAGCGGGCGCGTCTGGAAGACCGGCGCGTGTCCCGCGGCGACCAGGAGCCGGTTACGCTCTCGCAGCGGAACCTGCAGCTGTTCCGCCAGGTGCAGGACCATGGGACGGCTGGGAATCGTGCGTCCGGTCTCGACGAAGCTGACGTGCCGGCTGGAGACCCCCGCCTGGATGGCCAGATCGAGCTGGCTCAGCTGCCGTCGATGGCGCCATTCGCGTAGGAGCTCACCGACGGGCTGGTCTGCTGACATGGATCGGTTCTATCCCGTCCCGGAGCCCCGTCGCCATTACAAGGCACGTAATCGACGGCGGCATCCCGGAACTGCGACGGTCGCGACATGACAGACACCAATGAGACGGAACGCAACAGAAAGCTCGTTCTCGAAGGCTTCACAGAGTTCGCCAAGGGCAACGTGGACATTCTGCGCACCCTGCTGCGGGAGGACTTCATCGAGCACAGCCCAGGCAACCCCTCCGGCCGGGACGCGTTCGTCGACTTCATCGTGCACGCCCCGGTCGCGGGTGCGAGGTTGGAGCTCAAGCGCGTCATCGCCGACGGACAGTACGTGGTCATGCACTACCTCATGACTCCATCGGGCGATGAGCGGGACACCGCTGTCGTCGACATCTGGCGACTGGAGGAAGGCCTGATCGCCGAGCACTGGGACGTCGTCCAACCCGTACCGGACTCTGCGGAAATCCCCAACGGGATGCTGTCAACGACCCAGGGCTGAAGCCGGGCTGAAGCCCTGGGCTTGCGTCTCGCGTTCCGGTCTGGCTGACCGGCTCGGGACGCACTGACCCCGCTTTCCACGGCGGGCTCGTTGGGCATGTTGACGAATGCCCACACCGCGCTCGCCCGTCGGCAGACGTTGAGCGCGGCGATGTGGTCGGCCGGTCCAGCGAACCCGCACGATCCACACGCGTTCGCGGCCCAGCCGTTCCGGCCGTCATGGTCATATACGAAACTGGAACCGTGCAGCATGAAGAGCAGCCGTTGTCCGGAGGAAACGTGAGCGACGGGGTCGTCCGCGTGGGAGACACCGTCCGCCGTCCAGCAGGGCCGTGGACTCCCGCAGTCCATGCGCTCCTCACTCACTTGCACGAGGTGGGATACCGAGCGGCCCCTCGCCCGCTCGGCATCGACGACCAAGGCCGTGAGGTGCTCACCTTCACACCCGGCAGGGTCGTCTGGCCCGACTGGTTCGCCCTGGTGGAGCCCATACGGCAGCTCGCGCACGTGGCGCGGCTCATCAGGGACTTCCATGATGCGGTCGAAGACTTCACCCCACCGCCCGACGCCCACTGGCGAGCGCTCATCCCCGCCGAAGGGGACGACATCATCGCCCACCATGACCTCGCGCCCTGGAATCTGGTGGCCGGTGACGCCGGCGAATGGGTGTTCATCGACTGGGACGCCGCCGCGCCCGGCTCACGCTTGTGGGACCTCGCGTACGCCATCCACGGTTTCATCCCCTTGTCAGCGCATCCGGACTGGCAGCGCGGCGACGCCGATGCACGGCTCCGAGCCTTCGTCGACGCCTACGGCCTCGATGAGGCCGAACGTCGTCGCCTGGTTCCCCTGCTGGCCCGCCGTACCCGCTCCATGCACGACTTCCTGCGAGAGCAAGCCGTTCGCGATGTCCAGCCGTGGGCGAGGCTTTGGAGCGAGGGGCACGGCAACGCCTGGCTGAACGACACCCACTACATCGAGCATCGCCAGGAGCTGTGGGCGCGCGCCTTGCTGGGTGAGCAGACCGCACCGGGCGGAACGGTGGACGCCCGTCCCCGTGGGTGAGCGGCGTCGCGGTGTTCACGTCATCGGGATGCCGCATGTTGCGCGGCACGGTAGCCGAAGACGACGGCGGGAGCGATGGTGGAGCCGGGGCCGGGATAGGTGCGGCCCATGACGGAGGCGGTCGTGTTGCCCGCCGCGTACAGGCCGGGGATGGGTGAGCCGTCCTCGCGCAGGACACGGGCGTGCTCGTCGGTGAGCAGTCCCCCCTTGGTGCCAAGATCGCCCGGGTAGACGCGGACAGCGCGGAAAGGAGCCCGCTCCAGAGGACCCAGATTGGGGTTGGGTTTGACCCGCGGATCACCGTAGTAGTTGTCGTAGACGGTGCGGCCGCGGCCGAAGTCCACGTCGACGCCGGTACGGGCGAAGCCGTTGAACCGCTCGACGGTCGCGGTCAGCCGTCCGGGATCGATGCCGATCTTCGCCGCCAGGGCTTGCAGGGAGGGTGCCTCGAGGAGGAGACCCGCCCGAATCCACTCCTTCTTGCGGCCGAGGTAGGCGGTGTTGAGGTAGCGCCGCGCGTGCCGGACATCGCTGATCAGCCACATCGCTCCGGGCACGTCATGCTGGAGCATGGCGTGCCCGAAGTCGATGTAGGACTCGGATTCGTTGGTGAAGCGCTCGCCGTTTGCGTCCACCGCGATGGAGAACGGGAAGGACCGCTCGGAGACGAGGAAGCTGCTCTTGCCATCGGGGCCGACCAAGGCCGCGCCCCACCAGGCGTCGTCCATGAGCGCCAGCGCGCCGCCCGCCCGGGCGCCCACCTCAATGGCGGTGCCCAGGTCGCCTTCGGGGGCGGAGGAGTACCCGGGGACGCCGTGGTACTTCCGGCGCCACTCGGTGTTGTTCGCGAAACCGCCGGCGGCCAGGACGACGCCGTGCCGGGCACGGATTCTCCGCTGCCGGCCGTCCTTTTCGACCACCGCGCCTACTACGCTGTCGCCGTCCATGACCAGGTCGACGATCGGCGCGGAGAGCCAGACCGGGATCTGCCGGCTGCGGGCGATGTGCATGAGCGAGCAGGCGAGTGCGCCACCGATGCCGACCGGGCGCTTGCCACTGGCGTACTCGCCGAGCGAGCGGAAGACGAATTGTGCGCCGCGGATGAAACCGCTGGGGGTGGACCAGGCCCGGCCGAGCAGCCACACGTCATCGGTCGTCAGCGGTAGCGGGATGCCGCTGTCTTTGGCGCGTGCCGTGGCGTACCAGTCGCCGAGCAGTTTGGTGTTGAAGGGAGCCACCTCGATCGAGCGTCCCACCTTGCCACCCGGCCGGTCCGGGTAGTAGTCGGGGTAGTCGGGGCATCTCCGCCACCTGACGCCACGCCGGCCGAGGAAGGTCACGACCTCGGGGACGGTCTGCAGGAAAGCCGTCCTGCGTTCGGGGGAGGAGGCCGGTCCGGCGTCGCCGATGACGTCGTCCATGTACCGAAGAGCCTCCTCGGCGGAGTCCTGGACACCGGCCCGGAGCATGAGCGGGTTGGCCGGCATCCACAGTCCGCCACCGGAGACCGAGGTGGTGCCACCCCATTGCGGGGTGCTCTCCACCACCATGACGTCCAGCCCGCGGTCGGCCGCGGCGATGGCCGCGGACAGGCCTGCCGCACCCGAGCCCGCGATGAGGACGTCGACGAGGTTGTCCCATTGATCGGTCATCGCGGCTTCCTTCGGATCACAAGCGACGGCTCTGAAGGCGAACCCCACCTAACCGGACAGTTTCGTCCGGTTGGGGTCGTAGTCTCTGTGATAAGTGCTCGCCGAGTCAACAGGATGCGCCGAGCGCAAGCAGTGCGCTCGCTCTCCCCGGCGGCGGCGGAGGGCAGGGCCGGCTCGGTGCTGCGGGCCACGTTCCACGGGCACAGCGTGGACTACGAGGTGGAGACGTGACCGTCGCGATCGACCCAGCCGGGCGTACGTGCTCACCAAGTCATGACAGGTCGGGCAGCCCGAGGTCGAGGTTGGGCCGGTCGATCCCGCCGTCGACCTCGAGCACCTTGCCCGTCACGTACCGGGCGGCGGGGGAGACCAGATAGAGCACGGCGGCTGCCACGTCCTCCGGCTCGCCTATCCGCCGCAGCGGCGTGGCCTGCTCCATCTGCGCGCGCAGGTCCTCGTCGTTCATGACGATGTCGAGCGCGGAGGTGGCGACCGCGCCGACGGCGACCGCGTTGACCCGTACGGCGGGGGCCAGGTCAAGGGCGGCCAGCCGGGTGTAGTGCGCGAGGGCCGCCTTCGCGGTGCCGTAGGCCAGGTAGCCGCGGCCCGCCACGCGGCCCACGGCGGACGAGATGTTCACGACCGCGCCGCCACCGCTCTCCAGCAGATGGGGGACGGCGGCCGCGGTGAGCTCGTGCGCCACGCCGACGTTGAACTGGAACGCGTTCTCAAGATGCTTTCGTCTCGTGTCGAGGAAGGCGCGGGGCAACGCGCCGCCTACGTTGTTGACGACCACGTCCAGCCGCCCGAAGGCGGCCGCGACCCGCTCCGCGAGCGCCTCGGCAGCGCCAGGGAGAGCCAGGTCGGCGGGCACAACCAGAGCCCGCCTGCCGGCCTTCTCCACCTGTTCGGCGACCGCACGCAACTGGCCCTCGGTGCGGGCGCAGATCGCGACGTCCGCTCCGGCCTGGGCGAGCGCGACGGCGGTGGCCGCGCCGATGCCCCGGCCCGCGCCGGTGACGACCGCGGCGGCGCCGGGGATCTGGAAGCGGTCCAGGATCATGCCCTCACCCTAGGGATGAACTGCAACCTGTTTCAATACCGCAGCCGGCTTGTTCGGCAGGTTGAGCTCGCGCCATGATCGTGCCGCGCCCACGGTCACGGGTGCTGACATCTCCGATGCCCAGCAGCGGTGGATCGACCTGGGCCGCGCGTTCGCGCACTACGGGCGGATCTCCAAGTCGATGCACCTGCTGCACGTGGCCCATCTGGGGGAAGCCCGGAGGTCCGGGCTCACCTCAGCCCACTGCAGTGGGAACACATCAACTTCGTACAGTCCCGTCAAGCCCGGTCCAGTCCGTAGCGATCGAGTGCAGCTCGAACCTGGTTGAGCCCCTCCACTCTCCAGTAGTGCCCGTTGGGCAGCTGGTCGTCTCGGCGCCAGCGCCAGGTCGTGAACAACGCCCACATGAGGATGCGGCACTGGTGAATCAGGTCGTGGTCAGCCCCCGGATAGTGCTCTCCAACTTCTTCGGGGGCATGGGCGAGGTCGAACTCGATCGGCCCACGGCAACACGTCGCGAGGTCTACGAAGAGCGGCCCTCTCCTCGTCTTGAGCAGGTTGCCCGGATGCGGCTCACCGTGCAACAGCTGCTCGTCGGCTTCGCCGCCGCTGATCGCGGTGCTCAGGCTACTGAGTGTGTTGCTGAGGAGTTCCCGGTCGGGACCGAGCAGCGCTGGAGTCTGCTCTCGGTCGCCCACCTCACTCAGTGCACCGGCGACTCGATCGGTGAAGTGCGGTGCCCCCAGATCGACCTGGCGCAGGGCGGCATGGTGCCGCATAAGCGCGCCTGCGTAGTCGGCCGGCGCGATCTCTGATCCCACAGGTTCGTAGTAGGTCCAGAGCGAGATAGCGAAGGCATCACGCAAATAGACTCGGGGTTCGACCCGAGGCTCAAGCTCAGCCACCGGACCATCGACTTCGGCGAGACGGCGAGCAACCTCTACTTCGAACTGGGAACCAGCTCGATGCGCTGAGGGTGCGACCCGAGCAAGAACATCGCAAGGGACCAGGCGCAACGCGATGCGGTCCGAGTTGTTGATGACGACCACATCGTCGACCTGAAGGCCCAGCGCAGAGGCAGTCGCCCTCCCGGCCTCAACTGCGCGACGGACTTCCGATGCGTCCATACCGTCCTCCCTCAATCTTGAGTACACGTCTGGGGACAACAACGACGTCCCCAATGTCTACGCGAAGATCACTCGGCACACCCGCCAACCCACCACAACCCAGCCAAGCCGGCCCCGGACGCCCTACCGACAGCACCTGCCTGTTCTTCTCCGCTGAGCCGGCCGCCGCCCTAGCCGGTGAGCTGGGCCCGGCCCCACTGCGGGCAGCGCCCGCCTGTCGCCGGAGCGGCTGATCGACGCCGGGGACGCAGCCGCAGACGCCGACCGAGGACCAGTGTGGGAGCCTCGACCGCGCGCAGCCAGCGGCGTAGCCACCGACTGTTCACCGGGCCTGCTGCCATCGGGCGGCCACCACCCCCGCCAGCCAGGCGCTCTCGCCACCGAGGGACCCGGCAGGTCGCTCAGCCTGGCAGGAATCGGAACAGGCCTATAAGGTCCCATCCTGTGGGCCGATTGAGGACCAATTCAGGGCCGGCCGAGGACCTGCTCATCGAGCTGAACCGCGACGCCGGGGTGCCACTGCACCGGCAGATCGAGGGGTCCATCCGCGCCAGCATCCGGGCCGGTCGGCTGCGCGCGGGCGCGTCGCTGCCACCCACCCGCACCCTCGCGGCCGGCCTCGGGGTTTCCCGCGGGGTGGTCGTGGAGGCCTACCAGCAGCTCGTGGCCGAGGGCTACCTCGCCAGCCGATCGGGCGGTTACACCCAGGTCGCCGCGTCGATGCCGCCAGCCGCCGCCGGCGGGGGCTCCGCGGCTTCGATGACGCAGCCGGCCGCGCGCAGTGCCGGTTTCAGGGCCGGTTTCAGGGCCGGCTTCAGGGTCGACTTCGGGTACGGGCGCACCGACGTGTCGCAGTTCCCGCGGGCCGCCTGGCTGCGCTCGGTTCGTACCGTGCTCACCACCGCGCCCAACGACCGGTTCGCCTACCTCGACGGCCGTGGCGTGCCGGAACTGCACGGTGCCCTGTGCGACTACCTCAACCGGGTGCGCGGCACATCGTCCGTCCCGGACAACGTGGTGATCTGCAACGGCTATGGGCAGGGCATCTCGCTGCTGATCCAGGTGCTCGTCCGGCACGGCGCCAGGCGGATCGCCCTGGAAGACCCGTCGCCCAACGACGACGCCCGGGTGCTGGCCGGCGCCGCCGGTCTGGACGTGGTCGGCATCCCGGTGGGTCCGGACGGCGTTCAGGTCGAGGCGCTCCACCGGGCCGACGCCGATGCGGTCGTGCTCACGCCGTCGCACCAGTGGCCCACCGGGGGATTACTGTCGGCTGCGGCGAGGGCCGAGGTGATCCGCTGGGCGAAGCGCCGCGGCGCGATCGTGGTCGAGGACGATTACGACGCGGAGTACCGCTACGACCGGTCGCCGGTGGGCGCCATGCAGGGCCTGGCGCCCGATCATGTCGTCTACTGCGGTACGGCCAGCAAGACGCTCGCGCCGGGGTTGCGGCTCGGCTGGCTGGTAGTGCCTCCCCAGCTGGTCGCCGACGTCGCCGCGGCAAAGGTGCTCGCCGACCGCGGTTCGCCGGTCATCGACCAGTTGACGTTCGCCGACTTCCTCGTGCGCGGCGAGTTCGACCGCCACCTGCGCCGGATGCGTCCGGTGTACCGCCGCCGCCGCGACGCGCTGCTGAACGCCCTGCGCACTCGCCTGCCCGATCTGGAACCGGCCGGGGTCGCCGCCGGGCAGCATGTGGTCGCCTGGCTCCCGCCCGACCTCGACGAGGCGGCGGTGGTGACGGCCGCCGCCCGGCACGGGCTTGGCATCCACGGCGTCGGCCCGTACCGGATCGCCGGCACCGGACCGGGTGGCCTCATCTTCGGCTACGCCATTCTCGGCGAGGCCGCCATCGCCGAGGGGGTCGCGCTGCTGGCGACGGCCATCCGGGAGGTACGGGGACCCTGATCCCGCGCAGGCGCTCCGCCGGTGGCACATCCAGGACATGCGCATCAGTGTGCCGGGCGGATGTTCTGGTTCAGGTGGAACACGTTGGCCGGGTCGTACGCGGTCTTCACCGCGGTCAGCCGGGCCAGCTTCACGGCCGAGTACGCCCGCCGCACGCCGCGCTGCCCATCGGCCAGCTCGTCGGCCGTCAACGAGTTGACGTACACCCCGCTCGCGTACGGCTCGAGCGACGCACCGGCGGCGCGGGCGGCACCCATCCTGGCGTCGTCCTCGGCCGGGTCGGTCCAGCGGGAGCCGGCACCGAACTCGAACATCGTGCCGCGGTGGCTGAACGCCGCGTCTGCTTCCGGGACATCGGCGATCGCGCCGCCGTGCGCCTGCAGGCCGACGCCCGGCAGGTACGGGCTCCCGCTCAGGTCGGTGCCGCCGCGCAGCAGGAACGCCTCGATCGCCGCGGTGGGGAATCGCCGCAGGTAGTGCCCCTTGGAATAGCGGCGGTAGGCGTGGCCGCCGGTGGAGTCGTCGCGTTGCTGAAGTTCGAGGTACGACGGTGTGGTGACGCGCGACGCGACCGGACGCCCGAGCGCCCGCATCGCGGGGAGCAGCCGGCGGCCCTCGGCCGGGTCGCCGACCCACACGAACCCCAGCGTGGCTATCGGGCCGGCGGGACCGCTGCCGACACTGGCGGTGAACGTCGCCTGCCGGGGCGCGACGGCGTTCAGGTCGCGCCAGCCCTCGATGACCGGCACGGCGTCCTCGGCGCGGAAGTCGAACTCGGCGACCAGCGTCCGCGTGCCGGTGCGATGCAACTGGAACTCGAACTCGGTGACGATGCCGAAGTTGCCACCACCGCCGCGCAGGCCCCAGAACAGGTCGGGGTTCTCGGTGCGGCTCGCGGTCACCACGTCCCCCTCGGCGGTTACCATCGTGTAGGAGACGACGTTGTCGCAGGCCAGGCCGTACTGGCGGGCCAGCCAGCCCATGCCGCCGCCGAGCGTGAGCCCGCCGACGCCGGTGTGCGAGACGTTGCCGGCGGTGGTGGCCAGGCCGTACGCCTGGGACGTCCGGTCCAGCGCGCCGAGCAGCGCGCCGCCCTGCACCCGGGCCCGGCGACGGGCCGGGTCGATCCGCACGCCGCCCATGGGCGTCAGGTCGATCATGAGACCACCGTCAGGCACGGCGAAGCCGGCGACGTTGTGGCCGCCGCAGCGCACGCCGATCTCGAGGTCCAGTTCCCGGGCCATCCGCACGGCGGCGACCACGTCGGCGACGCCCGCCGCACGGACGATCATGCGTGGGCGCCGGTCGACCATGGCGTTCCAGACGGTACGGGCGGTGTCGTAGCCGGCGTCGCCAGGCGTGAGGAGCCGGCCGTCGAAGCGGGTCGCTGTCGTTGTCATGCCACTCAGCCTGGCAGGAATCGGTACACGCGTCATGGTCCGATCCAGTAGGCCAATTGAGGACCAATTCAGGACCGGCCGAGGATCTGCTCATCGAGTTCGGTACGAGTGGCGAGCGTGAGCCTGTGCAGGAGAACACGGCACGCTGACCGCCCTCGGCAACGCTCTGGACCACCCCGACCTGCAGGCGCCGATGCGGTTCTGAGGCCGGGCAGAGCTGTCGTCATGTCCGATCTCTTGCTAAATCTATCGAATATCGATAGATTTCCATCGTAGATCGATCGAGGGAGAGATGATGGGGAAGCTGACAGTGCTCACGCTGCGCGCCATGCTCGTGGCGCTGCTCGCCGGCTCGGTGTTCGTGCAGACAGCGATGGTGCCGCTGCTGGCCATTGACCTGGAGGCGCTCAACGCGGACCTCGCGCACCTGCGCACCCCGTTCCTCGTGATCACGGTCTTGGGCGTCGTGACGGTCCAGGTCGTCCTGGTCTGCGTGTGGCGGTTGGCGACGATGGTGCGACGCGGAACGGTGTTCTCCCACGCCGCCTTCCGGTACGTGGACGTCGTGATCGGCGCGATCGTGGCGGCCGCCTTCCTGATGTTCGCACTCGGGGTCATCCTGGCGCCGGGCGACCCCGTCCCCCCGGGCATGGTCCTCCTGATAGGCGGGGCCGGCGTGGCGATCCTGGGGGTCGCGCTCATCGTGCTCGTGCTGCGGATGCTGCTGGCCCAGGCTGTCGCGCGCGACGTCGAGGCGGCGCAGATGCAGGCCGAGCTGGACGAGGTGATCTGATGCCGATCGTCGTCGACATCGACGTGGTGCTGGCCAAGCGGAAGATGTCCGTGGGCGAGCTCGCGGACCGCGTCGGGATCACGCCCGCCAACCTGGCGGTGCTCAAGAACGGCCGTGCCAAGGCGGTGCGCTTCACGACGCTCGACGCGCTCTGCGAGGCGCTCGAGTGCCAGCCGGGAGACCTGCTGCGCTGGGAGGCCGAGGACGCCGCGGACGGGTGACTCGCTTCCACGGCCAACTGATCAAGGTCCGGGGCGGCAAGGCAGCCCGGGCGCGGATGGGGCCGGCCCGCCGCTCCCGGGTGCCCACTGCGTCGCGGCCCTGGGCCGTTTAAGGATTGGCTGCGTGCGGTTGATGCCCGGTAGGGTGCCGATCATGGCTTGTCGCATTTCAGAACTGATCATCCCTTGCCTGGACCCGCAACGGCTGGCGGCGTTCTGGTGCGAGGTGCTGGGCTTCATCGTGCTCGATACCGAGGACGCCGGCGCGGTGGAGATCGGACCACGGGAAGGGTTCGGCGGATTGCAGCCGACTCTGGTCTTCTGCCCCACTACCGAGCCCAAGACGGGCAGGCTGCGGATGCACTTCGACGTCAACGCCACCGACCGCGATCAGGACGCCGAACTCGAACGCCTCCTGAAGCTCGGGGCGCGCCCGGCCGACGTCGGCCAGACCGGCGAGGAGCCCTGGCACGTCCTGGCCGACCCCGAAGGCAACGAATTCTGCCTCCTGCGAGCCCGCCTGAGCTGAGCATCGGCCCGCACCGGCTAACGACCCCTATGTGAGGACTTCGCGCGCATGACGCCGCCTGCTCTTTAGACCTGACATCTTCCCTGCGCATCGGTCGCCGACGACGCCGTCGGCTCTGTTTTCCGTGCTCTTCGTCAGGTCTTCAGAGAGATCATGTCTTCACATCCTCATATCGTGCTGCCCTGGGCGGTGCGGCGCACCCACCTGCCTCTGCTCGCCCTCCGGTGCGTGGCCTGCCCCTCCGGCCGCGCCACCATCGGCAACGGCAGTTTCCGCGTCAACGCCAACGGCAAACTTCTCGACGTCTGGCTCCTGGTCAACTGCGTTTCCTGTGGCCGGACCAGCAAGCTCACCGTCCACGATCGCGTCCCGGTCCGCTCACTGCCCGCTGACCTTCTGGCCGGTTACTCGGCCAACTCGCCTTCCCTCGTCGTGGATACCCTTCTCGACCCGTTGATCGCCCGGCGCAACCGGTTCGCGCTCGATTGGGACGGGTGCTGGGAACTCCACGCACCTCCCGTTCCCGAGGATCCGTGGCCCCTTCAGATCACGGTCACCTTCGACGATCCCGTGCCAGTCCGTCCCGAACGGCTCATCGCTCATGGATTAGGCATCAGCCGTAATGAGATCACGCACAGAGTCAAGATCGATATCCCGCTGAACCGCAGGACGAAACTGGATTTCTCATTCGTCCTGGTGTGGTCGGTTCAATAGGTCCAGGTGTCGGTGCGACGCTCTCCGCCAAGGCAGAACACGGCTGTGCCGTGTTCTGCCTTGGTCGGGTCGACGCGGATCCAGACGACTGCCATAGCGCGAAGGCGGCCCTGATGAGGCCGCACGCCCGGCGGGACGGCGGCCGTCAGGCCGCCCTTGAAGACGCAAGAGAAAGTTCTCGTCCGCCGCGATGAGTTCCGACCCCACCGCCGGTATGTATGACGAGCTCGCCGGAATACCCCGGGCGAACCGATCACAAGGGAGAATCCGATGTCAGACAGTCGTGCGGAAGACGAGGCCGCTATCCAGGCCGTGCTGGTTGAGTCCTACAAGGCGTGGGAGGCTGGCAACGCCGACGGCATGGTCGCCAACTACACCGCGGACGCGACCGCCATTATGACCGGCTCGCTCCGCGACAGCCGTGACGTGATCCGTCAGAACATGGCCCTGGGCTTCGAGGGGCCGCTCAAGGGCAGCTCGACCTACAACAAGCAGCTCAGCATCCGGTTCGTCGGCAGGGACGGTGCGATCGTCATCAGTGAATCCGCCATTCTGTTCCCCGGCGAGACCGAGGTTCCGGACGACCCGCGTAAGGTGAACGCGACGTGGGTCTTCGAGAAGCGGGACGGCCAGTGGCTGATCGCCGCGTATCACAACAGCCCGGTGCTGGCGCCTGGGCAGTGAACCCTTCCCTGTTACCGGCAGGACCGTGTAGTGCCATGACGAACATCGGACCGGAAAGTCCCGGTAAGCCCTGCATCGCTCTGAGCTGCGGGAACTTCACTTCCCGATAGCCAGAGGCCTCCCGTAGGCGCCTCGGACCTTGCATCAGATGCAACCCGGACGACCCCTGAGACGCATCCGAACGAAAAGTCCCGCCAAGGGCCTTGATCCCGGCCGCCTTGGCGGGACTTTTCGTTCCGATATTCGTCATGCCCCTACTTACGAGTGAGGTCAGAAACAGGAACTAAGCTTGTTCTTTATCCAAATCTGGACTTATACCGTGGCCAGGCCGTTGATGACCGCGTGGTGACCTATCCGCCCATAGCCGGATAGGTCACTGCACGTCGCCAGGAAGGGTGGTCGTGGCGGCAGCGGAGATGGGGCGTGGCGTGATGTCGAGGGAAGAAGGCTTCGATCGTCGGATCGAACCGTTCCGGACGGAGCTGCCGGATGCTCGGCTCGGCGCACGACGCAGAGGACTTGGTCCAGGACACGTACCTGAGGGCGTGGCGGGCGCGGGAGCAGTACGACGATACTCGCAGCTCACTGCGCACCTGGCTCTACCGGATCGCGACGAACGCCTGCCTGACCGCCCTGGATGTTCACGGTCGCCGACCGCTGCCGTCGGGGCTGGTGGCCGCGTCGGATCCGCTCGGGCCGCTCGTCCAGGGAGAGCACGCCGCCTGGCTCCAGCCCTTGCCGGACTCGTTGCTGGACGCGGGCGATCCGGCTGGGGCCGTGATCGACCGCAGCAGCCTGCGCTTGGCGTTCGCCGCCGCCCTGCAGCACCTGTCGGCGCGTCAGCGCGGTGCGCTGATCCTGCGTGACGTGCTCAGCTTCTCCGGGTCCGAGACGGCGGAAATCCTCGGCACCACCGTCGTGTCGGTGAACAGTTCCCTGCAGCGGGCGCGTACCCGCATGAAGGACGTCGGGGTCCGGCAGGAACAGGTCAGCGAGCCGTCCGCGGCCGAGCAGCGCGCCTGGGTCGAGCGCTACATGAAGGCGTTCGAGCTCGCCGACGTCGAGGGCCTCAAGCGGCTGCTCACCGAGGACGTGCTCATGGAGATGCCGCCGATGCTCAACTGGTTCTCCGGCCGCAGCAACTACGGCCTGTTCATGGAATGGGTCTTCGGGGTGGCCGGGAAGGACTGGCTTCTCAAGGAGGTCGCGGCCAACGGTGGCCAGCCCGGATTCGCCGCCTATCAGCGCGTCGGCGACGGGTACGACCTGCACACGCTCCAGATCTTCACCGTCACCGACGAGGGCATCAGCCGGAATTCGGTGTTCCAGGATTCCAACGTCTACGCGACTTTCGGCCTGGCGGTCAGGCTCGACGACCAGGGACTTGCCATCGCCGAGGCCTAATGCGGTGACCGTTCGCTTTCGCGTGTTATGCCGCTGGGGCTGGTCGGCCCCAGCGGTGTCCGCGTTCGCTCCGGATACGGCCGCGTTCGTGGCGTTGGGCGCCCAGTGGCCAACGTCTGCATTTTGTGGAATACGGTCTAAGCCTTGTCATTTAACCTCTGATCTTCGCACGTGCTGCACTATGAGTTCGTTCCCGGACTGCGGCAACACGAGATGGAAACCAAGGGACCGTTCTTCTGGTATTGGACGCTGTCCACTGAGGATGACCTTGGCACCCCTTACCGCGACGACAATGGCGGTGCTTTCGATTCAGACGGCGAGACGGCCGCGCATGGAACTCGCTACCTGGGCGGGCCGGTTCCCCGCTCGGCCCGCCGACTTCGTGTGAACTTCACGCCGGCCGAGGGATGGACGCCGACGCGATCTTGGTGCCGACAGTTGGATATCGCACTGCCGGGCGGCCGCGTCACAGAGGCGTGGACCGACCCGCGCCAGGACCTCGCGTTTTCGGCGAATGGGGATGGCACGATGAGTGACCGTCGACGTGGCCTACTGATCAGCGCGGGCGGCTGAGGGCGGCCTCGGCCAGATCCGTCCATTTCTCGGCCGAGGAGTGGGGCACGACCACCCAGTCCTTTATCGCCCTGCCCTGCTCCGAGGGGTCGAACAGGGACGCCCCGGCCAGCTGGAGCGCAGCTGTGTGTTCGGGGGTGTCCCTGACCAGCCGGAACACCATCGCGCCGTCGCGCTGCAGGCTCGCGAACACCTTTCCCGCCTGATCTTTGAGCGCGGGACTCCCCATCATCCTGGAGATCCGTACACCCAGGTCGGCCAGCTCGGCGCCGACCTGCTTGAAATCCTCTTCCGCGCTCATCGTCAGTCGGTCCCAAACTCCATGGCGGCGTGGTCTGGCAGCTCGTCGTGGTCGAGGCTCTTCCCGCGTGACGCGATCGCCTCGGCCCCACCTTCCGGCAGCACGGCGATCAGGCTAGTCGTCCTGGCGGCACCGATCAAGGCCGGATGCGGGGTGCCGACCACGCCGAGTCCCGCCGCCGGTCTTCGACTACGCGCGATAGATCACCATCAGCGCCAGCCAGGGCAAATGTGAAGATAAGAGGTTAAAAGACAAGCTGTGAGCTTGTCTTTTAACCTCCGATCTTCGCGAATGCCGCATCCAATGGCTCGGGTGATGTATCACCACATAGCGGATTGTGGCGAATGAGGCACGGCGTGTTGTCTGCGAACTCGGTAGAGAGCACCGGTCACGATGGGCTTGGTTTGCCGCCGGACAGCCCGGTCGGATAGGAAGCTTGCATGCTAAGAGGTAACAAGGTCGGGCTCAGAGCCCGGTACGAGGACGACATTCCGATCCTGCGGGCCGAGCTCTACGACGACGTGGTCAACTCCTCGCGGGCCGAAGGCCGGCCGTGGCGGCCGATCACACCCGGCTCGAAGGATCCGCGGCTCGTGGTGGACGACAAGGAGCAAGGGCACGTCCCGTTCTCGGTCGTGGAGCTGGACGGCGGCACGCTGGTCGGCACCGCGACGCTGTGGGGCATCGACAACCACAACCGGTCCGCGCACATTGGGCTAGGGCTGCTGCCGTCGGCCCGCGGCAAGGGCTACGGCACCGACGTGGTCGCGGCGCTGTGCCACTACGGTTTCGTCGTGCGCGGCCTGCAGCGACTGCAGATCGAGACGCTTTCGGACAACGCCGCGATGCTGCGCTCCGCCGAGCGCAACGGCTTCGTCCGCGAGGGCGTGCTGCGCTCCTCGGCCTGGGTGATGGGCGAGTTCCTGGACGAGGTGCTGCTCGGGCTCCTCGTCCAGGATTGGAAGCCGGCTTCGAAGGCCTACCTCTGATCTTCGTGTTGGGGCTTCGTGGATATGCCGGGCTGTGACCGGGTGTAGCTGGTCAGGTGGTGCGGCGGGGTTTGGGCGCACGGGCAATCGGCGGCGTGCGGGGTGCGCAGGCGGTATCCCGGCGGTTCCCCCCCGAGTAGGCCCGGCGGCACGATTGTCCGGCTGACCGCCCTCAGCGTCGCGATCGAGCATCCCGTAGCGTCTCGTCAGACGGCGAAGACTTGAGAGTCGTCGGCGAACGCCTTGAACTCCAGGGCGTTGCCCGCCGGGTCGAGCAGGAACATCGTCCACTGCTCGCCGGTCTGCCCCTCGAAGCGCACATAGGGCTCGATCACGAACGCGGTGCCTGCTGCTCGCAGCCGGTCGGCGAGCTTGCGGAACTCCGGGATCGTCAGGATCAGGCCGAAGTGCGGCACCGGGACGTCGTGGCCGTCGACAGGGTTGTGGATCCGCTGCGCCCGGGCCGGCGCCAGATGGGTGACGAACTGGTGGCCGTGCAGGTTCCAGTCCACCCAGGTGTCCGCGCTGCGGCCCTGCTCCAGGCCCAGCACCTCGCCGTAGAAGCGGCGCGCGGCGGCCAGGTCGTCGACCGGCATGGCCAGGTGGAATCGCGGAATTGGCGAGTCGAGAACGGTCATGGGGCGGGCTGCCTTCCTGAGAGCGGCCCCGGCAAGGGCGCCGGGAAGTCAATGTAGTGATGTTAACATTAGGACACTAAGGGGAGGCGAGGGCATGGGTGAACAGGGCAGAGTGGTCCCCGCCCGGCGCAGGGGGCTGGCCGAGGAGGTGGCGGACCGGATCCGGGAGGCCATCTTCAGCGGGGCGTACGCCCCCGGCGCGCAGTTGCGCGAGGTGGAGCTGTCCGAGGTGCTGGAGGTCAGCCGCGGCCCGGTGCGCGAGGCGCTGTTCCGGTTGGAGCGTGAGGGCCTGGTCCGCAGCGAATGGCACCGCGGCGCCACGGTGACGACGCTGTCCCCGCAGGATGTCGCCGAACTCCACAGTCTGCGCGGCGCGCTGGAGCGGCTGGCCGTCCAGCGGGTGGTCGCCCAGGCCTCCGACGATGACATCGCGGCCGTCGAGAAGGCGGCCGGCCGCATGGTGCGCGCCGAGGACGAGCACGAGATGGTGCGCTGCGACATCGCCTTCCACGACGCCGTCTACGCCGCCGCCCGGCACCGGCGCCTGCAGGAGGCGTGGCAGGCGATCCGCTCCCAGGTCCACCTGTTCCTGCTCACCCGGATCGCCCTCAGCTCCGCGGGCTACCTCGCGCACATGCCGGGCGAGCACCGCGACCTCGTCGCCGCCCTGCGCGCCCGCGACGCCGAGGCCGCCCTCGAGCTCTTCGCCACGCATCGCCACCACGCATTCGACGTGCTCGCCGGCACCAGTGCTGCGGACGACGGAGAGCAGGTCGACAACCCATGACGGCCGGTGAGCCGGTCCCGGCGGAGTCCGGCTCCTTGCGGGTTCAGCCCAGCCGGGGCCGGCGGCACCCCGTGCGTGTACGTCAGCATGCGGTGCGCTCCCGAGATCACCTAACCCGGGCGCGGCCTCCCGGGCTGGGGACCGTCACCGTTGGCCCCGCGGCAGGCAACTCGTAGGTGACGCCGGTCAGGTGTTCGGAGAGCTGCCACAGCCGTTCTGCTGTGACGGTGTCGCGGGTGGCGCGCTCCCGGGTGCGGCGAGTGGGCTCACCACGCAGTTGCAGCAGCCCGTCGGGCACGATGTAGCCGCCTCCGAGCAGGTCCGGGACGGTCGCCGCGTACAGGGACGTCTTCGCCCCTTCCGGGGCGGGGCGGAAGGCCACGCGCACGAGCAGCCGTGTAGCAGTCACATACAGCCGCCCCCTGCCGCTGTTGGCACCACCGGTGAGCACGTTGGTACGGGTGAGTCCCGGAGCTACGGCCATGCTGCGCAGCCGCACCCCGGCGGCGTCGGCCCGGCGCTGCAGCTCCACGGCGAAGTAGAGGTTGGCCCGTTTGGCCTGCACATAGGCGAACGCCGTACGGTAGCCGCGTTCGGCGTTGAGGTTGTCCAGGTCGAAGCGGGCGAAGCGCTGCCCCTCGCTGCTGACGGTGACCACGCGCGGATCGGGCGCGGCGAGCAGATGAGGCAGAAGCAGGCCGGTCAAGGCGAAGGTTCCCAGGTGGTTGATGCCGAACTGCGACTCGAACCCGTCGGCGGTCAGGGCGAACGGCACCATCGCGACGCCCGCGTTATTGACCAACAGGTCGAGCCGGTCATGATCCCACCCTGATGCGAACTTCCGGATGGAGGCCAGGCTGGACAGGTCCACCCGGCGCAACTCCAGGCGAGCGTCGGGCACCTCGCCTCGCATGCGAGCGAGCGCGGCTTGACCGCGCTCGGGATCACGGCAGGCCAGCACGACATGCGCGCCATGGCGGGCCAGTTCGCGGGCCGTGACGTAGCCGATCCCGCTGTTGGCTCCGGTCACCACCACGACCCGCCCGGACTGGTCGGGGATGGAACGGAGGGTCCAACGAGGAGAGTTCCGCATGATTGCCACCTCAAGGGTCGGCGACGGGGAAATATCGCAACATTAAGTTGCGATAGGCTCATCCTGTCAACTACCCGCAAATATCGCAACTTGGAGTTGCAATGGAGTCGGATCGTTCCGCCGCCCGGCCGGTCGGCCGCGGCCCCAAGGTGCGCGCCGCGGTCCACGCAGCCACGCTCGCCGAGCTCGTGGACAAGGGCTACGCCGCGCTGAGCGTCGAGAGCGTCGCCCAGCGCGCCGGAGTCCACAAGACGACGGTGTATCGCCGGTGGAAGGATCGCGAGAGCCTGCTCACCGACGCCCTCGCCGAGCACATGGCGATGGACATCCCCATTCCCGACACCGGAGCGATCGAGGCCGACCTGCGGGCGCTGGCGCGTGCTCTCGTACAGTCGTTCACCAGCCAGACCGGACAGGCCATCCTGGCCGCCATGGTCACCGGCGCGGCGCACCTCCCGGAGATCGCCGCGGCCAGGCGTCACGTCTTCCAGGACCGGCTCGCGAGGGCCGAACCCGTGGTGACGCGCGCCATCGAACGGGGCGAGCTGCCCTCAGGCACCGATCCCGCCGGAGTCCTCACGACCCTGGCGGCGCCGATCTACCTGCGCCTGCTCATCACCGCCGATCCGATCGACGACGCGACCGCCGACCAGGCGGCACGGGTCGCGCTCGCCGCCGCGCGCGCCGGCGCTCTGCGACCGGCTACTGGGTGAGGGTCTCGGCGTAATCGTGTTCTTCGCCTTCCAGCGGCATTTCGTGTTCGGCTTGTGGCGCAGGTGCCCGGGCAAAGGACGCCCGAGACGTCATGCGTGCGGCCGCGACCACACCGGCCGCGACCGTGCGCGAAGATCTGCGCGTCCAGGATTCCTCGGGTGACAGGTCTACTGACCGGTTCTCAGCGGCTCACGGCGGTCTGCTGTTCAATACGCGACAGCTTCTCGGGATTGCGCACGTGGTAGGCGCCGGTGACGTAGCCGTTCTCCACTCGCACCGCCACCACGCCGTCGATCTCGCCGTTGACTCGGACGAGCAGCCCCGGGCCGCCATTGATCTGCACCAGCTCGACCGACCTTTCCGCGTCGCGCTTCCACCAGCTGACGGCCAGCAAGCGAGCAACGTTGTCAGCCCCCACAACGGGCCGCAGCAGGGCATGCTTGACACCGCCGCCGTCGCTCAGGGCGACGACGTCCGGCGCGAGTATGTCGAGCAGGCTCTGCAGCTCGCCGGTTTCGACCGCTCGCTGGAAAGCCTGGAGGGCGGCTCGGTGCTCGGCCGGGGAGCCGGTGCCGCGTGGCCGGCGCGCGGCGACGTGTGCCCGAGCCCGATAGGCGATCTGACGGACCGCGGCCGGGCTCTTGTCGACGGCCTCGGCGATCTCGTCGTAATCCAGATCGAAGACCTCGCGCAGCACGAACACCGCCCGCTCAATCGGCTGGAGCGTCTCCAGCACCAGCAGCATCGCCATCGAGACACTGTCGGCCAACTCCACGTCCTCGGCCACATCAGGCGCGGTCAGCAACGGCTCGGGCAGCCACGGTCCGACGTAGGACTCCTTACGCCGACCGAGCGCACGCAGCCGGTCCAGCGCCTGCCGGGTGACGATCCGCACCAGGTAGGCACGCTCCTCCCGCACGCTGTCAAGGTCGACGCCCACCCATCGCAGCCAGGTCTCCTGCAGGACGTCTTCGGCGTCGGCGGCCGAACCGAGCATCTCGTAGGCGACGGTGAACAGCAGGTTGCGATGGGCAACGAACGCCTCGGTAGCGGAGTCCACGCGATCGGCACGATCGAGCGGCCCGGGTGTGTCCGTCGTTCGCTCGCTGCGTTCACTCATGCCTGGCCCCTGCCTGTCCGCACTCAGCTCTGCCACACGCACAAGACGCCGCTCCCGACCGTTTTGTAACACCTGCGATCGATGATCCACGTCACGTGACAGCGCTGTTACGGGGGGCGGGTGGCCGGCGTCTCGTGTTCGTCAGGACGCCGTGCGAACGATCCGTACGGCATGCGACACCACGAGTTGAGTTTGAGAAGGGAAGCCCTCGCCATGTCTGCACCCACGACGACCGACCTCCGGTCGCGCATGCCCAACCCCCTCCCGTTCGTCCCCGAGATGGCAGAAGTCGCCGGAGGTTTGCACAAGGTCATCAAGAACGGTTCGATTCCGCAGGTCACCGTCCACCTGCTGCAGCTGCGCGCCGGGCAGATGCTCGGCAGCACGTACGTCACCATCAGGGAAACCGGCAACCTCCGCCAGGCAGGGGAATCAGAGGAGCGCATCACCGCCGTGGCGACCTGGCGGGACGCCACCTACTTCACCGACGCCGAACGGGTCGCGCTGGAGCTGGTGGAGGCAGTCCTGTCCCCGAACCCGTCCGGGGAGCGAGTCCCCGACGAGCTGTACGCCAAGGCGTCCGCGCACTACGACGACAAGGCGCTCTGGACGCTCATCATGGCGATCGCCCACATCGGCTTCTTCACCCCCGCCGCGCTCATCGCCAAGCCGATCCCGGGCATGCCCCCCGGCCAGAACTACAGCGAGTAAGAAAGGGATAAACCATGAGCATCACCAAGTTCGCGGTGGCAGGAGCGACCGGGCGGCTGGGACGCCACGTCGTCGACGTCCTCACCGAACGGGGGCGCCAGGTCGTGCCGATGTCCCGAGCCACCGGCGTGGACATCATCACCGGTGAGGGCCTGGCCGAGGCGCTCACCGAGGTGGATGTCATCATCGACGTCGCCTCGTGGCACGCCTCCGAGCAGGAGGCGGCGACGGAGTTCTTCCGCACGTCGGCCCGCAATCTGCACGAGTACGGTCAGAAGGCCGAGGTCGCCCGGATCACCATGGCGTCCATCATCGGCGTCGACAAGGCCACCGCCGGTTTCCTCGCCGCCAAGAAGGTGCACGAGGAACTCCTCCTGCCCGGCCCGCTCCCTGTCCGCATTCTGCGGGCCGCGCAGTTCCACGAGTTCGTCGGTCAGCTTCTGGACTGGCAGCAGGGCGACGTCGCCTACATCCCGGCCCTGCCCACCCAGCTCGTGGCCTGCCGCACCGTGGCCGAGGAACTGGTCGACCTGGCCCTCGACCCCGGCGAGCCCACTCCAGGAACGCCGATCCCCGAGATCGCCGGACCCCGAAAGGAGACCTTGGCGGAGGCGGCCGCACTCCTCGGCGCCCGCCGAGGCATCAAGGTCGTCGGCGCTGACGGCTCGGGCATGCCCGATGCCGAGATTGCCGCCGAGGGCGGGTTCCTGCCCAGCCCGCACGCCAAACTCGCAGGACCCACCTTCCAGGAGTGGCTCGACACCCAACCCTGAGCCGGCCCTATGACCGCGGCCTGACCTTGTTCTCGGAGCTCCACGGCCCGGAACTCCGAGAGCAAGGCTTCCTCCGAACCTCGCTCGCCAGCGGCGTTCGGGGCTCAGTTTGACGCCTGGACTCATCACCGCATCGCCAGCGGCGACGTCGCCATCCACGTGCCCCTTGGCGTGGTGCTGTTCGGCGCGGGCACCGTCCTGGTGGCACAGGTATGGTCGACCCGCCCGGCCCGCACCGCCGGCTGAACTCAGAGCCCGGCCTGCTCATCAACGAGGCGGGCTCACCTGCCGGGCGCGGTCGGCTGGATCGAGCTGCGCCGCGTTGCCCGCTCTACCGAGGCGCTATGTTTTCGCCGACGCCAGCTGGTCCCAGTACGCGGCTGTTTCAGCCCGCTACACCGACACAATCGCGCAGCTTCCCAGCCCTCGGCCAACAGCATGTCTCCCTATCAGGAAGACAACGTGCGCCGCTTCGGCGACTACGTCTACGACCTGGACGCGCCGCTGGAGGGCATGGAGGTCCATCTCGATCTCGAGGAGGATACGGCGGCCTGAAACGGCCCTGCTGCGCCGCCGCACAGGCCCCCTCCTCGCATGAAGGGCTGTGCCCGGCGGGCCACCCGTCGAGGCTGAAGGCGCGAAGCGAGTATTCCGTGGATGAATTCGGTTGCACTGGGACTGCTGAGCTTGGTGGGGTATCTGCATGAATGGTGCCACTGAGCAGGTGCAACGGGCGAGGACAGGAAGAGACCGTACGATCACGCAACGTCCGGCTCCATGGCACAGGCTGGCGGTGCTCGGGGCTCTGATGCTGGCCGCCCTCACCTTCAACACCGCGGAGAACCTGCCGGTCGGCCTCCTGAGGCTCATGTCCGAAGACCTACGGGTGTCCCTGTCAGCGGTGGGTCTCCTGGTCACCGGCTACGGCGTTACGGTGGCCATCGCATCCGTGCCGATTGCCCACGTCGTGCGGGCCGTGCCCCGACGTTATGTGCTCACGGGACTGCTGGCCGCGCTCGTGGTGTCCAGTCTCGTTGCCGCGCTGGCCCCCTCTTACTGGCTGCTCCTCGTGGCGCGACTGCTGACCGCGCTCGCCCAGGCGCTGTTCTGGGCCGTAATGGGACCGGTCGCGGTGGGCCTGTTCGCGCCCGAGGTTCGGGGGCGTGTGGTCGGGGCGCTGTCCGTGGCTGGTTCGTTCGCTCTCGTGTTTGGTGTTCCCGCTGGGACCTGGCTGGGCCAGCAGAGTACCTGGCAGGTGCCCATCGCCATGCTGGCGGTTCTGGGGCTTGTCTCTCTGGCGACAATCGCCGTTCTGCTGCCGACTTCGCGTCCGGAAGAAGAGCCCGCCGCCTACGCGACCGATCCCGACGTGCGGCGCTTCGGGACGGTGCTGGCGGCCGGGACCTTGTCCGCCGCCGGGGCGTTCACGGGATACACCTACATCGTGACGTTCCTGGGCGACGTGAGCGGGTTCTCCCCCCGCGCGGTCAGCGTCCTGTTCATGGTTTTCGGTGTCGCGTGTCTGGCCGGGGTGAGCATCACCGGGGCGTTCCTGGACCGCTTTCCGCAGTCCGCGCTGGCCACCGCCGTGGCCACGCAGGCAGTGGGCATGCTCGGCCTGTACGCGTTCGGCGCTCATCCGGTGGCGGCGGTGATGTTCCTTACGCTGATGGGCGGCGCACTCGGCCCGGTGTTTATGACCACGCAAAACGCGATGTTGCACTGCGCGCCGGGCCGCACAGACATTGCCTTCGCGGCGAACTCCGGTGCTTACAATGCCGGCATCGCGGCGGGTGCCGCGCTTGGAGGACTGGTCCTGCCGCTCGCCGATGTACGGAGCACCTTCCTCGCCGGCGGGCTGCTGACCGTCGGGTCCTGCGCGGTCCTACTCGGCGGCCAGCTGCTGCGTGGGCGTCGCCGTCCAGAGCGCTCAGCACGCCGATAGGGACGCCAGCTCGGATTCGCCGACCATAACAGGGCGTGCCAGGGTAACCCGGCCATCGCGCCAGACGACGGCGATGTGCCGATCGTCAACTCTGATCCAGTCCACGAAGTCGTCGGCCCAAAAACGCTGGTACACCCAGCTGTCGGCCCCGTCGGCCAGCCGTACGGCAGCCACACCCGAACCTCGTGGCTCCACGGCCACGTCGCCGAAGAGGTCGCTCTCGTAGGAGACTTCTGCCAGGACGTCGATGGGCGGTGTGCCGCGACCGGGCGGCTGCCAGGGCTCGCCCGGCGGGCCCGCCCGGAGTCCTACGCGGTCACCGTTAGATCCGGCACGGCCGCGACCTGCTCACCCGCCCGGAGAACTCCGCATCCTCCATCGCCGGCTGCTCGGCGTGAGCCGCTCGACCATCTACAAGGACGTCCCCGAGCTCAAGACCGGCCCGAAAGATGCCCTTTCGCAGCGAACGGCCAAGACGATAGGCCCGCTGCGGATCGGCGACCAGGTCGCCCCGCCTTCCGGGGACGCCGACGTGGACCAGCTCGGTTGGGACAAGGGGTACCGGATCATCACAGTGACACAAAGGGCGGCAAGACGTGGTCCTACCCGCTGGAGCTGTCGGTGGCGGCCGCCAGAATCTCGCCCTCATCGGCGACAAGCTCCCAGACACTGGGAGATGAGCCGACTCAGTCGGTGCCGGACTCCATGGCAGCGTGATCGAGCAGCTCGTCGTCGACGGGGACGGTGGTTCCCCAACCGACCGACCCCGACCGACCTCCCGGTCCACTGGAGGCGATCGCTTCGGCCCCGCCCTCGGGCATCGCGCCGATCAGCCCGGTCGAGGCCGCCTGTGCGGCGGCGATCAACGTCGGGTGCGGACTGCCGACCAAGCCGAATGCGGCGTACTGCTCGAGCTTGGTGCGAGAGTCGGCGATGTCGAGGTTGCGCATCGTCAGCTGGCCGATGCGGTCGACCGGCCCGAAGGCGGCGTCCTCGGTCCGTTCCATGGAGAGCTTGTCCGGGTGGTAGCTGAACGCCGGTCCGGAGGTGTCCAGGACGGAGTAGTCTTCACCGCGCCGCAGTCGCAGGGTCACCTCGCCGGTGACCGCCGTCCCGACCCAGCGCTGCAGCGACTCGCGCAGCATCAGCGCCTGCGGGTCCAGCCAGCGGCCTTCGTACAGCAGCCTGCCCAGTCGCCGTCCCTGGCTGTGGTAGCTGGCGAGGGTGTCCTCGTTGTGGATCGCGTTGACCAGCCGCTCGTACGAGGCGTGCAGCAACGCCATTCCCGGTGCCTCGTAGATGCCCCGGCTCTTGGCCTCGATGATCCGGTTCTCGATCTGGTCGGACATGCCCATGCCGTGCCGGCCGCCGATGGCGTTGGCCTCCAGGACGAGGTCGACGGCGGAGGCGAACTCCTTGCCGTTGATCGTCACCGGTCGTCCCTGCTCGAAGCCGATCGTGACGTCCTCGGCGGCTATCTCGACGGCGGGGTTCCAGAACCGCGCGCCCATGATCGGCTCGACGATCTCGATGCCCGCGTCGAGGTGCTCGAGCGCCTTGGCCTCGTGGGTCGCGCCCCAGATGTTCGCGTCGGTGGAGTAGGCCTTCTCCGTGCTGTCCCGATAGGGCAGGCCGCGGGCGAGCAGCCACTCGGACATCTCCCTGCGACCGCCGAGCTCGCTGACGAAGTCGGCGTCCAGCCACGGCTTGTAGATCCGCAGGTGGGGGTTGGCGAGCAGGCCGTAACGGTAGAACCGCTCGATGTCGTTGCCCTTGAAGGTGGAGCCGTCGCCCCAGATCTGCACACCGTCCTCGAGCATCGCGCGCACCAGCAGGGTGCCGGTGACGGCCCGGCCGAGCGGGGTGGTGTTGAAGTAGGTGCGGCCACCGGAGCGGATGTGGAACGCCCCGCAGGCCAGGGCTGCGAGCCCCTCCTCCACGAGGGCCGCCCGGCAGTCGACCAGCCGGGCGATCTCCGCGCCGTACGCGGTGGCGCGGCCGGGCACCGAGGCGATGTCGGGCTCGTCGTACTGGCCGATGTCAGCGGTGTAGGTGCACGGCATGGCACCCTTCTCGCGCATCCACGCGACCGCTACCGAGGTATCGAGGCCGCCGGAGAAGGCGATCCCGACGCGTTCGCCGACGGGCAGGGAGTTGAGGACCTTGGACACAAGTAGAAGTATATACACATCAATGCATGACCATGCAAAGCATCCGTGCCGCGGGCGCGTTCTCGGGCAGCGCCCTGCTGACCTGCATAGGCGTACGCAGTGCGGCGCTCGTGGCCGGACTGCTGTGCCTGGCCGCGCTCGCCCTCGTGATCAGGGAGCCGCCGCACCCCCGGCCGGCCCACTGCGACCGCCCCAAGACGGCCGGTGCCGGGGTCTATGTGGCGCTGAAGCGGCTGAGGAGCCGGTCGGCGTCGGTGAAGCCGGCGACCACGTCGGCGGCCGTGCGCTGCCGGCGCACCAGGCCCACGGCCTGGCCGGCGTAGATGCAGGCGGTGTCGAAGTCACGCTCGCGGAAGGCGGCCGCCAGCTCGGCGGATGCCGCCTCGTCCGAGGCCAGCTCCGTTTCCCTGCCGTGCCAGCGGTCGAAGAAGGCGTTGCGCAGGGCGCGGCCGCCGTACTCGGGCGGCCAGGCGAGCCGCTGGGCGACGTCGAAGACGCGGCCGTAGGCGGTGCCGGTCTCGCCGGTGGACAGGATCCGCTGCCGGGCCGGCTCCGAGACGGTCGCCTCGGCGCACCCCAGGAACGCCGTCCCGGCCCACGCTCCCTCGGCGCCCGCGGCCAGTACGGCGGCCAGCCCGCGGGCGGTGGCGATGCCGCCGGCGGCGAGCACCGGGATGCCGACGGCGTCCAGCACGCTCTGCAGCAACGGGAGCGTGGCCACGTCGTCGCGGCCGTGGCCGCCTCCCTCGCCGCCGCGGGCCACGACCACGTCCACACCGGCCCGCTCGGCCGCCAGCGCCTCCTCCGTGGTGCCGGCCTGGGTAGCCACGGTGATGCCAGCCTCCCGCAGCGGCTTGACGTATCCGGCGTAGTCTCCGTAGCTGACGGAGACCAGGCTGGGGCGGGCGGCGAGCACCGCGTCCACATGGGCGGGATTGTCCGGAAGCGCCCAGGCCATCAGCCCGATCCCGTACGGACGGCCGCTCCCGGCGGCGACAGCGGCCTGCTCGGCGATCCAGGAGGGCGAGGCGGTGGGCGGCACGCCGAACATGCCGAGCCCGCCCGCCGCGGAGACCGCCGCGGCCAGCCGGCCGTCGCTCACCCCCGCCATCGGGGCGCCGACCAGCGGCACGTCGAGCTCGAACCGGTCGGTCAGCCAGGTGCGCGGCATCTCGTCTCGTCTCCTTCGCTGCAGCGGGTGGGCGTCGCCGGGGTGTTCATACCTGCGACTCCCAGAGAGTGGCAGGAACATCGTGCCACGGCGCGCGATCGAGCTACGGGCGCTGGTGGGGGACGAAGAGCCGGACTCCGGCAGGTCGTTGGCCAGCAGGAACTCGCCCTGGTCCCCGCCCGGCCCGCGTGTCACCCCTGATGTGTCTCCAGCAGCACGCGCACGTCCCAGGGGCCGAGCCGCAGCTCCGCCCCCGCCGCGTGGTCGGCGCCGTCGAGCACGTCCCGCACCGCGACCGGCATCGGCACCACCGCCGGCTCCCACGTCCAGTTGTTCAGGAACCGCACCCGCCGCCCGTCCGCCGCGGTGGCGCCGGTCGAGGTGACGCCGGCCGGCATGCCCGCCCACGGCCCGGCGTCCGGCACGAGCCACCGGAACAGGGCCTCGCCCAGCGTCGGGTTCGGGACGGTGCCGACGTGCGTGATCCGGCCCCGGCCGTGCGCCCGGGTCGTGATCGCCGCGAACCGGCCGAAGTGCGGGTGCTCGTAGCCGGCCAGTACTTCCGCGTCCTCCGCCTGCAGACCGTCCGCCCACCGGGTGCCCGCCGCGCCCGGAGGCAGCGCCAGCGGCGACTCTTCAGACGCCCGCAGGGGCAGGTCGGCGGACAGGTTGCTGAACTCGTCGTACCAGGCCCCGGCGGCCTCGGCGAGCCCGGCCGGCTGGACCTGCCTGCGGGCACGCGCCTCCGCATCGGCATAGCAGGTGCGCGGCCCCAGGACCAGGTGGCCGCCGGCCGCCGCGTACGCGGCCAGCCACTCCAGGGTGGCGTCGTCGGCCACGTACAGCCCGGCGGCCACCAGCACCGGGTGCCGCGCCGCCAGCGCATCCGGCTCCTCGGCCACGGCCTGCCCGGCGTGCAGCACCCGCACCTGACGGCCCGCGTCGAACGCGGCACGGTAGAACGGGTCGAAGATGCCTTGGTAGGACCGCTGGTCGGGCCCGCCGTCCGGCGATGCCAGGGCGGGCTGGGCGGCCAGCGCCCACTTGCTCGGCGCGGAGTAGAGCATCGCGACGTCGGCGTCGGGGGTGAGGTCGGCGACCAGCTCGCCGGCGGTCTCCAGTTCGGCGCCGATCCGGGCGATCTCCCGGTACGTGCGCCCGGGACGCCCGCTGTGCGGCAGCACGCCGCCCCAGTACATCTCGGTGCCGAAGACCAGCGTCCGCCACTGCCAGTACTCGATCATCGACGCGCCCCGGGACACCAGCGCCCACGCGGCCTGCCGCCACTGCCCGTCGTAAGCAGGCTGGTTCACCCACGGCTGCCCGATGGCCTGCGCGTTCGTCTCGGTGACGAGGAACGGCGCCTGCCGCGAGGAGAACATCCGGTCGGCGGTGTAATAGAGCGCCCAGGTGTCCCTGGTCATCCAGCTCTGGGGTGCGTCCTGCGGGGTGGGCAGGGCGAGCCCGTCCTGCATCATGTAGTAGGGGTTGCCCGCGGCGACGTCGAGCCGCCGGGTCATGTCGTCGTCGGCGACCCCGGGCCGCTCGTAGGAAATGCAGGTGGTGACGAACTGCTCCGGCCGGGCGTATTCGCGCACGATGCCGGCCTGCCAGGCGATGAACTCGGTGACCTGGTCAGCCTGGAAGCGCCGCCACGCCTGCGCGTACTGGGGTTGCGCGTTGCCGTCGGGCGTCCACAGGTCAGCCCAGGTCGACAGCCGGTGCGACCAGTAGACCAGGCCCCACTCCCGGTTGAGTGTCTCCACGTCGCCGTACTTGTTCCGCAGGTAGTCCACGAACCGCTGGAAGACGCCGTGGTTGTGCAGCAGGTGAAGGCCCGGCTCGTTGTCGACCTGGAAGCCGATGACCGACGGGTGATCGGCGTACCGCTCGACGACCTTGCGGATGATCCGCTCGGAGTGGAAGAGGTAGGCCGGATGGGTGAAGTCCATCTCCTGGCGGGCGCCCCAGGGGATGCGCTCGCCGGTGGCCCCCTCGCCGGCGATCTCCGGGTACTGCCGGGCCAGCCACGGCGGCACCGCGTACGTCGGCGTGCCCAGGATGACCCCGATGCCGCGCTCGTGCGCGCCGTCCAGGGCCGGCTGGAGCCAGTCCAGGTCGAACCGGCCGTTCTCCGGCTCCCAGGTGGACCACACCGACTCGCCGACCCTGATCACCGAGAAGCGCGCCTCGGCCATCAGGTCCAGGTCTGTCTTCAGCAGGTCGCTCGGATGGTATTCGGGATAGTAGGCGGCGCCGAAGAGCACTCGCGGCACGTGTGTTCCTAATGAGTTCTGGGAGCAAGCCATCCGGCAGACTCCGTGGTGGATAGTGGCTGCCGGCAGGTGAGCACTCGGGGTTCCTGGACGTGGAGTCCTGATGAAAGACCGTGCCCCTGCCGGTTGGTCG
>NZ_VCJS01000068.1 GCF_005893125.1 Nonomuraea basaltis | reverse complement strand
GCCGGGGAGGTGGGCGGTGTCAAGGAAGGGAACGTGGTTCGTCAGGAGCCGGCCCGGATTGCTCTGCCCAGTTCGGCCGTGACTGATGTGTCCGAGCCGTCCGCTTCGATCCCCCTGCCCGCTGTACGCATCGAGGATCGCTGGGACGACTACCTGCCGCCGTCGCCGAGGTCCATGGAGGACAGCGGTTTCTGGGAGCGGCCGCAGCCGGGGGCCGCCGATTTCTGGGCCGCGGATGACGATGACGCCGACGGCCACGGAGATGATGACGACAAGCGCGCCTACGCAGGTCGCCGGAGCAAAGATGGTCACAGCTAGCAAAGCGCGACAGTCGGCATCGATATGCAGGTCCATTTGAGGCCGTCGAAGGTGCCATCGAATATGCCGGAATGGTCGGCATGGCCCGGTGCCTGGAGAGCCACCATGTGGCGGATTCGGCGAAGTGTGCGTGCTACCTGCGCGAACCTGTGATTTTGGCCGTGGGGCAGCCGTGCCGACTGCAGTCAGGCGGGCTGGGTGGGATTGTTTATCATTCGGCGGCCAGAAGCGTGTTCAGGAGGCGGATGGAGCCGCTTTTGTGCAGGGGTTCATTGCCGTTGCCGCATTTCGGGGACTGGATGCAGGAAGGGCAGCCGCGTTCGCATTCGCAGGAGGAAATGGCCTCGCGTGTGGCGGTCAGCCAGTCCGTCGCGCGGGCGTAGCCACGTTCGGCGAAACCGGCGCCGCCTTCGTGGCCGTCGTACACGAACACCGTGAGCACGCCTGTGTCTGCGTGCAGCTCCGTGGACACGCCGCCGATGTCCCAGCGGTCGCAGGTGGCGAACAGGGGGAGCAGGCCGATGGAGGCGTGTTCGGCGGCGTGGGCGGCCCCGCCGAGGTCGATGCCCGCCTCCGCGAGCGGCGCCACGGCTGAGGCGGGCAGCGTCCACCACACCGCGCGGGTTCGGAGGGTACGGGGCGGCAGATCGAGGGGCTCGTCGCCGAGCATCTCGCCTGATTGGAGACGCCTCTTGAGGTACGAGACCACTTGCCTGGTCACCTCCACCTCGCCGAAGTGCAGCGTGCCGGAGCCCAGCGGGCGGGAACGTTGGGTGGCGAGAATGGAGATGTCGGTTATGTCACGGGCGAACGTCGAGTAGTCGGGGTTGGCGCTGGACACCAGGGCCACGCCGGCCTCCAGGTCGAGGAGCTCCACCAGGAAGGTCTCGCCCTGGTGGATGTAGACCGCGCCCGTGTGGACGGTGGTGTGGGCGGACGGCTCGTCCACGCTGCCCAGCAGGCGGCCCGTGGACGACTCCACGACTTGGATCGGGGCGCCTCCGCCGCCTCTGATGTCGGCGAGGTCGGTGGCGCGCTCCCGCCTGGTCCAGAACCAGCCTGCGGGGCGCCTTCTCAGCAGGCCCTCACCGACGAGGTCTTCCAGGACGTCGGCGGCGGTGGTGCCGAAGATGGGCAGATCGTCCTCGGTCAGCGGGATCTCGGCGGCCGCGGCGCAGAGGTGGGGACCCAGGACGTACGGGTTGTCGGGGTCCAGGACGATCGCCTCCACGGGCTGGCCGAACAGGGCCTGCGGGTGGTGTACGAGGTAGGTGTCCAAGGGGTCGTCTCTGGCGATCAGTACGGCGAGCGCGTCCTGGCCGTCGCGGCCCGCCCGGCCTGCCTGCTGCCAGAGGGAGGCGCGGGTGCCCGGCCAGCCCGTGATCAGCACGGCGTCCAGTCCGGAGACGTCTACGCCGAGTTCGAGGGCGTTGGTGGTGGCCAGGCCCATGATGGTGCCTTCCCGGAGGGCTTTCTCCAGGAGGCGGCGGTCTTCCGCGAGGTAGCCGGCTCGATAGGCGGCGATCTTGTTGGGGAGGTCGGCCAAGGCCTCCTCCGATGTGCCGGTGCCGCCATCGGGCCGGGTGCTCGCCGTCCGTGTGCTGGTAGGCGGCTCAGTGTCGGCTGTGAGTGGCGTACCGGTGAAGGGGGTTGAGAAGGCGACGTCGGCGAGTTTGGCGCGGGCCGACAGGGCGACCGTCTCCGCGCCGCGCCGGGAACGGACGAAGGCGAGCGTGCGGACGTCGGCCAGAACGAGGTCCGCCAGCAGATCGGCCGCCTCCGCCGTCGCCGTCCGCCGCACAGGAGCCCCTCCCTCACCCCGTAGCTCCGTCAGAGGCGGCTCCCACAGCGCGATGGTGGTAGACCCCTTGGGCGACGCGTCCACGGTCACCTCGTCCATCTCAAGCCCCGTCAGCCTCATGGCGAACGCCCCCGGCTCACTGGCCGTCGCGGACGCGAGCAGGAACGTGGGCGTCGATCCGTACCGGGCGCAGACGCGGCGCAGGCGGCGCAGGATCTGGGCGACGTGGGAGCCGAAGACGCCGCGGTAGCCGTGGCACTCGTCCACCACGACCATGCGCAGCCGGCGGAAGAACGTGGACCACTGGGCGTGTCTGGGCAGAATGCCACGATGGAGCATGTCCGGATTTGTCAGGACGTAGTTGGCGTGTTGGCGTACCCAGGTCCGCTCCTCGAACGGCGTGTCGCCGTCGAAGGTGGCGGCGCGCACCTGGGTGATGCGCAGCTCTCGCAGTCCGCGTAGCTGGTCGGCGGCCAGGGCCTTGGTCGGCGTCAGGTACAGGACCGTGCCGCCGTCGAGGCATGAGGCGACCGCGGGGGTGAGGTAGGCCAGCGACTTCCCGGACGCCGTACCTGTGGAAATGATCACGTTTCGGCCACGGAATGCCAGGTCGGCGGCCTCGTACTGGTGAGGCCAGAGTCCTGTCACCCCGTGGTTCGCCAAGCGCGTAACAAGCACTTCTGACGTCCATTTGGGCCATCGGACTTGACCCGCCTGACGTGCTGGAACATGCTCCACATGAGTGACACGCTCATGACGTGCGGGAACACCAAGCAGGTGGCGGAGGAGTGGACCTGCCTGTTGTGGGGAGGATGCCGTGGAAGTCACTGTTTCCAGTCTTGCATCGATGGGCAAAGTCGCCGGGAATCGTGATTTCGTATAGACACAAGCCAGACGCGTGGTTGAATGCCGCGCGTCAGGGTCTGACGATCTGGGGCCACGCTCCAGATTGCCAGGCCGGCAAGAGTACTTTCGCAGGCGAGGCGCTGGAGGATCTGTGGATCTGAAGTTGGATCACCACAACGAGGACCGACTCACCATCGTCGAGGTCGAGGGTGAGATCGACGTCTACACTGCGCCGAGATTGCGTGAGCTCCTCATTGACCTGGTGAACAAGGGTAACTTCCACCTTCTCGTCAACATGGAGAAGGTCGACTTCCTCGACTCCACGGGCCTCGGCGTCCTGGTCGGGGGACTCAAGCGAGTTAGGGCGCACGACGGCTCCCTGGAGCTGGTCTGCACGCAGGAGCGCATCCTCAAGATCTTCCGGATCACCGGTCTGACCAAGGTCTTCGGGATCTACGCTTCGGTCGACGAGGCCAAGGAAGCTCACGGCAAAGACAAGTAGCATGGCTACCGTCGAGCTGACGTTCAGCGCACTTCCCGCGCACGTGCGCACCGCCCGGCTGGTGGCGACGGCGATCGCCCGCCGCACCGGCGTGGAGGAGTCCCTGCTGGACGAGGTCAGGCTTGCTGTGGGTGAGGCGTGTTCCCGGGCAGTGGAGGCGCACCGCGCACACTGTCCGGGCGAGCCCATCCGCATCGAGCTGCGTGACGACGCCGGGCGGTTCGAGGTCACGGTCAGCGACCATGCCCCCAGCGACGAGATCAAGCAGGAGCAACCTCTCGATCTGGGCATGCTGTCCGACTCGTTCATGACGGGCTTCGGCCTCGCGGTCATCTCGGGGCTGGCCGACGACGTCGAGGTCTTCCCCACGGCCAAGGGGACCGACATCCGGATGAGCTGGCCCGCCGGCAGCGGGGTCCCGACGTAGGAGTCCAAGACCCTCATCTTGTACGGCAAGCCAACGAGGCGCCACCCGCCGACTCGGGCGGGGGGCCTCCGGGGGAGACGCCCTCTGGCCCGCACGGGGCCGGCCGCCGTCACGGCGCGCGGGCACCGTGCGCGGTGCAGGCGTACCACTAGCGCTTCCGCGCACGCATACCGCCCACCGCTCGTGCCTTCGCGCAGGCGTGACGACGGTTCGCTTCCGTGGAGGAGGAGCCCTGTGCCGCACCTCGCCCCGTCCATCGAGGGCCGCGTGCTCGCCTCCGCGAGAGCATGACCGCGGCCTTCGAGCAGTCCCGGTCACGTCACCCTTGAACGTGCCCTCCGCTCGCCGTAGCAACGGCGCCCTTCCTGCCTTCGGCGCGCCCTCCCATACCCGGGTTTCGGACAACCGTATTAGAGGCTTGTCATGACCGTAAACCGAGGGAAATTTCGGTTGTCAGAACCCAAACCGGGGCGTTGTCAGGGGCTTACTGGACGCATGCCCAATTAGTGACCTTCGGACTCTTCATATCCGTACAGGGCCTGCGTAGACTCCCGGCACCGGCCAAGGTGATCCGGCGGAATGCGGATTCAACCGGAAGCGGCACCCACAACCCGGATGGTGCCGCAACACCCGCCGAGGACATGTCGCAGCACCGCCCGGGCAGGACGACCGGTCTTGCCGAGGAGAACGATGAGCAGGCACATGCTGGCAGCGGAGCCAGCGTCCAATCTGGCCCTGAGCGGAAACAATCTCACCATCGTGATCGTGGTCGCCGCGGTCGCACTGATCGCGCTAGCCGTCGCCGGCGGCCTGGTGCGCGAAGTGCTGTCCGCCGACCAGGGCACCGAACGTATGCAGAACATCGCCCGTGCCGTGCAGGAAGGCGCCGCGGCCTATCTGGCGCGCCAGTTCCGCACGTTGGCGATCTTCGTCGTGATAATTCCCTTCCTGTTGCTCCTGCTACCCGGAGAGTGGGACGAACGCATCGGGCGGTCGATCTTCTTCGTGGTCGGGGCGGTGTTCTCCGCGCTGACCGGGTTCGTAGGCATGTGGCTGGCCGTGCGCGGCAACGTCCGCGTCGCCGCCGCGGCCAACGACTCGGGCGAGAAGCGCGCCATGCGCATCGCGTTCCGCACCGGTGGCGTGGCCGGGATGTTCACCGTGGGCCTCGGCCTGTTCGGCGCGGCCGTGGTCGTGTTCATCTACCAGGGCGACGCGCCCGTCGTGCTCGAAGGATTCGGGTTCGGGGCGGCGCTGCTGGCGATGTTCATGCGAGTCGGCGGCGGCATCTTCACCAAGGCCGCCGACGTCGGCGCCGACCTGGTCGGCAAGGTCGAGCAGGGCATCCCGGAGGACGACCCGCGCAACGCCGCCACCATCGCCGACAACGTGGGCGACAACGTCGGCGACTGCGCGGGCATGGCCGCCGACCTGTTCGAGTCGTATGCGGTCATGCTGGTCGCCAGCCTCATCCTGGGCAGGGTGGCCTTCGGCGAGGAGGGGCTGATCTTCCCCCTCATCGTCCCCATGATCGGCGTCATCACGGCGATCATCGGCATCTTCATCACCGGCATGCGCGACCGCGACCGCAATGGCATGGCCGCGATCAACCGCAGCTTCTTCATCTCCGCCGCGATCTCGGCGGTGCTGGTGGCGGTGGCCGCGTTCCTGTACCTGCCCGACAGCTTCGCCGGCCTGACCGGCTCGACCGTCGAGTCCACCGCCGACCCGCGGCTCATCGCCATCGGCGCCGTGCTCATCGGCCTGGTGCTGGCCAGCGCCATCCAACTGCTGACCGGCTACTTCACCGAGACGACCCGGCGTCCCGTACGCGAGATCGGAGAGAGCTCGGCCACCGGCCCCGCCACCGTCATCCTGGCCGGCATCAGCGTCGGCCTGGAGTCGGCCGTCTACTCCGCCCTGATCATCGGCGGCGCGGTCTACGGCGCGTTCCTGCTCGGCTTCGGCAACGTGACCATCGCCCTGTTCGCGGTGGCCCTGGCCGGCACCGGGCTGCTGACCACGGTCGGCGTCATCGTGTCCATGGACACCTTCGGCCCGGTCTCCGACAACGCCCAGGGCATCGCCGAGATGTCGGGCGACGTCCAGGGCGAGGGCGCCCAGGTGCTCACCAGCCTGGACGCCGTCGGCAACACCACCAAGGCCATCACCAAGGGCATCGCGATCGCCACGGCCGTGCTGGCGGCCACCGCGCTCTTCGGCGCCTTCCGCACCGCCGTGGAAATCGAACTCGCCAAGGCCGACCAGGCGATCAAGGACGCGCTGGGCGCCTTCTCCAGCTTCAGCCTCAGCATCGACCAGCCGAACGTCCTCGTCGGCCTGATCATCGGTGCCGCGGTCGTGTTCCTGTTCTCCGGGCTGGCGATCTCGGCGGTCGGACGGGCCGCGATGCGGGTGGTCTTCGAGGTACGCGACCAGTTCCGCAACAATCCCGGCATCATGGACGGCACGCAGAAACCGGACTACGGCCGCGTCGTGGACATCTGCACCCGCGACTCGCTGCGCGAGCTGGCCACGCCCGGCCTGCTGGCGGTCATGACCCCGATCGCGGTCGGCTTCGCGCTCGGCTATGCGCCGCTGGGCGCGTTCCTGGCCGGGGCGATCGCCTGCGGCACGCTGATGGCCGTCTTCCTGGCCAACTCCGGCGGCGCCTGGGACAACGCCAAGAAGCTCGTTGAGGACGGTCACTACGGCGGCAAGGGCTCGGAGGCGCACGCCGCCACGGTCATCGGCGACACGGTCGGCGACCCGTTCAAGGACACGGCAGGACCGGCCATCAACCCGCTCATCAAGGTGATGAACCTGGTGGCGCTGCTGGTCGCCCCGGCGGTGGTCCTGTACGCGGGCAACCCGGCGGTGCGCATCGGCGTCACGGTCGTCACAGTGGGCGTGGTGGTCGGCGCCATCATCGTGTCCAAGCGCCGGTCGGTCACCAGCGAGCCGACCAGCAACAACAACGACCGCGAGCAGGAGCCCGTCGCGTCGTAGCACCACCGCACGCGCGAGACGCCCGCTCCCCTGCGCGGGGGCGGGCGTTTCGCGTCTGCGGGTTCACGCGTTCGAGGGCGGTCGGGAAGGCCAAGGCGGTCGAGGGCGGTCGAGAAGGTCGGGGGTGGTCGAGAAGGTCGAGGGCGGCCGCGCGGCAGAAGACTGGTTCGGTAGGCGGGCGAGGCACCGGCGACTTGCGGTGGGAAACTGGGCGCGTGGAAGATGACAAGCAGCCCAGCGGCGGCAAGACCCTGGGCCTCATTCTGCTGGCCATGCTCGTCATCCTGGCTGTGATCGTCGCGCTGGCCGTCTGGGCTTCGAATTCAGGGTGATCCGGTGCGAACGTTGATCATGTTGCGGCATGCGAAAGCCGCCCAGGTCCCTGGCCTGGCCGACCACGAGCGGCCGCTGACCGGCCGCGGGGAGCGGGACGCCAAGCGGGCGGGCGACGAGATCAGGGCGGCCGGGCTGGAGCCCGACATGGTGCTCTGCTCGCCCGCGCTCAGGACCAAGCGCACCGCCGAGATCGCCTTCCCCGAGGTGGAGATCAGCTACGAGCGCGACATCTACGAGGCCTACCCCGAGGAGCTGCTCGAGTTGGTCCGCCGGTCCGATCCCGACCTGGGCACCGTGGTCCTGTGCGGGCACAACCCGGGCGTGCACGAGCTGGCCCTGGGGCTGGCCGGAGGCGACTACGTGTTCCGGCCAGGGGCTTTCGCGGTGATCCGGGTGGAGTCGGCGTGGGCGGATCTCTATCCGGGGGAGGGCCGCCTGGTCACCCACTGGGATCCGAAGGAGGACTGACGGGTCACCCCGCCGCGAGCACGTCCTCGGCGTCGGCGGCCTCCACCTCGTCCCGCGAGATCCCCAGCAGGTAGAGGATCGAGTCCAGGTAGGGCGTGTTGACCGCGGTGTCCGCGGCCTGCCGTACGACCGGCTTGGCGTTGAACGCGATGCCCAGCCCGGCCACCGCGATCATGTCCAGGTCGTTGGCCCCGTCGCCGATGGCGACGGTCTGGGAGATCGGCAGGTGGGCCTCGCGCGCGAAGCGCTCCAGCGCCCGGGCCTTGCCCGGCCGGTCGACGATCTCGCCGACGACCCGGCCGGTCAGCCGCCCGTCGACGACCTCCAGGACGTTGGCCGCGGAGTAGTCGATGCCGAGCTCCTCGACGAGGCCGTCGGTGATCTGGGTGAAGCCGCCGCTGACGATGGCGAAGCGGTAGTCGAGGCGCTTGAGCGTACGCACGAGCGTACGGGCGCCGGGCGTGAGCACGACCTCCTTGCGCACGTGCTCGAACACTTCGGCGGGCAGCCCCTCGAGCAGCGCGACCCGCTTGCGCAGCGACTCGGCGAAGTCCAGCTCGCCGCGCATGGCCTGCTCGGTGACCCGGGCGACCTCGTCCAGACAGCCGGCGTGCGCTGCCAGCAGCTCGATGACTTCGCCCTGGATGAGCGTCGAGTCGACGTCCATGACGATCAACCGCTTGGCGCGCCGCGACAGGCCCGTGCGCTGCACGGCCACGTCCACCTCTTGGGCGGCGGCCTCGGCGGCCAGCTCGATCCGCAGCGCGTCAGGGTTGGCGCCCGAGACGGACAGCTCGAGGCACGTGACGGGCCACTGGGCGAGGCGCTCGATGCGGTCGATGTTCGCGCCTGCGGCGGCGATGCGCCCGGCGATGCCCGCGATCGCGGCGGGCTGCAGTGTGGCGCCGAGCACGCTGACCGACAGGCGGCCGCGGCGGCGCTGCTCCTTGGTCTGGGATCCGGTGGAGAGCTCCACCTCCAAGCCGAGGTCCTCGGCCACCCGCTCGACGGCGGTCCACATGGCGCCGAGCGTGGTGCCGGTGCCCGTCGAGGGGCCGCCCGCGTACGCGACGAGCACGCCGAGCGTGAGCCGGCCTCGGATGACGACCTGCTCGATGTCCGCGACAGTCACGGGGAAGCCGGAGAGAACGGAGAAGAGGCGCGACGTGACGCCGGGCCGGTCGGGGCCGGTCAGGGTGATCAGGAGGGTGCGCTGGTCCACATCCAGCCACGGTACTGCGCCCGGTCCGATGGTCGCGCAGCAGGTGCGGCATTCGGACGCGGGCGCAGCGGGGTGTGCTAGCGGACGACCTTGGTCTTGACGGTCTTCTGGAAGCCGAACTCGGGGACACCGAGCCGGTCCAGCTCTTCCTTGCTCATGTCCTCCATGCCCGTGTCGAGGTTGTAGGAGACCACGCCGAGCGTCGCCTTCTGCGTGCCCTTGGCGGACTTCTTGAGCTTCGCCTCGAACATCACGGCGGCGGAGTCACCCACCTCGAGAACCTTCGGCAGGAAGCAGAAGAACGCGCGGCCCTCGCCGAAGCACTCGGTGCCCTTGATGCTCGCCGCGTAGGAGATCTTCTTCAGGTCGACGCCCTTGGGGAACTCGCCGCCGATGAACCAGGCGTTCGCGTAGTGCGGGCCCTTGTTGGTGGCGACGATGGTGTAGCGGATCTTGCCGCCGGCCCTGGCCGTCTTGGGGGCCTTCACCTTGACGTCGAAGGCCGAGAACGGATCGGCGGCGGTGACCGCGGCGGTCTTGGCGGCGACCGGGGCGGCGGAGGCCGGAACAGCCGGGATGAGCAGGGCGCCGGCCAGCAATGCCAGGGAGGCGGCCTTGGGAAGGGAGTTGCGCATTCAACGGCTCCGGTGAGGAAGGGGCACGGGGACGCACTCGAACAAGCCCCCGTAAATGTCGGCTGTTCCTATCACAATTGCAAAATCTGTGTAAAGCTATTTCTTCAGTATCAGGTGCGTGTCGCCGAACTCATGCCACAGATACCCCTCCCGTAGCGCCTCCTCGTACGCCCGCGCCAGCGCCTCCTCGCCCGCGATCGCGGTCAGCATCAGCAGATGGCTGGAGCGCGGCTCGTGCAGGCCCGTGATCAGCCCCGTGACGGCCCGTACGCCGCCCTCTGGCGTGACGACATGCCTGGTCCAGCCCGCCGACGCGGCCACCCGCCCGTCCACGCCTACGGCCGTCTCCAGAGCCCGCACGACGGTCGTCCCCGCCGCCACCACCCGGTTGCCGCTCTCCCTGGCGAGGTTGACCAGCCGCGCGGTCGAGGCGGGCACCTCGTACCGCTCGTCGTACGGCGGCTCGTCCTTCTCCGGCGAGGCCACCCCCGTGTGCAGGGTGATCGGCGCGATCCCGACGCCGCGCGCCACGAGCGCGGTCACCAGATCGGCGGTGAACGGCCGCGCCGCGCTCGGCATCTCCGCGCTGCCCGGCACGGTCGCGAACACGGTCTGGTAGGCGTCGATCGGCCAGTCCCTGTCCACGTACGAGTAGCGGATCGGCATCCCGTACTCGCGCAGGTACGCCTCCACGTCGCGATCCAGCCGCGCCCGCCACAGCCGCGGCGTCTCCCGATCGATCAGCCGCAGCGTGGCCCGCCCCGGCAGCGGCAGCCACTCGCCGGCCTCGCCCCCGCCGTACGGCTCGGACGCCTTCGAGGTACGCCGCCGCAGCTCCACCAGCCACGTGCCGTCCTCCCGCGCGGTGGAGAAGTGCACGGCCAGCCGGTCCAGCCTGATGGCCGCGGGCAGCGTCGCCGAGTTGTTCACCACGATCAGGTCCCCCGGGTCGAGCAGCCCCGGCAGGTCGCCGAACCGGTGGTGCCCGGGCTCCAGGTCGCCGCGCGAGACCATCAGGCGTACCGCGTCCCTGGACAGCCCCCTGGCCTCGGGCGGCTCGTGGGCCGACAGCCCGGGCGGCAGGACGAAGTCGAGCGCCAGGGTCATTGCAGGCTCACTTTTCCGCTGGCCGGGCGTGAGCCGACCAGGTCGTGCAGCGCCGTGGCGACCTTCGCCGGGTCGGTCGCGGCCGACGCCTCCTCGGCGCCCACGGCGTCGGCGAGCATGCGGGTGTTCATCTCGCCCGGATCGACCCACCAGACGCGCAGCTCGGGCTCCTCGGCGGCCAGCACGTTCGACAACTGCTCCAGGGCCGCCTTGCCGGCGCCGTAGCCGCCCCAGCCCTCGTACGCGCCCGTGGCGGCGTCCGAGGTGACGTTGACGATCGCGCCGCTCGCCGCCCGCAGCGCCGGCAGCGTGGCCTGGATGAGGGCGAGGGGAGCAGTCACGTTCGTCTCCAGCAGTGCCCTGAACGCCTCCAGGGGGTACCCCGCCAGCGGTGGCAACGGCGTCACGCCCAGGTCGCTGGCGTTGTTGACCAGCAGGTCCAGCTCGGGCGCCGCCCGGGCCAGCCGCTCGACGTGCGCCGGGTCGGCCACGTCCCCGGGGATCGCGGTGGCGCCCAGCTCGGCCGCGACCCGCTCCAGGTCGTCGGCCCCGCGGGCGGTGAGCACGAGGTTCCAGCCCGAAGCTGACAGGGACCTCGCCAGGGCGAGGCCGAGACCGCGGGAGGCGCCGGTGATGAGTGCGGTGTTCGTCATGGTTCCGACGGTAGGAACGCGACGAGCGGCGGACATCGGGCTGAGGACCGGTGCCGGGCTGGGCACTTCGTCCTAGGACCATAGAGTGAGTCCCGTGACGGCCGACCGAGACGAGATCCTGCAGGCGGTGAGCTCCGCGGTGCTCGCGGTCACCCGCCACCTGTCGGCCCGCGAGGTGCTGCAGGTCATCGTACGCTCGGCGCAGCGGCTGCTCGACGCCCGCTACGCCGCGCTCGGCGTGCCCGACGAGGACGGGTCGTTCGCCGAGTTCGTCGCCGAGGGCATCACCGACAAGCAGTGGGACGCGATCGGGCCGCTGCCCAGACAGCATGGCATGCTCGGCGCGATGCTCCGCGAAGAGAGCCCCGTCAGGCTGCCCGACTTGCGCAAGGACCCCAGGTTCGAGTGGTGGCCGAAGGCGCACCCGGTGATGAAGGACTTCCTCGGCGTCCCCATCCGCGACGGCGAGCAGGTGCTCGGCATCATCTTTCTGGCCAACAAGCGCACGCTCGGCGGCTTCACGCAGGACGACCAGGACCTGCTGACGCTGTTCGCCGCGCACGCCGCGATCGCGCTGACCAACGCCAGGCTCTACGAGCGCGGCCGCGAGCTGGCCATGCTGGAGGAGCGCAACCGGGTGGCCAGGGAGTTGCACGACGCCGTCACGCAGAAGCTGTTCTCGCTCCGGCTCACCGCGCAGGCCGCGGGGGCGATGCTGGAGCGGGCCCCCGACAAGGCGGCTGTGGAGCTCGAACGCGTCCAACGCCTCGCCGGCGAGGCTCTTTCGGAGCTGCGCGCCGTGATCGTCGAGCTGCGCCCGGCCGAGCTCGACCGGCACGGGCTGGCGGAGACGCTGCGCAAGCACGTACGCATGCTGGACCGGCTCCACCCGTCCCTGGTCGCGTTCGAGTGCGGCGAGCTGCCGCCGCTGGACTCGGCGGTCGAGGTGGCGGTGCTGCGGGTGGCCCAGGAGGCGCTGCACAACGCGCTCAGGCACTCCGGGGCCGGCCGCGTCCTCGTACGCCTGGTCATCGAGGACGGCAAGCTGGCGCTGACCGTCAGCGACGACGGCAGCGGGTTCGAGCAGGCGGAGTCGCGCGGCCTCGGGCTCGTGTCGATGCGGGACAGGGCCGAGTCCGTCGGTGGCGTGATGACCGTCGAATCGGATCCTGGACAGGGGACGACGGTACGCGTGGAGGTGGGCGTTTGATCCGGGTGCTGATCGCCGACGATCATCCAGTCGTGCGGCAGGGGCTGCGGACGTTCCTCGACCTGCAGGACGACATCACGGTCGTCGGCGAGGCGGGCGACGGGGCGCAGGCCGTCGAACTGGCCGGGGAGCTGGCCCCTGACGTGCTGCTGCTGGACCTGAAGATGCCCGTGCTCGACGGGCTCGGCGCGCTGGAGCGGCTGGCCGGGTCCAAGACCAGGGTGGTTGTGCTGACGTCGGTGAGCGACCGCGCGGACGTGGGCCCGGCGATGCGCGCGGGCGCGGCCGGGTTCCTCTACAAGGACGTCGACCCGCTCGCGCTGGTCCAGGCGGTACGCGCGGTGCACGGCGGCCAGGTGCTGCTCGCCCCCGAGGCGGCCGAGGCGATGCTGGCCGGCGCCGCCCCTGACGTGCCCACGCCGGTCCCGCTGACCGACCGCGAGCGCGAGGTGCTCGCGCTCATCGCGGCCGGCCGGTCCAACAGGGAGATCGCCAGGAGCCTGGCCGTCGCGGAGAAGACGGTCAAGACCCACGTGTCCAACGTGCTGATGAAGCTGGGCGTGCAGGATCGCACCCAGGCCGCGCTCTACGCGGTTCGGCACGGCCTGGGCTGATGGATCAGGTGTGCTTCTTCTTGTTCGCCTGCTGGCGGCGAACAAGAAGCAACTGGGGACGCGACTAGTGGTTCCTGAGCGGTTCGAAGATCGCGTGGTGGGCGGCCACGAGTGCACGGCGTACCGCGCGGTCGAGCTCGCGCAGGGCGGCGCCGCGGGCGGCGATCTGCCCGGTCGTGAGCCCCCGCTCGTCGGCGTGGCGCAGCACCGCGGCCAGCCGCGTGGCCAGCGTGGAGACGCGGTGTGCCCGCGCGGGATAGCCGGGCGCCAGCTCGCCGCCCTGCCGCCCCAGCTCGGGCCGGTCCTTCGCGGGGCCCTCGACGGAGGCCAGCGCCTCGGTGGCGGCCCGGATCGCGTCCGACAGCTCGCGCTCGGCCTCGGCCAGCGACGGCAGGTCGTGGCGGACGGGCCCGGAGTCGTGCACGTCCAGGCGTACCCCGACATACGACGAGCCGCGCCGGTCCGGCGCCGGCACCAGCCCGAGGTTGCCGTCGTCGAGCACGGCGATCACGGCCTGCCCGGCGTCGATCGCGGCCGAGTTGAAGGACGCGGGCCCGGACAATCCCAGAGGGTCGCCGGGCGCGGGGAGGGCGAGCCGCAGCTCGCGCAGCCCGCCGGCGCGCAGGTTTGCGAGGTATTTACGCAACGGGACCTCGCCCGCGACGGTGGGTCCGCCGGCGGATTCTACGTGGTCAGCCGCCTCGTCGAGGCCGACGTGGCCGACGAGCCACGCGTTGCCCCAGGCGACCAGGGAGGGACAGACAGGCGATTCAGGGCGCACCGATCCACGATAAGCGCTCGCGCTGCAATAGGTTTGTCCCGAGGGTGACTCCTAAGGAGGGATCGGGGATGGGTGGTCAGGTGCTGCGGCTCCAGGACGTCGCCGTCAGGCGCGACGGAGCGGCCCTGCTGCGCGGCATCGACTGGACGGTCAACGAGGACGAGCGTTGGGTGGTCATCGGCCCCAACGGTGCGGGCAAGACCACGTTGCTGCAGGTCGCGGCCACGTTGCTCTATCCGAGCGACGGCCTGGTCGAGGTGCTCGGGGAGCGGCTGGGACAGGCGGACGTGTTCGATCTGCGGCCGCGCATCGGGCTGGCGAGCGCCTCGCTGGCCGAGCGCATCCCGCCCGAGGAGAAAGTCATCGACCTCGTCCTGACCGCCTCCTATGGGATCATGGGCCGCTGGACCGAGGAATACGACTCCAACGACGTGACCAGGGCCGTCGAGCTGATCGACATGATGGGGGCGGCCCATCTGATCAGGCGGCGGTTCGGCACGCTGTCGGAGGGTGAGCGCAAGCGCGTGCAGATCGCCCGCGCGCTCATGCCGGACCCCGAGATGCTCCTGCTCGACGAGCCCGCGGCCGGGCTCGACCTGGGCGGGCGCGAGGATCTGGTGCGCCGCCTGACGGTGCTGGCCGGCGACTATCGCTCACCGACGCTGGTGCTGGTGACGCACCACGTCGAGGAGGTGCCCAGCGGGTTCACGCACGGGCTGCTGCTGCGGCACGGCTCCGTGGTGGCCCAGGGGCCGCTTGAGCACGTGATGACGTCCGACAACCTGTCCCAGACCTTCGGGGTGCCGCTGTCGCTGGACCGCAGCGCGGAGGGCCGCTGGTACGCCCGAGCTCACTAGATCACCATTTAGACATACAAAAGCCGCCCTGAGCTGAAAAGAAATAGGATCTACGGAGTCGGTTCCCTCGGCTTCGGAGCGTCGCCATGTCCACCCAGCAGCTCATCGTCGCTCTCGTCGTGGTCGCCGCGGTGGGCTTCGGGGTGGCCCGCACCATCCGGATCATTCCGCAGGCCACGGCGGCCATCATCGAGCGGCTCGGCCGCTACCACCGGACGCTGACGCCCGGGCTGAACGTGGTGATGCCGTTCATCGACCGCATCAAGGACATGATCGACCTGCGGGAGCAGGTGGTGTCGTTCCCGCCGCAGCCGGTGATCACCTCCGACAACCTGGTGGTCTCCATCGACACGGTGATCTACTTCCAGGTCACCAATCCGAAGGCGGCCACGTACGAGATCGCGAACTTCCTCGTCGGCGTCGAGCAGCTCACGGTCACGACGCTGCGCAACGTGGTCGGCGGCATGGACCTGGAGCGCACGCTGACCTCGCGCGAGGACATCAACACCGCGCTGCGCGGCGTGCTCGACGAGGCGACCGGCAAGTGGGGCATCCGCGTCAACCGGGTCGAGCTGAAGGCCATCGACCCGCCCGCCTCCATCCAGGACTCGATGGAGAAGCAGATGCGCGCCGACCGCGACAAGCGCGCCGCCGTGCTGACCGCCGAAGGGCAGCGGCAGGCGGCGATCCTGGCCGCGGAGGGCGAGAAGCAGGCGTCGGTGCTGCGGGCCCGGGGCGAGGCGGAGGCGGCGGTGCTGCGCGCCCAGGCGGATGCCGAGGCCCAGGCCATGCGCGCCAAGGGGCAGGCGGACGCGATCGGGATGGTGTTCAAGGCCATCCACGAGGGCAAGCCCGACCAGCACCTGCTCGCCTACCAGTACCTGCAGACGCTCCCCGAGATCGCCAAGGGCGATGCCAACAAGATCTGGATCGTCCCGTCGGAAATGGGCAAGGTCCTGGAAGGTCTGGGCGGCCTCTTCACACCCCCCAAGAGCCCGGATACGTAAGGAGGGTTCGTGACGGGGTGGGAACTGGCCGCGGTCTGCGCGGCCGGGGTGGTGGCGGGCGCCATCAACGCCGTCGTCGGATCGGGCTCCCTGATCACGTTCCCTACTCTGGTGGCCGTCGGCGTCGACCCCGTCACGGCGAACGTCTCCAACACCATCGGCCTGGTGCCGGGCTCCTTCACCGCCGCGTACGGCTACCGCACCGAGCTCCATGGCCAGCGCGACCGCCTGCTGCGCCTGGGCGCGGCCTCGGCGGCCGGGGCGCTGATCGGCGGGATCCTGCTGCTTTTCCTGGACCCCGACGTCTTCGAGGTCGTCGTCGTCGCGCTGATCGCGCTGGCCTGCGTGCTTGTCGTCGTGCAGCCCCGGATCAACCGGTGGCTGGCCGAGCGGCGCGAGCACGAGCACGCGCACGGCGGGCCGGCGCTGTGGCTGGGCGTGCTGGCCGCGGGCGTCTACGGCGGGTACTTCGGCGCCGCCCAGGGGGTGTTGCTGATCGGCCTGATCGGCAGCTTCCTGGACGACCACCTCCAGCGGGTGAACGCCGCCAAGAACGTCCTCGCCCTGATCGTCAACGCCGTGGCGGCCGCGCTGTTCGTGATCGTCGCGGAGGTGGAGTGGCAGGGCGTGCTCGGGGTGGCGCTGGGTGCGATCGCGGGCGGGTTCCTGGGCGCCAGGTTGGGGCGGCGGATCCCGGCGCCCGTGCTGCGCGGAATCATCGTCTGCGTGGGCGTCGCGGCGATTATCGTACTGGTGTACGGAAAGCTGTAATGGGTATAACGCGGACATGAAGGGTGACCGGGTGGAGATCGTCATCGATGCGGGAGGATCCCCGCGAACTTACGAGATCAGGGCCACCCGCGCCGGCCGGCGGGTCGAGGTGGCCACGCGCCGGGGGCTCGTCGAGGTGAGCGAGGTCACCCGCAGCGGCACCCCGGTGCGCACGGCCAGGTTCATGTCCAGCCGCATCCTCGCCCTTGTGGAGCACCCTGCGGACGAGGTCAGGTCAACTGCTCAGTCCTGATGGGCCGAGCTCGCCATTGTCAGCTGAGGTCCGCCGCGTGGTCCTCGGCCCACTGGCGGAACGTCAGCGCCGGCCGGCCGAGCAGCCGCTCCACGGTGTCGGTGACCGGCTCAGGAGTCGTCACGAAGCTCTCCCACGTCTTCAGAGCGGCGTCCACGAAGTCCGCGTCGCCCCAGGCCGCCATGAGCTGGTCGCGGGCCTCCTCCGGCGGCTGCTCCTCCCACCGCACCTCGCGGCCGACCACCTCGCCGATCACCCTGACCTGCTCGGCCTGGGTCAACCGCTCCGGGCCGGTGAGAACGTACGTGGCCCCGTTGTGTCCCGCCGAGGTGAGCACGTGCACGGCCACGGCCGCGATGTCCTTCTCGTGGATCAGCGACCTGGCGGCCTGCCCGTACGGCCAGCGCACGACGCCCTGCCGGATCTGCCCGGCCCAGCCCAGCGTGTTGGCCGCGAAACCGCCGGGCCGCAGGAACGTCCAGCCGAGCCCCGAATGCCGGATCAGCCGCTCGATCTCCTGGTAGTGCGTCGCCGGCTCGTCCGCGAGCTGCGCCACGTTGGCCGACAGGTACACGACGCGCCGCGCGTGCTTGGCGATCGCCGCGACCACCTCCGCGGCGTTGTCGGTCGTGAAGCCCGGCCAGAGCAGGAACACGCTCTCGACGTCCTCCAGCGCCGGGTGCAGCGTCTCGGGCACGTTCAGGTCGCCCCGCGCCATCTCGACGGGCAACCGTGCCCGCCCGGGGTCCCTGACGAGCGCCCGTACCTCCAGCCCGGCCTCCGCGAGCTGGGAAACCACATGCCTGCCAACGTTTCCGGTCGCGCCGGTCACCAGAATCTTGCCCATGACTCGACCGTAGAACCTGAACCAAACTTCAGGTCAAGCCCGGCCGTACCTGGATCGTGCCGTCCCGACGGACCCGGGTCTCGAACGTGGGCGCGGGAGCGGTCGCCGGCCCGTGCCGCACCGAGCCGTCGCCCAGCCGGAACGTGCTGCCGTGCCACGGGCACACGACGCAAGCCTCGCCGTCCTCCATGACCAGCCTGCCCTGGTGCAGCGGGCCGGCCAGGTGGGGGCAGTGGTCGGCGAGCACGATCACGCCCTCGCCCCGGCGCAGCACGAAGAGCTGGATGTAGCCGAGCCGCCGCGCCACCGGCCGGCCCTCCGGCAGGTCCTTGATCGGGCACAGATCGTGCCAGCCCAGCGGCACCAGGTGGCTGACTTGCGGGGCGTGGTTGGCCCCCGCTGCCTGCCGGTAGGCCATGTGGCCGCCCAGATAGGCGCCCAGCGTGCCGATGCCGAGCCCGGCGAAGGACAGCAGCCGGCCGGAGCGCTCGCGGCCGCGCAGGCGGGCCAGCAAGGACGCGGAGAACAGGCCCAGTGCGGTCAAATTCGACAGCATGTGGACGAAACCCACCCGCTGTTGCTCACGGTGGAGTGAGGACCAGTCGGTCAGCCCGGCGGCCGCGGTGGGCACCGCGTTGGCGATGCCCGTGGCCAGCAGCAGGCGCGCGGCCCGGGGGTCGGCCCCGGCCAGGTCGAGCACGGCCGTCGACATCCAGCAGCCCAGGCTGACCGAGGCCAGCGGTGGGTGCAGCGGCTCGCCGATGGGCACGCCGTGCAGCACGTCGCGCAGCAATCCAGGGCGGATGCGCCGGCGTACGGCCTTGGCCAGCGCTCTGACCGGTCGGTCCATGGCCTTCGACTTCTCGAGCCGATCGGCAAGGGCGACAGGACCGGTGAAATCCCGCAATTGCCGACGTTTCGCTCGTACTTCCTCTTTCACGACAGGTCCCCTACCCCAGCCATGAGGGGATCACTCGGACAGGTGTCCCCTGGTCACGGAGAGCTCGACCAGCTCCAGGGCGTACGCGCCGAGCGAGGGTGAGCCCTCCTCGATGATCCGCACCTTCTCCCTGACCTGGGCCGCCCTGACCTTGAACAGCGGCCACGTGCCGCCCTCGGTGTGGTGGTTGGCGAGGATGGGGGCGAAGCGGTCGAGCGCCTTGGCGAATCTCGCCTCCGGCGTCTTCCTTGCCTCGAACTCGTCCCACAGCTCCCGCAGCCAGGCCCCCTGTTCGCCGGGCAGCAGGCCGAAGATGCGGTCGGCGGCGGCCCGCTCGGCCCCGGCCTGCGCGGCGACCTCCACCGGGTCGTAGATGAACGTGTCGCCGGCGTCGATCTCCACCAGGTCGTGCACCAGCAGCATGGCCACAACCCGCTGGAGGTCGGTCCCCGGCGGGGCGTGCTCGCCGAGGACCATCGCCAGCGTGCCCACGTACCAGGAGTGCTCTGCGGTGTTCTCCCGCCGCGAACCGTCGATGAGATGGTTGCGGCGGATGATCCGCTTCAACTTGTCGATTTCGATGGCGAAGGAGATCTGGGCGTTCAGGCGGTCCTCTTCTGGCGCGATAGTCACGCGCGACACCTTAATGTGCGGTGATCACCCCAGTTGGTGAAATCGTGACCGGAACTCCGTTGAACACTGCGTTACCACTTGGAACGTCGATGGTGGATTCGTCGGTGAGCACGTTCGCGGAGACCCCTGCGTGCTCGGCCGCCACGCTCTGCGGGCTGCCCGCGTGCCCCCAGCCGTGCGGCAGGCTGACCACGCCCGGCATGATCGTGTCGGTGGGCTCCAGTGGCACCGTGAGCTGGCCCTTCGCCGAGCGCACCACGGCCTCCCCGCCGAGCCCGAGCCGGGCCACGTCGGCCGGGTTGATCTGCAGCGTGCAGGTGTTGCTGCCGCCGACCAGGGGGCCCACGTTGTGCAGCCAGCTGTTGTTGGAGCGCAGGTGGCGCCGCCCGATCAGGACGATCTCCGGCGGCTCCTCGGCGAGCCTGCCCCGCAGCCGCTCCACGTCCTCGATGAGCTGCGGCGGCGCCAGCTCGATCAGCCCCGAGGCGGTCTTCAGCACCTCGTCCAGCCTGGGCTCGAGCGCTCCCAGGTCCAGGCCGTGCGGGTGGTCGAGCAGCTTGCGCAGCGACAGGTCGCCCTTGCCGGCCCACTCGCCGTACGGGCCGAGCCTGAGCATGAGGTCGAGCCTGCGCTCGCTGCCGGTCTCGCCCTCCAGCGCGTCGTGCAGCTCCGCGATGTCGCGCCCCTCGATGCCGGAGCCGGGCGTCTCCGCGGCCTTGCGCAGCATCTCGTCGATGACGAACGCGTCCAGATCCCCTTCGAGCCCCGAGGCGATCATGGCCAGCCTGGCCAGGATCTGGGCTTCTGAGGGCTGCCCGTCCAGCGGCAGCAGCGGCGGAGAGTAGCGCGTGTAGTTGCGCACCGCGAACCCGAGCAGCGCGAAGTCGTAGTGCCCTGACTGCAGCACCCGCGGCGGCGGCAGGATGACGTTCGCGTGCTTGGTGGTCTCGTTCAGGTACGGGTCCACGCTCACCATGAAGTCGAGCCCCTCGAAGGCCGCGTCCAGCCGGTCCCCGTGGGGCGCCGACAGCACGGGGTTGCCCGCGATCGTGAGCAGGAACTTGACCTGCCCCTCGCCGGGCGTCTCGATCTCGTCGGCGAGGGTGGCCACCGGCAGCTCGCCGTTCGCCTCGGGCAGGCCCCGGACCCGGCTCTTCCACCGCCCCACCGCGTACGGCCTCCGTCGCGCCCCGAACTCCGTGGCCGGCTTGGGGAACATCGCGCCGCCCGGCCGGTCGAGGTTGCCGGTGAGCACGTTCAGCACGTCCACCAGCCACTGGGCCAGCGTGCCGAACTCGGCCGTGCAGGTGCCGATCCTGGCGTACACGGCGGCCGTACGCGCTCCCGCCAGCTCCCTGGCCAGCCGCACGATCACCTCGGCGGCCACCCCCGTACGGTGGGACACCGACTCGGGCGGGAAGTGCTTGGCCGCCTCGCGTACCTCGGCCAGCCCGTTGACCTGGTGTGAGGGCGTGACGAGATCCTCGGCGAACAGCGTGTGGACGATCCCGAACAGCAGATAGGCATCGGTCCCCGGGCGGACGAACACGTGCTCGTCGGCCAGCGCCGCGGTCCGCGTGCGCCGCGGGTCGACCACGACCAGCCGGCCGCCGCGCCCGCGCAGGGCCCTCAGCCTGCCAGGGAAGTCGGGGGCGGTGCACAGCGAGCCGTTGGACTCCAGAGGGTTGGCGCCCAGCATGAGCAGGTAGTCCGTGCGGTCCAGGTCGGGGACCGGGATGGCCAGTGGATGCCCGAACATCAGCCCGCTGGCCACGTGCTTGGGCATCTGGTCGGCGGTGCTGGCCGAGAAGACGTTGCGGGTGCCCAGCGCCTTGATCAGGGGCGCGCCGTAGAGCGCCCCCGCCATGCTGTGCGCGTTCGGGTTACCGAGATAGACCGCGATCGACTTCCGGTCGGCGACCCGGTCGAGCCCGGCCTTCACCGCGGCGAACGCCTCGTCCCAGCCGACCTCGCGCCACAGGTCGCCCTCGCGGATCAGCGGCTTGCGCAGCCGGTCCGGGTCCTCGTCGAGCCGGCCGAGGCTGGCCCCCTTGGGGCAGATGAACCCCTTGCTGAACGGATCGTCCTTGTCGCCGCGGACGCTGGTCACGTGCCCGCCCTCGTCGAGGGTGAGCGTCAGGCCGCAGACGGCCTCGCAGAGGGGACAAGTCCGGTGGACGGTCGACGTCATCACGACTCCTGAGTTCGCCAGCTGAACTCATCTTGGCTCGTGCCGGGCACATGGGGAAGCCCCGGAGCCCCCGCGGTCTCCGGGGCTTACCCCCTGGGGAAGGCCCCATTTATCCCCAGGTCTTCAGCCCATCTGCGGCAGCACGACCGGTGTGCGCAGATCAGGCGGCTCCTCGAGGTCGCGTCTGAGCGAGACCCAGGCGTGCCGGCCGTAGAGCCGGTCCAGCCCGGGGGAGGCGGCGCCGGGGACCTCGTCGCGCCTGACGATCTCCACGATCACCAGCTGCGCCCGCGTGCAGTGCCGGTAGACGTTCACGCTCCTGGCCCAGCAGGCCGCGGCGATCTCCTCGCTGTACGCCTCGAACTCCTCGGCGCAGATCCCGGCCCTCGTCAGGATCAGTGCCTTCTCGCCCGTCGTCGTCGGTGTGATCCACAGCACCAGCGGGATCCGCCCGGCCCTGGTGTGCATCGTCGTCTCCAGGCAGATCCGCTGCAGGCGGTGCCTGGACGCCACGCACCAGAAGTGGGCGGCGATCCAGTTGCGGCCGGCCCTGGTGGCGGCCGGCACCGAGATCGCGCTGGTCAGCAGGACGAAGGGGATCCAGCGGCCCTCCTGCGTCGCGCCGAGCAGGGTGAGCGCGAACAGCGCCAGGGCGGCGCCCATCAGCAGTTCGGTGCGGGCCCGCCAGAGCCGGGCCAGCGGCCCGCCGCCCCGGGCGGCGGGCAGATCCTCGTTGGCGGGGTAGATCTGGTTGCGCGGGTTCCGCGGCATCTCAGGTCACCTCCTCGCGTACGCGGCGAGGCAGGCGGAGCTGGTCGAAGCGCGGGTCCCGGTAGCGACGGGCACCGAAGCCCGTCCTGGTCACCGTCCAGCCGATGCGGTGCGCGAATTCGTCGGGCTCCATGCAGATTTCGCGATCGGCCCATGCGATGAGTTCCCGGATCCGGGACTTGATTCGGCTGAGTCCCTTGGTACCTTGTGAGTACATAGAAGACCCCTTTCGCGGCATTTCTAGAGGTGGCTTCTTTGCCGGTCCGACGGCTGATGACCGGTTCCGTCGCAGGGTGGCAGCCCATATGCGGGGAACTGGTGGTCAGCCTCGGTCCGGCCTTTTTCGTGCTCGGATGAGCATTGAGGCGCTGGATTCCACAGCGCTGCACTCTTCAGGTGATTTCGAGGTCCTTCCGGCAAGCGGCCTCCCTGGGGATGAGATGCGTTTCCGGGACGGCGACGTTGCCGGCGAGACGGCCCGCGGGGGTGCGGGCGATCATCTGGGGAAGGCCCGGTGCGTGCGGCGATGTCGTCATGCCCGGCCTCCTCACACTCGAGAAACCCTTCTGATTCCGATGGTCCCCCGAGGTCCGTCGTGCTGCAATACCTTGAGCAAGGAAGATTTGCTTTTCTTCGCACCTTGCCTCATAGCTTGCCCTGCAACTTGCACGAGAAGTGTCGGAATCTCCTGGACCGGCGGCAACGGTGGAAAACCTGTACCAGCCCGGGGAGCTTCACGGAGCCTGTCTTGCTCCCACGCTCTCTCCATGAAAGCCTTCTGGCAAGGCCAGACGGCACTACCCGTGCAACTTGCAGTGTAAGATTGAGCGAACGGCCCTGAAAGCCGTGCTCCAAACCCTCCTTTCCCGCCACAGCTTCCTTCCCGACAAGGAGAGCGGACGGTGCCAGCGCAGCAGGGCAGTCCCACGGTACGCAGGCTCCGGCTCGGCCAGGAGTTGCGCTTGCTGCGCGAGCGGCAAAAGCTCACGGGCGCCAAGGCGGCCAGGGAGCTCGGCTGGTCCGCGAGCAAGGTCAGCCGCATCGAGGCCGCCAGGACCATGCCCAGCACAGACGACATCAAGTCCATGGTGAAGCTCTATCGCGTAGATGGAGACAAACTTGACGAACTGATCGGCCTGTTGCGGGATGCGGAGCAGCGGGGGTGGTGGGAAGATTACGAGGACGCTCTGCCTGAGGAGTACACAAGATTCCTCGGGTTGGAGGCGGAGGCGGTCTCTCAGCGATCCTGGGAACCACACATCGTGCCCGGCCTCCTGCAAACCGAGGACTACGCGCGGGAGGTCATCCTGGCCTCCCGGGGCATCGCGCGCATCACGCACAGTGGTGTCCGCAGCCGCGTCGAGGCCCGCCTCGATCGGCAGCAGCGCGTCCTGCGCCGGCCGGAGCCCTGTCGGCTCACGGTCGTGCTGGACGAGGCGTCGCTGATGCGCCGCTTCGGAGAGCCCTCGGTGATGCGCGAGCAGATGGAGCATCTCCTGGAGATTTCCCTGCTACCGCATGTCGGTGTGCACGTCCTGACCCTGGACGCCATCCATCCGGTGAACACCGGTACTTTTATTCACCTGCAGTTTGCGGCATTTGACGATGTTGTGTACCTGGAACAGCTGTATACTGCCCACTTCGTCGAAGACCTCGAACGCGTGGCCGGATACGAAACCGCCTTCGATCACATCAAGGCGGCGGCGCTTGACGAGGACGAGTCCCGCGTGCTCATCCAACGTAAAGCCATGCTGTGGCGACGTTAGCGACGAACCACCTCAACAAGGGGCAATGGAGCCCCTTTAGCTATTTGGGGAGATAATGCACAACCACCCTTCGAAGGCGGCTTGGCGGAAGAGCACCTTCTGCAATGGCGCAGATGCCTGTGTCGAGGTCGCCCCCCTCTCCGACGGAAACGTCGCCTTGCGTGACAGCAAGGTTCAGGACGGTCCCGTTCTGGTGTTCACTCCGGCGGAGTGGGCCGCGTTCACCTCCGGCGTACGCGAGGGTGAATTCGACCTGGCGACACTCGCGACGAGCGTCTGAAGAAAGAAACGGCCCGGCGACGTTGAGGACGCAACATCGCAGGGCCGCTCCCCGCAAGGCCCGGCAGGGCCTCAGCTGAGCTCCGGCTCGCCTTTCGGGCGAGCGTAGAAGACGTACACATCATGGCACAGCATCCCCCCGGATGATCAACCTCCGACACGATGTTCGCCGGCGGGGAGCGCCCATCCGATCTCGCCCCTGGGCGGACCGCGTAGCAGCGCGGATCAGCGGCGAGATCGAGGTGCGGGCGCTCCCGTCCATTTCCCGGCGGACGCCTGCCGGACTCTCTGCCGCTCCCACGCCGAGATGAGCGGGCGGGACGCGGCACGAGCTCCCGGGAACTGCGCGCACCCGGCAGCTCGTACGGCGAAGGGGATGCATTCACGACCACCATGGCGGATATCGCCATGCCCGCATAATCGACTAATTGACATCTGGTTAATCAACCAGGAGCACGTGATGGCATACCATTCGCGCCGGTATCACCGTCGGTGGATCATGTCCCTCGATTCTCTGTTCACCGCGATGTACAACGTGGAGGAGCTTCTTGAGCAGACCGCGAAAGAAACAGAGATCGAGGCCCGTGACGGGACCAAGATTAAGGCCGCCGCTCTCCGCAGTGCCTTCATGCACGTCGGGGGGCGCAGCGTGAAATTAAAGGTGCGCACCGAGGACTACCGCATCTGCATCAGGGCCGTTTTCGCCCCTTCCCCCTTCATCGAGGTCACGGCACATGGGGAGGCGCCGCAGGGTCTCCTGGACGCGATCGCCGAGGAGATCCGGCCGCAGTCCTGGCCCAAGCGCCTGTGGGGCTGGTTCCGCACATACGTATGGCATGGGATCATCGCGGGGCTCATCGTGGCCGCGCTGGTCGCCGTGATCGGCTGGCTGGTCGAGTAGCCGACGTGACGTGGCGGCGCGTCCTGGAAAGGACGCGCCGCACGGCAGATCCGGTGGCCGTGTAGTTCTGTCCAAGTTCAGGCAGGTCATGGGTGGCGGCGCCGGACGAGGAAGATCGAGCTCAGGCCGGCGAGCACGGCCAGGGCGGCCATGGCGACGGAGGCTCCAAAGGAGGCGGACATGGTGGGCGCAGTGGCGGGGCCCTGGCTGAGCGCGATGAACAGCGTTCCCACCGTGGAGACGCCGATAACCTGGCCGAGCTGCATGACGGTGAGCAGGGCACCGCTGGCGTCGGCCGCGTACATGCCGTCCACCTGCTCGGTCGCCATGTTGGTCACCGCGACCTGCACGCCGAGGCCGGCGCCGATGAGGGCGCTCATGATCGCGTACGCGAGCCCGCCGCCGGCGGCCAGCCCGAGGCCGAGATAGGCGGGCGCGGCCACCACGTAGCCGAACGGCACCAGGGGACGCTGCAGCCGGAAGGGCAGGCGCGGCCAGGCGAGCCCGACCAGGCCGAAGGCCAGCGCGCACGGCACCAGCATCATGCCGGAGGCCAGCGGCGACAGGTGCAGCTCGCCCTGCAGGTGCAGGGCAGAGGTGAACAGGAACGCGCCCCAGGTGGCGGGGCCGAAGAGCAGGACCGCAAGCCCGGGCCGCATGCCCGGCGCGCGCAGCACCCGTGCGTCCACCAGGGGACGGCCGCCGCGGGACGTCACCCAGCGCTCGATGCGGACGAACGCCCCGAACATCGCCACGCTCAGCCCCATCGAGATCCAGCCCCAGAGAGGCCAGCCGAGCTCGCGGCCGAGCACCAGGGGCACCACGAACAGCAGCACCGCCGCCGACAGGCTCACCAGGCCCCACGGGTCGAGCCCGGTCCGGCCGCCGCCCTCGTCGGCGGGCAGCACCTTGAGCCCCGTCGCCAGCAGCAGCGCGCCGATGGGGACCAGCACCAGGAAGACGATCCGCCAGCCCGCCCCGAAGCCCAGCAGGATCCCACCGAGCGCCTGGCCGATCACGATGCCGCCGCTGATCGTCAGCGACCACAGCCCGATCGCCCGGCCACGGGCCGCGCCCTGGTAATTGCGCTGGATCAGGGTCAGGACCTGCGGCATCATCATCGCCGCGCCGACGCCTTGGAGCAGGCGGAAGGCGACCAGCCAGCCCGTCGTGGGTGCAAGGCCTGTGGCGAGCGTGGTGATCGTGAACGCCGCCAGCCCGCCGAGGAACACGTTCCGGTAGCCGAACAGGTCGCCGACCCTGGCTCCAGTGATCAGCAAGACGGCATAGACGATGGTGTATCCGGCGACGATCATCTGCAGGCCCGCGCCCGACGAGTGCAGATCGGCCTCGATGGTCGGGGTGGCCACGTTGACGATGTTGACGTTCAGGATGGCCAGGAACTGCCCCACGAGGATGATCGCAAGGAGCAGGCCGCTGGCCCTGGGCCCTTCCTGTGGCTTTGTGCGCAAAGAAGGGGTGAAAGAGGAGGTTTGCGGCATAATTGCAAGTTTGCCGTGCGGCCAGTACCAGTAACGAGAGCCCATTTATACTGGTATTGACGGTAACTGGATAAGCGTTGCCGGGTGCCCCCTAGTGGAGAGATGACCGTGGCAGAGGTGAAGCGTTCAGATCTGTCGGCATTCCTGCGTACGCGTCGCGAGCGGATCACCCCCGAGATGGTCGACCTCGCGCCGGGGCCGCGCAGGCGCACCCCTGGGTTGCGGCGCGAGGAGGTCGCGCAGCTGGCCGGGGTCGGCGTGACCTGGTACACGTGGCTGGAGCAGGGGCGGCCGATCAACGCCAGCACGCAGGTGCTCGACGCGATCGCGCGCACGTTGCGGCTCGACAGCGCCGAGCGCCAGCACCTCTACCGGCTGGCGGGGCAGGCGGAGGTCCCCGCCCCGGTGGACTCCGGCCAGGTGACGCCCGAGCTTCGGGGGATCCTGGACCGGCTCGGCGACATGCCGGCCTGCGTCTCCAACGGCCGCTGCGACGCCCTGGCCTGGAACGACGCCTACGCCGCCCTGTTCCCCGAGCTGGTCAACGCGCCCGAGGCGGAGCGGAACTCGCTCTGGCAGACCTGCCTCAATCCCGCTCCCAGCACCGTGCTGCTCAACCGCGACCAGGAGCTGGGGCGGGCGGTCGCCGTCTTCAGGGGCGCCTACAGCCGGCACGCCGACGACCCGTGCTGGCAGGACTTCGTCCGCCGGCTCTGTGCGGAGAGCGCCGAGTTCGCCCGGTTGTGGGCCAGGCAGGACGTGGCCGATCCGGGGCCCAGGGTGAAGACGTTCAAGCACGTGGAGCTGGGAGAGCTGCGCTTCAGCACGACCAGTCTCACGGCCGTCCCCGAGATCCGGGTGATCGTCTACACGCCGATGGACGATGAGACCAGGTCCGCTATGAGCAAGTTGATGAGTTGCTCCCGCGATGGGTCGCTGCCGCGCTAATCAGTTTGACCAGTAATTTGCCGTGCATGGCATGCTCGATCCCTGAAAGACAGGATTCGAGTGGAAATGGCGGCAGATGAGATTCCCCCGTGCTGTCCCGGTGTTAGCCGTCCTCGCCTCGCTGGCCGCCTGCTCTTCGGCGCCTGAACAGGAGCCGCAGAGCAAGCAGGTGGGCCAGGAGGCGGCCGCCTCGCCGACGGAGAAGCCGACGCGGGAGCGGCGGCCGTACACGATCTCCTTCGGCGGGGACGTGCACTTCGAGGGGATCCTGCGGCCCAGGCTGGCGAACCCGCGCACGGCGCTCGGGCCGATCGCGAACGTGCTGCGCAAGGCCGACTTGTCCATGGTGAACCTGGAGACGGCCATCACCACCGGGGGGACGCCGGCGCCCGGCAAGCAGTTCACGTTCCGGGCGCCCGCTACCGCGTTCACCGCGCTCAAGGCCGCCGGGGTGGACGTCGTGTCCATGGCGAACAACCACGGCATGGACTACATGGAGAGCGGGCTCGCGGACTCGCTGGCGGCGATCAAACGCAGCAAGTACCCCGTGGTGGGGATCGGGAAGGACGCGGCGGAGGCGTACAAGCCCTTCAGGAAGACCGTGAACGGGAACCGGGTGGCGATCATCGGGGCCACGCAGGTGCTCGACGCGGAGTTCATCCAGTCGTGGACGGCCACGGCGGACAAGGGCGGGCTGGCCTCGGCCAAGGACGAGGCGAGCCTGCTGAGAGCGGTACGGCAGGCGCGCAAGAACTCCGACACCGTGATCGTCCACCTGCACTGGGGCACCGAGATGCAGAAGTGCCCGAACCAGGCTCAGCTCTCGCTCGCCCCCAAGCTGGTCAAGGCGGGCGCCGACGTGGTCGTCGGCGGGCACGCGCACATCCTGCTCGGATCCGGATATCTCAACAACGCCTACGTCAGCTACGGCATGGGCAACTTCATCTTCTACAACTCCAACCCGGCGACCACCGGCAGGACCGGCGTGCTGACGTTGACCATCAACGGGCGCAAGGTGCTGAAGGACCAGTGGACCCCGGCCACCATCCAGGGCGGCGTCCCGGTCCAGATGACGGGCTCAGCCCGGACCCAGGCGGTGGCGGACTGGAAGGCGCTGCGTTCCTGCACTGGGCTGACCGCACGGCCGTAGGCTAGTTTTGGACGTCACGTCTAATAGGAGGTCGCGATGCGGTGGGTCGAGTCCGGTGACGTGCGGCTGGCGCTCTTCGAGGACGGCGACCCGGCCGACCCGACTGTGCTGCTCCTGCACGGCTATCCGGACACGCACCGCGTCTGGGACGAGGTGGTCGCGCGATTGCGCGACCGCTTCCACGTGGTGCGGTACGACGTGCGCGGGACCGGGGCGTCCACCGCGCCGCGGGACCGGCGTGACTACGGGCTCGACCGGCTGATGGATGACCTGTGTGCCGTGCTCGACTCCGTGGGGAAGCCGAAGGTTCACCTCGTCGGGCACGACTGGGGGTCGCTGCAGGGGTGGGAGGCGGCCGGGCGGCCCGGGGTCCGGGAGCGGGTGGCCTCGTTCACCAGCGTCGGCGGGCCGGGGCTGCGGCAAACGGCCCACTTCGTGCGGCACGGCAGGCGACGCGACGTCGCCGCGCAGCTGGCGAGATCGTGGTACATCGGCGCATTCCTGGCGCCCGTGGTCCCCGAGCTGGCGTGGCGCTCGCTCGTGCCCCTGCTGCTCGACCGCCGGCTGCGGGCCGAGGGCGCGGTGCCGCGGGCCGGACATCCCGCCGAGACCCTGCTCAGGGACGGGCGCAACGGGCTGTGGCTCTACCGGCGGAACATGCGCGGCGCCTCGCTCCGGGCGCGCACCCGGAGCGCTGCCGGCGAGGACCCCCGCGTGCCCGGCGTGCCCGTGCAACTCGTCGAGGCCGCCCGCGACACCTTCGTGACGCCGGCGCTGCTGGCCTCGATCGGGCGCTGGGCGCCCAGGCTCTGGCATCGAAAGATCATGGCCGGGCACTGGGCGCACCGCAGCCATCCCGATCTCGTCGCCGGGATGATCGCCGAATTCGCGGCGCACGTCGACGGCGCCGCGCCGTCGAAGGAGCTGCGGCGGTCGCAGGCGGGGGTGCGGCGTGGGGCGTTCGGGGATCGGCTGGTGGTGGTCACCGGCGCGGGGTCGGGCATCGGGCTGGCCACGGCGCGGGCGTTCGCCGCGCACGGGGGCGAGGTGGTCTGCGCGGACATCGACGCCGAGGCCGCGGCGCGGGCCGCCGACGGCATCGCCGGGGAGCTCGGGGGTACGGCGTGGGCCGTAGAGGTAGATGTCGCGAATATCGATCAGATGGAGGATTTTTCGCGAAATATCATCTCTCAATATGGGGTGCCCGACATTGTGGTCAACAATGCTGGGATCGTCGTTGCCGGGCCCTTTTTCGATCATACGGTTGACGACTGGCGCAGGACGATCGACGTCAATCTGTGGGGCGTGATTCACGGCTGCAGGCTGTTCGGGGCAGCCATGGCCGAGCGCGGCGAGGGCGGCCACATCGTCAACGTCGCCTCCCTGGCCGCGTTCGCGCCGTCGCGGCTGCTGCCGGCGTACTCGGTCTCGAAGGCGGCCGTGAAGATGCTCAGCGACTGCCTCGGGGCCGAACTGGCGGAGCACGGGATCGGCGTCAGCGCCGTCTGCCCGGGGTTCGTGTCCACCCCCATCGCCCGGCACGCCACGTACGTGGGGCAGGACCGGCGGGAGGAGGCCGTACGGGGGCTGGCGTGGCGCCGGTACCCGCCCGAGCGGGTGGCCGCGCACATTCTGCGGGCGGTGCACCGGAATCAGGCGGTCGTTCCGATCAACCTGGAAGGCAAAATGGGATATGCCCTGTCCAGGATTTCGCCGCGGGCGATGCGGGGGCTGGCGCGGCGGGGTTGAGCCACGAGAAATCCGCAAATTTGCAAGTAACGATCGCCCGTACAGGAGAAGATGAATACGTGTCTTCGCCGCAAATAGATGATGATTGCGCCCAGCCCAAAGCTCTCAGGCGGCAGCCCGCACAGCGCCGCAGCGCCCGGCGGGTCGAGCGCATGCTCGACGCCTGTGCCGAGCTGCTCGACGAGACCGGATACGAGGCCCTGTCCACCACCCGCATAGCCGAGCGGGCGGGCGTGGCGATCGGGTCGGTCTATCAGTTCTTTCCCGACAAGCGGGCCATCACGCAGGAGCTCACCCGGCGCAACGTCGAGGAGTTCGTCCGCAGGGTGGACCGCAGGTTCCTCGAGGAGGACCACCTCGGCTGGTGGGAGGCGGTCGATGCGATCATCGACGAGTACGTCGACATGCACCGGACCGTCGCCGGCTTCAAGAGCCTCCACTTCGGCGACGCGGTGGACCTCAACCTGCTCGACTCCGACTCCGACAACAACACGGTAATCGCGGGGCGGGTGCGCGGGCTGTTCCTGAAGGAGTTCGGGCTGGCGGACAGCCCGGAGCTGGACCTGGCCGTGCTGGTGGCGGTCGAGGCCGGGGACGCCGTCCTGAAGCTGGCCTTCCGGCGCGACCTCGACGGCGCCCCCGAGATCATCGACGCCGCCAAGCAGCTGATCCGCGGCTTCCTGTCCCGGCAGCTCAGGTCCTGGTCACCGCACACGTAGGGCTCGCTCACTTGCCGCGGGACCACGGCCTCGAAGCCCGGCTCACGAGGAACGCGCGATAGGGCGCTCAGTCCTCTACGGCGTCCTCGATCTCCTTCAGGAGTCCGGGCAGCCAGGCCGGCACCTCATGGGGCCAGCGCTCGTCGTGGCCGAGCGCGGCAGCGGGCATCTCCTGGAGGCGCGGCGTGGGAGGCGGAGGCGTATGCAGACACGGGGCGGGGAACGACACCGGCCGCGCGTCCCGCGCCTCGCGGAGATCCAGCCGCGCCTCCAGGGCGCGCAGGTTGCGTTCTGCGGCTTCGATGGCCTCCAGGCGGGCCGACAGATAGCCCGCCACACCGGGAATGAGGGCCGACAAGACGACCACACAGGCCAGCGCGAAGGTCATCTGCTTGGACATGCCCATCACAGCCCCTTCCGCTCGCGGGACGCAAAGTGACTGCTATATGCCCCATGACCTGCATATACACGCGCACAGTCAGCATGATTGGACGAGACGTTACGGAATTTGGGGGTGACCGGCCATGTGCATTGACCGGGCAAAGGCCCCGGTAGCTCGGTAGTCTCGCGGTGTGGCGCATGTGACCCGTGAGCACCTTGATCGTCTGCTTGAGCAGGCTCTGCTGGCCGACGACCACAGTTCCCTGGCCAGTCGGCTGTACGACGTCGCGCTCCGCTACTCGTCCGGCGACGTCTCCAGGGCATCCATCCTGGTCCTCGCCGCCGAGGAGTGGCGAGCGGCGGGCCAGCCCGCGCGCGCGATGGAGTGTTTCCAGCGCGCGGTCGAGGACGGTGGCGAGGCGGGGTTCGACCCGCGTGCCGGCATCGCCGACACGCTCTTCGAACTCGACAGGGCCGATGAGGCAAGGGAGGTCATCGAGACGATACGGGCTGAAGGCGGCGTCTCCACGGCGACCGCGCACACGATCGCCGAGACGCTGGTCGCCTACGGAGACCTCCAAGGAGGGCTCGAGTGGGCCACCCAGGCCGCGCTGGGCTCCGACGAGAGCGATCCCGACCATGTGGCGGCGCTGCGTACGCGCTACCGCATCCGGGTCGATCTCGGGCTGCCCGAGGACGAACTGGACGCGCTCGCCCGCTGACCACCGCTCCCGGCACGGCCCTCCGGGGCACGTCCGGGAGCCGGTGCGTGCGCGCCCTCGTGGTGTGCTCGCGCCCGGACGGACACGGGCATGCCCGCTGATGGGACGGGTGTGCCTCAAGTGACAGAGAGAGGGCGAAACCTTACCGACCGCGCGCCGGGATGACCGTGCCATGACACGCCGAAGCCCGGGGACCATGATCGATCCCCGGGCTTCGAAGCCGGGTCAGGCGCGCTGGACGAGCAGCTCGTCGTCGCCGAGCTCGACCATGACCTTGTCGCCGTCCACGATCTCGCTCGACAGCACCGCTCTGGCCAGCTTGTCGCCGATGGCGGACTGGACGAGGCGGCGCAGCGGACGGGCGCCGTACAGCGGGTCGTAGCCCGTCAGGGCCAGCCACTCCCGGGCCGCCGGCGTGACCTCCAGCGTCAGCCTGCGGTCGGACAGGCGCTGCGCCAGCCGCTCGACCTGCAGATCGACGATCTGTGCCAGCTCCTCCGAGCCCAGCGCGTCGAACAGGATCACGTCGTCGAGACGGTTGAGGAACTCCGGCTTGAAGGAGCTGCGCACCGCCCCCATGACGGCCTCGCGCTTGGCGCCGTTCTCCAGCTTGGGATCGACGAGGAACTGCGAGCCGATGTTGGAGGTGAGGATCAGGATCGTGTTGCGGAAGTCGACCGTGCGGCCCTGGCCGTCGGTCAGCCGCCCGTCGTCGAGCACCTGGAGGAGGATGTCGAAGACCTCGGGGTGGGCCTTCTCCACCTCGTCCAGCAGCACCACGGTGTACGGGCGCCGCCTGACGGCCTCGGTGAGCTGGCCGCCCTCCTCATAGCCGACGTAGCCGGGAGGCGCGCCGACGAGCCTGGCCACGCTGTGCTTCTCGGAGTATTCGCTCATGTCGATGCGGGTGATGGCCCGCTCGTCGTCGAACAGGAATTCCGCCAGCGCCTTGGCCAGCTCCGTCTTGCCCACGCCCGTTGGGCCCAGGAAGAAGAACGAGCCCGTCGGCCGGTCGGGGTCGGCGATGCCGGCCCGGCTGCGGCGTACGGCGTCCGAGACGGCCTGTACGGCCCGCTGCTGGCCGATGAGCCGCTTGCCCAGCTCCTCCTCCATGCGCAGCAGCTTGGCCGTCTCCGCCTCCAGGAGGCGCCCCGCGGGGATGCCGGTCCACGACGAGATCACCTCGGCGATGTCGTCGGCGCCGACCTCCTCCTTGACCATGGCGTTCTCCGGCGGCGCGGCGTCCGAGGCGGCCTTCAGCGCCTGCTCGAGCCGCGGCACCTCGGCGTACATCAGCCGGGAGGCGGCCTCGAAGTCGCCGTCGCGCTGCGCCCGCTCGGCGGCGCTGCGGGCCTCGTCGAGCTGCTTCTTGAGCTCACCGACCTTGTTGAGCCCGGCCTTCTCGTGCTCCCAGCGGCCGACGAGGGCGTTGAGCTCCTCCTGGCGGTCGGCCAGCTCCTGGCGGAGCCGTTCGAGCCGCTGGACGGAGGCCTCGTCGGTCTCCTTCGACAGGGCCAGCTCCTCCATCTTCATCCGGTCGACGTTGCGCTGGAGCTGGTCGATCTCCACGGGACGGGAGTCGATCTCCATGCGCAGCCGCGAGGCGGCCTCGTCGACCAGGTCGATGGCCTTGTCGGGGAGGAACCGGCTGGTGATGTAGCGGTCGGAGAGCGCGGCGGAGGCCACCAGCGCGCTGTCGGCGATCTGCACCTGGTGGTGGGCCTCGTAGCGGCCCTTCAACCCGCGCAGGATCGCGATCGTGTCCTCGACCGTGGGCTCGCCCACGTAGACCTGCTGGAAGCGACGCTCCAGCGCCGCGTCCTTCTCGATCCGCTCGCGGTATTCGTCGAGCGTGGTCGCGCCGATCATGCGCAGCTCGCCGCGGGCCAGCATCGGCTTGAGCATGTTGCCGGCGTCCATCGCACCCTCGGCGGCCCCCGCGCCGACGACGGTGTGCAGCTCGTCGATGAACGTCACGATCTGCCCGTTGCTCTCCTTGATCTCGGAGAGCACGGCCTTGAGCCGCTCCTCGAACTCGCCGCGGTATTTCGCGCCGGCCACCATCGCGCTCAGGTCGAGGGCGATCAGCCGCTTGTTGCGCAGCGACTCGGGCACGTCGCCGGCCACGATGCGCTGGGCCAGGCCCTCGACGACGGCGGTCTTGCCGACGCCGGGCTCGCCGATCAGCACGGGGTTGTTCTTGGTGCGGCGGCTGAGCACCTGGACCACCCGGCGGATCTCGGTGTCGCGGCCGATGACCGGGTCGAGCTTGCCGCCGCGGGCGCGCTCGGTCAGGTCGACGCCATATTTCTCCAGCGCCTGGTAGGTGTCCTCGGGGGTCTCGCTGGTGACGCGGGCGTGGCCGCGTACCTTTTCGAAGGCGTCGAGCAGCGCCTGCGGCGTCGCGCCCTGCGACTTGAGCAGCGCGGCCGCCTGGCCGCCGTCGGCGGCCAGGCCGACCAGCAGGTGCTCGGTGGAGACGTAGAGGTCCTCCAGCCGGTTGGCGTGCTGGGCGGCGGTGTTCATCACGGTGAGCAGTTGGCGCGAGCTGGACGGGGCCCCCACCGTCGAGCCCTGCGCCTTCGGCAGCGCCGCGAGCAGCTCCTCAGCCCGCGCCCGCAGCGTGCGCCAGTCGGCGCCGACAGCCTCGAGCAGCGGCACGGCGGTGCCGCCCGTCTGCGAGAGCAACGTGGTCAGCAGGTGAGCCGGGGAGATCTCCGGGTTGCCCTCCGCGGCGGCACGCCGCATGGCACCCGAGAGCGCTTCCTGGCTCTTCTGGGTGAGCTTGTATTCCATGTCTTCCTACGCCCCCGGTGGCAGCTCGTAACGGATCAGCGCTCTGACCATCCGCATCTCGGCACGCAGGCGGTGAACCTCCTCACGCAGCCGCAGAGCTTCGTTCTCGAGCTCGAGAATCCGCTTGATGCCCGCGAGGTTGATGCCCTCCTCCTGGGAGAGCCGCTGCACCTCGCGGAGCTGGATGATGTCTCTCGTGGAGTAGAGGCGGCCGCGCCCCGCCGTGCGCCCAGGGCTGACCAGCCCCAGCCGGTCGTACTGCCGCAGCGTCTGCGGGTGGAGCCCGGACAACTGCGCGGCCACCGAGATCACATAGACGGGTGTGTCGTCTGACAGATCGAAGTAGTTGGCGTCCATCGGCTACTCGCTTCTGGCTCGCTGAATGAGATCAGCGCGCGGGTCCTCTCCCACGGTCGCGGTGTTGAACTCGGTGAGGAGCTCGCGCGACTTGTCGTCGAGCGTCTTCGGCACGACCACCTCGACGGTGGCGAGCAGGTCGCCCTTGGTGCCGTCTTTACGGGCGACGCCCCTGCCGCGCACCCGGAACGTGCGCCCGTTGGGGGTGCCCGCGGGGATGCGCAGCGTGACCGGCAAGCCCTTGAGGATCGGCACCTTGATCTCGGCGCCCAGCGCGGCTTCCGTGAACGTCACGGGTACGGTGATCGTCAGGTTGTCGCCCGCCCTGCCGAACACGGGGTGCGTCTTGACATGGGTCTGGATGTAGAGATCGCCGGCCGGGCCGCCGTTCTCGCCCGGCGCTCCCTTGCCCTTGAGCTTGACCCGCTGCCCGTCGGCCACGCCGGCGGGGATGCGGGCCTGGATGGTGCGGGTGCTCTTGGCCCGGCCGCTGCCCTCGCACACGGGGCAGGGGTCGTCCACGATCAGCCCACGGCCCTTGCAGTCGCGGCAGGGCTCGGAGAAGGCGAAGTTGCCCAGGTTGCGGCTGGCCGCGCCGGTGCCCTCGCAGGTGGGGCAGACCCTGGGGGTCGTGCCCGCCTTGGCCCCGGTGCCGGTGCACGCGGCGCAGGCGGCCGAGCTGGTCAGCCTGAGCGACACCGTGGTGCCCTCGACCGCCTCGGTGAACGTCAGCGTGACCTCGGACTCGACGTCCTGGCCGCGCCGCGGCCGCGCCGTGGTGGTGGTGCGGGTGGCGCCGCCGCGGTTGAACAGCCCGCCGAACAGGTCGCCGAGCCGCTCGCCTGCGCCGCTCTGGCCCGGCTGGCCGGTCCCGCCGAACAGGTCACCGAAGTCGAACGGGAATCCGCCACCGCCGCCGGGCCGCTGGCCGCCCACCCCGGACCCGAACAGCGTGCGCGCCTCGTCGTACTCCTTGCGGCGCTTGCTGTCGGACAGGACGTCGTAGGCCTCGGAGACCTCTTTGAACTTGGCCTCTTTGGTCGCGTCGCCCTGGTTGCTGTCGGGGTGGTATTGCCTGGCCAGCTTGCGGTAGGCCTTTTTGATCTCATCGGCGGTGGCGGTCTTGGGCACACCAAGGACGGCGTAGTAGTCCTTCTCCAAGTAGTCCTTGGTGCTCATCTACGGCCCTTCGTCCTCGTCAGTTTTCTTCTTCAGTATCTGCCGCGTCAGGGGACACGGCAGGAGCGGCCTCGGGCTCGGCCACCGCCACCCGCGCCGGGCGGAGCACCCTGTCGCCCATCCGGTATCCAGGCTGCAACACCTCGATCGCGGTCGGCTCGGTGACGTCCGGCGAGTAGCTGTGCATCAGCGCCTCGTGGACGGTCGGGTCGAACGGCTCGCCCTTCTGCCCGAAGGGGCTGAGGCCGAGCTTGGTGACGGCCGACTCCAGTGACTCCGCCACCTTCGCGAAGCCTCCGGTGAGCTCGCCGTGGTCGCGAGCCCTGCCGATGTCGTCGAGGACGGGCAGGAGCTCCATCAGCGCGCCCGCGACCGCCTGCTCCCTGACCGCGGCCCGGTCGCGCTCGACCCGCCTGCGGTAGTTCACGTATTCGGCCTGAAGTCGCTGCAGATCGGCGGTCCGCTCGGCGAGCTGGGCCGCCAGCTCGCCGTCGGGGGAGCCCAGCACCGGCGCCTCGGCAGGCGGCTGCTCGGCCGCCTGGTCGGCGGCCGTCTCCCTGACCTGCCCCGTCTCCGGGTCGATCTTGCGCTTGTCGCGGATCACCGGCTCCTCATGCCCGTTTTCACGCGGCGGCATCACTTGTCCTTCTTCGGCTCGTCGTCGACGATCTCGGCCTCGACCACATCCTCGTCGGCCTTCTGGCCGTCACCGGACGCGGCGTCCTGCGGGGCGCCCTCGCCGCCGGCCTGCTGGCCCTGGCTCTGGGCGTAGATCGCCGAACCCATCTTCTGGCTGACCGTGGCGAGCTTCTCCGCCGAGTTGCGGATGACGTCGGTGTCGGTGCCCTCCAGAGCCTTCTTCAGCTCGGACAGGGCGTCGTTGACCTCGGTCTTGATGTCGCCGGGGACCTTGTCGTCGTTCTCGCGGAGGAACTTCTCCGTCTGGTAGGCGAGCCCGTCGGCGTTGTTGCGGACCTCGGCCTCCTCGCGGCGCTTCTTGTCATCCTCGGCGTACGACTCCGCCTCGCGCATCATGCGCTCGATGTCGTCCTTCGCCAGCGCGGAGCCGCCGGTGATCGTCATCGTCTGCTCCTTGCCCGTGCCCAGGTCCTTGGCGGAGACGTTGACGATGCCGTTGGCGTCGATGTCGAAGGTGACCTCGATCTGCGGGATGCCGCGCGGCGCCGGCGCGATGCCGGTCAGCTCGAAGGTGGCCAGCTTCTTGTTGTACGAGGCGATCTCGCGCTCGCCCTGGAAGACCTGGATCTGCACCGACGGCTGGTTGTCCTCGGCCGTGGTGAAGACCTCGGAGCGCTTGGTCGGGATCGTCGTGTTGCGCTCGATGATCTTGGTGAAGATGCCGCCCTTGGTCTCGATGCCCAGCGACAGCGGGGTCACGTCGAGCAGCAGGACGTCCTTGACCTCGCCCTTGAGCACGCCGGCCTGCAGGGCGGCGCCGATGGCGACGACCTCGTCCGGGTTGACGCCCTTGTTGGGCTCCTTGCCGCCGGTCAGCTCCTTGACCAGCTCGGTCACCGCGGGCATGCGGGTCGAGCCGCCGACCATCACCACGTGGGCGATGTCGGAGACCTTGATGCCGGCGTCCTTGATGACCTGGTGGAACGGGCCCTTGGTGCGCTCGAGCAGGTCGGCCGTCAGCCGCTGGAACTCGGAGCGGGTCAGCTTCTCGTCGAGGTGCAGCGGGCCCTCGGACGAGGCCGTGATGTAGGGCAGGTTGATGTTGGTCTCGGACTGGCTGGACAGCTCGATCTTGGCCTTCTCCGCGGCCTCACGCAGGCGCTGGAGTGCCATCTTGTCCTTGGCCAGGTCGACGCCGTGCGCGTTCTGGAAGCGCTTGACGAGCTCGTCGACGACGCGCTGGTCCCAGTCGTCGCCGCCCAGGTGGTTGTCACCGGAGGTGGCCTTGACCTCGACGAAGCCGTGGCCGTCCTCCTGGCCGACGTCGAGCAGGGACACGTCGAACGTGCCGCCGCCGAGGTCGAAGACGAGGATGGTCTGGTCCTGCTCCTTGTCGAGCCCGTAGGCGAGGGCCGCCGCGGTCGGCTCGTTGATGATGCGGAGCACGTTGAGGCCCGCCACCGTGCCGGCCTCCTTGGTGGCCTGGCGCTGGGCGTCGTTGAAGTAGGCCGGGACGGTGACCACCGCGTCGGTGATCTTCTCGCCCAGGTACGCCTCCGCGTCCTGCTTCAGCTTCTGCAGCACGAAGGCGCTGATCTGCTGCGGCGAGAACTTCTTCCCGTCGATCTCCTGGGACCAGTTGGTGCCCATCTCCCGCTTGACCGAGCGGATCGTCCGGTCCACATTGGTCACGGCCTGCCGCTTGGCGACCTCGCCGACCAGGACCTCGCCGTTCTTCGCGAAGGCGACCACGGACGGCGTGGTCCGCGAGCCCTGCGCGTTGGCGATGACGGTGGGCTCACCGCCCTCGAGGATCGAGACGACGGAGTTGGTCGTCCCAAGGTCGATACCTACCGCACGTGCCATGAGTACGTCCTTGTAGTCAAAGTTGAGTCTGGTGGACTCAAGTTACGGATGCCTGTCGGCTTTGTCAAACGACTTGAGCCTACTCGACTCAACCCTCGTGAGTGCGTCGGCATTCCCGAATATCGCACTTCCTGGCCAACGGGTCCGTGCCCGCGGAAGGTTCCACCGGACGGCAAAGCGGACCCCCGGTGCGGTGAGCGCGCGCCGGGGGTCCGCGTGTGACACGTCCAAATTTCCTACGGCTTGGCGCCGTCCACGAGCTTGCGCTTGCCCAGCGCCTTCTTCAGCTTGACCGTCGTGGTCTTCTCGACCGCGATCATGATGCATGACACGTTCCTGGCCTTGCGCGCGGTGCCCTCGTACAGAGTGATCGTGACCTTCTTCGAGGTCTCCTTGACCTTGACCTTGTGCAGCACCGTGCAGGGGGCCACGCCCGACCACCAGGTGAGCGCGACCTTCTTGCCCTTGGAGACCGGCTTGGCCTTCGTCCAGCTGACCTTGCGGACGTTGACGGCGTCGCCCGTCGGCTTGACCGGCTCGGGGCCCTTCGTGGGGGCGGTGGTGACCGGGGTCACCGCCGCAGGCGCGTCGGGGGTCTGGGACGCGGCCTGCCTCGCGGGCTGCGCTGTGGCACAACTCGTCGCGAGCACCAGGGATCCGGCCAGAAGAGTCGCTTTCCTCATTGTGCGCATACCTCTACGACGGATAAGGATTGCCGGTGGTTCAGCGCCATGCCGGGGTTAGTGTGGTTCCCGTGCTCCGTCAGGCCCTGCTCGCCGTCTCCAAGAGCGAACGCGCCGAGCGCGTCATCTCAACCTCGCCGCTGACCAGGGACGTCGTCAAGCGGTACGTCGCCGACGACGTCGGCGCCGCGATCGACGAGCTGACCCGCCGTGGCCTGCTCGTCACCGTCGATCACCTCGGCGAGGAGGTGACGGACCGGGCGCAGACCGAGGAGTCCGTCAGGGAATACCTGTCGCTGCTCCGCCTGCTGCCCGCGGGCGCCGACGTGTCGGTCAAGCTCACCGCGCTCGGGCTGCGGCTGTCGGAGCAGCTCGCGCTCGACCACGCCGCCGCGATCTGCCGGGCCGCCGCGGCCGGGGACGTCACGGTGACGCTCGACGCCGAGGAGCACGACACGATCCCGGGGCTGCACTCCGTGCACGCCGCGCTGCGCAGGGATCATCCAGACGTCGGCGTAGTGGTGCAGGCTTACCTGCCGGACGCGCTGGAGCGCTGCGAGAAGCTCGGCGGCGCCCGCGTACGCCTGTGCAAGGGCGCCTACACCGCTCCCGGCGCCTACACCAAGACCGCCGACATCGACCGCTCGTTCGTCCGCTGCCTGAAGGTCTTGATGGCCGGCACCGGCTACCCCATGGTCGCCACCCACGACCCCAGGCTGGTGCGCATCGCCTCCACGCTCGCCGTGCTCCACGGGCGCGACCTGACAGGCTTCGAATACCAGATGCTCTACGGCGTCCGCCCCGGCGAGCAGGCCCGCCTGGCCGGCCTCGGCGCCCAGATGCGCGTCTACGTCCCCTACGGCTCCGACTGGTACGCCTACCTCATGCGCCGCCTCGCCGAACACCCCCGCAACCTGACCTTCTTCCTCAGGTCGCTGGTGTCGCGGGGCTAGCGGATAGGCTGCCAGGATGATTGCGATTCTGGGCACGGGCAAGATGGGCGAGGCTCTGCTGTCCGGGCTGCTGCGTGCCGGGTTCAAGCCCGGCGAGATCATGGCGACCACCCGCCGGGCCGAGCGCGCGGAGGCCCTGCGCGAGACCTACGGCGTGCGCACCGTCTCCAACTCCGAGGCGGCCAAGACGGCCGACACGCTGATCCTGGCCGTCAAGCCGCAGGACATGGCCACGCTCCTGGCCGAGATCGCCCCGTACGTCCCCGCCGACCGCCTGGTGATCAGCGCGGCGGCCGGCATCACGACGTCCTTCGTCGAGCAGCGGCTCGGCGTCGACGTGCCCGTGGTCAGGGTGATGTCCAACACGCCGATCAGGTTCGACGAGGCGATGAGCGTGATCTCGGCGGGCGCGCACGCGGGCGAGGAGCACCTGAAGCTCACCGAGGGCCTGCTCAAGCCCGTCGGCAAGGTGCTGCGCATCCCCGAGTCCCAGCAGGACGCCGCCACGGCCCTGTCCGGCAGCGGCCCCGCCTACTTCTTCTACCTGGTGGAGGCCATGGTCGACGCGGGCATCCTGCTCGGCATGCCCAGGGCCGCCGCGCTCGACATGGTCACCCAGTCCATCGTCGGCGCCGCCGTGATGCTGCGCGACTCGGGCGAGCACCCGGTGATCCTGCGCGAGGCCGTCACCTCGCCGGGCGGCACGACCATCGCCGCGATCGCCGAGCTGGAGCGGCACAGCGTGCGGGCCGCGTTCCTGGCCGCCATCGAGGCGGCCCGCGACCGCGGCCGCGAGCTGGCCTCCGGCTGAGCACCGCCTGAGAGCTCGCTGAGAGCCGGTCGGCCGCCCGCCGCCCCCTGCTCCTACGATGTCTCGGGTGACGTTACGTCGCGGTGTCGCGCCGCTGCTCGTCCTCTTAGCGCTGACCGGCTGCACGTCCGAGGAGCCGTCCACCGTCCAGGTCGGCGAGGTCAAGCGTGCCCCGGTCACCGAGGTCGTCGAGGCCCCGGCCACGATCGGCGCGCGGGCCTCGGCGACGCTCCGCTCGCCCGCCCAGGGCACGATCGCCAAGCTGTACGTGCGCGAGGGCGACCGCGTGCGCAAGGGCGACATCCTCGCCAAGATCCGCTCGCCCCAGGCGCAGAGCCAGCTCCAGCAGGCCCGCCAGGCCTCCAAGATGTCCGCGCCCGCGACCGTCACCCCGAACGTGCGGCTGCCGTCGCTCGACACCAGGGCGTTCGACCGCAAGGTGGCCACCCACTTCGCCAAGGCGCGCAAGGAGGCGAAGAAGGTCGAGGACGCGGGGGCCCGCAAGCAGCTGCTCAATGCGATCGAGCTGGCCCAGACCCAGCACGAGGAGCAGACGAAGGCCCTGGCCTCGATCACCGCCCAGCTCAGCCGCTCGATCAACGGCGTACTGTCCGGCGTGACCAGCGGCCTGTCCAGCTCCATGGCCTCGCTGCAGGCCGTCTCGAAGTCCCAGGCCAAGGCCGCGGTCAAGGCGGCCGAGAGCACGGTCAAGTCGCTCACGATCAAGGCGCCGTTCGGCGGCGTCGTCACGCTCGGCCGCGTCTCCGGCGACGGCGCGGGGAGCGGCGTCGAGGGCCTGCTCAGCCAGCTCCCGGGAGGCGGGCAGCAACTGCCCTCCCTGCCCTCGGGGGGATCGTCGTCCGGCACCCCGGTGGCGACGGGGGTGCCGGTATCGGCGGGCGACTCGATCGTCACCGTCACCGACGTCTCCAAGCTCCTGCTGGACGCCGACGTCGATGAGACCGACGTGCTGCTGGTCAGGAAGGGCGTCAAGGCCGCGGTCGAGCTGGACGCCGTCCCCGGGGCCACGTACACGGCCGTGGTCACCGGCATCGGCGTCACGCCCAAGGAGGGCACCACGGGCGGCGTCAGCTACCCGGTGCGGCTCACACTCGGCGCCGGCGCGTTCGACGATGGCTCAAAGGCGCCGACGCCCAAGCCGGGCATGAGCGCCGTGACGCGGCTGACCGTGCGCGAGTCGCCGACCGCCGTCTCGGCGCCCGCCTCGGCCATCGTCTCCAGCGGGCGGGAGAGCGTGGTCTGGGTGGTCAGGAACGGCGTCGCCGAGCGGCAGGCGGTCAAGCTGGGCGCGCAGGGGGACGCGGTCGTCGAGGTGCTGAGCGGGCTGTCCGTCGGCGACCGGATCGTGGTGAAGGGCGCGGACTCCGTACGGGGAGGGCAGCGCCTGCCATGACCGCGGCCATCGAGGCGGTGGACCTCACCAGGCGCTACCAGCTCGACGGCGTGGCCGTGGAGGCGCTGCGCGGCGTGTCGCTGACGATCGGCCATGGTGAGTTCGCCGCCATCGTCGGCCCGTCGGGCTCCGGCAAGTCCACCCTCATGCACCTGCTCGGCTGCCTCGACCGCCCCACCTCCGGGGTGTTGCGGATCAACGGGGTGGAGATGTCCGGCCTGTCCGACACCGCGCTGGCCGAGCTGCGGAACAAGACGATCGGCTTCGTTTTCCAGTCCTTCCACCTGCTGGGCCGGACCACCGCGCTGGACAATGTGGCGCTGCCGCTGGTGTACCGGGGGATCGGCAGGGCCGAGCGGCGGGCCAGGGCCAGGGAGGCGCTGGAGTCCGTCGGGCTCGGGCACCGGATGGGGCACCGGCCGTCCCAGATGTCCGGCGGCGAGCAGCAGCGCGTGGCGATCGCCAGGGCGCTGGTCGGCCGGCCCAAGGTGCTGCTGGCGGACGAGCCGACCGGCAACCTCGACACCGTCAACGGCGCCGAGGTGATGGCCATACTCGACCGGCTCAACAGCGACAGCGGCATGGCCGTGGTGCTCGTCACGCACGAGGCCGAGGTCGCCGCCCACGCCCGGCGGCAGATCCATGTACGTGACGGCCTCATCGAACGGGACATCGCCGAGCCGCCTCACGGAGTGAGGCCATGAATAGTGTTGAGGCGCTGGTCATGGCGCTGGAGGCGTTGCGCGTCAATCGGCTGCGCAGCGTGCTGACCATGCTCGGCGTCATCATCGGCGTGCTGGCCGTGGTGATCCTGGTGGCCATCGGCACCGGCGCGAAGGACGAGATCGAGAAGCAGATCTCCGGCCTCGGCACGAACATCATCCTGGTCGTGCCGGGCCGCATCAGCCTGGGCGCCGCCCCGACGCAGAGCAAGCTCGGCCTGGCCGACGTGGCGTACGTGCGGCGCGTGGTCGGCGACCCGTCGAAGGTGACGGTCTCACTCCAGTCGGGCGAGACCGTACGCGTGGGCAGGGTCGAGGCGTTCGTCACGGTGGTCGGCACCGACCAGAACCTCGTCAACATCTTCGAGCGGCCCCTCGACAAGGGCCGTCCGCTGAGCGAGACCGACGTGGACACGCGGCGCCGGGTGGCCGTGCTGGGGTCGGAGGTGGCTGACCGGCTGTTCGGCGACCTCGACCCGATCGGGCGGCAGGTGACGGTCTCCGGGGCCAGGTTCCGGGTGGTGGGGGTGTACGCCGAGGTCGGGCAGACGTTCGGGCTCTCGCGCGACCAGGAGATCCACATCCCGGTGACGACGGCGCAGCGGTTGCTCGGGATCGAGCGGATCAACGGGATGGCGGTCGGCGCCTCCGGGCCCGACGAGATCGACCCGCTGTCGGACAAGGTGACGGCCGCGCTGCGGGCCCGCTATCCGGGCGAGCAGTTCTCGGCCGTCACCCAGACCGCGCTGCTCGGCACCATCGGCAACGTGCTGGGCATGCTCACCGGCGTGCTCGCCGCCATCGCGGGCATCTCGCTGCTGGTCGGCGGGGTCGGCGTGTCGAACATCATGCTGGTCAGCGTGCGCGAGCGCACCCGCGAGATCGGGCTGCGCAAGGCGCTGGGGGCCAGGCAGCGCGACATCCTGGCCCAGTTCCTCATCGAGGCTGTGCTGCTGACCACGATCGGCGGCCTCATCGGGATCGTGCTCGGGGTCGGCGGCTCGCTGGCCATCGCCGCGTTGACCGAGGTGCCCGCCTCGATCACCTGGTGGTCGATCGCACTGGCCTTCGGGGTGTCGGCGGCGGTCGGGGTGTTCTTCGGCGTGGCGCCGGCGCGGAGGGCGGGCAGACTGGACCCCGTCATCGCACTCCGCGCCGAGTAGGCAGTGTCTATGCGTCGCGGCGCTGCATCAGCACGGCGCCCGCGATCATGGCGACGGCGACCCAGACGAGGTAGACACCGAACCCGCTCCACGGGCCCAGCGAGCTCTGCCCCTGCTCGGCAACGATGAGCAAGCCCGCGTTGGTGGTGAAGTACTCGGCCACGGTCTTGCCCCACTGGCCCGGTAGCTGGTTCGCCACCTGGGGCAGCACCAGCATCAGCGCGATGGCCGACACGAGCGCGCCCGGCGTGTGCCTGACGAGCGTGCCGAGGCCGAGCCCGAACACGCCGCACGCGGTCAGGTAAAGCGTGGACCCGAGCACGGCCCGCGCCACGTCGCCCATCTCGACCGACGGCGGCTGGGAGATGGCCAGGCCGACGCCGATCGCGGCGGCCGCCGCGACCGCGGAGACGATCAGTGACGTGGTAGTGAAGATCACGATCTTGCTGGTCAGCAGGCTCATGCGCTTGGGCACGGCCATGAGCGACGTGCGGATGCCGCCGGTACGGTATTCGCTGGAGATCACCAGCACGCCCAGCGTGGCCATGGCCAGCTGGGCGAACATGATGCCCGTCAGGCTCATGATGATCGCCTCGTCGGCTGCGGGTGGCCCGCCCGGGTTGTTCTTCGTGGCGGCGCTGATGAGCACGGACATGCCCGTCATCAGCGCCACCGTGACGGCCAGCGTCCACACTGTCGAGCGGACCGAGCGGATCTTGGTCCATTCGGACCTGAGGATGTCGATCATGACGTGAACTCCAGACTGTCCTTGGTGAGCTCCATGTACGCCGCTTCGAGTGAGGGCTGCACGAACGTCAGCTCCTCCAGCGGGATGCCGGCCCGCGCGGTGACCGTGCCGATCTCGAGCGTGCTCATCGCGGTCACCCGCAGGTGGTCGGGGTGCAGCTCGCCCACCGTGATCAGGTCGGCGACCTCGGCCAGCCGGGGCGAGCGCACCCGCACGTACCCCTGCGAGCTGCGCCCGATGAACTCCTCCACACTCGTGTCGGCGATGAGCTTCCCCTTGCCGATCACGATCAGGTGGTCGGCGGTCTGCGCCATCTCGCTCATCAGATGGCTGGAGACGAACACCGTCCGCCCCTCTGCGGCCAGCTTGCGCATGAACGTGCGGATCCACAGGATCCCGTCCGGGTCGAGCCCGTTGACGGGCTCGTCGAACAGCAGGATCTCGGGGTCGCCGAGCAGCGCCGCGGCGATGCCCAGCCGCTGCGACATGCCCAGCGAGAACCCGCCGACCCGCCGCTTGGCCACCTCCCGCAGGCCCACCGTCTCCAGCACCTCGCTCACCCGGCTCGCCGGGATGCCGTTGCTCTGCGCGATGGCCAGCAGGTGGTTGCGCGCGCTGCGCCCGCCGTGCACGGCCTTGGCGTCCAGCAGCGCGCCCACCTTGCGCAGCGGATGCTTCAGTTCGCGGTACGGCCGCCCGTCCACGAGCACCGAGCCGCCGGACGGCCGGTCGAGCCCGAGGATCATGCGCATGGTCGTGGACTTGCCGGCCCCATTAGGGCCCAGGAAGCCGGTCACCTGACCGGGTTCGACGTCGAACGACAGGTCTGCCACGGCGGTGGTGCCGCCGTACCGCTTGCTCAGGTTCGTTGCACGGATCGCGGTCATGATCCAAGCGTGCCGTCGCGGACGGCCGGTTTCTTCCTGCCCGGGAACCGTTCTCCGCGAGCGCCTCTAGGACCCTGGTCCTACTCTCCTGGGTGGATCAGCGCCGCCTCGTAGGCGACGATCACGGCCTGCGCCCGGTCCCTGACCCCGATCTTGGCGAACAGGCTCGTCACGTGGTTCTTGACGGTCGAAGGGGAGACGGCCAGGTCGGCGGCGATCTCCGGGTTCGACCGGCCCCGGGCGATCAGGACGAGGATCTCCCGCTCCCTGTCGGTCAGCCCGGTCAGCTGAGCCGGCACCGTCTTCGGGCGCGACGCGCGGACGAACGTGCCGATCAGCCTCGTCAGCAGGCGCGGCGCCACGGCCGACTCGCCACGGTGCACCACGCGCACGCCCTCGATCAGCTCCTCGGGGGAGACGTCCTTGGGCAGGAACCCGGCGGCGCCCGCCCTGAGCGCCGCGACCACGTTCTCGTCCAGGTCGAACGTGCTCAGCGCGAGCACCCGCACCTCCGGCAGCTCCGCGGTGATCAGCTCGGTCGCGCGCACCCCGTCCAGGCCCGGCATGTGCAGGTCCATGAGCACCACGTCCGGCCTGAGCCGTCTGCTCATGTCCACCGCCTGCACGCCATCGGCGGCCTCGCCGACCACGCCGAGGTCGGGCTGGGCGTCCAGCATCAGCTTGAAGCCCTTGCGCACCAGCTCGTGGTCGTCCACCAGCAGTACTCGGATCATGACGTCTCCAGGGGAATGCGGGCGTGCACCCGGAAACCGCCCTCTGGGCGGGGGCCTGTGGACAACTGGCCGCCGCATAACGCCACCCGCTCGGCCATGCCGCCGAGCCCGAACCCCGGGACCCCGTTCTGCGCCGCCAGGCCGTCGTCGATCACCTCGACCTCCACGGCCGCGGGCTCGTACGCCAGGCGCACGCTGGCCCTGGCGCTGACCGCGTGCTTGTGCGTGTTGGTCAGCGCCTCCTGAACGATCCGGTAGACGGCGTGGTCCACGGCTGCGGGCAGCTCCACGGGCTCTCCCGTCACGGTCAGGCTGGCGGGCAGCCCCGCCGACTTGGCCTCCTTGATCAGCGTGGGCAGCCGCTCCGCGCCCACCCCGGTCGCGGCGTCGGGCCCCTCGTTGCCATCGGCCCTGAGCACGTCGAGCAGGCGGCGCATCTCCGACATCGCCTGGCGGGCGGTCTGCTCGGCGCTCTCCAGCGCGTCTCTGGTGACCTCCTGCTCGGGCGGGAGCGTGGCCCGCGCGCCGCCCACCAGGGCGTTGATCACGGTGATGTGGTGGGCGACCACGTCGTGCAGCTCCCTCGCGATGCGCCGCCGCTCGGCGCGTACGGCGGCGTCGGCGGCCTCGCGCCTGCTGCGCTCGTTGAGCTCGGTCCTGAGGCGAACGATCAGCCCGACGCCCACGGGTACGGCGATGGTGAACAGGGCCCCAAGCCAGCCGCCCTCCGCCCGCCAGAACCGCTCCATGACCGTCGCGTAGACGGCGTAGCCCGCCGCCGAGGTGATCAGGGTCGAGCGGCCGGTGGTGTACCGGCCCACGCTGTAGAACGCGATGGCCGAGGGCACGGTCATGAACGTCACGAGCTGCGTCGCGATGCCCACGGCGTCCACCGCGGTCACCAATCCGGCGGTGAGTATCGGAAGGCGGCGCCGCATGAGCAGGAACAGGGCGCTCACCAGGAACTGCGCCGCGCTCAGCGGCGTCTCGTATTCGCCCCGGGGCACCATGGCGATGATGACCAGCACGGCAGGGATGGAGATCAGGAACACCAGGGTCGCGTCGAAGACCCGGGGGCGTCGGAAGAAACGCACGATCTTCATGAAGGTTCGCGCTATGCGCACGCCAAAACCCTAATTGATGGAATATCGGCGTTGCTTCCCCCGTGGCCGGGCTACATCCGGGTGTCTGTGCTGCGGTAACGTCGGCGCAAGGCGAGGGAGCGCACGGAGGAGTTGTGATGAGCCGGTCGGCACGGGTGATCTGGGACGACGCTCTGATCTCCTACAATTTCGGCCCAAGCCATCCGCTCGCCCCCATCCGGGTGGAGCTCACCATGGCGCTCGCCCGCGAGCTCGGCGTCCTTGACAAGGTCGAGCTGGCCGGCTGCGGTCCCGCCGGCGACGACGAGCTGTCCATGGTCCACAAGCGCGACTACATCGAGGCCGTCAAGCGGGTGTCCGTCGCCGGTTCGCCCGATCTGGGCTGCGGGCTCGGCACGCCGGACAACCCGGCGTTCAAGGGCGTCCACGAAGCCTCCGCGCTGATCGCCGGCGCCTCGCTGGCCGCCGCCCGCTCGGTGTGGGAGGGCACCGCCGAGCATGCGATCAACATCGCCGGCGGGCTGCACCACGCGATGCCCGCCATGGCCAGCGGCTTTTGCGTCTACAACGACCCCGCGCTGGCCATCGCGTGGCTGCTGGAGCAGGGCGTCGGCCGGGTCGCGTACGTGGACGTGGACGTGCACCACGGCGACGGCGTGCAGGCGATGTTCTACGACGACCCGCGGGTCCTGACGATCAGCCTGCACGAGAGCCCGCGCACGCTCTTCCCCGGCACCGGGTTCCCCGAGGAGACCGGCGCCCACGGCACGGCCGTCAACGTGGCGCTGCCCGCGGGTTGCGGCGACGCCGGCTGGCTGCGGGCCTTCCACGCGGTCGTGCCGCCGCTGCTGCACGAGTTCCGGCCGGACATCCTGGTGACCCAGCACGGCTGCGACAGCCACGCGCTCGACCCGCTCGCCAACCTGATGCTCAGCGTCGACGGCCAGCGCGCCGCGTACGCCGCCCTGCACCGCCTGGCCCACGAGACGGCCGGCGGGCGGTGGATCGCCACCGGCGGCGGTGGATACGAGCTGGTCCAGGTCGTGCCGCGGGCGTGGACCCACCTCATCGCCGAGCTGGCCGGGCATCCGCTCGACCCGGCCACGCCGACGAGCGAGGAATGGCGCCGGTTCGTACGTGAGCGCACGGGCGAGACACCCCCGCTCACCATGACGGATGGCCGCACCCCGGAATTTCAGGACATATCCGGTGGTTATGATCCAGCGGACCCCATTGACCGTGCGGTCATGGCGACCCGACATGCGGTGTTCCCCCTGCACGGCCTCGACCCAATGCCCTAGCGAGGAAAGAGCTGTGCTGAGCCGCGACCAACTCCGCGAGCACCTTGTCCGCACCCGCATTGCCGGCGACGTCGCGACCTCCCGAGAGAACAACCTCGACCACTACAGCTCCCTCGCCAACGGCGACGCGTACTACATGCTGGGGCTCACGTTCGACCAGCCGTGGCCCTACCGGGACATCCTGGCGCTCATGGCCAAGTCCGCAGGCGTGGTCTCCGACCCCGGGCACCGCTGGGGCCAGGACACCATCGACCCCGACCTGACGATCGACGCGATCGACGTCATGGCCGAGCGCATCGCGGCGGCGCTGTCGCGGCCGAGCCCGCGCATCATGTTCGCCACCGGGCACCCGACCGGCGTGCTGGCCATCCACCTGGCGCTGGCCGTGCTCTGCGCCGAGCACGGCGCGCAGCTGCTGACGCCGGGTGAGGGATGGACGTACTCGGGGTCGGGCTTCGGCCGCCCGCGCAGGATCCGCTACCTGCAGGACATCGCGATGCTCGACGACAAGGGCGGCTTCGTGCACACCCATGACGCGGCGCCGATGCGGCACATGATCGAGGAGCTCGGCGGGGAGCTGCCGGACCTCGTGATCGCGGACCACGGCTGGGCGGGAGCGGCTGGAGAGGCCGGTGCGCCGACCGTGGCGTTCGCCGACTGCAACGACCCCGGGCTGTTCGTCGGTGAGGCGGAAGGCAAAATCGATGTGGTCGTTCCGCTCGACGACAATGTGCTACCGCGCTATTACGCTCCGTTGACGACGCGGCTCGTCACTCAGGTCTCACGAGCCCTTTGAGTCCGATTCGGTCATCCCCATACCGTCTTTTCGCGCCTGCATTCCAAGGGGCTCGCTGTCCCTTTGCCAACTTTTGATGCGGCTCCGGCGACTCTTATGTGTGGCAACTTGGACAGTTCCAACGTCCGAGTGAGGTGCTCGGCCTGGCTGCTGGCCAGCGACTTTGCTGGTTCGGCTGACGGGCGGCTCCGGCAAGAGAGAAGATGGGGGGTTTGCGCGCCCGGAGTCCCGACTTACGCTGACGGCAGTACACGTGCGTGAGCAATGGCACCAGTGGGGATAACCCGGAAACACGTGCGGAAGAGGCGTCCGATGGGTGCAGGCGAAAGACCTCTCAGCGAGGTGAAGTTCCTGACCGTGGCAGAAGTGGCGACGGTCATGAGGGTGTCCAAGATGACGGTGTACAGGCTCGTACACTCCGGCGAGTTGCCGGCCATCAGGGTCGGTCGGTCGTTCAGGGTGCCCGAGCAGGCCGTACACGACTATCTGCGGGAGGCCTACATCGAGGCAGGTTGACGTAGCGACGTGATGGTCACGCCGTGAATGCTGTCGCGGGAGAGAGGCCCGGCCGCCGCGAGGTGAGACCGGGCTCTCGCCCCCGACTTGGGGACACGGAGTCCCCCGAGGGGCGATCTACCGTGGATCGCCGGTAGTCTGTGAGCCGGTGTGCGCTCGCACTCCGATTCAGACTTGCTATCAGTACCTGGGGGTCCCGTGGGCTCTGTCATCAAAAAGCGCCGCAAGCGGATGGCCAAGAAGAAGCACCGCAAGCTGCTCAAGAAGACGCGCATCCAGCGGCGTAACAAGAAGTAACCAACGCAGCTGCGAGGCGCTGATGACCCACACCGTGCTCGTCACCGGGGTCTCGCGCCACATCGGCGCCCGGGTGGCGAGCGTTCTGGCTGCGGACCCGGACATCAGCCGTGTCATCGGAGTGGACACCGTGCCGCCTTCCTCGCTCACGCGAGACGGCGGCGTCTCACTCGGCCGGACGGAGTTCGTCCGGGTCGATCTGCGTAGCCCCGACATCGCTCAGGTGATCGCGGCCGCGGACATCGACACCGTTGTGCACATGAGCCTGGTCAGCGCTCCCTCGCGGAGCGGTGGCAGGGCTGCCATGAAAGAGCACAACGTCATCGGCACCATGCAGCTGCTCGGAGCCTGCCAGCGGTCGGCGACCGTGCGGCGGGTGGTGGTCCGCTCCACCACCGCCGTCTACGGCTCGTCGCCGCGGGATCCAGCGGTGTTCACCGAGGACCTGGAGCCGCACGACGGCCCCAGCCACGGCTACGCCAAGGACGCGGTCGAGGTCGAGGGCTACGTGCGGGGTTTCGCGCGGCGCCGTCCCGACATGACGGTGTCGTTGCTGCGCTTCGCCAACTTCATGGGTCCGGGCGTGGACTCGCCCCTGACGCGATACTTCACCCAGCCGGTGCTGCCGACCGTGTTCGGCTTCGACCCGCGGCTGCAGTTCGTCCACGAGGACGACGCGGTCGAGGTGCTGCGCCGGATGGCGAAAGAGGACCATCCCGGCACGTTCAACGTGGCCGGGGCAGGCGTGCTGCTGCTCTCGCAGTGCGCGAGGAGAGCGGGGCGGCCGACGCTGCCGCTGCTCTCACCCGTGTTCAGGATGCTCGGCAACGCCGTGCGCAGGGTGGGGCTGGTCGAATACTCGCCCGAGCAGGTCAGGCTGATGAGCCACGGCCGCGCCGTCGAAACCTCCAGGCTGGAAGCCGAGCTCGGCTGGAAGCCCAAGTTCACGACCGGGGCGGCCTTCGACGACTTCCTGCGTTCCCGTGGCCTGCGCCCGTTCGGAGGTGTGCCCAGTTGAGCGTTCCCCGCGACGAGGACGATGCCCGCGTGATCCCGATCAGTGCCGCGCCGTCCTTCGAGGACCCTGACCCCGATCCCATGGCCAGGCTGCTGGCCTTCCTCCGCAGGCGCATCACCGGCGACTACGAGGTGGACGAGTTCGGCTACGACGCCGAGCTGACCGACAAGGTCTTCCTCGAGCTGGTCAGGCCGCTCTACACCGACTGGTTCAGGGTGGAGACGGTCGAGCTGAAGAACGTGCCCGAGGAGAGCGGGGCGCTGGTCGTCGCCAACCACTCCGGCACGCTCCCGCTCGACGCGCTGATGCTGCAGGTGGCCATGCACGACGAGGTCGGCAGGCCGCTGCGGCTGCTCGGCGCCGACCTGGTCTACCAGCTCCCGATGCTCAGCCACCTGTCCCGCAAGACCGGCCACACGCTGGCCTGCCGCGAGGACGCCGACCGGCTGCTGCGCAAGGGCGAGCTGGTCGGGGTGTTCCCCGAGGGCTTCAAGGGCGTCGGCAAGCCGTTCTCCGAGCGCTACAAGCTGCAGCGGTTCGGCCGCGGCGGCTTCGTGGCCTCGGCCATCCGCGCCGGGGTGCCGATCCTGCCCACCGCGATCGTGGGCGCCGAGGAGATCTACCCCAAGATCGGCGATCTGAAGTTCCTGGCCAGGATCCTCGGGCTGCCCTACCTGCCGATCACGCCGTTCTTCCCGCTGCTCGGGCCGCTCGGGCTGGTGCCGCTGCCGTCCAAGTGGATGATCGAGTTCGGCGAGCCGATCCGCACCGACGAATACGAGCCGTCGGCGGCCGACGACCCGATGCTGGTGTTCAACATCACCGACCACGTGCGCGAGGTGATCCAGCAGATGCTCAACGAGCTGCGGCTGCGCAGAGGACACGCGTTCCCGCCGTTCCTGTGAATCCCGCAACCCGCGGGCCCTCCCCGGTGTTCTCCGAGCGATTTGCCGGAACACCGAAGGGAAACCCATGGATCTGGAGCTTTCCGGGCGCGTCGCCATCGTCACCGGCGCCTCCAAGGGCATCGGACTGGCCGTCGCCCGCACCCTGGCCGAGGAGGGCGCCCATGTCGTCGTCGTCTCGCGGACCCGTACCGGCGAGCTGCCGGGCAAGGTCGTGCAGGTCGCCGCGGACCTGATGGACGCGCAGGCGCCCGCGCGGGTCGTGGCGCGGGCGGTCGAGGAGTTCGGCGGGGTGGACATCCTGGTCAACAACGCGGGCGGGCCGCCGCCCGGGGTGACGCTGCCGCGGATCGGGTTCATGACGCCCGGTGACGCGGACTGGCAGGCGATGTTCGAGTTCAACCTGTTCTCGGCCGTACGCATGATCCGCGCCGCCGTGCCGGTCATGCTCGAGCGGGGCGGCGGCTCGATCGTCAACGTCTCCTCCACCATGGCCAGGCAGCCCGGCGCCATGAACGTCGACTACGGCGCCGCCAAGGCGGCCATGCGTCACGTCAGCAAGTCCCTCTCCGAGGAGTACGGCCCGCAGGGCATCAGGATCAACACAGTGTCGCCCGGACCGGTGCTCACGCACTGGTGGACCAAGCAGGGAGGCGCCGCCGAGGTCATAGCGGGCCTGGCGGGATCGGACAAGGAACGCGTGATCGCAGAGGTCGCTCCTGCGATGATGAAGCTCGCCACCGGGCGGCTCGTTTACCCGCAGGAGGTCGCCGACGCGGTCGCCCTGCTCGTGTCGCCGCGTTCTGGCAGCACGACCGGCGCCGAGCTGGTGATCGACGGAGGCCAGCTCAAGGAACTGTAGGTGCGGACTCCGCTAGCTGCGGTGGACCGCGGCCCACCGTGAACCTGGGTGGGGGGTTGTGGCAAGACATCCGTGACCGATCCCCCACAGAAGGGCGGAGATGATCACGCAACCCGCCACCAGGGGTGCGGACTCGGAGCTCGTGAGCGCCTCCTGGACGGAACCCGAGGCGTTCGCCGAGTTATTCGACCGCTACTCCGCCATGCTCTACCGGTACGTCTCCAAACGGCTCGGCCCCGAGCCCGCCGAGGACCTCGTCGGCGAGACGTTCCTGGTCGCCTTCTCCCGCAGGAAGAGCTACGACCTGGCGTACCCGGACGCCAGGCCGTGGCTCTTCGGCATCCTCACCAAGCTCATCTCCAGGCACCACCGCAAGGAGGGCGCCCGCTACCGCGCCCTCCTGCGCGCCCCTGTCGACTCCGACATCGAGTCGCCCGCCGACCGGGTGGCCGCCGGCGTCACCGCCCAGGCCGTACGCGCCGAGCTGGCCGGCGCCCTGGCCGCCCTGCCTGCCAAGGACCGCGACGTCCTGCTGCTGATCGCCTGGGGGGATCTCACGTACGAGGAGGTCGCGCAGGCGCTCGGCATCCCGATCGGAACCGTGCGCTCCCGCCTCAACAGGGGCAGGCGGAAGGTGCGGGCCGCGCTCGGCGACACCAACCCCATGGAGGAGGAGTGACGATGGACGACCTGAAGCTGCTCCGCGACCTCGGCGGGACGCTCGAGCACGAACCGCCCGCGACACTGGTCCGTCAGCGGGACCGCCTGCTGCGGGCCCGGCCGCGGCGCCGGTTGGCGACCTGGTGGACGACCGGGCTCGTGGCCGTCGCCACGGCCGCATCGGTCGCCGTGCCCACCCTCCTGATCGCCGACCACCACACCGCCGCGCCGCCCGCCGGGGCCCAGACCGTGGACATGAGCGGCACCAGGAACGTGCTGGTGATCGGCTCGGACACGCGAGAGGGTGAGGGCAACGCCAAGTATGGTCCTCATACGGCCAAGAGCGACGTCGGCAAGCGCTCCGACACCATCATGATCGTCCACATGCCCGCCGACCGGGGCAAGGCCACGGCCGTCAGCGTTCCGCGCGACTCGATGGTGGCGATCCCGAGCTGCTCCGGGCAGCCGGGCAGGACCGGCATGGTCAATTCCGTGTACAACACCGGCGGCGCGTCCTGCCTGAGGAAGACGCTGGAGAAGCTGACCGGGCTGCCCATCCATCACACCGTCGAGGTGGACTTCACCGGCTTCAAGGGCATGGTCGACGCGCTCGGGGGCGTGGAGGTCACCCTGCCGCAGGCGGTGGACGACCGGATGGCCAAGCTGAAGCTGCCGGCCGGCAAGCACGTGCTGAACGGGGAGGCGGCGCTCGGCTATGTGCGGCTGCGGTATTACGGCGACGGCTCCGACGTCGGCAGGATCAAGCGCCAGCACCTGCTCGTGCTCGCGATGCTGAAGAAGGCCAAGACGGCGATGGCCGATCCTGAACGCCTCAAGTCCTTCCTCGGCGCGATGCGCAGGTCGGTCAAGACGGATCTGAGCCTGGAATCCATGTATGAGCTGGCCACCGAGCTGTCGAAGACCAAGGTGAGCCTGGTGACGATTCCGTGGGAGCCGTACGCCGCCGACAGGAGCCGACTCCAGTGGAAGCAGCCGGAGGCCGCAAAGCTGTTCAAGTCGTTGAAGTAGCCCGTCATCGACCGCGGTAGTGGCGGCGGAGGGCGATGCCCGCCGCCACGCCCCCCGCCACTGCGCCGGCGCCGGCGGCGATGGGGAGGGCCATGAGCGTGGCCTTACGGCCCGTGCGGAAGTCCTTGATGGGCCACTCGTGCTTCTTGGCGTGCTCGCGCAGCTCGCTGTCCGGGTTGATGGCCACCGCGTGCCCGACGAGCGACAGCATGGGCAGGTCGTTGGCCGAGTCGCTGTAGGCGGTGCACCGGGTCAGGTCCAGTCCTTCACGGCGGGCCAGCGCCCGCACCGCCTCGGCCTTGGCGGGGCCGTGCAGCAGGTCGCCGACCAGCCGCCCCGTGTAGATGTTGTTGCTGGTCTCCGCGACCGTGCCCAGCGCGCCCGTCAGGCCGAGCCGCTGGGCGATGACCCTGGCCAGCTCGACGGGCGTGGCGGTGACCAGCCAGACCCGCTGGCCGGCGTCGAGGTGGGCCTGCGCGAGCGCCCTGGTGCCGCCCCAGATGCGGTCGGCCATGACCTCATCGTAGATCTCCTCGCCGAGGCGCACGACGTCGTCGATCTTGGCGCCGGCCACGAACGCCAGCGCCGTCTCGCGGGCCACCGCGATGTGATCGGGGTTCTCGTTGCCGCGCAGCCGGAACACCGCCTGCCCAACGGCGAACTTGAACAGGTCCGACGTGGTGAACATGCCACGCGTGGCCAGCCCCCTGGCGAAGTGGTAGATCGAGGCGCCGCGCATCATCGTGTTGTCGACGTCGAAGAAGGCCGCCGCCTGGAGGTCCGGCTCGACCGGGGCGACGGCGACCGCCGCCTGCGCCGCGGCCTCGCCGGCGGCCTCGGGCTCAGACTCGGGTCGTCGTCGAATTAGCCGCCACATGGGCTTAGCTTACTGACCTACTGAGGCGCGGCCAGACCCTCGATGTAGTGGAGGTAATCCTCCGCCTGGGCCAGCTGGTCCTCGTTGAGCTGCGGCAGCATGGGCCCGACGACCTCTTTCTGGTCCCGCGCAAATTTCTTGATCTTCGGTGAGCGCGGCTCGGCCCGCTTCAGCCGGCTGATGCCCGACCGGGTCGACTCCTCCATGTCCTTCAGCGTCTTGCTGACCAGCGGGCCGTCGTCGGCCGAGCCGAGCAGGCTGGCGACCTCCTTCGCGCGGGTCTTGGCCGAGTCCAGCTCGCGCTCGCCGCGCTCGGCGTCGTCGGCGCTGAGGCGGACGAGGGTGCTCTCCGCGGCGCGCTTGAGCGGGTAGAGCGAGTCTCCCGGCACCGCCTGGTAGGTGGCGAACGACGAGACCATCATGGCCGCCGCCAGCCCGAACGTGGCCAGGTGGGACAGCAGCGGACGCCTGGGCGCGGGGCGGCCGCGGCGCGCGTGCCTGGGGGCCGGGCGTACCGGCTCCTCGGCGTCGGGCTCCGCCGCGAGGCGGCCCGAGAGGAGCTCCGCGCGCAGCCGTGCGCGGAAGGAGGGCTCCGGCAGGCCGCCGATGGGCAGGCGGCGCAACTCCGTGAGATGCTCGAGCACGCGCTCCCTCCGCCTGCGCGCCCTACTCATGGCAGCTCCGTTCTAGCCGTGACACCTGCCTAACGAGGTGCGGATGGGGGAGGTTACGCGAGGTCGTGCTTGAGTGCCCGGGCGAGCGCGCGTACGGCGCGGAACTGCAGCGCTTTGATCGCTCCACTCTTCTTCCCCATGATCAGCGCGGTTTCCGCGAGCGAGAGGCCGTGCAGGAAGCGCAGGACCACGCATTCCTGCTGCTCAGGATTGAGATCTCGGACGGCGCGCAGGATCCGGTCGTTGATGATGGCCGTGACCACGGCGTTCTCCGGAATGTGCGAGCCGTCGAGCGGAACGTCGATGATCTCCCCGGTGGGGATCTCCAGCCGGTACCGCCCCGACTTGAAGTGGTCGGTCACCAGGTTCCTGGCGATGGTCACCAGCCACGCGCCGAAGTCCCGGCCCTGCCAGGTGAAGTCGGCGATCCTGCGCAGCGCGCGCAGGAAGGTCTCGCTCGTGAGGTCCTCGGCGAGCTGGTGTGATCCGACCCTGAAGTAGATGTAGCGGTAGACCAGGTCCACGTAGCGGTCGTAGAGCGTGCCAAAGGACTCCGTGCATCCGTTCTTGGCGTGCAGCACAAGCGTACGCACGTCGTCGTCGGGCGCTTCTTGGCGCACGGCGACCTCGCCCGTCCGGGCAGGTCCAGCGACCGCTGGCGCAAGCAGCCCGGCGAACGGTGACGAGTCAGGCATCCGGTATCCCTAGGGGTAAGGGGTGCGGCGTGCTCGAACACTCTAGAAATCAACTGGAAATTCCACAATCCACAGCGTGCTGGCATGACTAGGCGTAATCGGCAGATACCGTGTGGTTCGACCTGTTCCCTCTTCGGCTACCGGCTGGGAGGCATAGTCCGGCAGCATTGGAGTCACCATGGAGATCCTCGTTGCTGTCATAGGTTTGGCCGGTGCGCTCCTTGCCGCTTTCGCGGCCGGTGCCCTGATAAGACGGCTGCGCGACGAGCCTGAGGGGTGGTTGATCGCCTGGACCGTTGCAGCCGCGGCGCTGTGCTTGTCACTCGCTGTGATCGGCATCGGCTACCTCATGGGGTTCGGAGCGGTCACGTTCCGGATTTATCAGGTGACTGGATCGATGCTGGCGCCGCTCTGGCTGGCGGTCGGCATGATCCAGCTGCTGGCGGAGAAAGTGCCGCCGCGGTTCCTCGCGTGGCTGATGGGCATCGCGCTGACCATCGTCGCGGGCACGATCATGATCTTCGACCCGCTCAAGTCCGAGGAGATGGGCAAGACGCTGCCCGTGGCCTCGAACCACTGGTCGGTCTTCCCCACCTATCTGCTGATAGGCGTGCACGTCGTCGCCGTGCTGGTCATGCTCGCGATGGTCGTGGTCGCGGCGCTCAAGTGGCGCAGCGGCGACGAGTACGACACCGACAACCTGCACGCGGCCGTGGTCATCGTCCCGTCCGGGATCGCGCTCGTCGGCGCGATGCGGTTCGCGGTGCCGCCGCTGTTCACCACGGCGCTGCTCGCGGTGGCCGGGGCGGCGATCTGGTACACCGTGCTGCGCCCGCTGGCGCCCTACGACGACGAGGACGACGACGACTTCCTCGACGCCGACGAGCGGCCCAGCGGCCGGCAGGGCGCGCGCGCCAACCACAGGGAGGAGCGGCCGGTGCCGCACGACGAGCGGCCCCAGCGGGGCCGCAGGGCCATGCCCGAGCCCGTGCCGGCCGCGGACCTGCCGCCCGCGCCGCCGCGCCGGCCGACGGGGCTGGGCGATCTGGTTGCCGAATACCGCGCTGGGGACCAGGAGGTCGACTACGCCGCCCGGATGGCGCCGCCGCCCGACGCGGGCCCCGCCACCGGCTACATCATGAACGGCGCCCCGCCCCAGCAACGCCC
>NZ_VCJS01000620.1 GCF_005893125.1 Nonomuraea basaltis | reverse complement strand
CCGGGGTGCTGCTCACGGCGGTGGCGCTGTGGGGGGCGGCGTTCGGGGGAGTGCCGACGCTGCTGCAGACGGCGCTGGTGAACGCGTCCGGGCCGGAGAACGCCGACGTGGCGACGTCCATGCAGACGACCGTGTACAACGCGGGCATCGCCGCCGGGTCGCTGGCCGGCGGCGTGGTCCTGGAGGGCGCCGGGGCGGGGGCGCTGCCGTGGACCGCCCTCCCGCTGGTGGCGGGCGCCCTGGTGATCGTGGTCGCGGCCCGGCGGCACGCCTTCCCGCCGCCCGGCGCTAGAGGCCGTTCCTGGCCAGGGGCTCGACGAGCTCGTGCTCCTCGTACGACAGGTGCGACAGCAGGCTGTCGGTGAGCAGGTCCACGGCGGCGCGCAGGTCGCCCAGGTGGGCTGCCGGGTCCCCGACGAATCCGACGAGCGCCCGGTCGATCCGTTCGAGGACCTTGTGGATGGCCTGGTGCTCCTCCTTGAGGCGGTCGAGCACAGGCGCGAGGGCGGGCTCGGCGCGGCGCAGGTGGGGGAAGAGGACGGCGTCCTCGCCGCTGTGGTGCATGGTGACGAGCCGGCAGTAGGACTCGCAGTAGGCGCCGAGGGTCCAGTTGTTCTGGCGCATGGTCATGGTGTTGATGTGCGAGCGGGCGGCGTCCGCGCCGAGCGTTCCGTCGGCGACCTGGTCGATCAGGTCGCGCAGCTGGGCGAGCTCGGTGCGCAGGTGGTCGTGGACGTCGATGAGGTGCCGGCCGTTGGCCTGCTCCCTGGCGGTGTAGGGCCTGCCGGGATCGGGGAGTGGTGTT
>NZ_VCJS01000619.1 GCF_005893125.1 Nonomuraea basaltis | reverse complement strand
CGAGTAAGGCGGCCGTGCAACGGTTCCGGGCACGACTCACCGCTGAAATGAGGGCCCTGCGAGGGGCCAACGCGCAGGCGGTGATCCGCAGGCTGAACCCGATCATCCGGGGCTGGGCTGCGTACTACCGGACGGTGGTGTCCAAGAAGACTTACGTCCACTTGGACACCCACATGTGGAAGCTCGCCTTCAGCTGGGCGAAGCGAAGCCACCCGAACAAGTCGAACCGCTGGGTCGTTGACCGGCACTTCGGCGCGTTCAGAAGGTCCAGGACCGACCGCTGGGTGTTCGGTGACCGCGACAGCGGCGCCCACCTCCACAAGTTCGCCTGGACACCGATCGTCCGACACCAGGCGGTCAAAGGCTCGTCGTCGCCAGATGATCCGGCCTTAACCGAGTACTGGGCCGAAAGGCGTCGCCGCCGCAAGCCACCGCTGGACAACGCCCGGTTGCGCCTGATCCAGGCACAACACGGGCGTTGTCCGCTCTGTCGAGGGCTGCTGCTGGACGCCGACCACGAACCACAAAACCCCTCTGAATGGGAGCAATGGGTCAAGGTCACCCGCATCGCGATCCGCCGCCAGGCGATCACCATCGACGCGGGTTTCGGCAAGTCGAGCGAGACCCTCGCACTCCGACTCATACACAGCCACTGCGCGCGACGACTTAACAACGAGCGCGCGCAACGGCACGGTACTTCTGCCTGCCCGTGAGCCTTCGGGCTTGCTTGAGCCGAGATGCCTGGAAAGCGGGCTTGTCCGGTTCTGAGGGGGCGGGGGCGCAGAAATGCACTCCCGCTACCCGACCCCGA
>NZ_VCJS01000618.1 GCF_005893125.1 Nonomuraea basaltis | reverse complement strand
CGGTTCGCGCGGGACGTGGCTCCCGCCCGCCGATGGCGCGGATCCCCGCGGCCGAGAGGAGGAAGCTGACCGCGTTGGCCGCCACGCTCGTCACCGGACCCAGCAGCCCGAGCGCGGCGGTGCCGAGCGGCGGCCCGAGCGCGGTGGCGGTCCAGGTCGTGGCCTCGAACCGCCCGTTCGCAACGAGCAGGTCCTCGGGCCGGACGAGCGCCTTCAGACATGCTCCGCTCGCAGCGGTGAAGGCGATGTCGGCCGCGCCGACAACGACCGCCACAACCAGGAGCTGAGCGAAGCTCAGCCAGCCGAGCACGTAGGCGGCGGGCACGCTCATCAGCGCCGCGAACCGGATCAGGTCCATCGCGATCATCACCGGCCGTTTGCGCCGGAACTCCACCCACGGCCCGAGCGGCAGCGCGACCACCGCCCCGACCGCGAGCCCCGCGGCGGCCAGAACGGACACCTCGGTAGGCCCTGCGTCCAGAGCGAGAATCGCGATCAGGGTGAACGCGTCGAACGCCAGCCGTGTGCCGAACGTGCTGACCGCATACGCGGCCCAGAACCACCTGAACTGCCGCCCCAGCGACCTTCCCAACGCGCACCCGCCATCTCTAGGAAACAACCACCCGTTGACATGAGAGATCAAAACGCGCAGCTAGTAGGCAGGTCAAACAACCAGCCGAACGAAGTCGCACAACCGTTAGTTGTGCACTAAGGTCGGTCGGTGTGGATCTCGATGCTGTGCGCACGTTCGTCGCCGTCGTGGACACCGGCCAGTTCCAGGACGCCGCCGCAGACCTGTCGATCACCCAGCAGGCCGTCTC
>NZ_VCJS01000067.1 GCF_005893125.1 Nonomuraea basaltis | reverse complement strand
CCCTGAAGCAGCTCCCAGCGATCAAACTAATCAACGGCCTCACCCGCGCCATAGAAGAACCGACGTCGGCGGGCAACCCGCACCCATTTTCCCGCCTGAGCGGCGTCCCGGCAGGGACAGGGGAACTAATCAGCGCAGAACGCTCCGCCTCGGTGATGCGCCGTTAACGACCGGCCTCGGGTGCTGGTCATCCAACCCGTCAATCCCGGCATCGTTGAACCTGTGCACCCTGCGCTGCACTTTCCGCTCGCGGTTGGTGCGCACACTGATCCGGCTGTGCACGAGGTACGGCTTCCAGCGGTGAACGCTCTCAAAACCCTCACCGCCACCGGACCCGACTGGATCCTCGGCACCACGGCCGAAGGGCAGCTCATCTCCTACAACATCAGCGGTGCCGGCTCCTGGAAGCGCTACCAGCTACGCGACTCCACCTGGCAGATATTCGACCACCTGCTGTCGCCTGGCGGGGGTGTCTACTACGGCCACCACCGCGACAACTCCATGCGCCACTACCTCGACATCAACCCCTGCGACGGCCGAAACGACGACCTGACCGGCCAGGGCACCGTCGACGCCGACGGCTGGATACAGACCCTCCTGTCCGCCCAGCCCGCCACAGTCACGTGAGCGAATGACAGATGGAGCGAGCAGCACTCAAAGTCGAGGCTAGCCCTTCACGAGTAGGGCGAGGCGGTCCCAGGCGGGGGATGAGGCTCCGGGCTGGGATTGCGCGGCCAACCGCGCGATGGTCGGGTTGTGGACGGGGCGGGTCTCGGATCGGCTGTGGTGATGGGTGTACCAGTTCCGGGTACGGTTCGCGAGGGCGGGGAGGCGGGGATCATCCGGCGACCAGTCGTAGGCGGCGTCATGTTCGAGGTAGAGGGCGCGGAACTCGGGATCGGTCATGAGTTCGCGTTTTTCTGCGATCCACAGGGACGCGTCCTCGGGTGAGGCTGTTTGCATGAGGATCCAGCCGTCGCGTTCCAGGTGCATCTGGCGCTCGCTGACGCCGAGTTCGCGCAAATCGTCGAGAAAGTCGGCGACTTCCGGGGACACGAAAAGCCGGTCGTCGCCGCGCAGCTGGGCGAGTTGATCGCGGGTCTGCCGCAGCTGCGCGATGCGATCTTGGAGGTTGTGGTCGATCTCGGCGATGGCTGCCGTGAGCGCGTCCGGGTCGGCGTCAAGAAGGTCTTTGATGCGGGCCAGTGGCACGCCCGCGTTGGCCAGGGTCCTGATCTTGACGAGGTCGATGGCGTCTTTGGCGGTGTAGCGCCGGTAGCCGGACGAGTCGCGGTCGGGCTCGGCGAGCAGACCGCGCTCGTGATAATGGCGGATGGCTTTGATGGTCACTCCGGCGTAGTCCGCGAGCTGGCCGATCGTGATCATGCTGGACATCCTTCCACCCGGCGGTCAGGTCATTCGGAACGGTCAGGCCCGTCGGGTCAGGCGGCCGCCGCCGTTGCGGAAGCGCGCTTGGCCGTCGCGGACGTCGTGGTAGGAGACGAGCAGCAGCCGCAGGTATCCGTCGAACGTCTCCAGCGGGTATCCGGCAGGCGCGAACAGGCCGGGCCGGATCGGCACGTAGCGCTGCGGCGGGGCGGAGGTCGTGCCGCCTGCGAACTCGGTGAAGATCTGCTTCTGCGATTCGTCCGCCGGTTCGTAGGTCGTCCGCTCCTCGAGCTGACCTTCGACGATGCTGACGTCGATGCGGAGCTGGTTGGAGCGGTAGGTGCCCACGTATGGGGTGAGGTCGACGTCCTGCTCCTCTTCGGTGACCAGGGTGGGGATCTGGACGCCGAGATGCTCGCTCAGGAGCCGCTGCAGGATCTGGTCCTGCAGCATGATCGCCCCCGGGGTGTTGCCGAAGGCGGTGAAGACCAGGTCGTGTTCGGGTACGACGCACAGGATGGACACGCCGCCGGGCGACGCGCCCGACATGGCGAGGACGGTCGTGTCGCCGAACGGGTACCGCACCCAGCCCAGGCCCATCGGCGGGACGTTCGGGCTCGCCATGTCGTGCGAGACCTGCTGCATCAGCGCGGTCGACTCGGCCGACAGGACGCGTGTGCCGGATGGGGAGACACCGCCCGCGAGGTGGGTGCGTCCGAAGGCGAGCAGGTCGGCGATGGTGCCGATCGGCGTGCCGCCGGCCGGCCCCCAGGTGTCGGGCAGCATGAACATGCCTGTGGGCTTGGCCGCCATGGTCTCGGGGTCCAGGAAGTGGCCGACGGCCGTGCTGCGCAGGATGGCCTGCTCGGCTGAGGTGCTGGAGTCCTTCATGCCGGCGGGTGCGTAGATATCGCGCTCGAGCAGGTCGGGGAAGGGCATGCCGGTCACCACTTCCAGCAGGCGGCCGGCGACGATCATGCCGCCGTTGGAGTAGCTGAGCTGCTCGCCGGGTTCGAACAAGGTGCCGCAGCGGCTCGCGAGGCCGTTGACGTAGGTCTTCAGGGCGTCGCGGCCCTTGGCATCGGGGAAGAACAGGTCCGCGTCGATGCCGTTGGTGTGTGAGAGGAGGTGCCGGACCAGGATCCTGTCCGCCGCGCCCGGTGCGGTCAGGGCGAATTCGGGAAGGTACTTCACCACCGGCGTGTCGAGGTCCAGCAGTCCACGGTCGACCTGCTGCAGGACCAGCGTGGTGGTCAGGACCTTGGTGACTGAGCCGAAGAGGAATCCGGTGTCTTCGAGCATCGGTGCGCCGGTGGCGACGTTCGCGGTGCCGTGGGCGACGACGATCTGCTCGCCGGCGTGGTAGACGCCGGCGACGAACCCGGGGACGTTGTTGGACTCGCAATAGGCGGCGGCCTGCTCGCGAATCTGGGCTTCGACGGTGTGCAGTGCGTTGTTGTTCATGCCATTGATCGTCGAACCCTGCCCCTGGGGCAAGGTCAAGCCCGGAACAAAGAAAATCGGTGAGCTCCTTCGGTCGTCAATGCGACTGTTGGGTCTGGAGACATTCGGTAAGGCCGCCGCAGGGCACCAGCGTAATCAGTGACCTCGTCGCGTCCGCACCCAAAGGTGACGGAAACGCCCCATAATGCCGCTGGGCGAGCGCTCGATCTCCGGATTGCCGTGCGTGGCGTTCGCCCCCGCTGCCCGCGAGGTGGTGCGCCTGCTGGATGGCGTGACCGAGGACCGCGCACTCGGCTTCGCAGGTCGCGACCCCGCGTGGACACCCAAACTGGCGTGTCCATCATGGTGGGCAGGAAAGCTCACACGTCCCTCGCAACGGCAAGGATCCGCGTCTCCGTGCAGCGCGCGCGTTGGGCTGCGGGGACCGGTTCTCATGGAGTTCTTAGGCGGGCTTCGTAGCACTTTTTCCTGAGATTGATGACTATGGGGCGATGGAGCGCGTGCCGCAGGAGGCTGGTGCGGCCGAGGCTCAGGGAGCCGTGGCCGGGAGGAGGGCTCGGCGGTTTGTCGTCGGGGGCGGCGCACTTGTCGTCGTGGCGCTGCTGGCGTACTGGCTGGGAAGCAGCGGTGGGAACGGCGAAGGGGCCGCGCCGAGGCCGAGCGCGACGCCCAGTGCGACGCTCACGGTGGCCGACGTCTACAAGAGGGTCGGGCCGTCGGTGGTGGTCATCCAGGCCGGGAAGTCGCTCGGAACCGGGGTGATCGCGGCCGATGACGGGACGATTCTGACCGCGCACCACGTCGTCAAAGGCACGAAGGACGTCAACCTGACGTTCGCCGACGGCACCAAGACGAAGGCCGTTGTCGTGTCGTCGAATCCCAAGCGCGACGTCGCGACCCTCAAGCCCACGGAGCTGCCGGAGATCGTCGTCCCGGCGACGCTCGGCGGCGCCGTGGCCGTGGGCGCGCCCGTCGTGGCGATCGGCAATCCGCTGGGCCTGACCTACAGCGTCTCCACCGGCGTCGTGTCGGGCCTGAACCGGACCGCCGAAGACGGCGACCTGAGCGAGCTCATCCAGTTCGACGCCTCCGTCAACCCGGGCAGCTCCGGCGGTCCCCTCCTGGACGCTCGCGGCCTGGTCATCGGGATCGTCGTCTCGATCGCCGACCCGGGAGGCGACGAGGCGTTCGCCGGCATCGCGTTCGCGGTGCCGATCGGCGTGGCTCTGGGCGGCGGCGAAGGCGACGGCCCGCCGGGCGACGGGCTCGCGATCTGATGGAAGCCTCACGAGAAGGAACACCATGACCTCGACCAAGTCCCCCGAGTCGGCCCATCCGCTCGAACATGTGCTGTTCGAGGTCAAACGCACGATCGTCGGGCAGGACGTCCTGCTGGAGCGCATGGCCGTCGCGCTGATCGCCGACGGCCACCTGCTCGTCGAGGGCGTGCCGGGCCTGGCCAAGACGCTCGCGGTGAGATCGCTGGCCGCCGCGATCGCCGGGAGTTTCCAGCGCGTCCAGTTCACCCCCGACCTGGTGCCCGCCGACCTCGTGGGCACGCGGGTCTACCACCAGCACTCCGGGGAGTTCAAAACCGAGCTCGGCCCGGTGTTCGCGAACCTGCTGCTGGCCGACGAGATCAACCGCGCCCCCGCCAAGGTGCAGAGCGCTCTGCTGGAAGTGATGCAGGAACATCAGGTGACGATCGGACGTGAGACGTTCCGGGTGCCCGAGCCGTTCCTGGTCATGGCGACGGAGAACCCGATCGAGTCGGAGGGCACCTACCCGCTGCCCGAAGCGCAGGTCGACCGTTTCATGATGAAGGTGGTCGTCGACTATCCGACGCAGGCCGAAGAGCAAGCGATCGTCGAACGAGCGCTGCGTCCGCCCGAGCCGCCACAGCCGATGGTGACGGCCGAGGACCTGATCGCGATGCGGGCCCGCGCTCAGAAGGTGTACGTCGATCCGGCGATCGTCGACTACGCGGTACGGCTGGTCGCCGTGACGCGTTCCCCCGCGACGGCAGGGCTCGGCGAGCTGGAACGGTACGTCACCTACGGGGCGAGCCCGCGGGCGTCCATCGCGCTCGTCACGGGCGCCCGGGCGGTGGCGTTCCTGCGCGGCCGCGACTACGTCCTGCCGCGCGACCTGTCCGAGCTCGCGCTCGACGTGCTGCGCCACCGCCTCGTGCTGTCCTACGAGGCCCTCGCGGACGACGTCGACGCCGACACGATCATCACCAGGGTGCTCGGGGCCGTCCGGGCGCCCGACGTCGTCCTGCAGAATCGCTGAGCCATGGCCACCGCCCCCGAGAGACTCCTGCTCCGCCTGGAGTGGAAGGTCGTCCGCAGGCTCGACGGCCGGCTCCAGGGCATGCACCGCACCGCGCACCGCGGCTCCGGGATCGACTTCACCGGGTTGCGCGCCTACAGCGACGGCGATGACGCCCGGCACATCGACTGGAACGTGACCGCACGGCTGGACGAGCCGCACCTGCGAGTGTTCACCGAGGAACGCGAGCTGACGGTGTGGCTCGTGTGCGACCGGTCGGCGTCGATGGCGGCCGGTCGGCCGGGGCGCGGCAAGCACGACGTGCTCGCCGAGCTCGCGCTCGTCCTGACTCGGCTGTTCGGCCGGGGCGGCAACCGCGTCGGCGCCCTGCTGTTCGACAGCGGGATGCTGCGCGTCGTGCCGCCCGGCACCTCCCGGCGGCACGCGCTGCGGATCGGCGCCGAGCTGGAACGTACCGCCGAGGCGCGGGGCGGCGTCACCACCGACCTGGCGGAGATGCTCGATGCAGCCGGACGGCTCGCGCGCCGCCGCGCACTCGTCGTCGTGCTGTCGGACTTCATCGGCGACGGCGACTGGGAACGCTCGCTTCAGCGCCTGGCCCGGCGGCACGAGGTGGTCGCCCTGCGGATCGTGGACACCGCCGACGATGTGCTGCCCGAAGCCGGGCTGATCGTGGTCGAGGACGCCGAGACCGGCGAGCAGCTCGTCGTCGACTCCGCCGACCCCCTGTTGCGGGTACGCTTCCGCGCCGCTGTCGACGCCCGCGACGCCCGGCTCGCGGCGGGCATGCGCCGGGCCGGGGTGCCCGTCCACCGCATCGACACCGACCGCGATCTGGCCGAGGCGCTCGTCGAGGTCGTCGCCCGAACCCGGGACCGGTCGGCATGACCCTGTCGTCCCCGCTGGTGTTAATTGTTGGACTGCTCGTCACAGCGGCGCTCACCTGGGCGGCCGTCGTCTCGGCGCGCCGCCGGACGGCCGCGCTCGCCGCGGCCGGTGTCGCCGTGCCGGGCGGACGCCGGGCGTACCTCGGAATCGGCCTGACGATCGCCGGCGTCGGGGTACTCGCGATCGCCACCGCCGGACCGGCGGCCATGGTGCCGGTCCCGCGGACCGGGGGCACCGTCATCCTCGCCATCGACGTCTCCAACAGCATGGGTGCCGACGACGTCGCGCCCACCCGGATGGCGGCCGCGCAGCGGGCGGCCCGTGCGTTCGTGGCGGCGCAGCCCGACAGCGTCGACATCGGAGTCGTCGCGTTCGGGCGGGGCGGGTTCACCACCGCACGGCCCGACGCCGACCACTCCATCGCGCTCGCGGCCATCGACCGGCTGAAGATCACCGGTGGCACCTCGCTGGGGGCGGCCATCATGGCCTCGCTGACGGCGATCACCGGCAAGCCGGTGGCCGTCGGCGACGACGGCGCCGCGCCCGACATCGGCTACTGGCCGTCGGCGACGATCGTGATGTTCTCCGACGGCCAGAACACGAGCGGGGACGTCGAACAGGCCGCCACCGTGGCCCAGCAGGCGGGCGTCCACATCCACACCGTCGGGGTCGGCACCACGGCCGGGGCGACGGTGAAGGTCGACGGCTACCACCTGCAGACCTCGCTCGAGGAGGACACCCTCACCGTGATCGCGCAGACCACCGGCGGCGCCTACCACCCCGCCTCCGACGCCGCGCGGCTCGACGGGATCGCCGACACGATCGATCTGCGGCTCACCGTCTCCGACGAGCCGCTGCCCCTCGCCGGCGGGCTGATCGGGCTCGCCCTCGCACTGCTCACCGCAGGAGCGGCGCTCACCGTGCTCCGGTCTGGACGGGTGATCTGAATGTCGTTCTCATGGCCGTGGGCGCTGCTGTCGGTCCTGATCATCCCGCTGATCTTCGCCATCCGCGAGTGGGCGCGGCGCCGCCGCCGGCGGGCCACCGTGCGCGTCACCTCGATCGCGCTCGTACGGAGCGCCCTGCCGGGCGGTACGCGCTGGACGCGGAAGATCCCCGCGGCACTGCTCATAGCCGGGCTCGCGCTGCTCGCGGTCGGGGCCGCGCGACCGCAGGCGTCGGTGCCGGTGCCGCAGACGTCGGCGACGATCCTGCTCGCGCTCGACACCTCCGGCTCCATGTGCTCCACGGACGTCGACCCCAACCGCATCACCGCCGCGAAGAAGGCCGCCGCGGAGTTCATCGAGTCGCAGCGGGGTGGGCCGCGCATCGGCTTGGTCACCTTCGCGGGCACCGCGGGTCTGCTCGTCCCTCCCACCGACGACACCGACTCGCTGATCGAGGCGCTGGACAACCTCACCGTGTCCCGCGGCACCGCGATCGGGCAGGCCATGCTCACCTCGATCGACGCGATCGCGGAGGTCGACCCCTCGGTCGCCCCCACCGGGGCGAACCCCGGCGGCGGCGAAGGCTACGCCGGTGCCGCGATCATCGTGCTCACCGACGGCGCCAACACTCAGGGCGTCGACCCCCAGACCGCCGCCCAGGAGGCAGCCCTGCGCCGCGTCCGCGTCTTCCCCATCGGCTTCGGCACCACGAACCCGGCTCCGATGGTGTGCGACAACTCACAGTTCGACGGCGGCTTCGGCGGCTGGGGTGGCCGCGGCAGATTCGACAGCGGCCGCAACCCCCGCACCATCGACGAGCCGGCACTCAAACAGATAGCCCAGACCACCGGCGGCTCCTACCACCGCGCTGAGAACGCCGACCAGCTCCAAAGCGCCCTCAACGCCCTCCCCGGCAGCTTCACCGTCATCCGCCAGCGGGTCGACACAGCCGCCGCCTTCGCCGCAGGCGGCGCCATCCTCATTACCGCGGCCCTGTCCCTCTCCCTCTGGTGGAACCGCCCCCGGACCCCGGCCCGCTGACGGTACCTGTGGCCGGAACGCCTCGGCGGTCACCGCCGGTTCGCGGCCGTCCACGTCCGCTGGTGGGGCCTGGACCACACGACAGGACACGTCGGCCTCGGCCCCAGGAGGCCGGCGGGCACACAGCGCTCAGCAGCCGATCTCCTCGGCACCGGCCCTGCGGACGAGGCGCAAGCAGCTCCTCGGCGTGGACGGCCGCCCCGCACGGGTGGTCGGCCTGCTCATCGACCGCACGGGCCACGGTCTGGATCCCGGCACGGGTCGCCGGTCAGCCGCGTGTGCCGAGCGGGACGTGCAGCGACAGATGCGAGGACAGGGCGCGGAGGAAGTCCGGGGCGTCGAAGACCGCGCCCGCGGAGGCGACGCCGGTCGTCCTGGTCCGGCCGGTGAGGATGCGGTCGACGGCCTCCACCGCGAGCGGCGCACTGATGGCGTAGATGTCCTGACCGGCGGCGACCACGCGGCGTTCCGTGCCGCCGGAGCGGACGAGGACGTCGATGACGAAGGTCTGCGCGGAGCGGCCGCGCTCGTCGACGGCGGTCGGTGCCGAGGCGTCAGGAGCGGACAGGTCTGCGGCCGCCTTGGCGGTCATGTAGGTGCGCACCTCCGGGACGGCCAGGTGGCTGGGAACGGTGACGACGTCGGCCATGGTGAACTCTGCGATGACGCTCTGGAGGCCGAGCGGAGCCGGGAAGGGCCACTCCAGGGTCGGCAGAGCGTCGTCGTGGTACTCCAGCCGTCCGCCGGTGTAGCGGACACGGCGGCCACCCCGTCGCTGCCCCGAGACCGCGCCCGCAGCGAGCGTTCCGGCAGTGGGGTGCCAACTGCTCAGGCCATAGGCGATGTGCGCCTCGTCCGCCGCCGTCCAGTCGCCCATCGCGGTGGTGACCAACAGGTCGCCGAGGCCGCCGTAGAAGGCCATCGCCGGGACCACCACGGTGCCCGCGGCGCGGGCGCGCTCCGCGAAGTGCGCGAACGTGTCAAGGTTCGCCTCGATCTCGGCCGCCACGTCGACATACGGGATGCCGGCGCGCAGCGCCGCCTCGACCAGCGGGGCGGCGGTCGTGGCAAAGGGCCCGGCGCAGTTGATCACGGCGGCCGCGCCGTTCAGCGCGCGGTCGAGCGAGGCCGGATCGTCGACCGACGCCTGCCGCGCCTCCAGCCCGGGGTGGGCCTCCACCAGCGCCAGCAGCTTGTCCTGGTCGCGGCCGAGAAGCAACGGGACGTATCCGCGCTCGCGCAACTCCGCGACCACGAACCGCCCGGTGTGCCCGTAGGCGCCGAACACCGCCACGTTCTGACCCGATCCCATGCCTGCTCCCTCGTGCTCGAAGTGCTTCACTGCGTGAATCCTGTCCCCGTTGCCCATCGGCGCCCAGTGTCCGGAACGACACGACCCGTACAATTCCGGACATGAGCTCTTTCCCACGCTCCGTCGCGGTCGCCGCTACCGACGGGATGCTGCACTTCGAGCTGGCCCTGGCCTACGAGGTCTTCGGCTCCGCCCCGGACGCCGTGCCAAGTCCCTGGTACGACGTCAGGGTGTGCGGCACGCACGCCGTCCGGGTCGGCCGGTTCCTCATGGAGCCGGACTGCGGGCTCGACCGGCTGGCGCACGCCGACACCGTGATCGTTCCCGCCTTGGCGGACGTTGACGAGGACCCGCCGGCCGACCTGGTCGAGGCGGTGCGCGCGGCCCACGAGTCAGGCGCGCGGGTGGTCTCCCTGTGCACGGGCGCGTTCGTGCTCGCCGCCGCCGGCCTGCTGGACGGGCTGCGCGCGACCACGCACTGGGCCCACACCGAGGAACTGGCCGCGCGCTATCCCCGGGTGAAGGTCGACCCGGACGTGCTCTACGTCGACAACGGCAGCGTGCTCACGTCTGCGGGCAAGGCCGCAGCGATGGACCTGTGCCTGCATCTGGTCCGGCGCGACCACGGCTCGGCGATCGCCAACGTGGTCGCCCGCCGCCTGGTCGTGCCGCCCCACCGGGCCGGTGGCCAGGCCCAGTTCGTCACCACACCGGTGCCCGCCCAGGACGGCCATGCCCTGGCTGAGCTGCTCCCCTGGGTGATGAGGCGGCTGGACCAGCCGCTCACCGTTGAGGACCTGGCCCGTCAGGCGAACATGAGCTCGCGCCACCTGGCCCGCCACTTCCGCTCGGTAACCGGCACCACCCCGCTGCAGTGGCTGCTGACGCAGCGGATCCGCCGCGCGCAGGAGCTGCTGGAGACCACGGACGACAGCGTCGACACGATCGCCTCGTCCGCGGGCATGGGCACGGCGACGACACTGCGCCGCCACTTCCACCGCACGATCGGCGTACCGCCGGATGCCTACCGCCGCACGTTCCGGGCGTGAGGCTGTGGTCCTCGCCACTGCTGTCACAAGCGTCGCTCCCGGCAACCGGTGAAACCGGCTGAGGGTGCCGTGAAACCGGCGCCGCCGAGAGTGAAGCCATGAGCATCGCAAAACTCGGACGCACCGGGGGCGGCCCCGCCTCCGACGGAGCCACAGATCTGGCCGTACGTGCGGAAGGGCTGGTGAAGACGTTCGGCGGGCACCGTGCCGTCGATGGGATCGACCTGGATGTACGTCCCGGTGAGGTCTTCGGCGTCCTCGGCCCGAACGGCGCCGGCAAGACCACCACGCTACGGATGCTGGCCACGCTGTTGAAGATCGACGCCGGTCGTGCCGAGATCTTCGGGGTCGACGTGGCCGCCAACCCGCACATGATTCGCCAGCTGGTCGGCGTCACCGGACAGTACGCGTCGGTCGACGAGAACCTGACTGCCCGCGAGAACCTCTGGCTCTTCAGTCGCCTGCAGGGCATCGCCGCATCGCGCGCCCGGCGCATCGCCGTCGAATTGCTGGGCCAGTTCGGCCTGGAGGAGGCTGCCGACAGACCGATCGCGCAGTTCTCCGGTGGCATGCGCCGGCGCCTCGACCTGGCGGCCAGCCTGATCACCAGGCCACCGCTGATCTTCCTCGACGAGCCGACCACCGGTCTCGATCCGCGCACGCGCGGCCAGATGTGGGACACCATCCGCGGTCTGGTCGCCGATGGCTGCACAGTGCTGCTGACCACGCAATATCTGGACGAGGCCGATCAGCTCGCCGATCGCGTCGCCGTCATCGACCACGGCCGCAAGGTCGCCGAGGGCACCCCCGACGAGTTGAAGACCGCGGTCGGCAACTCCGCCCTCCAGTTGCTGCTCGCCGAGCCGGGCGAGGTGCCCACCGCCGTGGGGGTCGTGCGGCGCGTCCTCGGCTCCGACCCGGTTCTCGGCCCGGAGCAGGGCCGCCTCAACGTCGCCCTCGACCAGGCCGACCTGGCCGCGGACGTACTGATCGCGCTGCGCACCGCCGGGGTGTCGATCTCTTCGGTCAGCGTGGCCAAGCCCAGCCTGGACGAGGTGTTCCTCGCCCTCACCGGCCACGAGACGGACGGGGACGACAAGACCGGCACGGAGGAGAACCGATGAGCACCATGATCGCACCCGCCCGCGAGGCGGTCCGGGCCGCCGATCGCGTGGCGGCCGCCCGGCGGCGCGTCTCCATGAGAGAGACGCTCGGCCAGACCCTGACGATGGCGTGGCGGGCGGTCAAGAAGATGCGCCGCAACCCGGAGCAGTTCTTCGACGTGGCGCTGCAGCCCATCCTGTTCACCGCGATGTTCGCCTTCGTCTTCGGCGGCGCCATCGCAGGCGACGTACAGAGCTACCTCCCCCTGATGATCCCCGGCATCCTCGCCCAGACCGTGCTGACGACGTGCATGGCCACGGGCACGCAACTCCGCGAGGACCTGGAGAAGGGCGTCTTCGACCGGTTCAAGTCGCTGCCGATCGCCCGGATCGCGCCGCTCGCCGGCCCAATGGTGGCCGACCTGCTGCGCTACACGATCGCGGCCACTCTGACCTTCGCCATGGGCCTGCTGATGGGCTACCGCCCGGGCGGCGGAGCGGGCGGCGTGCTCGCCGCGATCCTGCTGGCGATCATCACGGGCTGGTCGCTGGCGTGGGTCTTCACCTGGGTCGGCACGATCGCCAGGAGCGCCCAGGCCGTCCAGGGCATCTCCATGATGATCTTGTTCCCGCTGACGTTCCTGTCGAACGCGTTCGTCCCCGTCGAGACCCTGCCCGGCTGGCTGGCCGCGTTCGTACGGATCAACCCGGTCTCACACCTGGTCACGGCCGCCCGCGACCTCGCCAACAGCGCCCTCGTCAGCGGAGAGGTGGCCTGGACGCTCCTGGCGTGCCTGATCGTCATCGCGATCTTCGCGCCACTGTCGGTACGCAGTTACAAGCGGCACATGTGACCTCCGCCCGTCACGGCCGGAGACCTGCTCAACGAGACCGCGCGCCTCGTCGAGCAGGTCAGGGCCGCGTCGATCGCCGTACTCGGCCCGCACAGCTGCGATCAGCCCCGGCTCGGCCCGCTCCGCGTACGGTTCGATCCGCTCGAAGGTCATGCAGGGCATGCTGCTGTTGTACGCGAACCGCTCGGCCAGCACCAGCAACCCGATCGCGTCGCGGGGAGCCATTGCTCCCCGCAGCAGCCCCCAGGCGCCGAGCGCGAAGAGCATCGAGCCGCACAGCGGGTAGTCGAGGTTTTCCGCGGCCAGCAGGTCGCAGCCCCGGACGGTGGAGAACAGCTCCTCGCCGTACCGGGCGTCTTCCGGCGGGGCGTGGTACGCGTACGCCGTCAGGGTGACCGACTCCGCGATGATCGTCCACGGCATGAGCTCCGCGCGCGGCACCCCGGGCACGCGCAGGTCGCGCGCCCGCTGGACGGCCAGGCGGTATTCCGCGAGCGCGGCGGCCGTCTCGCCGCGGGCGAGGGCGAGCTCGGCCGCGCACAACGAGACGATCGCCACCCCGCCGAGCACTGCCTCGTTGTCGTTGATCCGGGCGATCTCGGCGAGCTCGGCCTCCGCGGTGTCGAGGTCGCCGTCGGCGAGCGCGGAGATCAGCAGCACCGCGCGGAGCTGGGTCTCGTCATCGGTGGCGCCGAGCCGGCTCAGGACCGGGATGGCGGTCCGCGCGTGTCCGACCGCCCGCCTGCGGTCGCCGAGCTGCATGACCAGGTTGGCCAGCGTGGCGTGCATGATCGCGGCGACCCACGGCCCCTCGTCCTCGCGGAGCATCGTCAGAGTTCGCTCGGCGGCCTCGATCGCCTCGGTCACGGCTCCCGCGTTCTCCAAGACGTGGACGTTCGTCTGCGTCGCCGCCAAGGCCACGTCACGGTCGGCGCTCCGGGACAACTCCGCCAGCCGGTGGCGCACGTCGGCGTCGTCGGCAGCGTCGCACGCGATCAGCACCGTGGCCATCGCCGCCAGGCGGGGATCCGTGGTGTCACTGGTGGGCAGCGTGCGGAGGAGGTCGCGCAGCGGATCGTCGCGGTGGTCGGTGATGATCATGATGTTCATGAGCATGATGAGCATGGCGGCCCTGGTCACCTCGACGAGGTACGGCGGCGGAACCCAGCCGGTGATCGCCTGGTTGATCGCGTCCCGGTGAACGAACACCCGGGAGTGGTCGCCACGGATCGACCACAATGCGCCGACGCCGGCCAGCAACTGGACCGTCGTGACGGGATCGGCGTCGCCGAGAGCCTGCCGGAGCAGTTCGGCGAGATTGCTCTCCTCGGCGTCCAACGCGTCGGCCGCCGCGAACTGCGCTGGGCCGAACAGCCGGGAGGCGTGTTCGAGGGTGTACGCCGTCGCCCAGGCCCGCTGCGCCGTCCGGGCGGGCGCCTCCTCGCCGGCCTCGTTCAGCCGCATCCGCCCGAACTCCCTGACGGTCTCCAGCATCCGGTAGCGCAGGCCGTACGTCGTCTCGCGGACGCTCAGCATCGACTGCTCGGTCAGCGCGTCTATGACGTGCAGGGTGTCCGGGCCGAGTACGTGCTCGGCCGTGGCCAGCGTGAAACCGTCGCCGAACAGAGACAACCACCGCAACGCCTGCCGTTCTGGCTCCTCCAGCAGATTCCACGACCAGTCGATGACCGCGAGCAGCGTCTTGTGCCGGTCGGGGGCCGTACGGTTCCCTCCGCGCAGCAGGGCGAACCGGTCCGCCAGGCGCCGCGCGATCTCCTCCACCGACATCACCCGCACCCTGGCCGCGGCCAGCTCGATCGCGAGCGGCAGCCCGTCGAGGCGGGCGACAACCTCCTCGACCACTCCCTCGTCGATCCGCACACCCGGGCGGGCGGCCGTGGCGCGCTGGCGGAACAACTCCACCGCGTCGCCCGTGGGCAGCTCGCCGAGCAGGTAGACGCGTTCGGCGGGGATCGACAAGGGGGCGCGCGAGGTGATGAGCACGCGCAGGTCGCGGGTCGTCACGGTCAGGAACGCCACCAGGTCGGCGACGGCCTCGATCACGTGCTCGCAGTTGTCCAGGATCAGCAGCGCCGGAGCCTGGTCGAGATGCTGGGCGATCCGGGTGCGTACGTCGGAGCGCTGCTCAGCGGTCAGGGCACGACGCCCACTGATCGAGTCCCGAACCCCGAGCGCCGAGCCCACCTCGCCCACCACGCCCTCCGGCGAGGAGACGCCGACGAGCTCGACGAAGTGAGCGATGGGCTGAGTGGCGTTCCTGCCGACGACATGGGCCAGCCGCGTCTTGCCCAGTCCGCCAGGGCCGATGATGGAGACCACCCGGTTGGTCTGCAACAGGGCGTGCACCGCACGGATGTCGCCGTCGCGGCCGAGCAGCGAGGAACCGTCGAACAGGATGCCCTCACGTACCGGCCGATCGGCGACGAGGAGTTCGGCGTACACGCGGGCGAGCTCAGGCCCTGGTCCAGTGCCGAGCCGCGCGACCAGGCCCGCGCGATACCGCTCGTAACGCTCCAGAGCGGCGGCGGCACCTCGTACGGCGGCCTCGCTGCGCAGCAGGCAGGCGAGCAGCTCCTCGTCGTGTGGCCGATCGGCCGCGGCCTCCTCCAACAGCGGCAGCGCGCCCTCGTGAGCGCCGCTGCGGCTCCGCGCGATAGCCGCCACCCGTCGCGCCTCAGCCACCCACCCTGCTGCGACGCCCCTCAGCTCAGCGAGAGGGCCCGTGGCACCGTCCAAGCCGCCGGCCACGAGACCCATGGCCTCCTCGGCGCGGCGACGCGCGAGCGCCATGTCGTCCTCGCCCAGTGCGGCCCGCGCCTGCTCCACCAGCGCGCCGAGCAGCAGCACGTCCACCTGACCAGCGGGCAGTCCGAGCCGGTAACCATGCGGCATCCTCACCGCGACGTCGGCGCAGGTCGCCGCCCTGGTCCGCGAGATCACCACCTGCAGCGCCTTCGTCGGGTTGGCCGGCGCCTCGTCGGGCCACAGCTCATCGACCAGGCGCTCGACACTGACCCCTGCGCGCCCGTGCATGGCGAGTACGGCCAGCAGGGTTTGCGCGCGATCGCCGACCACGCGCACGCCCCGCCAGCGGACGTCGTCGAGCAGGACCAGTGGGGGGGACACACCTTCAGCTTACGGACGAGTCGCAATTGGGGAGCGAAGGCCTTCCGCGACACGGTGAACAAGGGGGCGGGATCCCGCCACGCAACCACGTCGTCGGGCGACTTTGTAGGTCAGTGGTGCCCGGCCTTGATCGTGGCGTTTGCGAATGACGGTTGTCGTCCGCAGGATCGTGGATCCTTCGGTATTTGGGAGTGTGCGTTGCTTACCGGGGCTGGGGTCGTAGCCCGTCGAGGATGAGCTGGGCGATGTGCGCGGAGCGCTTGCGGCTGGTTTCTGCGCCGGCGTGGCGGATCGCGGCGAAGGCGCCGGCGACCAGTGCCATTACCTCGTCGACGGTGAGGTCGGGGCGCACCGCGCCGGCTTCGTGCGCGCGATACTGGAGACGACAAGGGTGTCGACGTCCTTATCCGGCCCAGGTCGAGGAGCGTAACGACCTTCCACGCCCTCCAGTTTCCATCCAATGTTGATGATCAGTAAGTTCGTGCCGGCGAAGCTTCAGCGGCACGAAGTGCTGGTGCGTCAGGGGAGGTGCGGATGAGTTTGGACTCCGATCGCCGATGTCGCTTGCCTGCGCCGGTCATCGCTGGTCGACATCGGCCTCGCCCTGGCGCAGACCGTTCCGGCAACCGGCCACGTTGCTCCCGTCCCAGTCGGCGGCCTGATCCAGCATTGAGGCCACCACCAACATCTACCTGGCCTGCTCGACCGCCGTGTGGCCACGTGATCGGCAAGACAGGCATGAGAACCACGCTGAGCACGATGTCGAGCACGCCGCTCCGGCATGGCCGGTCCCTTTACCGCCTGGGGTGGTGGCTGGTGTCCGCGTCCGGGATCAGGTGGATGTGCGAGGGGGCGGGCAAGTCGTCGGCCGATGGCCGCAGGCTGGACAGCAGCAGGGCCAGGTAGCGCCGGGGGTCGTTGTGGGCGGAGTCATCGGGGTGCGCGGTGGCCAGCACCATGACGACGATCGCGGCCAGGTCGCGGACGATCAGGTCGGTCCGCACTTGGCCGTGCCGCTGGGCCCTGGCCAGCACGGCGCCGAGCGGCCCCATGAACCGCGCGGTGATGTCGACGGTGAACGCCCCCGACTCCTTGGCCGCCTTCAGGAGCCCTTGATGGGCGGCCAGGGTGGCGACCGTGGCGGTCAGCGCCTCGGTGAGCGCTTGCCCGGCGTCGGGGGCGTCATGCGCCGCCAGCACGAGGGGTTCGACCTCTTCGGCGAAGTACGTCTGGAAGGCGGCCCGGATCACCCCGTCGCGGTCGCCGAACCGCCGGTAGATCGTGGCGCTTCCGGTCCCCGCGAGGCGGGCGATCTCCTCGAGGGAGGCCTCGGGGCCGTGCTCGCGCAGGATCGCGATCGCCGCTCTGACGATCTTGTCGGCGTTACGCAGCGCGTCGGCTCGCTGTCGCTGCTCGTGCACAGGCTGAACGCTAGCAAGCCACGCGGAGCGGAAGGAATGCAGATCTACCAGGCGACCTCGAAGGTGGTCAGGCCGTACACGAAGTGGAAGGAGCGGAACTCGGCCGGGGTGCCGGTCTCGCGCAGGCCGGGGAAGCGCTCGAACAGGGCGGGGAAGGCGATGCGCATCTCCATCCTGGCCAGCGGGGCGCCCAGGCAGTGGTGCACGCCGTGGCCCAAGGCGACGTGGCCGAGGTCGCCGCGGGTGATGTCGAGGCGATCGGGCTCGGAGATGAACGCGGGGTCGCGGTTGGCGGCAGCCAGGGCGCACATGACCAGCGCGCCGGCCGGGATGCGCGTACCTGCCAGCTCGACCTCGGTGGTGGTGAACTTGACCACGCCGGAGTGCACGATGCTGAGCCAGCGCAGCAGCTCCTCCACCGTGGCGTTGATCCGCTCGGGCTCCTTGCTGAGCAGTTCCAGCTGGTCGGGGTGGCGCAGCAGCGCCAGGGTGCCGAGCCCGAGCATGTTCGAGGTGGTCTCGTGGCCGGCCAGCAGCAGCAGGCTGGCGATGCCGGCGAGCTCGTCGGCGGACAGGTCGTCGCCGTGCTCGCGCACGAGCATGCCGAGCATGTCCTCGCCCGGCTCGGCCTGGGCACGGGTGACCAGACCCGCCATGTAGGCGCGCGACTCCATCTGCGCCGCCATCCGCTCCTCGACGGGCAGCGAAAGGTCCAGCAGCGTGCCGGTGCGCCGCTGGAAGTCGTCCCGGTCCTCGTACGGCACTCCGAGCAGCTCGCAGATCACCAGGGAGGGGATCGGCAGGGCGAAGGCCGTGACCAGGTCGACCGGCGAGCCGGTGCGCTCCATGGCGTCGAGGTGGTCGGCGACGATGTCGTGGATGCGCGGTTCCAGGCGGCGCATCCGGCGCATGGTGAATTCGGGCGTCAGCATCCGGCGCAGCCGCGTGTGCTCGGGCGGGTCGAAGCCGAGCAGGTTGCCCGCCCGCATCGCCTTGATCTGCTCGTCGGTCATCTCCGGCGCGCCCGGCGGGTGAAATTGCAGGGGCAGGGCGTTGCTGAAGCGTTGGTGGTCGCTGAGCACCTGCCGGACGTCGGCGTAGCGGGTCACGAGCCAGGCGTCCATCCCGAACGGGGTAGACGTCCGATGCACGCCTTCCCCCTCGCGCACCGACGCGAGCTCGGGGACCGGGTCGAAGGCGGTGCGCCGCATGTGCAGGGGCAATGTCACAGAATCGCTCATGTCATCTCCTGAAGAAGATGGGCCTCGGAACAGACTTGCCTTGCGCGCTACAAGTGACAGTAATCCATCACTTAGCCCGCCGCGCACTGACGCAACCGGGTGTTCACCGCGCGGCCGATGAACAGTCTCGGACTCGGCGGCGGCGTTGCAGGATGATCTGCCCTAGTGCTGAGGCCCTCGCGCTGTGCGTCTTCATGAGCCGATGTGAGGCACCCACCGATCCCTTCTTGTGCGAGGGTGCGGTTCGGTCACTCGGCCTTTACCCGCCGCGTCGCTGATGCGTCGTGCGAGCCGACCCACATGGGCATGTCGACACCGCTGGCGGTGGCCAGTTCAGCCGATGTACGTGCCGTCCCCTTGTGTGTCCTACATGGCACCGGTCAACTGTTGCCATGGCCCGTTAGGCTCGGCCGAAATCGGACAGCAAGACCAAAAAGTCCGGTGGCCGTCCAGCCCAGAGCGGACGAATCTTCATCGCGAACGCAACGGGAGGGCCCATGCAGCCTGACCAGGGTCCGTCGCTGTACGACCGGCTCGGAGGCGTCTACAACATCGCCACGGTCGTCGACGACTTGATCGACCGGGTCATGAGCGATCCGCGGCTGAACAAGAATCCCGCCGTGGAGGAGGCACACCATCGTGTCTCCCCGGCGGGCTTCAAGTTTCTCGTCACGGAGATGATCTGCGCGGCAGCGGGCGGCCCGCAACAGTACTCGGGGCGGACCATGGGGGATTCCCACCGCCACCTGGCCATCGCCGAGGACGAGTGGGAGTCCTTCATGGATGACCTGCACCAGTCGTTGGCGAAGTATCAGGTGCCGCCCGCGGAGAAGAGCGAGATCGTCGCCATCGTCGAGGGCACCAGGGACGCCATCGTCATGGTGCCTGCGCCTGGAGCGGGCCCGCCGAACCCGTAGAGAAACGCAGGAGCCGGTCTGGCCGAACTCCACATCGCGGGCATCTTCCTCTGGTCCGCTCGATGAGCCGAACGAAAGTCCCTAGGCGGTATCCGGGCCGTAGAGCGCGGCGATGTCCTTGGCGGTGGCCCACCGGCTGTAGGTGGGCGACTGTGGCCAGCCGTCGGGCGAGTCCTGCCACTCCTCCTGCCGCCCGTACGGCAGCAGGTCGATCAGCGGGAAGGTGTGGCTGAGCTGCTCGGTGCCCCGGCCGTTGGTGTGCCAGGTGCGATACACGGTGTCGCCATCGCGCAGGAACACGTTGACGGCGAAGCCTCCGCCGGCCGGTGCGCCGACGTCGGTGCCAAATGGGCTGTTCGCGGTGGAATACCAGGCCATCTTGTTCCCGACCCGCCGCTTGTAGGCGAGTGCCTCGTCGATCGGGCCCTGGGTGACGATGACGAACCGGGCATCGTAGTTGTCCAGGAACTCCAGCCGGGTGAACTGCGAGGTGAACCCCGTGCAGCCCGGGCACTGCCACTCCTTGCCCGGGAACCACATGTGGTTGTAGACGATCAGCTGCCTCCTGCCTTCGAAGACGTCCGCCAGCCGAACCGGTCCGTCCTCGCCCTCGAGGGTGTAGTCCGGCATCCTCACCATGGGCAGGCGGCGGCGCTGGGCGGCGATGGCGTCGAGCTCCCGGGTCGCGGCCTTCTCCCGGGCACGCAGTGCTTCGAGCTGACGCTGCCAGGTGCCGGCGTCGACGACGGGCGGTAGTGCATTTGTGCTCATGGTCCCTCACTGATCATGTGCGCAGTTTGCAGTGTGCAGAGGTAGACCTGGCCCGGTCGTCGAATTCATCGGTGGCCGGCCAATCCGTTCGGGAAAGCCACGGAACGAGAGCGCACACAGCCGCCCCCGAAACGCGTTCGCCGTGCACCGAGCGCATGTCAGCCGCCAGGCCGGCGCATGATCCAAACGAAACGCCCTAATACCGGTGGCTCGGCGATCTCGAGCTGCCACGGGCCGCTATGGCGGTACTGGTTCCGTCGGCCGGTCGGGTCTGGGGGAGTGCTGGCACCCTCAAAAGAGTGCGAACACGCCAACTGGAGTGCTCACTCACGTCCTGTGACTGAGCGCCCTAGCCGGCGGATGGGCGCTTCATTGGCGGAGGCGTGCGGCTGTGGCCCGCCCCTAGCAGAATACGAACTGCTCCGCAGCCGAGTCGCCGCACGCCTCGGCGCCCTCTGCGAAGTCATCGCGATCAACGGACCCAGCTACCGGCTCAAGAACCGACTCGCCGTCGTCGGAACCGAAGCCGCCGCCAGCTGACGACACCTCAGACTTACAGCTCGACATGCGGGCCCGAACCGATCAACAGAGTGCCGCACCCGCATGGCGACGCCCTTTCACGCGACAGTTAAGATCCGCGCATGTCCCGCTTTGAGGTGGCCACCTTGGTTCTCGCGCCGCCGGCGGTCGTCTTCGATGCATCCTTGTCGGTCGAGCTGCACGCCTCCTCTATGCACGGCTCGCGCGAGCAAGCAGTCGCAGGGGTCACTTCCGGACAACTCTCCCTGGGCGATCAAGTCACGTGGCGAGCACGGCACTTCGGCTTCATTTGGCACCTGACCTCGACGATCAGCGCCTACATCCGGCCCTCGTACTTCGTCGACGAACAAGTAAGCGGCCCCTTTCGGTATTGGCGCCACGCGCATACCTTCGAATCGACACACGACGGCGACAGCGGCATCGAAGCGACCCTTATGAAAGACATCGTCGACTTCGTCGCGCCCGCTGGCCCATTGGGCACCGTCGCAGAGGCTCTTGTCCTGCGGCGTTACATGACCAAGCTAATCTTGCTGCGTAACGCGCACATCAGGGAGACGACCGAAACCGCCATGCGGTGACAACCCCGTTGTCGTCGGCTCGGGATTAGCGGTGGCCGCGCAGGAAGGAGTACGCCGACACGGGGCTTTGGGTCAGCCCTCGAGGAGCGCGGCGATGGCGTCGGCGCCGCCTCGATTCAGCCAAGTGGGGAAGTCAAGCAGGTCGGGGTGGCAGTGGCGCAGGGCAGGGATGTCGGCGCGCCACAGACCGCGTTGGGCGGTGAAGGCACGCGAGACGTCCTCGTTCAGGTTCAGCTCCTCACCGGTGACCTGCTGGTAAGTGATCTGGCGCCCGAGGTGCCGGCCGATCAGGCGCACAGTGGCGTCGGGGGCGAACAGGTGGCCCAGCACCCCGTCGGGGGAGATACCGCCCAGCCCCAGCCCAGGGATGGCGTGGTCGCGGGCTTCAGCGGGGGAGCGAGCAGCCCGAACCCGGCCAACAGCGCGGCTGCCGAAAACCTTGCGTAAGTGGCGTTACGGTCGCTCGCCTGGGTTGTCGACGACCATGTCCTCCAGCTGGGTGGTCCATTTCACAGGGGTGCCGGGGCGATGATTTCGCCGTACGTCCCCAGGAAGCGGTAGCCCTTCAGGCTCAGGATGATCTCCAAGTGCCCTAGCGACCAAAGATCGCTAGGCGGTGTGAAGCGACAGAGCCCAATCATGCTCTCTCAGCGCTTGGCCGGCGGCGCGAACCCCCTGGTCTGCGAGTCGCGGTGCACGGCACTCGCCAGGCCCGGGAGCGCGCCTGCTATCGCCCCTTAGCACGTACTCGGCCGTTCGGGCGGAAGGCGGGAGCCGTGCTCTGCCGTTCGATGAGGAGTGCCGGCAGCAGCCGCTGTGCCGGTGGGGCGTCGGGAGCGGCTAGGTGGTCGATGAATGCTTCAACTGCGGCACTCGCGATCTCGGTTGCGGGCGGGGTCGCTGATGTCAGTTCGGGGTCGGTCGACTCCGGTTCGCCGTTGGAGCACAGGACGAGCGAAAGGCGTTCGGGGATCGGCCGGTCGAGGGCGCGCGCCTCGTGCATCGCGCCGAGGGTGGCCTCCCAGTTGTAGCCGATGACGGCCGTGGTCTCCGGTGCGGTGTCCAGGAGCTGCCGCAACGCTTCCCGTCCCGCGCGGACGGTGTGCTCGCTGGCCACGATGGTGCAGTCGAGGTCGAGGTCGGCGCAGGATCGCTGGACGGCATCGGCGAAGCGCACCGCCGCGCCGATCCCTCGCGTGCCGTCCTCGCGTGAGGCGTTGAGCATGCCGATCGTCCGGTGTCCCAGGCTCGCCAGGTGCTTGACCACCATCTGGGCGATCTGCCCGAAGTCGGCGTCGGCGTAGGGGAGGTCGCCGGGCTCGCTGGTCCGCCCGATGAGGCCGACGGGGATGCCGGCCTCCTTAAGGAAGCTCACCCGCTCGTCCGAGAGCGCCACCTGCATCAGCAGGAAGCCCTGGACCAGCCCCGCCCGGGCCAGCTGGCGCAGCTCGTTGAGGTCATCGGCGCCCGAGGTCCAGAGCACCACGTGGAAGCCCCGTTTGCGTGCGGCTTCGGCCGCGGCGAGGACGTATTCCAGATCCGAGCCGACGATCGTGCGCGGCTGGGACGGGAAGACGATCGCGATGATCCGGCTCTGGCCTCCGGCCAGGGCGCTGGCCATCGCGTTGGGGATGTAGCCGAGCTGCTCCATGGCGTCGAGCACCTTGCGGCGGGTCTCCGGGCGGATCGAGCGCGCCCCGGTGAGCACATGCGAGACGGTGCCGGTCGAGACGCCGGCGAGGCGGGCGACGTCAGCTCTGGTGACCATGCGTGAAGTGTCCTGAGGGTCGGGGACAGGAACGATCGATTACCACATGTTACGGAAATGTTACCGGCTGACCAGTTCAACCTTTCCGTGAATCATACCTATGTTTGACTCGCGTCAATTCCTCATCGGTGGATCGGCCCCGGCCGCCCCCGCCACCGGGGAACGCCGGGGTCGCCTACGACCCCGCGCGCCATTTCAAGGGAGTCACACAGATGCGACGGTCCAACCTGTTCACCAAGCTCACGCCGCTCACCGCGGTCGCGCTGCTGGCCACCGGCTGCCTGAACGACGGAGGCTCGACGACGACCGGTGAAGCCGGAACCGGGAACACCAGTAAGACCGTCGAGATCATGACGGGAATGACGGGGGACGGCCTGAACGCGGTGAAGGCGTCGCTGGAGCCGTACGCCAAAGAGCAGGGCATCACGATCAAGTGGTCGCCCTCGGACAACTTCAACCAGCTCATCGTCACCCGGGTGCAGGGCGGAAACCTGCCCGACATCGCGCTGTTCCCGCAGCCCGGGATCATGAGGGACCTTGCGGCCAAGAACCGGCTCGCCCCGCTCGACGACGTCCTCGACATGCCGGCGCTGAAGAGCAGCATGACGCCGGGGACGCTGGAGGCCGGCAGCAAGGACGGCAAGCTCTACGGGCTCATGATGAGCATGAACGTCAAGAGCCTGGTCTTCTACCCCAAGCAGGCCTTCGAGTCCGCCGGATACACCGCTCCGAAGTCCATCCCCGAGCTGCTCGCGCTCACCGACAAGATCCGCGCCGAGGGCAAGACCCCGTGGTGCCTGGGCATCGAGTCGGGGCCCGCCACCGGCTGGCCCGCGACCGACTGGATGGAGGAGCTGGTGCTGAAGTACGGCGGCCCCGCCAAGTACGACGACTGGGTCAACCGCAAGATCAAGTTCGATTCGCCGCTCGTCCGCCAGGCCGCCGGCACCTTCGAGAAGATCGCCTTCACCGAAGGCAACGTCTTGGGCGGGCGCAAGTCCATCTCCAGCAACAACTTCGGCACGGCCGGCAACCCGATGTTCCGCAACCCGCCCGGCTGCTTCATGTACAAGATGGGCAACTTCGTCGCCGCCAAGGGCTTCTTCCCCGACGACGTGCTGGCCGACATCGACAACCGCGTCGGCATCTTCGGCTTCCCGCCCGCCACCGCCGGCGGCGAGAACCCCGTAGAGGGCGGCGGCGACCTGGCCGGCCTGTTCAGCAAGGACAACGAGTCCGCCAAGAAGATCCTGCAGTACATGAGCAGCAAGGACTTCGGCGCGGCCGGGGCCAAGACCGGCGCGTGGCTGTCGCCCCGCAAGGACTTCGATGTCGCCAACTATCCCTCCAAGACGATCCAGGACATCGCGAAGATCGCCTACGGGTCGACCTCGCTGGCCTTCGACGGCTCGGACGCGATGCCGGGAGCCGTCGGCTCCGGCACCTTCTGGAAGGGCATGACGGGGTGGATCAGCGGCCAGCAGAGCCTCGACCAGGCGCTCAAGGGAATTGATGACAGCTGGCCGGCGAGCTAGGGGAGCGCCGCCATGCTGATCAAGACGATCAACGCCGTCCTGGCCGTTGTCGCCGGAGTGGGCGGCGCCCTGATCCTGTTCTGGGTGCTCAACCGGCTGGTGGGGCTGCTACCGGGCAAGTGGGAGGGCCGCCTGAAGCCGTACGTCTACATCGGCCCGGCCTTCCTGGCGATCAGCCTCTATCTCATCTATCCGGCGATCCAGACGATCAACTTCAGCTTCGCCAACGCCGACAGCACCGGGTACGTCGGGTTCGACAACTACATCTCGCTGCTGGGGTCGGCCGGCTTCCGCTCCACGCTGGTCAACACGCTGCTGTGGATCGTCATCGTGCCCGCGGTGACGATCGCGCTGGGGCTGGGGATCGCGGTGCTGGCCGACCGCCTGCGGCCGCGGGCCGAGAAGCTGGCAAAGACGGCCATCTTCATGCCCATGGCCATCTCGGCGGTCGGCGCCGGGACCATCTGGCGCTTCGTCTACGCGGCCAACCCGCCCGGAGAGCCGCAGATCGGCGTGCAGAACGCGATCGTCACCGGCCTCGGCTTCGACCCGATCAACTGGCTGCAGATCACCGACTTCAAGTTCAACAGCCTCGAGCTCATGGTGATGCTGCTGTGGGCACAGGTCGGCTTCTCCATGGTGCTGCTGTCGGCCGCCATCAAGGGTGTGCCGGCCGACACGCTGGAGGCGGCCAGGATCGACGGGGCGAGCGAGCGGCAGGTCTTTCTCAAGGTGATCGTCCCGCAGATCCGCGGGACCATCATCACGGTCTTCGTCACGGTGACGATCGGCGTCATGAAGCTGTTCGACATCGTCTACGTCATGACGAACGGTGACTTCGACACGAACGTCATCGGCGTGCAGTTCTTCAACGAGCTCTTCACGAACTTCGACAACGGCAAGGCGGCCGCCATCGTGGTCATGCTGATGATCGCCATCATTCCGATCATGATCTACCAGGTGCGCCACTTCCGCGCAGAGGAGGCCGGGCGATGAGCGTCACGGAACGTCTCCCGGCCCCTCCCGCGGCCGAGAAGCCCGCCGCCTCGCGCGGCGCGCTCCGCCGCCAAGGGCAGGCCACCCCGGTCGCCAAGGCCACAGTGATCTTCGTCTGCACGCTGTGGATCATCCCGACGCTGGGCCTGCTGATCACGTCATTCCGCACCAAGGACGACGCGAACATGCTCGGGTGGTGGACCATCTTCACCGACCCGGCCTCGCTGGGGCGGCTCACGACCAGCGCCTACAGCGAGGTCACCGCACAGGCGAACCTGGACCAGGCGTTCGTCAACAGCTTCGCCATCGCCCTGCCGGCGACGTTCATCCCGCTGCTCATCGCGGCGTTCGCGGCGTACGCGTTCGCGTTCATGAGCTTCCCGGGGCGTAACACGCTCTTCATCGTGATCGTCAGCCTGCTCGTCGTGCCGAACTACGTGGCCCTGGTGCCGATCCTGCAGTTGTACGGCGACTTCGGCATCACCGGGACGTTCCCGGCGGCCTGGCTCGCGCACATCGGCTTCGGCATGTCCCTGGCGATCTACATCCTGCGCAACTACATGGCCACGCTGCCCAAAGCGGTGCTCGAATCGGCCAAGATCGACGGGGCCACCCACTTCACCATGTTCTGGCGGCTCATCATGCCCATGTCGGTGCCGGCGCTCGCGTCATTCGCGATCTTCCAGTTCCTGTGGGTCTGGAACGACCTGCTCATCGCCCTCGTCTTCATCGGACCGGGCGAGAACGAGCCGATCACCGTCGCCGTCAAAGGGCTCATGGGCCAGCAGGGCCAGGGCTGGCAAATGGTCACCGCCGGCGGCTTCATCTCGATGATCGTGCCGATCCTGTTCTTCCTCGCCCTGCAGCGCTTCTTCGTCCGCGGCCTCACGGCGGGCTCCGTCAAAGGCTGACGCCCGCCGATCCCATCCCCTCCGAGAGAAAGACCCTCTTTCATGCCCACACCTCAGGCCGCCTCCGGCGCCCGCTCCCACGAGGAGCCCTGGTGGACCTCGGCAGTCGTCTACCAGATCTATGTGCGCAGCTTCGCCGACTCCGACGGCGACGGCGTCGGCGACCTGCGAGGCGTGCTGAACAAGGTGGACTACCTGAGCCATCTGGGCGTCGACATCGTGTGGCTGTCCCCGATCTACCCATCGCCGCACGACGACGGTGGTTACGACATCAGCGACTACCAGGACATCGACCCGCTCTTCGGAACGCTCGCCGACTTCGACGAGCTGGTCGCCGCGCTGCACGCGAGAGGGATCAAGGTCGTCATCGATCTCGTCGTCAACCACACCTCCGACGAGCACCCGTGGTTCACCGCCGCACGGTCGAGCACGTCCAGCCCGTTCCGCGACTGGTACTGGTGGCGTCCGGCTCGCCCTGGGACGACCCCGGGAAAGCCCGGCTCCGAGCCGAACAACTGGAGGGCGGCGTTCTCGGGCTCGGCCTGGGAGTTCGACGAGAGCACGCAGGAGTACTACCTGCACCTCTTCTCGCGTCGCCAGCCCGATCTCAACTGGGAGAACCCGCAAGTTCGCCAGGCCGTCCACCAGATGATGCGATGGTGGCTCGACCGCGGCGTCGACGGCTTCCGGATGGACGTCATCAACATGATCTCCAAGGACGTCCTGCTGCCGGACGGCCTGCCGATCCCCCAAGATGACTTCGGCGATGGCAGCCCGTTCTACCTCTGCGGCCCGCGGCTGGACGAGTTCCTCATGGAGATGCGCAAGGAGGTGCTCGCCGGCCGAGACCACGTGCTGACCGTGGGCGAAATGCCGAACGTCACGCTGGAGCAGGCGCGGGCGATCACGGACCGCCGCTCGCCGCGCGTCGACATGGTCTTCCAGTTCGAGCACGTCCAGGTGGACCAGGGCCCGGCAGGGAAGTTCGACGTGCGCACGCCGCGCCCTGCGGACCTCAAGGCGTCACTCAGCAGGTGGCAGGAGGGGCTGGCCACCACCGGATGGAACACCCTCTACCTCGGCAACCACGACCAGCCGCGGAGCGTGTCGCGGTTCGGCGGTCCTGGCGAGCTGCACGTCCCCTCGGCGAAGGCGCTGGCCACGATGCTGCACCTGCATCGAGGCACGCCCTTCATCTTCCAGGGGGACGAGATCGGCATGGCGAACTACCCCTGGCGCGACGTGAGCGAGTTCCGCGACATCGAGTCGCTCAATCACTACCGGGACAGGGTGGAGCGCGGCGAGGATCCCGAGTCAGTCATGCGGATCCTGCGGGTCATGAGCCGGGACAACGCGCGCACCCCGATGCAGTGGGACAGCTCGCCGCATGCCGGGTTCAGTACGAAGATCCCCTGGCTGAACGCACATCCCGACCACACCGAGGTGAACGTCGAGCGCCAGCTGGAGGATCCGGACTCGGTGCTCAACTACTACCGCAGACTCATCGCCCTGCGACATGAGGAGCCGGCCGTCTCCCGAGGAGACTTCACTCTGGCCCTGCCCTCACACGAGCAGATCTACGCGTTCACCCGCCGCCACGAGCGGACCGAGCTCCTGGTCGTAACGAATCTGTCCGGCGACGAGGCCGACGCCGGATCGCTGCCCGAGGCCTCCACATGGCTCGAGGCCCGGCTCCTGCTCGCCAACTATCCAGGTGAGCCCACCTCGTGGCGGCTGCGCCCCTTCGAGACCCGGGTCTACCGCCGCTGACTCCGCAAATGATCCTCTGCGGGCCCGGTAAGGGCGACCATGTCGCCCTTACCGGCCGCCGGCCTGCCGGAGCGCCTCGCCGAGCGCCTCGGTGCTGGTCACACCGACGATCAGTTCGACGTCCGGTTCTGCACCGGCCGTGGCCACCGCGCGGTGGAACTGGTGCGTGCCGAGGCGGCACCACGGGCACGCGATATCGCCGTATACCTCTACTTTCATCCTGGGTCCTAATGAGTTCTGGGAGTAAGCCATCCGGCAGACTCCGTGGTGGATGGTGGCTGTCGGCAGGATCAGGTCGGCCCAGGCCGGGGATCGGCGCTCGCGGTGGGGGTCCCGCAGCACTCGGAGGGGCATGGGACCATGCGAGGAGTTCATCCAGCATGGTGATCAGGGCGGTTTCTTGGCGTTCGCCGGGGGCACAGACGCCGGCCTTGGAGTCGGTGAAATCGAAGTCGACGTACGGGTTGATCGCGACTTGGGCAGCCCGGACCCGCAGCGGCAACTCAGCGCGATCGAGACTCGATCAGATCGTGGAGCTGCTGAGCCACGGGATCGTGTGGGCGAGCGGCGAAGGCTATGTGCAGCCAGCCGTCGGCGTCGGTTTGGAGGAGATCGTCGCGGATGGATGGGTTGGCACCGCGCTCCAGGAGCAGGCGGATCACTTGGAGACGACCGCCCGGGATTGCCCAGTGCAGGCCGGTCCGCCCGAGGTAGGGCGCGACGTCGGGATGGACGCCGCGGTCGAGGAACCAGCGCACGACCTCGATCCGGCCGTGCTGGCAGGCATGGACGAACGCTTCTCCCACGATCTCCTCCGGATCGTCGATCGGCGGCAGCCGAGACGGAAAGCCTGCGCCGGTGTCGGCGAGGTCGGGGCGCGCCGACGCCGCATCCGGCCGGAGGCTGCCGTCCGCGTCGAAACAGGCCCGCACCAGATCCAGCCGGCCGCAGGCGGCATACGTCCAGAGCGCCTGCGGGACGATTCCGCGCTCGGCGAGCAGGTCGACGACCTCCGTGTTGCCGTGGTAGATGGCGTTCTCCAGCGGGGTGATGCCCCATTTCCGGATGCCAGGGTCGGCGCCGGCGTCGAGCAGCAGGCGCACGTAGTCGACCCGGTTGAAGCCGGCAGCCCAGGTGAGCGGGAGATCCAGGTTGGTGGCCTTGCTGAGCAGGACATCGACTGCGGCGCGTGGCACGCCGAGCTCCTTCTCGAGCCGGACACCGGGGATCGTCTCGGGGCCCGCGAGCATGTGCAGCAGGGTATCGGCCTGCTCGGCGGTCAGACCGGCCAGGCGATCGGTGTCGCCGGCCAGCAGGGCTTCGGCCTCGCGGTGCAGCTGCCGCCGCTTCTCCCGACGTTCGCCGAGATCGCGCCGGGATTTCTCGGTGAACGACACGAGCTCCTGCCAGGTCGGGAAGCCGAGCTCCCGCGCGATGATCAGCCGCGCGTCGCGAGGCTCGGCGGTGGCGGCGGAGGCCGCGGTGGCGTGCCGGGGTACGTAGGCCCGCAACCGTTGCAGCGCGCCGGGATCGTCGCGGCGCAACTCGACGAGGAGGGCGTCGGCCATCGAGGCGTAGATGCCCGGCCTGATTCCCATGAGGCGGGAGACCGGCCGTTCTTCGGTGGTGCTGCGGCTTTCGACGTGGGCGCGAAACTCGGCCCAGGTCCGGAATCCGTGTTCCTGAGCGAGCACGAACTGGGCGTCGCTGAGCAGGAACCGCTCGGCGGCTCGATCGCTCAGCACGTCGGCAACCCGGGCTTCGGCTGCCGCATCGCCCGCCGCGTACGCGTGATGAAGGTGCTTGGCCTGCTTGCGGTAGTACTCCAGGTTCGGATGAGCCGGCAGCTCGAAATGACGATCGGACATCGCAACCTCCTTCGTCGCCGAGGTCCGCTTGCCCGGCCGGAAAGAGGTTGGTCTTGTCCAGTGCGCTGACGTGCTGCTCGAGGTGGGAAACTCCCTGCCCGCGGACTGGCAGCGCCCTCGCACGCTCCTTTCAGAGTAGTAATCGGCTCTGCGTGGAGGCAACCGTTAGGAAGCGTCGAAGAGTTTTCCGGGGGTTCAGGTCTGTCACCACCTACGTACACGCTCTCCGAGTGAGCCAGAGCACCGTTCCGGTCCGGGCGCTCATCGACCTGTTCACCGGCTCTGGCCTTCCACGCTCGGCACCCGCATGATCAACGAGGGCGTCGCCCGGCATGTCGTCCAGCGTCTTTACGGCCACGAGAGCTCCGAAATGACGACCGTCTACGCCCGGGCTCACCGACAAGACCCTGCGCCAGGCGTTCGACGAGTGGAGCAGCGAACGCGTCAACATCCACGGCCACGTCGTCCTGCACGATCCCGGCGACGAGGCCGCCTGGCTCAAGGAACGTCTCGCCCGCGCCAAGCAGACGCCGCCCAACGGCTATCGGGGTGCTGCTCGGCCTGGCCCGGCATGCCCGCGATCGGTGGATCAAGCCCTTCTTCGAGTGCGGTAAGCGCTTTGTTGGCATGCCCGTGAGCAGTATTGGCGGGGCCGGCCGGTGACGGTTTTGGGGATGGCATTGCCGCACACAGGGCAGCGGGGGGCCGAGGTGAGATCGCCCGTCGTTTCGTCACGGTCGAAAGTCTTGCTGGCCGCCATGGCGGGGGTTTCGTCACAAGGGACGTTGGGCCGGTCGGGCTGCGCGATCGGGGCGCGGTTGCGCCGGATGACCTCTGCCGGAGGCTCGGCCGCCCGCGGGAGGGCCGCGGCGATGCAGTCGAGGACGCGCTCCAGCCCGTGCCGGAACTGGTCGTCGCGGCTCAGGTGCGGCTGGCGCGCCTCCATCACGATCTTGGTGAAGATCGGGTACTCCCCGCTCTTCACCAGCCGGTCGACGTACGGGTAGCTCCGCGCCATCCACTCCGACTCGCTGAGCCCGCTGCGGCGGACTTCCTCGGCCGAGCTGTTCTCCTCGCGGACGGTGCCCTCGACGTAGCTGTTCAGCATGGCCATGAGGCCGAGGTTCTCGTCGATGGAGACGAAGGCGTCGAGCACTCCCATCAGCCGTTCGATCAAGAGCAGCTGGTTGGGGCCGAGGCTGGGGAGTGACCGCTGCACGGTGGCGATCCACGGGTGCCTCAGCCACATGGCCCGCAGCCCGTCGGCGTAGCGGGTCAGGTCGGCGCGCCAGTCGCCCGAGGGCATGCCCGTGACGTCGATCTCGCCCATCAGCCGGTCGGCCATGAGCTCGACCAGGTTGTCGCGGCTCGGGACGTACCGGTAGAGGGACATCGCGCCGGCGCCGATCTCGGCGGCGATCCGCCGCATGGTGGCGGCCTCCAGCCCTTCGGCGTCGGCGATCCGGACGGCCGCTTCGGTGATCTGCGCGCGGCTGTAGGCCGGCTTCGGCCCGCGGGCGGGGCGCTCGGGTCGCATCCAGATGTTCACGTACTCGGCGTCGGTCACCGTTCCACCCTCCTGGTTGCGTACATAGTACCCAGTCCCTTAGTCTGGCCGCCATGACCGCGTACAAGGTACCCAGTGGAGGTTTCATGGCGGATCCGATCGTGGTCGCCGAAGGGCTGCACAAGTCCTTCGGCGGCACCCATGCGCTGCGGGGGCTGGACCTGAGCGTTCCGAGAGGAACGGTCTGCGGCGTGCTGGGGCCCAACGGCGCGGGGAAGACGACCGCGGTGCGCATCCTGGCGACCTTGTCCGATCCCGATGCCGGGCACGCCCGCATCGCCGGATACGACGTCGTCCGCGAGGCCGGCAAGGTGCGCGCCAGGATCGGGCTCGCGGGCCAGCACGCCGCCGTGGACGAGAAGCTCACCGGCCGTGGCAACCTGCGCATGTTCGGGCGCCTCTCCCACCTGTCCCGGCGCCAGGCGCACCGGCGGGCCGACGAGCTGCTCGACCGCTTCGGCCTGATGGACGCCGCCGACCGGCCGGTCGCCGGCTACTCCGGCGGCATGCGCCGCCGACTCGACCTGATCACCTGCCTCATCCTGCGCCCCGACGTGCTCTTCCTGGACGAGCCCACCACCGGCCTGGACCCGCGCAGCCGCGGCGAGATCTGGGACAGCATCCGCGAGCTGGTGGCCGACGGCACCACGGTGCTGCTCACCACGCAGTATCTGGACGAGGCCGACCACCTGGCCGACGACATCGCCGTCATCGACCACGGGCAGGTGATCGCCACCGGCACCCCCGACGAGCTGAAGGCCACGATCGGGGACCGCCTCGACGTCACCCTCGAAGACCCCGCCGCGATGCCTGAGGCGGAGACCGTGCTGAACGCCGTGGCCGGGACCGACCCCACGGTGACGGGCGCCGACCGGCTCAGCATCGCCCTGCCCGGCGGCGGCTTCCGGCTCGCCGACATCGTGCGCGAGCTCGACCGCGCCGGAGTCGCCGCTGCCGACGTGAGCCTGCGCCGCCCCACTCTCGACGAGGTGTTCCTGCGCCTCACCGACCGCAAGGAGCCCGTCCGATGACCGCCCTCACCTCGCCACTGGGTCGCCTGCGCTGGACGCTCACCGACGGACTGACCCTGGTCGGCCGCGAGCTGGGACGGCTGCGGCAAGAGCCCGGGCAGATTGTCGCCGCGCTGGTCTTCCCGGTCATCATGGTGGTGCTGTTCGGGTACGTCTTCGGCAGTGCGATCACCGTGCCGGGCGGCGGCGATTACCGCGAGTACCTCATGCCCGGCCTGTTCGCGATGGTGACCTTCTCCGCGTGGTTGGGGGTCATGACGCGGATGGCCACCGACGCCTCCCGCGGTGTGATGGACCGGTTCCGCTCCATGCCGATGGCGCGCTTGGCGGTGCCGTTCGGGCAGACCGGCGCCGACCTGCTGACCGGCCTGCTGATGCTGGCCATCATGGTGGGCGCGGGCCTGCTGGTGGGCTGGCAGCCGCACCGCGGCCTGATCCCCACGGCCCAGGCGTTCCTGCTGATGATCGTGCTGCGGTACGCGCTGAGCTGGGTGGGCGTCTATGTGGGCCTGGCGGTGAAGAATGACCAGGTCGCCGACGCGATGGTGCCGCTGGGCCTGCCGTTCACGATGCTGTCGAACGCGTTCGTCCCGACCGGCGGCATGCCGGGCTGGCTGCGCTTCCTGGCCGACTGGAACCCGGTGAGCGCGCTCACCGCCGCCTCACGGGAGCTGTTCGGCAACCCGGGCGCCCCGTCCGGAGACGTGGCCTGGCCGCTCGCGCATCCGGTGACCGCCGTCCTGCTCTGGTCGGCCGCGCTGCTGGTGATCTTCGTCCCGCTGTCGCTCCGCGCCTACATGCGCAGGGGGCGGTGAACGCCCAGGCCAGTGGGCCTGACAACCCGCCGCCACTGGTCAGCGAACGCGACCGCGACACGGCCGTGATGCGCCTGCAGGAGGCATACGCCGAAGGGCACCTCTCCCACGAGGCGCTGGACCAACGCCTCCACCAGGTGCTCACCGCCAAGACGCACAGCGACCTCATGCAGGCTCTGGCCTCCCTTCCGGTCGAGAACGCGGCCACCACGTCCACGATCGCCGCCGCCAGCGGACGGATCCGGCGACGCGGCGCATGGCGGGTACCGCGGATCCTCAAGATCGAATCCGCACTCGGACGGGTGCGCCTAGACCTGTCCCGGGCGGTCATCGAGCACCCGGTCATCGACATCGAGGTGCAACTCGGCACCGGCAGGGCCAGCATCACGGTGCCTCGTGACGCCATCATCGACATCGAGCATCTGCACACCGGATGGAAGGGCACGCTCTACAAGCCCCGGCGGCGCCCCCACCCCGGCGGGCCGACGATCCGCATCTCCGGGACCATGGGAATGGGACGCCTGAGGATCCGCCACGCGTGGCGTTGAGGCCCCAGCGGCGAACTTTTTCACGCGGCTCATGGACCTTTCGACGGCCCACTGACGCGACGGTCGCGGGCAGCCTACTTGCCTGGGCTCGCAGTCAGACGGTCTCACCCAACTGTTCGGCCAGCCGCTCCAGTCCACTCTTGATGAGCTGCCCATACTCGTCGTCGGCAAGTGCGCCGATCCCGGCCCGCGCCTGCTGGAGGTGCTCACGGGCGCGGCCGAGATCGCCCAGCTTGCGATAGCACTCACTCAAGTTCAGGTGCAACGACGGATACAAGCCGGCCACCGAAAGCGGCACCCCGGCTTGGGCCACCCGCTCATCAGTGATCAGGCCGACGGCGGCAAGCGCTCGCAGATCCCACATCAGCTCCTGGTGCACGTCGTCCTGCACATCGGCCATCGAGTGGGCAAGGACGCAAACATGCAGCGGGTCGCCTTGCTCGCCGCCGATGTCGTCCCAGATCTGCGCGAACAACTCGCGAGCGGCTTCACGCTGACCTTGGTGGTGATGCAACTCCACCCCCTGGCCGATCCGGGCCATCGTTGGGTCGGCGGTCATGAGCGGCTCCTTCACCGTCGCAGGCGATCGCGGTCAGCCTACTCGCCTGACGTGGCTTAACGACCTTCAACCGGCTGACCAGCAGGTTCGCTGGACAACCCCAGATAACGAGGCCGCCCCGCGCGGAGGCGGAACGGCCGGCTCCGGCTGCGCCGGACAACGCGATGAAATATCCACCGGACCGCCGGCCGGCAGCCCGCTCGATGATGACCGGCGTCCAGCCGATCTGCCGAAGCACCGCCACGCCCCCGGCCTGCGAAACCAGGTCAGTGGTTCAACGGGCAGCACCGCCCGCACGTCCCGAACTTCTGCGACTCGTCAGGGCTCGAGGTCGGTCACTCCTTTGCCGCTCAGAATATCGAGCGGCACAGAAACCTGATCGTGTGCGATCAACCAATTGCCGTCGATCTTCCGGAAGCAGAAAGTGCCCCGAACCCACATACCGCTCGTCGCCGTCCCGTTCTTCAGCGTGCCGCTGAGCCGGCCGAAGCAGTGCCCGAATGCCACATCATCGCCCACGGTGAGTGTCAGGTCGCGAACCTCATAAGTCATATTCTGGAAGAACGTGAACGCGTTCGCCCAGTTCTTCAATTTCGCCTCTATCCCTACATGCTGCAGCGGTGGCTCGACGTCGAAGGACACGACGTCCGTTGCGTAAAGCTTCTTCAGGCCCTCGAGATCCTTGGCCCGGATTCCTTCGACTATGTTGCCGACGTGCTGCCGAATCTTGGCTTCGTCTACCTCGCGTTGCGTAGGCATCTACCCATCCCTTCCATTCGGTGTGGCATCTTGGCTTCTCGCTAGTACGACGACACAGCACCCCGGAATGTCAGGCCCGCGGCGTACTAACTTGAGAATCGCTCGAAGTCATTGCATGGTTCAGAATCCGATGGCTTCGCGGAGCAGCAGGACGGTGCCGCGCCCGGGGTGGGGTTCTGCGTTGAGGATGAGAAGGCGGTTGATGGCGCTGGGCCACCCGTAGGCCACCTGAGTGCGTGCGCTTTCCAGCGGGAGGCAGTGGTCTTCGATGCGGCGCAGCGCGGTGCTCAGGTCGGGTACCACCTTCTGCGCCCCGACGATCCAGATCGCGCGGGCGGCGCCGCCGGCGTAGCTGGGTAGTTGGCTTCCGCTGCCCGAGGCGGCCACGAGGGAGCCGGTTTCGGTGAGCGCCGCGACGCTGCCCACGACGACGTCGGGGCTGGCGAGCAGCAGCCGGATGTCGTCGGCGCCGGTGGCGCGGTCCATGGCCAGGACACGTGGCTTGATGGCCTGGTACCGCCCGCTGGCGTTGATGTCCTCATCGATGCCAGACAGGCGGAGGGTCTCGCTGGCCCCGGTGAACACGCTGGCGCCCTCTGGTATCAGATCCTTGATGCGGGTACGCGCGGCGGCGGCGTCGTCGAGGATTTCCACGGTGAAACCATGTGCGGTCAGCGCAGTGGCCGCCCGCTCCAGTCGCCGCGCGGGTGCCGGGTCGGCGAACGTTGTTGCCGGCATCGGGGTGGTCATGGTGACTCCTGGGCTGGTCGTTTAGATGATGTATTCGTCTCAGCAGTACGACAACGCGGCCCTCCGGAATGTGAGGCGACACGTCGGCCTCACATTCCGGTGCGCTGTCTTGTCGAACTGGTGAGGGCAGATGCGACCGAGGGAGCCGTCGGCACCATGACCACCCGATCCGGGCCAGGACACGGCCGGCCCGATACGGGCCTGGACGCGATCATGAGCGAGCGGCGTCAGCTGATCAATCTCACGTACCGGCTCCTGGGCTCCCTGGCCGAGGCCGAGGATGCCGTGCAAGAGACCTACGCTCGCTGGTACGCCATGTCCCAGCAGCAGCAGGACGCCATCGAGTCCCCCGGTGCCTGGCTGACGACGGTCGCCAGCCGCATCTGCCTCAACCTGCTCGGCTCCGCCCGGGCCCGGCGGGAGACTTACGTGGGCGAATGGATCCCCGAGCCGCTGCCCGAACGTACGGAGTGGATCATCGGGCGGCCGGGCGGCACCACCGTCGACCCGGCCGACCGGATCACCCTGGACGAGTCGGTCAACCTGGCCTTCCTGGTCGTGCTCGAATCCATGACCCCGGCCGAACGCGTCGCGTTCATCCTCCACGATGTCTTCCGCTACTCCTTCGCCGAGGTGGCCGAGATCGTCGGCCGTACCCCGGCGGCGTGCCGCCAGCTGGCCTCCTCGGCCCGCCGCCGCATTCGCGCGTCGCAGCCTTCCGCGACTCCGGCAGCCCAGCGCGCCGGCATCGTCAGGGACTTCAAGCAGGCATGGGAAGCCAAGGACATCGACGCCCTCATCGCCCTCCTCGACCCCGACGCCACGGCGATCGCCGACGGCGGCGGCCTCGCCACGACCTTCCTGCGCCCCATCGAAGGCGGCGAGCAGATCGCGCACGCCTGGGTCGAGATCGCCGGACGGGTGCCCGGCAACATGACGTTCCTGGAGCGTACGGTCAACGGTCAGCTCGGTCTGGTGGCTCAGCAAGACGGCGTCACCGTGACGGTGTTCGCGTTCGAGGTCGCGGGCGACCGGATCAAGCACATCTGGGTAGTACGCAATCCCGAGAAACTCCGTCGCTGGACGACGGGCTGACGCGCGTCCCCGTACCACCGGTCCGCTCACAGCCGCCACCCAGCAGCGGGACACCTTCAAGGAGCGGGAACGAAGCTGGGCTCGATGCCGATCATGGTCACGCCCGTCCGCACCTCGCCCACGAACTTCTTGACCGTCGCCGCTAGAGCGTCCCAAGGTAGCGGCGAGGTCCACGCCTCTGGTGCGAGCAACGAAGTGATGGCCCTTTTCAGCAGTTCGACAATGCGAAACTTCCTCTCGGCGGGGCGACCTCACGCTCGGGTGGGGGAACGGGCCGCCAGCGTCCGCGGAGCGAACTCCAGGGTGGCGAAGTAGTCCCGCTCGGTCACCGCCGCCCCTGTTCACCACCGGGCGAGCGGCAAGGTAGAGGAGGGTCGCGGCGAAGGCGACCAGGAAGGCGCCGACCGGCACGAGGAAGGCGGCGGGCAGGCCGAACATCGAGCCGAAGATCGCCGCGACGGTCAGGAAGACGAGGCCGTTGGCGCCCGACCCGACGGTAGTGCCAGGTCACGTTCACCCGCTCGCACGCTGGGCGGGCATTTCCAGCCCTGGCCTTCGCCGCCGCTGCCAGGCCGGAGGCATGACGCGCGTTCCGCTAGATTTTCGGCCATGTTGTACGGGCGGGCTGCGGAGCAGGCTCAGGTGGATCGGCTGCTGGCGGACGCGCGGTCCGGGCGCAGTGGTGTGCTGGTGGTGCGCGGGCAGCCGGGTATCGGGAAGACCGCCTTGCTCGGCCATCTGACGGAGCAGGCCGCGGGGGTGCGGGTGCTTCACGGGGTCGGCATCGAGTCCGAGGCGGAGCTGCCGTATGCCGCCCTGCATCTGCTCCTGCGTTCCGAGCTTGACCGGATCGACGCGCTGCCCGAGACACAGGCGGCGGCGCTGCGGGGCGCGCTGGGGCTGGGCGCGGCGGCTCCGGAGAACCGGTTCCTCGTCGGGCTGGCCGTGCTCAGCCTGCTGGCCGAGGTCGCGGGCGACGGGCCGCTGCTCTGCCTGGTCGACGACGCGCAGTGGTTCGATCGGGCGTCCATCGACGCGCTGGTGTTCGTGGCGCGGCGGCTGGACGCGGAAGGCATCGCGCTGGTGTTCGCGGGCAGGGAGGAGTTCCACCCGCAAGGGCTGCCGGAGCTGTGGCTGGACGGGGTGGACCGCGACGCCGCCGTCGCGCTGCTGGCCGAGTCGGCCAGGGATCTGGCGCCGAAAGTGCGTGACCGCGTCCTGGCCGAGGCGGGCGGCAATCCCCTCGCGCTCATCGAGCTACCGTCCACGCTTACCGCGGAGCAGCAGGCCGGGCAGCTGAACCCGTTCACCACGATTCCGGTCGCCAACCGGGTGCAGGAGGCCTTCCAGCAGCAGATCAGGGCGCTGCCCAGCACGGCTCAGGCCCTGCTCGCGGTGCTCGCCGCCGACGACACGGGCGACCTGGGCATCGTGCTGCGCGCCGCCGAGTCCTTCTCCGCCAGGCTGGCGGACCTGGAAGCGGCGGAGCAGGCCAAACTGGTCACGGTGAACGGAGCCGCGGTGGCCTTCAGGCACCCGCTCATCAGGGCCGCTGCCTACCAGAACGTGCCGTTGACGTCGCGGGTGGCCGTACGGCTTGCGCTCGCCAAGGTGCTCGACGGCGGCGAGCACGCCGACCGCCGGGCCTGGCATCTGGCCGCGGCGACGACCATGCCTGATGAGGAGGTGGCGCACGAGCTGGAGCTGGCCGCGGAACGGGCGCGCACCCGTTCCGGTTATGCGGCCATGGCCGCGGCCTACGAACGGGCCGCCGAGCTCACCCCCGACACCGCCAAGCGCTCGGTACGGCTGGCCGCGGCGGCCGTGGCGGCCAGCGACGCGGGCCAGCCGACTCGCGCGGGCACGCTGGCTGACCGGGCCAGTGAGGAGATCCAGAACCCGCTGGCCCTCGCCCGCCTGATCCAGGTGCGTGCCCATCGGGAGTTCGAGCAGGGCAGCCAGGCCGCGGCCGGCGAGCTCATCATCGCCGGCGCGGAGCGGGTCGCCCCGCTGGACGCCGAGCGGGCGGCCTACCTGCTCGTGGAGGCGGTGCGCTGCGGGTGGTACGCCAGTGACCCGGGCCTGACGGAGCAGGCGGCGAAGCTGCTCAGGGCCCTGCCCGAGATCGGCTCTCCGTTGGCGAGCGGTGCGCTCGGGCTGGCCGCACTGATCAACGGCGAGCTGCAGGATGCGGTCACGCTCATGCAGGGGCTGGTGCTCGCTCCGGATCTGTCCGCGCTCCAGGTGCCGGGTCTGCTCCTCGTGGCCCAGCTGTGCGCGCCGACCGGGCGCTACGGTCAGGGCGAGGCTGTCGCGGCGCGCGTCGAGGCCGAGTGCAGAGCCCACGACATGGGTGGCTGGCTGACCGTCGCGGTGGAGACCCGGCTGCAAGCGCAGATGCTGCTCGGCAGGTATCGCGAAGCGGCGGCCAGACTGGAGGAGATCATCCCCATGGTCGGCGACCTGGGGCAGCGGAACGGATCGGTCGCGCTCACCGCACTGCTCGCATTGGCCCGCGGCGAGCTGGGTGACGAGCAGGGTTGCCGGGCGGCGGCCGCGGCCGCCTTGGAACAGGCGGGAGCGCGCGGGCTCCGAGCGGCTGAGGCGGTCGCGGTGGCCGGGCTCGGGCGGCTGGAGCTCGCGCTGGGCCGTCCAGAGGCGTCTCTGGGCATCCTGGAGAGGATTTCCCCCGCCATGGCGCCGGTGTCCGTCTTCTCCGCCCCCGACCGGATCGAGGCCGCGGTCAGGGCCAGGGAACCCGAGCTGGCGCTCGAGCCCCTGGCGTACTACCTGGACTGGGCGGCCGGCGTCTGCATGCCGTCCGCCGATGCGGTCGCACTGCGCTGCCGTGCCCTCGTCGAGGACGACGAGGATCTGTACGACGAGGCCGTGCGGGTGCACGAGCAGGGCGAGCAGCCGCACGAGCAGGCCCGCACGCGGCTGCTCTACGGCGGGTGGCTGCGTCGTGCGCGCAAGCGCGCCGCCGCCCGCGCCCAGCTGCGCGCCGCCCTGGAGACGTTCGACCGGCTCGGCATGGCGCTGTGGGCCGAGCGGGCCCGCGCGGAGCTGCGCGCCACCGGCGACGTTCCCGCAGCCCCACGCCAGGCGGACGACCCGCTCAGCGTCCTCACCGCGCAGGAGAGGCAGGTGGTACGGCTGGCCGCCACGGGCGCGTCCAACCGCGACATCGCGGCCCAGCTGTACCTCAGCCCGCGCACCGTCGGCTACCACCTCTACAAGGCCTTCCCCAAGCTGGGGATCTCCTCGCGGGCGGAGCTGGCCGCGATCGTTACCTGAGCCTGCCGTACAGCTCGATGATCTTCGCTTCGTCGGCGACGAGCGGCAGCCGGTCGAAGGTCAGGGTCCAGTCACTCGAGATGCCACTGGTGTCGCCGACGCGCTCGATGATGCCGAAACTGACCGATTCGGTCTGCCCCTTGGGCAGGAGCGTGCCGTGCCATTCCAGGTATGTCGCGCCGTCGACCTTGACTGCCTGGCCCGGCTGCAGCTGGACGTCGCTGACCTGGTCGAAGAACCTCTTCAGGTAGTCGAGCTTGCCCTGCGTGGTGCGCAGCGTGCCGCCGTTCAGGCCAGGGGCGGACAGTGGCGCGCCGGTGAGCCGTCCCACCAGGGCCTCCGCATCCTCGTTGTTCCACGCCTCGCCGCGGGCGACGAGTTCGTCGGGGTCGAGGACGGGCTTGCGGCCCTGGTCGGGGGTGCTGCCGTCGGCGACGTCGGCGAAAGGGTCGGGCAACTCGGGGTCGAGCGGCTTGAACCAGGTGTGCCGATCGTAGTAGCGGCGGCCCTGGACGACCTTGCCACCGTCGGCCAGCTGGACCCGGTAGACCGCAGGGTAGGCGATCTCGTGTCCCTTGACCGTGGCCTCGTTGTGCGCTTCGAACATCACGGCGGGACCGTTCACAGCGATGCGCGTGCCGCGGAAGCGGAAGTCGGGGACGAGGCCGAGCGTTTGGCTGATCGCCTTCCTGATGGCCTCCTCACCCTGGAGCGGCAGCCTGCTCGCCTTCGCCGGCTCCCACAGCGTCGCGTCCTTGGACCAGATGTCGACGTAGGCGCTCACCCGGTCGGGCGTGGTGACCTTGCCGAACTTGATCTGCCGCTTGATGAAGGTGCACGCGTTGGGCGACACCCAGCCGCTGATGGAGGTGACCTCCGGCCGCGCCTCCGCGCAGCCCGCTCTGTCCCAGCCCTCGTCGGTCGCCTGCGCCGGGCTCACGATCGTGCACAGCGCAAGCACCGCCCCGACCGCGAGACCCATCCCTGCCATCCGCGTCGCCTTCATGACCTGCCCTTTCGATGTTCTTTCAGGTGACACCGAAATTAGGCCGATCCTCTTCGCGGCGAATCTGTCAACGTGACGGTAGTCAGGCGTGCCGCACCAGGTATGTCACGGGAAGCGCCACTGGGTCTGGCTGTACTCGCCCTTGCAGGAGCCAAGGTTTGTCCGGGGCGATGGCCGTCCGTTGTCAGCGATCAAGTCTGGCGTGGTCTCAGGGCGGCGAGGGGAAGCCGCTAGGGGGTCCTTTCTCCACCCGAATGTGATCGATGAGCGTGCCAAGACGCTCGATCACCTGGTCGAGCTTGACGATCTCGGGACGGCTAGCACCCGCCTCGCGAACCCTCGCCGTCGCCTCCGCGTACACTTCCGCGTCGGCCCGGGCCGGCCTCCCCGCCGAAGGGAACGGCGATCCGGATCAGGCCATCACCGTCACACCGATCGACTGGCGCAGACGTCTCATCGCCTGACATCAGCCCGGCGGGTGCGAGGTCCACCGGGCAGGTGAGGCCGCACTACGACGCGGCGCGCGCGGTGAACGCGTCGATCAAGCAGCCGGTGAGGTTACGCCGTGCCTCGCCGTCCGGGTCGAGCAAGGGATTGTAGATCGTTACGTCGACACACACGACCAGGGCATCGGTGGCGGACAGCGCCACGCCGGTGTCCCGCCACTCGTCAGAGTCACGGTGGCCGATCAACGCTGCGGCCCGAGGAGTGACCAACGGCCGTACCCCGTCCACGTTCGCGATCACATCCGCACCGTAGCCGAACGCGAGATACATCTCGGAATCCGACGCCTGACCTGTCGGCGAGTCGCTGGGCGGATAGAAGTCGATGTGCGCGTCGAGAAACACACCAAACCGTAAGTGCCTCGCCGACGCAGCGCCAGCAAACTACCGAATATCACGCTGTCGTCCCCACCGAGAACCACCGGCAACCGGCCGCCCTCGATCGCGTCCGCCACCACGTCGGCCTGGCGCAGCGCCACCTCGGCCATCGCCTCGGCGTTGAGCAGCCGGCTCGGGTGAGCGCGGTCCCCGAGTACGGCGGCGCCTCCACCACCGGCCCGACACTCGCGCCGATGCCCTCGGCCAATCCTTCATCCAGCAGCGCCGTACCGAGCCGTTCGACGCCGGGTACCAGGCCCAAATTCGTACGTACGTGAATGACTTCCGGGGCGATGCGCCATCCGAATTCCTCCCTGCCGGCCGACGACCACACCCGTAGATGCCCGCCACATCCATCCCCCGTCAGACACGAGCCGATGCGGTGGTGGAGTCGTCCCAGCGACACGCTGACCTTGGCGGCCGGCCCGTCTCCTGGGCCGAACTCTCGCCCAAGGCATGCCCATGGAACCGATTTGCTACTCCAAGTAGCAAACGGCCGATCCCTGCTCTATGCAGAGCCTTGATCGGCTGAGCGGCGCCACCTGAACCAGTGCCGATGGTTTCGGACGAAGGTCACCACGAAGAGCGCCTGAATGGCGCCCTCGATGAGGAGCAGTAGCCCGGAGTCCAGCGCCAGCAGTGCCGAGCCGCCGTTGAAGCCGTCGACGATGGCACCGATCGCGCGGAACAGCGCGACGATCGCGATCGGGGCGGCGAACAGCGCGAACGCGGTGAGCGAGACTGTGGCGCCGATGATCAGGAAGACGGAATAGACGCGGGTTGCCCGCCGCTCGTGAGGTGCGAGCTCACTGGTCGGGTCCTCGATCGGGCAAGGGCGTCGGCGCAGGCGCGCGACGGTCCTCGCGCGTAGGTAACGGGCGAAGGCGAGCCCGTCGTCGAAGAGGTTGCGGGTACGCAGCAGGTCGCGAAGGACGTAGTACAGGTCCGTGCGCATGTAAACCTGGAGCTGGAAGGGGATGGTCATGAGCACTGCCACGACCAGCGCCTGGAACAGGGCCTTCGTCAGTGGCGGCAGAGCCACGTGGGCGACCAGCAGGGTCAGCGACGCCATGAGGAAGAAGTCCCAGGCCATCCCCGCCAGGTAGACGCGATACCGGGATCGTCTGGTCACGCCCCACACCCCGGTGACGTCGGTCTGGACGACGAGGTTATGCAGCCGGGTGCCGAAACCGATGCGCCCCGGCACGCCGAGTGACCGGGCCGCCATGAGATGCATCATCTCGTGCGTGCTGAGCGTCAACGACACCATCACGGTGTTGACCAGCACCGTGAGCCCGACGTACTCGCCCCAGAAGAAGTCCGTGTAGTGCGGCAGCAGGTCCGGCCTGACCGCCAGCGTGATCAGTGCCGCCCCCACGACCAGCAGCCATGCGAGCTTCATCGGCCGGCTGAAGATCCAGCTCACGTGCCGGTCGGTCAGCCACGGGAAGTGGCTGCGCGGGGCGTCCGTGGCGGGATCGGGCAGCCGGCGCTTGTCCACCGAGTCGACGAAGCCGAGCTCTGTCAGCGCCTCGACGAGTTCGGCGACGTCCATCTCCACGTCCTGCTCGGCCGCCAGACGCTGCTCCACAGCGCTGACCGGCAGCCTCTCGCGCAGGAGCCGGATCGCCTCACCGTACACGGCGGGCAGTTCGATGAACTCCCCGATCTCCGCCCTGCCCACCACCACGACATCCGGATCGTCGTCGTCCGCGCGGGTGATCAGCCGGTGGAAGCCGATGAGGCTCTCGGCGCTGATCGGCACGGCGGTCACGACGGTCCGGCTCCGCACGCCGGGCAGTCGTCGTAGTGCGGGATGTCGATGTAGTAGGAGTGGTCCCACATGCCGTAGTTCCAGTGGAAGACGCGGCCGCGGGCCTGTGCGGGCAGGCCGCCGAGGTGGTACATCACCTCGAGGGCGCACAGGTGCCCGCTGATGTTGGCGCTGGCCGCGATCACGGCGTTGGGCCGTTCCTCAGTGAGCGAGCGGCCGTGGGCCTTGAACTCGCGCTGGTCCTCCTGGCGCCGCAGGCACATCCAGCACCCGGTCTGATACGGGATCAGGGATCCGACGACGGCCATCGGCCCGGTGTAGAAGCTGACGAACCACGGCGTACCTGTGCGCAGCGCCGCGTCGTTGGTCCAGAACATGATGTCCGGGTGAGGTTCGTCCGCACACAGGATGAACACATCACACTCGTCCATCAGCCTGGCGATGTCGTCGGATCCGCCGGCCTTCACGGTGCTTCCGGTGACCTTGACCAGGCTGTTCATCTGACGTAGGCGCGCGACAGCGGTATCTATCTTGGGGCGGCCGATGTCCGCCTCGGTATAGAGGAGCTGGCGCGTGAGGTTGGCTTCCTCGATGGTGTCGAAGTCGGCCAGGTGGAGAGCCCCGATGCCGCTGGAGACCAGCCCCGCCGCCACAGCCGAGCCCGTGCCGCCGACGCCGAGCAGACAGACCGTGGCATCCTTGATCTTGGACTGGATCTCGTACGGCGAGCTACGCGGAACCGGGTCGATCCAGGCGAAGTAGTTCCTGGCCGGATCGTAGCGCTTGGCCTCGCGATCGGTGAGATTCACCGGCAGCGGCGCGCCGGCCTCCTCGACGAACCCGTTGGCGATCAGCCCCGAGATGACCTCACGTACGTCGTGCTCATCGACGTCGGGATCGGCTTCGGCGAAGGCGGCGCAGACCTCGTCGACCGTACGTGTGCCGTCCATAAGGACGATCACGCGGGCTATCGAGCCCTCCTCGTCATCCTGGATCTCGGAGGATATGCCCTGCTGCATGAGGCCGATCATGATGCGATCACCAGGCAAAGCCATGGGCTGATGAACGCGTTTGATGCGGGGGACGCGCACAAGAACCTTCCAGGTCGCAAGAGAAAGGAAGCCGGTCAGGTGTGCCCTGACCGGCCGGCGAACCCGTTAAAGATCAGCCGCCCTCACGCAGCCCGGTGGTCTCGACCTTCTCAAGCCGCTTGATCTCGAGCTTGATCTTCTTGGTGGCCTTCTTGTCGTCGGTTACCTGATCACGCTTCTCCATGCTGCCTCCCGTAAGGGTCGGAGGTCGGCTGTTGATCAGTGATCTTACCTACGCACCGATCCAGATGTAAGATCGCATTTGACACGGATCGAACGCGTTCCGTTACTCGATCCCATTTCGGCAACCTCGGGAGAGGCGTAGATCGCCACCTGTGGAACCGTTGAAACCATCTCCCCGGGTTGGAGTCGTCCTGGCTGTGCCGGGGGGGCGCAGGGCCCACGATCCGTCACACGATGCGGCGCACTCAACCTGGCCGGAACGGGTATTGCGGAATCGGCGGCATTGGAGTCTCGTGCCCGGTGAGTGTCGCGCCTGCTGGCGAGTGATCTGACTCGGCACTTTAACCGAAGCGCTCCGCGTCCGTGGGCTGTGGGGTGACTTCTGTGATGGTCATGATGTTGTTCCTTTGCTGCTGGTGGGGGTGATGGAGGAGCAGTGCCGGCTAGCGGCGGGCCATCCGGCCCATGAGGCGGACGGTCTGGCGGCGCGGCAGGAACTTGCTGGCGAGGGCGAGCGGGCGGCCATTGGTGATCACCGACGGGGGCGCGGAGCGGCGGTCGAGCGTGTCGAGGGCGGTCCTGACGACGTGGGCAGGGGTGGCTCGCTTCGTGCCGTAGTCGGCCGTCTGGCTGCCGGCGGCGTCGTAGAACTCGGTCTGCGTGGCGCCGGGGCACACGGCGAGGACGCGTAGGCCGGTGTCGTGGTTCTCCTCCCAGAGCGATTCGGTGAAGCTGAGGACGAAGGCCTTGGTGGCGCCGTAGACGCTCAGGTACGGGGTCGGCTGGAAGCCCAGCAGGCTCGCGACGTTGATCAGGATGCCGGTGTCGGCGGAGGTCAGCGGGTCGATGTAGGCGCGGCTGAGGTCGACCAGCGCGCTGATGTTCAGCGCGATCATGCTCTGCAGGCGGTCTGGATCCTCGTCGGTGAGGGCGTTGTGGGTGGCGAAGCCGGCGTTGTTGACGAGTCCGGTGGCGTAGATACCGCGGGATTCGAGTTCGGCGCGCAGCGTGCGGCCGGCGTCGGGCAGGCCGAGGTCGCGGGCGATGACGGTCACCGTGACGCCGTGGGCGCGGGTGAGTTCGTCGGCCAGCTTCTTGAGCCGGTCCGCCCGGCGGGCGACGAGTACGAGATCCGAGCCGCGACGGGCCAACTGGCGCGCGAATTCCGCGCCGAGCCCGGAGCTCGCTCCGGTGACGATGACGGTCTGGCGGCGATAGTCGATTTCGCTCATGGCTGCACTCTACGCACGCCGTTGCACTGAATGCAAGTTGTTGCATCGCATGAAGAAATGTACCATCGGTGCATGGCTCAGAAACCGGCACCTCTTCGGGAGCAGACCCGCTCGGTGGTTCGCGCCCTACTCGCCCGGACCGCCCTCGAACTGTTCGCCGCCAAGGGGTGTGACGACACGACACTCGAGGAGATCGCCGCCGCAGCGGGTGTCTCCAAACGGACCCTGTTCAACTACTTCCGCAACAAGGAAGACCTCGCGCTCAACGGCCTGTCCGAGCAGGGCGAATCGATCGCCGCGCGGCTCGCCGAGCGCCCGGCCGACGAGGACCCGTGGACGTCGCTGCGTGCGGCGTTCCAGGTGCTCGAGGAGATAGACCTCACGGCCGAGCGCCGGCTCGAGATGATCACGCTGCTGTTCGGCAATGAATCCCTGCGCGCCGGGCACGCCGAGAAGCAGGCTCGCTGGCAAGACCTGTTCGCACCGCTGATCGAGCCACGACTGCCCGACTCCGACCGCCGCGCCCTGCAAGCGCGCGCGATCGCGGCCGCGGCGATCACCTGCCTTCAGGCAGCAACAGAAGAGTGGATGCATCTGGGCGGACAGGTCGACCAGTTCGACCTCTACGACGCGGCCGTGCAGGCGATCCGCCGTCCCGCCTCACAACCAGAGAAGAAGATGACATGACCGATCGCCTGCCCGCGGCGGATCTGCCGAACATGGCCGCCGCCCTCCGCGCCGAACGCGCCGAGATGCTGAACCTCACCGGCAGCCTCACCGACGACGAATGGACCGCGCCCAGCGCCGCAGCCGGATGGCGCATCGCCGACATCGTCGCCCACATCGGTGCGACGGCGCGGAGCTTCTACACACCCGCCGGGCTGCGCACGATCTTCGCCGCCAGCCTCGAACAGGTGAACCAAGACCCCGTCGACCGGCGGCGAGACTGGAGCCGTGCCGATGTGATGGCCGAGTACCAGCGCGCCAGCCGGCGAGCCACCACGCTCCTCGACGTCGTCAGACGCACGCCCGCCACCCGAGTGCGGATACCGCTGGCCGAACTCGGTCGCTACCCCATGGGTCTGATGATCGGCGGCGCACTCGTCTTCGACCATCACACCCACCTGTGCCACGACATGGCCCCAGCGCTCGGCCGGCCCGTGCCGCCCACCGATGCAGACAGGATGCGCGCGGTCCTGACGTGGATGATCGCCGTACTGAGCAATCAGGTCGCGCAGGCGCCAGTCGCCGGGCTCGACGCCCGCGTCGCACTGACTCTCACCGGCCCCGGCGGCGGGACCTGGTGGATCGACGAGGCAGGCGGCCTGGCTCCATCCACCGGCGCGGTCGCCGCGCACGTCACCGCCCCCGCGCTGACCTTCCCCGACTGGGGCACGCAGCGGTCGTCCTGGCGGGACAGCGACGTGACGGTCACCGGCGACACCGAGCTCGCCGCCCGCTTCCTCGACACCGTCAACGTCATCTGATCAGGGCACGGGAAGCCCGCCTCCCAGACAGCCCCGGACCGCTTGTCCGCTACTTCTGGTGGTGCGTGTACCGCTACGGCCGCGAGGTCCCGCTCGTGGAGGAGGGTCATCGCCGCCTCTCCGTAGGCGCCACGCACGACGTCGCCGGCGCGGATCTGGGTCAGCCATCGCCGGGTGTTGGTCGCGAAACTATGTGGTCGCAAGAACGTCCATTCCACTCCGGAATGCTTGATCGCCCGCTCCACATCGGCGTGGAGCTGGGCAATCGGTCCGCTCTGCTCGGCGAGGTCGTCGCGAATCGCCCCCGAGGAGAGGAACACGACCCGTTGCGCGTGCTTCTTGACCACATCCATGGCCGCGGGCGCGAGCTCGGCGGTGGGGAGAGGCCACATCATGAACACCGCGTCGACATCGCGCATCCCGGCCTCAAGGGTCTCGGGCGCGCTAAGGTCACCGCGCACGACCTCGACGCCGTCGGGCAGGTGAGCCGACCTGGGGGGATCGCGGGTCAACGCCCGTACGTTCACGCCGATGTCCAGGAGTTGGGACAAGACCTGCCCGCCGACGTTGCCGGTTGCCCCTGTCACCAAAATCACGATATCCACCCCATCGTTCCTGTCAGTAGCAGGTGAAGGGCCCGCTCGGTTCGAGCCTGGGACGCTGAGTTGGTCGGTGTCTCATCCATGCGCGGGCTGTCCCGTCGAAGGCGAGCCGGCGGCGCTGCGCAGCAGGCGGTACCTCGTGAATCCGCCGGACTTCACGCCCGGGAACTCCTGAACGGCGCGCCATTCGGGCGCGGTCCCCACCGTGCCGCGCCCGGATCTCGCCAGGGCGTCGCGATGGGAGTCCTCATCGATCCACTCGGCGTAGTTGAGTATCCGGGTGCCATCGGTGCTCAGGTGGAAGTGGGCGGAGATGCCGCCGGGGTGCGGCTCGGTCTCGGCCGCCATCGCGTCGAGAACGGTGTCGACCCATCGCTGCTGCCGCTGCGGGTCCGGCCCTTCGAGCTCGACGCTCACCACCACGATGCACCCAGGGACCGGCCGGTCGTCTCGGCCGATGCTGCGGTACGGCCGATACTCGATCGGCTCGGTGTCGGTGATTGCGGCGACGAACCGGCTGTCAGCCTCTCCTGCGCACTGTGCGTAGGTCAGGACGGTATCGCCGTCGGTGCTCACCAGGGCGTTGAACGAGATGGTCTGCGGTGGCCACGGCAGGCGCTCCAGCCGGGCGAACATCTGCTCCACCTTGGTTTGCCGGCGCCCGGGAACGTCGGCGTTCCATTGGGTGACCAAAACGGCGCCCACGTCATGTCTGGCGAGGTCGGGCATCCGGTCGCGATCGTGGATCATTTCTTCTCCTCACTTGCACGCATGGGTGAATCAGGCCACGTACGGGTGGCCGGACGGGGCCGATCGCAGCGCGCGGCCCGTTTTCGGAGGAACCCTGAGCAGCCGGCGGGCTGCACCTGATTTGAGCGCAGCCCGCTCGGCCGACGCGACGCGCGTTGGCCGGGCTCTCAGCCTGTTCACCGGCCCGTCATGGTCGCGGCCGGGTCGGCCGGGACGATTCCAGAGCCGCTGACGCGTCCCTTTCCCATCGGGTGATGGATTACATGGTCGTCCCGCCCGAGACGTCCAGGCGGTGCCCGGTCACGTAGCGGCTGTCGTCCGAAGCCAGGAAGGCCACCGTGCCGGCGACGTCCTCCGGCGTGCCCAGCCGGCCCAGCGGCGTCAGCGACGATAGCCAGGCCAGGGCCTCTCCGACGAGGCGTCCCTGGTGCATGTCGGTGTCGATGACGCCGGGCGCCACGGTGTTGACCGTGATGCCACGCGGCCCGAGCTGCTTGGCGAGCGCGGTGGTGAGCACGTCGAGCGCCGCCTTGGACATGGCGTAGTCGATCGCCCCGGGCATGGCCGCGCCTCGGGTCAGCATCGTGCCGACGGTGATGATCCGGCCGCCGTCCCGTAGCCGCGGCAGTGCGAGTTGCGTGATGAAGAACGGAGCGGTCGTGTTGACCGCGAACAGTCGCTCGAAGCCCTCTCGCGTCACGCCGTCGATCTCGGCCTGGTCGCCGAGTATGCCCGCGTTGTTGACCAGGATGTCCAGCCCGTCGGCGTGGGCGTCGAAGCCGGCCCACAGCGTTTCGGCGTCTGCCGGTACACCCAGCGCGGCCTGGACGGCGAAGGCCTGCCCTCCGGTCTCTTCGATGGCCGAGACCGTCTCCTCGGCCGCCGCCTCGTTGGTGCCGTAGTGGATGGCGACCCGGGCGCCCTCCCGGGCGAGCCGGGTGGCGATGGCTCGACCGATTCCCCTGCTGGCGCCGGTCACCAGCGCCGTCTTGCCGGTCAATGTCGTCATGCTGATCATGCCTTTCCCGTTATGCGTTGTAGGGGGTGGTGGTCTTGGCGTCGCGAAGCACCCGTGCCCACCAGCTCACCTGGTCGAGGAGGGTCTTGGCGGCCGTGGCGGGCCCGTGCGGATCCTTGGGCCGGCCATCGGGACCGAAGCACTCCCACGTGCCGTGAAAGCTCACCGTGTCCCGGGTGGTGACGGCATGCAGCTCGGCGAAGACCGCCCGCAGGTGCTCCACCGCGCGCAGGCCGCCCGACAGGCCGCCATAGGACACGAACGCCACCGGCTTGGCGTGGAACTGCGCGTTGTGCCAGTCGATCGCGTTCTTCAACGCCGCCGGGTAGCTGTGGTTGTATTCCGGAGTCACCACCACGAACCCGTCGGCGGCCTCCAGCCGCGGCGTAAGGTCGCTCAGAGCCGTCAGTACCTGCGCCGGCGGGGACATGGACGGGGCAGCGGCGCCGATCGGCACGTCCGCCAGATCGATCAGGTCGACCTCGAGGTCCGCGCGGCGGGCCGCCTCGTCGGCGAACCAGGTGGCCACGGTGGGCCCGAACCGGCCGTCACGGACGCTGCCGACGATGACGGCCAGCCTCAGCGTCGTGCTATTGGACATGGTCTCTTCCCTTCTTCTGCGCGGCCTCTTTCAGGGCCGCGAACAGCGTGTTCTCGGTCTGGGATCCGGCCAGCGGAGGCAGTCCCTCGATCAGGAAGACCGGGACGCCGGTGACGCCGAGTCTGCGTACCCGGTCGAGTTCGGCGCGCAGTTCACCGGTCGGAAGCCGTCCATTAGAGATCGCCAAGCTTCCCCATATCGGCGTCGCGGCGGCCATGCAGATCAGGTAGGCCGTCGCGACCCAGGAGAAGTACTCCAAGCCACCCAGGTCACCCACGATCGTCGGCAGGGCAGGCCCGAGCATCATCCCGTCCAGCGGGGCTGTGATCATGCCGAGCATCACCCCCATCAGGCCGATACCAAGAGATCGGTTCACGCGCTCCTCCAATCGCGTACTGCGTACTCGAAATAGGACCATAGCCATTCAAGTACGATGTACGCAAGAGAGCGGAGGATGCAGGATGTCCGATGAGGAACTGATCAGCATCTGGATGCGGCCGGAACGCGTGGAGCGCTCGGGGCCCGGGCGGCGGCCCGGCTACAGCCGGGAGCAGATCACCCGGGTGGCTGTCCGGATCGCCGACGCCGAAGGGGTGGAGGCCACGACCATGCGCCGGATCGGGGGCGAACTGGGCACCGGTGCCATGTCCCTCTACCGCTACGTCCCGAGACGAGACGACCTGCTCGACCTCATGATCGACATGGTGATGGGCGAGCTCGATCTCCCCGAGAAGCCGTCCGACGACTGGCGCTCCGGCCTCTCCCTGGTCGCCCACCAGATCCGGGCCGCCGGCCTGCGCCACCCCTGGCTGATCGCCCTCCTCAGCGGCCGCCCGACCCTGGGTCCGAACCTGCTGCGCGTGCACGAGTTCGCCCTGGGCGCCCTCGACGGGCTCGGCCTCGACGTTGACGAGATGACCGGCTTCGTCGGCATGGTGAACGACTACGTCCACAGCGCGATCCGCCGCGAGATCGGCTGGCTGGAGGAGGCTCGCCGTACCGGCCTGGACCCGGAGCGCTGGAAACGCGACTACATCGGCCCGTACGTGCGCCAGATCGTCGCGTCGGGCGCCTATCCCCTCTTCAGCCGATCCGTGCTGGAATCCAGGACCGCGCACCTTGCCCCCGCCGAGCGCTTCCAGCACGGGCTGGATCGTGTGCTCAACGGAATCAGCGCGCAAATCACGTCTGACATCCCTCGATGATCGGGAAGGCTCTGCTCCTGATCCCCTTCGACGAATGGCCGCGGCCGCCGGGACGGCGTTCGCCATCGTCGAATGGCGACAGTCCAGGCCGGTGCTGCCCGTCCGGCTCTTCGCCGACGCCCGCTTCGCGACCGTGAACGCAGCTTCGGTCCTGCTCGGCTTCGGCGCGAACGGCGCCTTCACCCTGCTGTCGCTGTACTCGGGCAGGCGGGTCTGGGGCCCGTGCTTTACGCGTCGATGGGACGCAGTCTGAGTTCTTGGTCGGCGGCGAGTGCGAGGAGTTCGTCGTCGTGGCTGATGAGGACGACGACCGCGCCGTCGTCTGCGAGATCGCGCATGACCTGGGTGATGGAGTGGAGGTGGCGGCGGTCGACGCCGGAGCTGGGCTCGTCGAACACGACGATCCGGCGGGCGCTGAGCCGGGCCGCGGCGACGACGAGTCGCTGCTGCTGGCCACCGGAGAGGGAGAGCGGGTGGCGGTCCGTCAAGGCGGCGACCCCAGCTCGACGACTCGGGCGGTCAGTCGCTTCACGCTCAGGCCGCAAGAAGCTCCACCGTCATCCCCGTCGCGTCATCTCCGCTGACGGAGCCGTCGCAGCCACGTCCGCCCCACATCAGCAGCTGGTTCCCGGCGATCGCTGGAGTCATCCCGGTGGGGCATCCGCCCGCGAACGCGACCGCCCTCGACGCCGACCGCAATCGAGCTGTGCGAGAGTCGTAGACGGCGACACCGTACGACGATGCCGACCAGATGCGGTTACCTGCTATCCACAGGCGCTTCGGTGCCTCATCTCCGTGCAGTTCGGCTTTCGAGCGGAAGACCGGGGAGGAGAACCGGCCCACCTCGCGCCATCGGGTGCCGTCTCCCAGCTCGACGATGCGGCTTCGGCGGCCTTCGTTGAAGACCCCTACCAGCCCGGTCCCGCCCTGCAGCAGCCCCGCGGAATTCACGCTTGAACCCAGTGGCAGCGTCGTTGCCGGTTCGAGGCGAGCCAGGTCGCGGTCCAGTCGTCGCGTCGCCAGAACCCTTCTGGAGGGGTCGAAGGTGAGCACGACGACCCCTGCGCTGTCGGCCACTATGTCGACGACGTGCACCCCGCCAGCCTTGATGGAGCGCCACCGCTCGTGCTGCCGGTCGAAAACCAGCAGCAGCGGCGTGGCGGGTTCGCCCACCGGGATTTTGTATCGAGCGGGGGCGAAGATGATGCTGCCGCCTTGGACGAGCGGCTCGGCCGCAGACAGCTCCGAAGGCGCGTCTGGGAGGGCGCGCCACGCATTCCTCCGAGGGTTGTACGCGGCGCCGTCGTGCAACCGCTCTGGTGCGCTCCCGCCCCAGATGAGCAGCTCCGCGCCGCTCCACACCGCCAGGTGATCGCTGCGAGGCGAGAGTGGCGCCTTGGCCATCACCCGCCACGACCGGGTGCCCGGACTGTACAGCGCACCGTCGGCGAGATACCGGGATCGCGCCTTGTCGCCGTTCCATCCGCCCCATACCGCCAACTCGCTGCCCGTCCAGGTGGCGGAATGGCCGGTCCGGGCGGCGAGCGGCGCTTTCGGAAGCGGAGCGGGGGTGACGTGCAGTTCGTCGCCCTCAGAGGGCTCCTCACCCTGATCGAGGAAGGCGGCGCCACCGACGAGAATGCCTCCGGCTGCCGCGGCGCCAACGGCCAAGAGCTGGCGACGGGTCATCGGTCCGCGCATATGTCCCACCTCCAGGCCGCGCGAGGTCCATCCAGGATCGTTATCGTCCGTATCCAGATGCATTCACCAGGTAACCGCCGTGGGTCTGCCAGACTGGCCGCAACGGACTGATCCACCGCGTGCCCGGCCGCAACCGCTACACCCTCACCCGCGACGGCCTGATCTTCGCCCACCTCCACCCAAGGTCTACGACCGGGTCTTACGACCCTTGATGGCCATCGACCGGCCCAACGCCCCACCCGAACTCCGCGACGCCCTCGCCACCATCCTGGAGAGAGGCATCCGTCGTGTCCGGCTCCGTCAGAGTGACCTGCTCGCCTTGACGTACTCGGCTCCGAGGACATTCAGAAGAGCAAGGGCCTCGGCGCCAGGGGATCCTGGCGGCGCGCTGTAGAGCACGAGGTGCTGGTCGCGGTCCGTGAGCGTGAGCGAGTCGCAGTCGACGGTGATCTCCCCGACGACCGGGTGACGGAAAGTCTTCGTGAGCATCGGCGCAGCCTGCACGTCGTGCCGCTCCCAAAGTCTGGCGAACTCGGGGCTGGCATCGCGGAGCTCCTCGACGAGGCCGGTCACCGCGGGGTCGGACGGGTACCGGGCGAGGGTGGATCGCAGCTCCATGACGACGTGGTGCCGGAACTCCGCGGCGTCGGAGATGCCGTAGAGCGTCGCGTCGGGGCGCGCCAATGGGAGGAAGGCGCGGCGCGCGAGATTGCGGTCCTTGGGGGCGAGCTCGGCGAAGTCCTCCATGAGCGCGGCCGCGAGGTCGTTCCACGCGAGCACCTCGAACGCGGCGGAGATCACGAAGGCGGCCGTCTGCGGCAGCCGTTCGAGGAGCGTGAGGATGCTCGGGCGGACGTCGCGCCGATGCAGTCCGGTACGGCTCGGCGCCGTGCCCGCGAGGATGTGGAGGTGATCGGACTCGGCGTCGGTGAGCCGCAGCGCGCCGGCGATCCCGGCGAGGACCTCGCCTGAGGGTCGCGGCGCCCTGCCCTGCTCGAGCCGGACGTAGTACTCCGTGGAGATGTGCGCGAGGACCGCCACCTCCTCGCGGCGAAGACCCGGTGTCCGGCGTCGTGGGCCCGAAGGGAGGCCGACGTCCTGCGGCCGGAGCCGCTCGCGTCGGCTACGGAGGAACGCCCCGAGTTCCTGTTTGTCCATACCCCAAGTGTGCACGCTGCGCGGCGTCGGATCCTGGTACAGCCTGTGCCTGCATCCGGCCTGGAGGCCGGCCTGACACTGTCGTCATGACGAACAACATCGACATCACACCCATCGGCCTGCTCACCGGCAAGGTGGTGTTCATCACCGGCGCCAGCCGCGGCATCGGGGCGGCCGCGGCCCGGCTCTTCGCCTCCGAGGGCGCCGCCGTCGTGCTCGCCGCCCGCAGCACCGACGCCCTCCAGCGGATCGTCACCGAGATCCGCGCCGGCGGCGGCGTCGCGGATGCCGTGACCGTGGACCTCGCCGACCGTGCGAGCATCCGCGCCACGGTCGACCGCGTCGAGGAGTTGCACGGACGGCTCGACGGCGCGTTCAACAACGGCGCGGCGATCCAGCAGCCCGGCCCGCTCGACACGACGAGCGACGAGGACCTCGAGGAGCAGTTCGCGGTGAACTTCCGGGCGCACTGGACTGCCATGACGGCCGAGGCCGCGCTCATGCGCCGGGGCGGTGGCGGGGCGATCGTCAACACCTCCAGTATCGGCAGCCGCCGCGCGAACCCCGCCCTCCCCGCGTACGGCGCGATGAAGCGCGCGCTCAACAGCATCACCGAGACTGCCGCCGTGACCTGGGGGCGGCAGGGGATCCGCGTGAACGGCATCACCCCCGGAGGCACCGCCACGGAGATGATCGACAGGTGGGAGGCGGTATCCCCGGGCATCGTCGAGCGCAATAACGCGGCGACCCCACTCGGCCGCCTGGCCGAGCCCCGCGAGGTGGCCGAGGTGGCCGCGTGGCTGCTCAGCGACCGGGCCTCGATGGTGACCGGCGCGATCGTGCCGGTCGACGGCGGCGCCGGCGCCTGACAGGGAGAGCCCGGGCAAGCCGTCGCCGTAACCCCGTCAATCGTCGAGAGGGCCGGCGAGATCAGTATGCGGCAGCAAAGAGGTGCCTGAGATGGGCGGCTGGCGGACTGTCCCAGGCGCCAACCATTCCAACGGGTAACGCGTGATGTCCACGGTGAGAAGATCCGCGAGGAAGGCCGCTTGCCGCGGATCGTCCCAGTCGCCGACCTCGCCCCCGTTGACGGCCGTCCACACTCCCCACTCCAGCAGCATGTACGTGAGAGCGGCCGGCCACAGTTCCCGCTCTCGCACCGTCAACCGCACGTGCCCAAGGTAGGCATCGCGGAAGGCGGCCCATTCCATCTCGTCGAACAGCCTCGCCGGACGATCTGGCAGGTCGTTGTGGAACAGCAGCACGGCCAGGGCCAGGTCGAGCAACCTCGGCGCCCGTTCCCCGTTATCGGGGTCGACCAGTACGGGTCCGGCCTGGCTGTACACGAGGTTGACGGCCTTGAAGTCCATGGTCACATCGGCCACTGGCAGGTCGGCGTCGCGGATGGCCGGGAGGGTGGTCGCCATGAACGACCGCAGCAGCGGCTCGAACCGACCGAGCACCTCCCCTTGCAGGTCCGGCCGGTAGGCCTTGAGTACCTTGTCGAGACCCGTGACGTCCTCCTCGACCGACTCCTCGTCGTGATCAGGCCACTCGAAGCCGGGCAGACCGGTTGAGCCTTCGGCGTTACCGGCTACATGCAGGCGCCCCAGCAGGTCGCCGGCGGCGCATATGTCCGCCGGGGAGCCGTCGTAGGTGCGCCCATCGATCCACGGATAGGCGACCCAGTCGTACCCGCCGATCCGACGTGGCCCGGCCAGCGGCGTCACCACTGGCACCCCCACGCCCGCAAGGTGTCGCACCCACCTGCCCATGGCCTCGGGCGAGTGGGTGCGCTTGACGGCGACGGCCACTCCGCCGATCACACCGCGGAATACGGGTGCGTAGAGATATGTCGACTCCTGCGGCTCGATCCCGAACCGCCGGAACACCTCGGAGTAGTCGTCCGTCACAAGCTTCGATCCTAGAGGGGGCGTAAGCATTTATTCGACGAATTTTTGGAGCACCACACTAGCGTTAGTCCGTTGAATCAAGGTGGGTGGTAGAGGTGTAGGCCTTGGCCTGCGGTAACGGCGTCGATGAGGGCTTGTAACTCAGGCGGTGGGGGCGCTTTCGACCATGCGGAAAGCGACAACTTCATCCACGCCGACGACCAAGGGCTGATGCGAGCCATCGTGGCCGGGCGGCGTGCACCCGGACCATTACCGCCCGGTCCTATGTGCCCGCCCTGTAACCGCTCAGACGCATCACGCACTCCTTGAGCATGGCGGCTGTGACTTGCGGCCGCCGCGGTCCCCTTGCCGTTGACATAGAAGTCATCCCCTGACGATGGGCGTTATTCTGGGCGGGAGCCGTCCTCGGGAAATCCCGGCCTCCACGGAGTCGGAGATCCGGTGCGTTGAGGTGTGTGCGGCGTGGCTGCCGAGGCTCGTCGCCGTCGGGTCCTGTTGTGGTGCCCCGGCTTCGGCCACCTGCTCATCGACCTGGCCGTGGCGACCGGCAAGCGGCGCGAGCAGCGCTACTGGGACGCCGCGTACGACTACGCGCTGTGTGGCCGATGCCACCGCCGCATCGGCCACACACCACGTTCACCGATCAGGACCTGTTACATGTCTTCACGAAGAAGATCGGGCCCCATTTCACAACGGGCTTCCCGCCGGGCGCGATGCTGCGATCTACGCTCTGATTCCTGTCGAGGAGGTGCACCCGCAACGATCCGTGATTGTGCGTGTGGAAGCGCCCCTGGAAATCGTGGAGTCTGAACGTGCCGCACCCGAACATCTTGTATGCCCGATACGTATTCCTCGGCGGATAGTATTGGATGGTGCAGAACGAATCACCGCAGTTGCCGCGCCGGTGAACCCATTTTCCCGCACGTATGAGACCCAGACGGGTGTGCGGGAAGTCCGCGTGCTTTACTGATCCTCCTCTAATAGGTTTGACGTGCGGGACGCGGGCCGCCTGGTTTCGCTCGGCCGGCTGCGCCGCGTTTCGCTCGGCCGGCTGCGCCGCCGCCGGATGCGCTCCGGCCGAAAGAGCCGAGAAGAGGGCGGCAATCGCCGTCGCCGACGCCAGCACCCCCCTCAGAGGCTGTCGTCCTGCTTTGATCGCTGTACGCATTAAACGGTACCTCTTTCTTGCTGAGCTTGCGGACGTCCAGCATTGTCGCTGGCGAATTTCCTTTTCCTCGAAACGTCCGAAATCATTCGCCTTTCGATTGGGAATCTTTCTCCACCTGTGACTCTCCAAGCACCTGCGACTCTCCAAGTCACAGGGCTCCTTCTCAAGTCGCAGAGATCCTTCCTCGGCGCTTGCCGTTTCCCTGCAACAGGTACCTTCGCAACTGCGAAAAGCGCCTTGCAAGAAAGCGCGTCGAGATGGGATGGTGGGATTGGTTTCCGGCTGTAACCTGTGTCTTCGCCGACCGGCTGGGATACGGGTGGGACGCTGGAAACGGTGCTGATACGAAGGTCGCATGGTCGTACGGGGGTCACGTGATGCGATCAAAGGAAACCGAGCGGTTCGCCGCCCAGATACGGGCACTCAAAGATCGCGCCGAGATCAGCTTCGAACAGCTGGCCCAGCGCACCGGAATCAGTAGTTCAAGCCTTCACCGCTACTGCTCAGGAACCAAGATTCCGACCGGCTACGGCGCGGTTCACACATTCGCGAAGGCATGTGGCGCGAGTAACGAGGAATTGCGGGAGCTACATCGACTGTGGGCACTCGCCGATGCGTCACGATCATCATTAACCGCGCCCGACGAAAGAGCAACGAACGTCACCGACAATGAGCACATCGCAACATCATCAGCATCGTCCGCGGACACACCCGTACCGCCACAACACCCGCACCGCCGTCGCCCACTAGCGCTCGCGACCGCGACGGTCACCGTCCTGACGGCGATGGCCGCAATCGTGATCGCCTCGCTGAATTTCGTTGACGGACCGGACACGTCCGTGGTCTCGGACTCCGGCGCCACCGCCCGCATGCGGGTCTTCAACATCGAGGAACGCTGCAGGAACCGCAGCGACAGAGCCCCAGGCTGCAGCATCGGCCTGGCGATCAACCCACGGCTGAACTATGACGCCCAGAATGTGGTGAGCTACCGCGTGTGGCATGACGACACGTTGAACGCCGACTGCGTCCTCTACGACGGCGACGAGGTCACCGACGAAATCGGCACCAAAAGCACCCGCTGGTACCGAGTCCAGTTGAACGACGTACCCCGCGGCCACGCATGGCTGTCCGGTATACGCACCCGCGACAATCCGGCACTGCCGACATGCGCCCTATGACCTCGCTGAGCTGAGCGGTTGCGGACACGGACCTTGATCGGCCGGCCGTTCTCTGCCCTGGTCGATGCGTCAAGCGGTGCTGAATCAGCAAGTCGTGTGGGCTCTGCTCCTCCGGCCGAAGACCATTTAGCTAAACTGCCGGCTCGGGGCGGTGGATGCCGCGTGGGCGGTAGCCGAGGGCCTACCGCGCGGACGAGCCGCCCACGTACCCGAACTGGCGCCTGGCCTCCTCCGCAAACCGGGATGCGCCGGCTCGCTCAAGCGCCGACATCAGTCCCCAAACCGTTCTCGGGTCGCGTTGAAGATCACCAACGCGTCAGCGCCCGCACACACGGCGACGGCCAGCTCCGGTGCGTTCTCGAGCTGCACCGTGCCCACCTTGAGCCGGTCCGCCTGCTCGGCTGCGACCTCCTCCAGCACCGGGGCCAGCGCCTTACACGGGCCGCACCCCTGCACCCGGAAGTCCACCAGGAACGGCTGTGTTCCTGCGCCGGCCAAGTCATCATCGAAGCTGTCCGTGATCAATGCGATGGGTGTGGCCGTGTGTCCTGAACGCGAAGGAGAGTTCGATGTAGGAGAGCGATCTGGAGCGATGCTGCTCGGATGATGAAGGTCGTGGCCCTTCGAAGTCGCCCTGCGGAGGGAGGCTTCAAACCGCCTCATGCTGCGTTGGCTGAAGACCGTCGTGGTGAGCGATGAGGAAAAGGCGTCCGTGATGGCGTCAGGTGGGGACCGGGA
>NZ_VCJS01000617.1 GCF_005893125.1 Nonomuraea basaltis | reverse complement strand
AGATGTGTATAAGAGCCAGGGCCGCTGCCTCGGGCACGTTGTCCAGGGCCTGTTGCGGTGTGGCCTGCGGCAAGGTCAGCTCCGGCTCGGGTGCCGTCATGTTCGAAGCACGCGCCTCCGCATCGGCCCCGCCTGCCCCTGGCGCAACGGCCTCAGCACCGCCCGGCCCGCGCCCGGCCGCCGCAGCACCGCCCGATCGGCGTGCGAGCACCGTAGCGCTACGCGTATGACGTGGGACCACCATGGCATCGTCGGACGCGGGCTTCTGCTCGCGCGCTTGGTCGTCCGTCCCGACGTCAGCCGGCGGACTGAGCTCGTCGAGCTCGGCCGCACGGCCGCTGAATGTCGGTGTTGCGTCGGCGACCTGCGTCGCGACGACCCTGCGCATGGCCGTCAGCACCTCGCCGGAGACGGCCGGCATCCTGGCCACCGCCGCCAGCACCACCGTCCCCGCCCCCTCCGGCGTCGTGAGCGTCACGTCCACGGACCGCTCGCCGGAGACCTCCCCGAGCCTGCACACCCGTGCTCCACTCGAAAAGGGGAAGGCCCCCGCAACGGCCAGCGCCCGGGCGGCCAGCGGCTCCACCGTCGCGGCCCCGGTCGCGGCAGGTGTGCCACCGGCGGCAGGCGCCGCCGTCGCGACGCCGGCGGACGGGTCACTGAGTTCCGGGCCGGCGCCCATCCAGGAGCCGGGCCCCGCCGGCGGTACGCAGGCGACCTCCGACAGCGCCTCCACCGGACTGGCGGCCACCGCCACCCTGGCCC
>NZ_VCJS01000616.1 GCF_005893125.1 Nonomuraea basaltis | reverse complement strand
GCCACATCCCAGCCACGATCAGCCGGAAACCCGCCCACCGCATCCACACCATCCACCAGCAACCGCCACAACCCATCCGGATCATCCACCCCACCCGGATAGCGACAAGCCATCCCCACGATCGCGATCGGCTCCCGAGCGCGGTTCGTCAGCGCGCGGTTCTGCCGGCGCAGCCTGGCCGTCTCCCGGAGAGAGGCGCGCAGTGCCTCGACGAGCTTTCCTTCACCTTCCGCCATCTCTTCACCACTTCTCGGTCTCGTCGTCCGGTTGCCCGTTGTCCAGCGCCATCCTGATCAGGCCTTCGGTATCCAGTTCGTCGATCGCGTCGTCGTCCGCCGTCTCGTCTGGGGCTGCGGCTCCGTTCGCACCATCGGGACGTACTCCGGCGAGCTCCAGCAGCCCGTCCAGCAGCCCGGCGGCGCGCAACGCCGCCAGCGGCACGGTCTGCAGCGCCCTGCGGATCGCCGTCTCGTCCCGGCCGTTGGCGCCGCCGTCGATCTTCGGTGCGATTCGCCTGATCAGGTAGTCGACGACCGCTCGGACCGATGGTTGATCGAACACCAAGGTGGTCGGCAGCCGGAGCCCCAGCGCGGCACCGAGCCCGTTCCGCAACTCCACCGCCGCCAGCGAGTCGACGCCCAGCTCCTGGAATGCCTGGTCCACTGGCACGGACGCGGGCGAATCGTGGCCGAGGACCGCCGCTGCCCGCGCGCGTACCAGTTCCGTCACCGCTGCCTGGCGCTCTGCGGCGGGCAACTCGGCCAGCCGGTCGGCGAACGAAGCGTCTCCCGCCGGGCTGTCGGACGCGGCCCTGCGCCGCACACCGACCAGATC
>NZ_VCJS01000066.1 GCF_005893125.1 Nonomuraea basaltis | reverse complement strand
CCACCGCGGGGCCCGAGCCCGACCCCGGCGCGGCGGGCGCCGTGTTCTGCGCCGGCGTGCCCGTGGGGTCCGGGTACACCGGGTAGGCGTGGCTCGACGCAGGCGGTGCCGACGCCGGCGGCGCCACCTGCGCCCGCGCCGGCCCGCCGCCGAAGTGCGTGCTCGAAAGCCCGCAGTTCTGGAAGTCGCTGAAGAACATCCGCAGCCACTCCCGCCGCTGGTGCTCGCTCAGCCACGAGAACCACGACGCCGCGTACTGGTGCTCCGGCAGCGGCCCGCCGGGCAGCGGCTCCCCGCGCAGCCAGGCCATCACGATCTCCCGGTAGCCGTCCGCCACCGTGCCCGGGCACTTGGCGGCCAGCGACTCGATGTACTCGTACGCCGCCTCCTCCGCGAACCCCGCGGACAGATCCGGCACGTGGATCGGCGCCAGCCCGTTGGACGGCTTCAGCTCGTCCTCCAGCGGCCGCTGCTCCACCCGCGTGAACGCCGCGGGTGTCCCGGCCAGCCGCGAGGCGATCTGCGTGAACGCCGCCCCCAGCTCGGTCAGCCCCGCCCGCATCCCGGGATGCACACACACCGTGATCGGCCACTCCTGACAGCTGTAGGCGATGTCCTCGGCGGCGGCCGGCTTCGTCTGGGTCAGCACCCGCGACACGCCCATCCCCGCCGCCAGCACCGCCAGCAGCGCGCACGCCAGCACCAGCGCCTGCCTGGTGACCAGCGCCGCCCAGCCGAGCAGCAGCGCCGCCGTGATGCCGAGCAGCCAGATCGTCTGGTCGAAGAACGCCGCCCCGCTCAGCCCCTGGAACAGGTCGTACGGCTCGCCGGTGCCGGGCGCCAGCTTGTCCGCCCACCCCCGGTCGTCGGCCAGCCACGAGAACGCTCCGTAGCAGGCCAGCCCGGCCAGCGGCGGCGTGAACGCCCTGGGCAGCACCCAGCCGGCCACCCACCCGATCACCGAGTAGAGCGCCAGCCCCGCCATGCCCATGCCCAGCCCCGAAAGGCTCAGCCGGCCCGCCTGATCGGTGAGCACCGTCTTGACCGCCAGCACCAGCACCGTCGCCCCGAACGAGCCCAGCACCACCACCACGATCGCCAGTGGCGCCTTGAGCGCCCGCCACGTCGTGAGCGAACGACCGCGCAGCGCCCTGCGCTTGCGCAGCGCCACCCACGCGGCGAAGGCCGCTGCCACGGGCCCGGTCAGCCGGAGCGAGCCGATGACCGCGGCCACGATGTTCTCCCACGCGTCCACGCCAGGTATCAGGACGTTCCACGCCGCCACCAGGCCGAGAGCCAGGAGCACGGCAACCGTGACGGCCGCGCTCTGCTTCAGCTCCTCTCGTGAAACGCCCGCGTGCTCACGCACCCTTTGTCCAGTTGAAGTTCATCAAGCACCCCCCGTGCCCCTCGGCAAGGCGGAAGCGATCGGTCCGGCCGGTCCCCACAGGCTGATGGACTTGGCTTCCGCGTCACCATGCGTACCAGAACCATAACTGAGCGTGATGATTGACGTCCGGATTCTTGGTCAAGGGAGAAAGCCTGTCGCTCCAAGTAGTCAGACGAACCGGGACGACCGGCGCGCTACCGTAGCGCTGTGTCGCAGCCGAAGCCGCTCAACCTGCCGTTCGACCCGATCGACCGCGCCGCGGAGAGCTGGCGCGCCCACTTCGGGCCTTCCGCCGCCATGGCGGCCGTGACCTCGATCATGAGAGCGCATCAGATCCTGCTGTCGCAGCTTGACTCGCTCCTGAAGCCATATGACTTGACCTTCGCCAGATACGAGGCGCTGGTCCTGCTGACTTTCAGCAGGACGGGCGCGCTCCCGCTGTCGAAGATCGGCGAACGGCTCATGGTCCACCCCACGAGCGTCACGAACACGGTGGACAGGCTGGAAAAATCCGGATTCGTCCGCCGGCTGCCCAATCCGCGCGACGGGCGCGGCGTCCTGGCCGAGATCACCGACGCCGGAAGAGACGTCGTTCGCCGGGCCACCCGCGACCTGATGGCCGCCGATTTCGGCCTGGGCATGTACGCCGAGGACGAACTCCACCAGATGTTCGACCAGTTGCGCACGCTGCGGGTCGCGGCGGGTGACTTCCCGGGCCCCAGCATGCGGCAAGATGAAGGGCATGGCGGACTTCTCTAAGCCCGGGTCGCTCTACGGAGCGATAGACCTGGGCGCGCGCAAGCAGGCACTAGAGGCGCAGGCCAGGCGGGAGGCGGCAGGTCCTCAGGCGGCCTCGTCGGCCTCGGTCGTCGACGTGACCGAGGAGACGTTCACGACCGACGTCGTCGACCGGTCCATGCAGGTGCCCGTCGTCCTCGACCTCTGGTCACCGAGGGCGCCGGGCAGCGCCCAGCTGAGCCCGGTGCTGGAGAAGGTGGTCGGCGACCTCGGCGGCCGGGCCATCCTGGCCAAGGTCAACGTCGACGCCAGCCCGCAGATCGCCCAGGCGCTGCGCGTGCAGGCCGTCCCGACCGTGCTGGCGATCTTCCAGGGGCAGGCCGTCACCGGCTTCCAGCAGGTGCTGCCCGAGCAGGAGGTGCGCCGCTGGCTCGACGAGCTGATGGGCGCGGTCGAGCAGTTCTACCAGGCCAACCCCGACGCCCGGCCCCCCGAGGCCGGCGAACAGCAGCAGGAGGAGCCCGCCGGGCCGCCCGCCGACCCCGACATGGTGGCCGCCGAGCAGGCCATCGACCGCGGCGACCTCGACGCGGCGGCGGCGGCGTACGAGCGGCTGCTGGCCCGCGTGCCCGGCGACGAGGACGCCAAGATGGGCCTCGCCGGTGTCAATCTCATCAAGCGCGCGGAGAGCGCCGACCCCGCCGACGTCCAGCGGCGTCTGCAGGACCCTGCCGACATCGACGCGCAACTGCTCGCCGCCGACCTGGAGATGCTGTCGGGCTCGGTCGACGAGGCGTTCGGCCGCGTCATCGCGGTGGTCAAGCGCACCTCGGGCGACGAGCGCGACAAGGCTAGGCGCCATTTGCTCGGTTTGTTCGACACGTTGCCCGCAGAAGACCCATCTTTGGCGAAAGCACGTAGAGCTTTGGCGAGCGCACTGTTCTAACCTGAGGTTATGCGGGTCGTCACAATATCGGCGACGTACGGCACGGCCGGCGGACAGATCGGCCCGGCCGTGGCCGAGCTCCTCGGCGTGCCCTTCGTCGACCGCGCCATCCCCAGCGCCGTCGCCCAGGAGCTCGGCTGCACGCTGGAGGAGGCGCTCGCGCATGACGACCGGGCCGAGCACGGCCTCGGCCGGCTGCTGTCGGGGGCGATGCGGCTGCCGACGGTCACGTTCGGGGGCGTGGACATGTACGTCCCCGGCGCCATGCCGCTCGCGCCCGAAGAGTTCGTCCGCCGTACCGAGCGCATGATGAGAGACACGGCCCGCGCGCGGGGCGGCGTCTTCCTGGGCCGGGCGGGCGCCGTGGTCCTCGCCGAGCACCCTGGCGCGCTGCACGTCAGGCTCGACGCCCCGGTCAAGCGCAGGATCCGGCAGACGGCCACGCTCGGTGAGGTCACCGAGCGCGAGGCCCGCCGGATCATCGAGGACAACGACCGCGCCAGGGACGCCTACTGGCGCCACTTCTACCGGGCCGATGCGGCGGATCCCTGCCAATATCATCTGGTTGTCGACAGCACCACGATCCCCGTTCCGACCTGCGTCGATCTGATCGTCACCGCGGCCGAGGCACTGGATTGACCCAACGCCCCCTAACATGGGAGGACTTCTTGGTCAGTCCCGAAGGAGCGTTTGACGTGGCGACCGTCCCGAGCGTGTCTTACTCCATCACTGTGCGGCTTGAGGTGCCTGCCGGCGGCAAGGCCGTCAGCCAGCTCACCCATGCCGTCGAGTCGGCCGGGGGCGTCGTTACGGCCCTTGACGTCACCAACGCCGGCCACGAGAAGATCCGCATCGACGTGACGTGCGCCTCCCGGGACACCGACCACGCCCAGGCCATCGTGGACCAGCTCGAGGCCGTCGAGGGTGTCGTCATCCACAAGGTGTCCGACCGCACGTTCCTCATGCACCTCGGCGGCAAGATCGAGATGGTGTCGAAGGTGCCGCTGCGCAACCGCGACGAGCTGTCCATGGCCTACACCCCGGGCGTGGCGCGCGTGTCGATGGCGATCGCGCGCAACAAGGAGGACGCCCGCCGCCTGACGATCAAGCGGAACACGGTGGCCGTGGTCACCGACGGGTCGGCCGTGCTGGGTCTTGGCAACATCGGCCCGGAGGCGGCGCTGCCGGTCATGGAGGGCAAGGCGGCGCTGTTCAAACGGTTCGCGGGCATCGACGCCTGGCCGATCTGCCTGGACACGCAGGACGTCGACGAGATCGTCCGCACCGTGCAAATAATCGCGCCCGGTTTCGGCGGGATCAACCTGGAGGACATCGGCGCGCCGCGCTGCTTCGAGGTGGAGCGGCGGCTGCGCGAGCTGCTCGACATCCCCGTCTTCCACGACGACCAGCACGGGACCGCGATCTGCGTGCTGGCGGCGCTGAAGAACGCGCTGCGGGTCGTGAACAAGGGCATCGAGAACGTCAAGATCACCATGGCGGGGGCGGGCGCCGCCGGCAACGCCGTGCTGCGGCTGCTGCTCGCGGCGGGAGCGCGCAACGTGATCGTGTGCGACTACCTGGGGGCCGTGCACAAGGGGCGCGACGACCTCGACGAGTCGCTGCGCTGGATCGCCGACCACACCAACGCCGACGGCTACTCGGGGGACCTGCGCGGGGCGGTCAAGGGCGCCGACGTCTTCGTGGGGGTGTCCGCGCCGGGCATCCTGACGGGTGATGACATCGCGACGATGGCCACGGACGCGGTGGTCTTCGCGCTGGCCAACCCGGAGCCGGAGGTGTCGCCGGACGACGCGCGCGAGCACGCCGCCGTGGTGGCCACCGGGCGGTCCGACTACCCCAACCAGATCAACAACGTGCTGGCCTTCCCCGGGGTGTTCCGGGGGCTGCTGGACGCGCAGGCCGGTGGGGTGACGCAGGAGATGCTGCTGGCCGCGGCCGGCGCGCTGGCCGCCGTGGTGACGCCGGAGGAGCTGGGCCCGAACTACATCGTCCCCAGCGTGTTCCATCCGGACGTGGCGGGCGCGGTCGCCGCCGCCGTCCGCGAATCCGCCGGCGGGCGCGCGCGCGGCTTCACCGAAGCCTGAGTCATGTGGCCGCGTCCGTGGCGGGTGGGCGTCAGAGGGCCGTGTCGGCTGACTGGGTCACGGCAGGGATAAGGCGGTAGCTTTCCTGGAAGACCAGGTTGTGGGCGTCGCCGCCTGCGATCACCCGCAGGATGTTCGCCTGTGCCCCCGCGTCCGCGGCGTCGAAGATGTTCATCGGCCAGTCGCCGACGGTGTTGCCCCGTAGATGGGGGTGGTGGAAGCCGCTGCCGTAGTGGGCGACGATCGCGATCGGCTGGACGTGGCTCACGCGTTGCTCGGGCCAGGTCAGCGACCACATGGCGTTGAGCCCGCCCTCCTTCGATCTGGTGACCCCGCTGGCCACCACCTCGCCCGTGCCGAGCAGCAGGTCGGCGTTGAACTCGTCGAGCACCGACCGCGCCACGGGGTCGAGCAGCTCGACCGCCGTGACGAACAGGTGCTCTTTGTCCTCCCGCGTGGTGGCCCGGCCGTGGACGCCGTCGCGCAGGTCGCGGAAGTGGCGGATCAGGGCTTCGTTTATGGGAGTGCGCATGCCTATCCCCTGCCCTGGCAGACGGCCTGGCCACCTCCCCAGCGGCCCGAACTGCTCAGCCGAGCAGCCGCTCGATCCGGGCGCGGACGTCGGGGGTGTCGAGGCCGCGGACCGTGAGAGTCGTGCGGCGGCGTACGACGTCGTCCACCGTGGCCGCCCACTCGTGGTCGCGCGCGTAGACGGCCTGGGCCCAGATGTCCGGGCCGTCCGGGTGGATGCGCTCGCCCAGGGCCGGGTCCTCGCGGATGAGCCTGGCCAGATCGAACGCGATCGACCCGTAGTGCGTGGCCAGATGCCGGGCCACCAGGGGATCCATGCGGGCGTCCCGCTCCCGGTCGGTCCACAGCCGCATGGCGACCGCGTCCGGGCTGGCCAGGCCGGGCAGCGGCATGGCGGGCAGGATGTCGGCCAGGTCGTCGCCCAGCGGCCGTCCCGGCAGGTGGGCGAGCGTGTCGAGCACGTGCCTGCCGATGTGCCGGTAGGTCGTCCACTTGCCGCCCGCCACCGACAGCATTCCGCCGGTGCCCCTGGTCAGCACGGTCTCCCGCTTGGCCGCCGTCACCTGTCCCGGGCCGCCGGGCAGCACGCGCAGCCCGGCGAAGGCGTAGGTGATGTCCTCGCGCCTGAGCTGCGCGTCGCGTACGGAGTGCCCGGCCTCCTCGAGGATCTGCTTGATGTCGGCCTCGGTGGGGCGCACGTCGGCCGGATCGCCCTCGTAGGGCTCGTCCGTCGTGCCGAGCAGCAGGTGGTCCTCCCACGGAATGGCGAACGACACCCGGTATTTGTCGATCGGCGTGGTCAGCGCCGCCTTCCACGGCTCGTGGCGGCGCAGGACCAGGTGCGCGCCCTTCGAAAGCCGGATGCTCGGCGCCGCGTCCGGGTCCTCCATGCGCCGCAGGTGGTCCACCCACGGCCCGGTGGCGTTCAGCACGAGGCGGGCCGACACGCCGAACTCGGTCCCGTCGAACCGGTCGCGCAGATCGGCGCCGGTCACGCTGCCGCCGGTCTTGCGCAGGCCGACGACCTCGGCGTGGTTGAGGACGATCGCGCCCGCGTCCACCGCGGCGCGCACGGTCATGACCGCGACGCGGCTGTCGTTCATCTGGTGGTCGCCGTAGACGGCGGCGGCCCGCAGGCCCTCGCTGCGCAGGGCGGGCACCCGTGCCATGGCCTGGTGCGGCGTGATCACCTTGCCCATGCCGTCGCCGAACACCGACAGCGCCGAGTACAGGAACACCCCGGCGCCCAGCTTGGCGGCCCCGTGCGGGCCGCCCTTGTAGATGGGCACCAGGAACGTCAGCGGCTTGACCAGGTGCGGCGCGATGTCGGCGGCCAGGGCACGCCGCTCGCGGTGGTTCTCCGCGACCAGCTTGACGTTGCCGGTCTGCAGGTAACGCAGGCCGCCGTGGACCAGCTTGGAGGAGGCGCTGGAGGTGGCGCCGGCGAAGTCGCCCGCGTCCACCATCGCCACCCGCAGCCCGGCCTGCGCCGCCATCCAGGTCACCGACGTGCCCAGGATGCCGCCGCCGATCACGAGCAGGTCGTAGGCCGCGCTGGACAGCTCCTCCCGGACCGACGCACGCTCGGTCCCCATCGCGATCGTCATCGCCATAACTCCTACTCCACCCAGTCGAGAGTCCGGGCCACGGCCTTTTTCCAGTTGCGGTATTCCCGCTCGCGCGCGGTCTCGTCGATCGCCGGGCGCCACTCGGCGGCCTTGTGCCAGTTCGCGCGCAGGCTGTCGACGTCCGGCCAGTAGCCGGTCGCCAGGCCCGCGGCGTAGGCGGCGCCCAGCGCCGTGGTCTCGGCCACCATGGGCCGGATCACCGGCACCGCGAGCACGTCGGCGAGCGTCTGCATGAGCAGGTTGTCGGCGGTCATGCCGCCGTCGGCGCGCAGCGTGGTCAGGTCCAGCCCGGAGTCGGCGTTCATCGCGTCCACCACCTCGCGGGTCTGCCACGCGGTGGCCTCCAGCACGGCCCGCGCGATGTGCCCCTTGTTGACGAACCCGGTCAGCCCCGCGATCACGCCGCGCGCGTCCGAGCGCCAGTGCGGCGCGAACAGCCCGGAGAACGCCGGTACGAAGTAGCAGCCGCCGTTGTCGTCGACCGTCTTGGCCAGCGTCTCGATCTCGGCCGCGCTGGAGATCAGGCCCAGGTTGTCGCGCAGCCACTGCACGAGGGAGCCGGTGACCGCGATCGCGCCCTCCAGTGCGTAGGTGGCCGGTCCTTCGCCGATCTGGTAGCCGACCGTGGTCAGCAGGCCGTGTTTGGAGACGACCGGCTGGTGACCGGTGTTCATCAGCAGGAAGCTGCCGGAGCCGTAGGTGCTCTTGGTCTCGCCGGGCGCGAAGCACGTCTGCCCGAACAGCGCCGCCTGCTGGTCGCCGAGCGCCGAGGCGACCGGGACGCCCTGCGGGGTGTGGCCGTAGACCTCGGCGGACGGGCGGATCTCCGGCAGCATCGCGCGCGGCACGCCCAGCGCGGCCAGCAGCTCGTCGTCCCAGGCCAGCGTGTGGATGTTCATCAGCATCGTGCGGCTGGCGTTGGTCACGTCGGTGATGTGGCGGCCGGTGAGGTTCCACAGCAGCCAGCTGTCCATCGTGCCGAACAGCACCTCGCCGCGCTCGGCCCGCTCGCGCAGCCCGGGATGCTCGTCCAGCAGCCAGCGGATCTTCGGCCCGGAGAAGTAGGTCGCCAGCGGCAGCCCGGCCTTCTCCTTGAACAGCCCCTCGTGCTCGGCGAGCGCGCGGGTCAGCGTGTCGGTGCGGGTGTCCTGCCAGACGATCGCCGGGCAGACGGGCCGGCCGGTCGCCCGGTCCCACAGCACGGTGGTCTCGCGCTGGTTGGTGATGCCGAGCGCGGCGATCCGGCCGTCCTCGACGCCGCCGATCGCCTCGGCCAGCACGCCCTGCACGGCCTGCCAGATCTCGGCCGCGTCGTGCTCCACCCAGCCCGGCTTAGGGAAGATCTGGCGATGCTCACGCTGGGCGACGGAGATGATGTGGCCGGCTTCGTCGAAGACGATGCACCGGCTCGACGTGGTGCCCTGGTCGATGGCTGCGACGTAGTGCGGTCGAGGCACTGGGGTTCCTCGCAAGGTTCGGGTTCGACAATGTCGAACAACATGAGAAATGGTATTCGGTTGCCCGGGGGCGTTCAACTCTTTTCGTCAGCGGGCCAGGTCGCGCGTGATCGCGCGGGCCGCGTCGCGCACGTACGAGACGAACTCCATGTGCAGGCCCCCCTCCGGGGCCAGCCGCTCGACCGCGCCGCGGATGCCGATGGCACCCACCACGATGCCGCGCGAGTCCTTGATGGGCGCGGCGATGGCCACCTCGCCCTCGGTCAGCTCTTCCATCTCGGCCGCCCAGCCCCGCGTCCTGACCAGGTCGAGCTCCGCCTCCAGCCGGCCGGGGTCGACGATGGTCTTCTTGGTGTGCGGCTGCAGCGGCGGCGCGGGCGCCTCGTCGTACGGGTCGTAGGCGAGCAGGACCTTGCCCAGCGCGCTGGCGTAGGTGGGCAGGTATGTGCCCACCTGCAGGGTCTGCATGCTGTCGTCCGGCCGGAACACGTGGTGGATGACCAGCACGTGGCCCTCGTGCAGGGTGCCGATCCAGGCGCTCTCCCTGCTGCGGCCCGCCAGCGCGTCGGCCCAGTTGATCGCGCGGGTGCGCAGCTCGTTGACGTCGAGGTAGCTGCTGCCCAGGTGGAGCAGCGTGGCGCCGAGGCGATACTTCCCCGTGGCCTGGTCCTGCTCGACGAACCCGACGCGGACGAGCGTGCGCAGGATGCCGTGCAGCGTCCCCTTCGGCAGGCCCAGAGCCCTGGCCAGCTCGGCCACCCCGAGCTGGCGGGGGCCGGAGGCGAGCAGTCGCAGGATCGCGGCGGCCCGCTCGACCGACTGAATCGTCTCTCCCACAACCGGCACCCTAGCGCAGTTGGGTTCGGTATTGCCGAACACGTATGGGCGTCAGCCGGTTCGCGCCCGCGGCTCTAGAATGTGCCTCGGCGGCAACGCTTCCTTCAGCCCCTGCGCCGAGCCCGGAGCGGCTCCTTCACGACCCGATCAGCAGCGAGAGCCCAGGAACAGTCTGCGGCCGTCCGAACGCGTTACCTCTTAACGGGATTGATGCCCCATTAAACGGGCATGCTGTGGCTCCGAGGAGTCTTAATGGAACAATCTTCCCGCTTGGCGGGAACAGTGCGGCCAGGTGGCCGCACTGCGCGGGTGCGCGCGGCCGTGCTCCAGGCCACCCAGGACGAGCTGGTCGAGCACGGTTTTCACGGCCTCACCATGGACCAGGTGGCGGCCCGGGCGGGCGTCGGCAAGACCACGGTCTACCGGCGCTGGGGGAGCCGGGCGGGCCTGGTCACCGACCTCATGACCGAGCTGGCCGACCAGTCCTCGCCGCGCGCCGACACCGGCTCCATCGAGGCCGACCTGCGCGCCAACGCCCTCTCCGTGTGCGAGGCGGTCAACGACGGGCGGCTCGGGGCCACGTTCCAGGCGATGATCGCCGCCGCCACCAGCGACGAGCAGGCGGCCGGCGCCCTGCGGGCCTTCTATCTGCGTCGCATCGACGAGTGGGCCAGCGTCGTGGAGCTGGCCGTCGCGCGGGGTGAGCTGCCCGCGGGGACCGACGCCACGGAGGTGATCCGGGCGGTCTCGGCCCCGCTCTACTACCGCCTTGTGGTCACGCGGGAGCCGGTGACGCCGGAGGCCGCCGAGCGCTCGGTCGTGCGCACGCTGGCCGCCGCCCGGGCCGGGGCGTTCATCTCGTAGCGTCGCGCGGCCGGATGGGGCCGTACGACCAGGAGATCTCCGGCGACCTTCGCCACGCGAGGTGCCCAAATGAGCGCGAAAAGTAACATGAGTCCACTGGGGGAGCGCGGACCCCCCAAGACCCTTCATGATGGATGTATGGCGGAAGCGATCTACGTCGGCGGTTTGTTGGTGGCGACGCCGCTTCTCGACGACCCCAACTTCCGGCGTAGCGTCGTGCTCATCCTGGAACACGACCACGACGGCGGCACTCTGGGCGTGGTGCTCAACAGGCCGAGCGACATCTCGGTGACCCAGGTGCTCCCCGTCTGGGACCCGCTGGTGACCGGACCTCCCGTGCTCTTCGAGGGCGGGCCCGTGCAGACGGACAGCGCGCTGGCGCTGGCGGCGGTCCCGAGCGGGGAAGAACCGCTCGGCTGGCGCAGGCTGCACGCGGGCACCCCGGCCGTCTCCCGGCTGGGCACGGTGGACCTGGATGCCCCGCCCGAGATCCTGCAGGGCGAGATCGCCCAGATGCGCATCTTCGCCGGATACGCGGGCTGGACGTCGGGACAGCTGGAGAGCGAGATCGCCGAGGGCGCCTGGTACGTCGTCGACTCCGAGGCCGGCGACACCTTCCACACGGACCCCGGCTCGCTCTGGCGGCACGTGCTGCGGCGGCAGCGCGGCGAGCTGGCCTTCGTGGCCACGTGCCCGGACGACCCGACGATGAACTAGCCGACCGGCGGCTGGAGGTCCCAGCCCGGCTGGAGGGAGCGTTCGGCGAGCTCGATGGTCTCCGCCATGCGGTTCGTGACCTCCGGCAGGGTCCCGTCGCGGCGCGGGCACTCGAAGCCCACGCGCAGCGTGGACATGGCGAACGCGACGATCAGGTGCGAGTGCTGGTCGGTGTCGGGGTCGGTGCCCCGGCGCGCGGCGACCACCTCGGCCAGGCGGCGCTCGGTCTCCGCACCCCTGGCCACGGACTGGCCGATCAGGCGCGGATTCGCGTCCAGGACCCGGCGCAACTTCAGGAACCTCGCCGTCTCCTCGGGCGTTGAATCTTCCATGTCGCTGAGCACCGCGCGCAGCGCGTGCATGAGCGCCGTGAAGGGGGGCTCGTCCTGAGGGCGGTCCGCGAGGGTCGCCATCATGATCTCCTCGCCGTGGTCGTGGAACCACAGCACCAGGTCATCTTTGCTGGTGAAGTAACGGAAGAAGGTGCGGGGGGAGATCTCGACCACCCCCGCGATCTGCTCCACCGTGGTCGACTCGTATCCTTGTTCGAGGAATAGGTCGAGCGCCGCGTCGAGGATCGCCAGGCGCGTCTTCTCCTTCTTGCGTTCCCGTAGACCCACAGCGGTCACTCCCTCGACACCTTTCTGTCACAGTGTGCCATAAGTCATACCCTGCCGATTAAAAGCCAGTTGTCATTAGTCATCGTGTGACATAGATTACCTGAGGCTTACGAGATCTATGTCCCTGTGTGGGGCTATGTGTACTTAGGGGGACTTTCATGGCTTACGCGAAGGCGGTCGACGCACCGTCATCGCCCGGCCCCGCGAAGACGGGGACCGGAGGCAACCCGTGGCTCGTGCTGCTGGCGGTCAGCCTGGGCGTCATCATGGTGATGCTGGACGGCACGGTCGTGGGTATCGCCAACCCGATCATCCAGGCCGATCTGAAGGCCTCGCTGTCCGACCTGCAGTGGGTGACCAGTGGTTATCTGCTGGCCCTGGCGGTTTTCCTGATCACCGCGGGCAAGCTGGGCGACCTGTTCGGGCACAAGAGGGTCTTCCTGATCGGCGTGGCGGGCTTCGCCCTTTCCTCGGTCGGCATCGGACTCAGCGCCCAACTGGCCGACGTCATTCCCGGCGTCACGCCCATCGGCGCGTTGATCGGCCTGCGGGTGCTGCAGGGTCTGTTCGGCGCGCTGCTCCAGCCCGCCGCTCTGGCGCTGCTGCGCAGCGCGTTCCCCGGTGAGAAGCTGAACCAGGCGATGGGGGCCTGGGGCGCGATCATCGGTTTGTCCAGCGCCGCCGGCCCGATCGTGGGCGGCCTGCTGGTGGAGAGCAGGGGCTGGGAGTTCGTCTTCTTCATCAACGCGCCGGTCGGCGTCATCGCCCTGGTCATGGGCTTCTTCCTGATCAAGGAGAACCGCGCGCAGTCGCTGTCGAGGATCGACTGGCTGGGCGTGCTGCTGTTGTCCGGCGCGATGTTCTCGCTCGTCTGGACGATCATCAAGGCGCCGGAGTGGGGCTGGGGCGACAGCACGACCCTGACCTTCGTAGGCGCGTTCGTGGTGCTCATCGGCGGCTTCATCTTCTGGCAGAGCAGGGCCAGGCAGCCGCTGGTCCCGCTGTCGCTGTTCAGGAACGTCTCGATCTCCATCGGCACCGTGCTGATGATGATGGTCGCGTTCGCGATGTTCGGCGCGATGTTCTTCCTGGGCTTCTTCTTCCAGGGCGTGCACGGCCTGTCCCCGCTGGAGGCCGGTCTGCGCATGCTGCCGATGAGCGCCGGCATGATCGTCGCCTCGCCGCTGGCGGGCATGGCGATCGGCAGGCTCGGGCCGAAGATCACGATGGCCGCCGGTCTGCTGATCACCGCCTTCTCGATGTTCCTCATGTCCCAGCTCAGCATCGACGCGTCGTTCATCGAGAGCGGCATCCCGTTCCTGCTGCTGGCCTTCGGCCTCTCGCCGGTGTTCGTGGGCGCCACGGAGATCATCGTGGGTAACGCGCCGATGGAGCTGAGCGGCGTCGCGGGTGGCCTGCAGCAGTCGGCCATGCAGGTCGGCGGTGCGCTCGGCACCGCGATCCTGGGCGCCGTGATGGCCGCGCAGATCTCCAGCACGCTGCCCGGCCACCTCGGCCCGGCGGCCCAGGCGATCCCGGCCGATCAACTGGAGGGGCTGGAGAAGGCGGCGGCGTTCGGCGTGGCGCCGCCCGGCGCGCCGCAGCAGATCGTCGACGCCGTGCACTTCTCCTTCATGGATGGCATGCACGTCGCCTTCCTGGTGAGCACCGGCATCGCGGTGCTGACGGCGCTGCTGACCCTGTTCGTCAAGTCGGGCCGCAAGAGCGAGGGTGCCCCGGTCCACATGGGCTGACCCCGATCGACCCGGTACGGCCCCCGCCACGTGGCGGGGGCCGTAGCGATGTGTGGGGGAGACGGTCGCGGGCGGGCATAAACTCAATGGGGTGAGCACGAAGATCCTCCCAAAGCAGGAAACCACGCCGCGGACGTCGCATGGCGACGGCGATCACGAGCGCTTCGCGCACTACGCGGACAAGCACAAGATCACCGAGAGCATGGTGACGGGCACGCCCATCCGAGCCCTGTGCGGCAAGGTCTGGGTGCCCAGCCGCGATCCCAAGAAATACCCGGTGTGCCCTGAGTGCAAGGAGATCTACGAGGGCCTGCCCGCGGGTGGCGGCGACGACAAGGGCGACAACAAGCAGTGAGTGTTGCTGAGGTGTAATCCCTCCAGGTAGAGCTACGGTCAGTACCCAGACCAGCTCATACCGTAGTGGGGGACCGTATGGCCCGGCGCGTGACCGCCGTCTCGTTGGCATGCCTGCTCCCGGTGGCGATCGCGCCGCCGCTTCGGCCTGAGGCCGCCAGCGCCGCCGTCTGCGTCACGTCCGCCGAGGCGAGCACGCCGGGGCCGCGCTCTCCCGAGCCGGGAGACGTGGCCAGGGTCATGGCCGAGATCGACCGGCGGCTGGCCGGGGTCACGCCGCCCGCGAAGATCACCGTGCCCACCCGCGTGCACGTCATCACCAAGGGCGTCCCCAAGGTCTCCGGCCAGGCGGTCAAGACCCAGATCGCCATGCTCAACTCCGCGTACGCCGGCGCCTTCGGCGGCGTGGACACCGGCGTGCGCTTCACGCTCCAGAGCGTCTCGGTCAAGGAGAACGCCGCCTGGTTCGCCGATCCGGTCACCAACGAGCAGACGATGAAGACCGCGCTGCACAAGGGCGGGGCCGGCACGCTCAACCTCTACATCGCCCAGCTCAGCGAGCTGATGCTGGGCTTCGCCAGCTACCCCTACTGGTACGAGGGCGCGCCCGTGCTCGACGGCGTCGTGGTCGACTGGCGGAGCCTGCCCGGCGGCACGATGACCAACTACAACCGGGGCTTCACCGGCGTCCACGAGATCGGGCACTGGCTGGGCCTGTTCCACACGTTCGAGAACGGCTGCCGGGAGCCCGGCGACGGCATCGGCGACACCCCGGCGGAGGCCCAGCCGACCGAGGCGTGCCAGGTGCGGAAGGACACCTGCGCGCAGCCCGGGCACGACCCCGTGCGCAACTTCATGGACTATGCCCACGATCAGTGCATGGCGGAGTTCACACGAGGTCAGGCCGAGCGCATGCATGAGATGTGGGCGGCGTACCGGCACACCGCAGATATCTAGATTGTGCGACAAATTACGATGTGTGGGTGACAGCACCAAAGGCACTCGACGCTCCCCACGTCCCTCCCCGGATCCTCGGCCCGGCCTACCGCACCGCCACCATCGGCATCCTGCTCGTCGTCACGCTCGTGGCCTTCGAGGGCATGTCGGTGGGCGTGGTCATGCCGGGTGTCGCCCACGATCTGGACGCGCTGGACCTCTACGGGCTGAGCTTCTCCGCCTTCTTGATCGCGAGCCTGTTCGCGAACGTGGTGGCCGGACTCTGGGCTGACCGGCGCGGCTACCCGGCGCCGTTCGTGGCCGGGCTGGTGCTGTTCGTGCTCGGGATGGGACTGGCGGGGGCGGCGCAGTCGGCGGTGATGTTCCTGGGGGCGCGGGCCGTCCAGGGGCTGGGTGCGGGCGCCTCGTTCGTGGCGCTGCTCGTGATGATCGCGCGGGTCTACCCGGCCGAGATGCGGCCCAAGGCGATCGCGGCGGTCTCCGCCGCCTGGGTGGTGCCCTCCATGGTCGGGCCGGCCGTGGCGGGGTTCGTGGCCGAGCAGTGGGGGTGGCGGTACGTCTTCTACGGAATCATCCCGCTCGTCGTGCCCGCGCTGGTGATGCTCGTTCCCGCGCTCCGGAGGCCGTCCTCATCCGGCGAGGCGCCCTCGGACGGTCCACGGTCGAGGCCGCTGGCGATGACGCTGGCCGCCGCCGCCACGTCCGGCGGGGGCGGGGCGCTGCTGCACGGCGTGGACCGGCTGCACGTGGACCCGGTGCCGGGCGCCGTCGAGACGCTGGCCGGGCTCGGCTTCCTGATCTACGGCCTCTACCGGCTGCTGCCTCCCGGCGGGCTGCGGTTCGCGCGCGGGCTGCCCACGACCGTGCTGATGCGCGGGTTCTTCTCGGCCGCCTTCTTCGGGGTGAACTCCTTCATCCCGCTGGCGCTGCAGGAGGTGAAGTCCTTCGACCCGAAGGAGGCCGGGATCGCGCTGACGGCGGGGGCGCTGGGCTGGTCGGCGGGGTCGTGGCTGCAGAGCCGCTGGGCCGTTGAGCCGTACCGGAGGATCAGGCTCGGGGCGGCGGGCGTCACCGTGGCGATCCTGATCTCCCTGCTCTCCGTCCTTCCCGGGATGACCGGGTGGGTCGCTGCGCCCGCGTGGATCGTGGCCGGTTTCGGGATGGGGCTCGGGATGGCCACCATCAGTGTCACGGCACTCAAGCAGTCGCCGGCGAACGAGCAGGGGGCGAACTCGGCCGCGCTGTCGGTGACCGACATGCTGGGGGCCGCGGTGGCGATCGGAGCCGCCGGGGCGCTGGTCAATGTGATCGGGCACGCGCCCGCCGAGATCGCCACCGGGTTCGTCGTGATCTGCCTCCTCATGGCGGCCATCGGGCTGAGCGCCACTGTGCTGGCCGGGCGCATCCGCTGAATTCCGCCTCTCCCGTCACAGCGATCACGGTTCGCCGGATCCGCGTGGCGAGGAGTGATAGGACAGCGGACAAGGAGGTGCCATGGAGGGCGATCATCGTGTCTGGCCGCCTCTGCCGGGGGCCAGGCATCGCCGTACTCCTCCAGAGGACACGGAGACCGCGTGGGACCGCGCTCCGGCGCGCCGTGACGAGGAGCCGGTACGGGGGCGGCGGGAGCGCGCGAGCCCTCGAGAGCCGCACCCGCTGGACCTCGGGCCCGCGGAGACCGAGGACCTCGACGAGCCGTGGAACCCCCGGATCCGCAGGACCACCGAACACCCGGGCCGGGGCCGGGGAAGCCTGGGAACCGGCCCCGACCGCGGCCGTGAATGGCCTCCCGGGGGCGGTGACCCGGAGTGGCCTCCCGGGGGTGACGGCCCGGACTGGCCTCCCGGAGGTGATGGCCCGGACTGGCCCTCTGGTGGTGGCTCGGACCGGTCTCCTGGGGGCGGTGACCCTGAGTCGCTTCCTCCGTCCGCCCGGCTCTACGGCACCCCGGTGGACCCCGGGCTGCGCAGGCACGTCGGCGGGCGGTTGTGGCGGCGATGGGCGGTCGTGCCGGCGGCGCTCCTGGCCGGGACGGGACTGGTGGCGGGGGCCACCGCGGTGGTGTTACGGGTCACCGCGCCGCAGGCCGAGACGGGGAGGCTGAGCGACTCGCTGGCCGGGGTGACGGCGACGTTGCCGCAGGGGTGGCGCGTGGAGGTGGTGGCGCCGGTGACGGGGTTCACGTCCGTCATCAGGGACGAGGACGGAGGCCTGGTCATGGCCAGGCCGGTTCCCGGGCCCGTGGAGGACGCCAAGAAGGCCACGGCCGACGCGGCGGAGCTGTACTCCAGGCTGCTGCTCAAGGGGGACCGCGTCAGCGTGGTCGAGGACAAGCAGATCCCCGGGGGCCACACGCGGGCGCTTCGGGCGGAATACCAGGACGTGGTCAACCGGCCCGCCTTCCTCAGAGTGATGCTGCTCACTCGCGGGAACGGGGCCGTACTGCTCGTCGGGCTGCTCCAACCCGAGGAAGCCGCAGGCAGGCGGGCCCTCGACGCGGTCATGACGAGTCTCCGATAAGCCGCATAGCACTTGGGGAAGACCTTGGCCAGAATCCACGGCTCACGGCACGTCTTGTCAGTGTCCCCGTCTACTCTTGGGTCACTGTGAGAGAGCGAAGCACACGAACCCCAGAGGTGATGCGGTGAGCACCTTCGCCGCGTCCCACCTTTCGCCTTCCTATCCAGACCGTGCCGCGTGGGGCACCGCCCCCAAGCTGCGCGCCTGGCAGCAGGAGGCGCTCGACCTCTACTTCAGGCGCGAGCCGCGTGACTTCCTCACCGTGGCGACGCCGGGCGCGGGCAAGACGACCTACGCCCTGCGCGTCGCCAGCGAGCTGCTCGCCCGCGGGGTGATCAGGGCGATCACCATCGTGACGCCCACCGAGCACCTCAAGCGCCAGTGGGCCGACGCCGCCGCGCGGGTCGGCATCGGCATCGACCCCGAGTTCAAGAACAGCCAGGGCACGACGTCGCGTGACTACACCGGGGTCGCGGTGACGTACGCGCAGGTCGCCATGCACCCCGCCCTGCACAGGGCGCGCACCGAGCACCGCAAGACGCTGGTCATCTTCGACGAGATCCACCACGCGGGCGACGCCAAGTCGTGGGGCGACGGCGTGCTGGAGGCGTTCGAGCCGGCCACGCGGCGGCTCCAGCTCACCGGGACGCCGTTCAGGTCCGACGACAACCCGATCCCGTTCGTCGGCTACGAGGAGGACGCGGAGGGCTTCAAGCGCAGCGTCGCCGACTACTCCTACGGCTACGGCCCCGCCCTCGACGACGGGGTCGTGCGGCCGGTCATCTTCCTGGCGTACTCCGGGGAGATGAAGTGGCGCACGCGCGCCGGCGACGAGATCGCCGCCACGCTCGGCACCCCGCTCACCAAGGACCAGCTCTCGCAGGCGTGGCGGGCCGCGCTCGACCCCAAGGGCGACTGGATCCGCCAGGTCATGCAGGCCGCCGACCGCCGCCTCACCGAGGTGCGCCGCGGCGTTCCCGACGCGGGCGGCCTGGTCATCGCCACCGACCACGAGACCGCCCGGGCCTACGCCCGCCACCTGCGCAACATCACCGGTGAGGGCGCCACCGTGGTCCTCTCCGACGACCCCGGCGCCTCGAAGAAGATCAAGCAGTTCGGCGCCTCGGAGGATCGCTGGCTGGTCGCCGTGCGCATGGTCTCGGAGGGCGTCGACATCCCCCGCCTGTGCGTGGGCGTCTACGCCACCTCGACCTCGACCCCGCTCTTCTTCGCCCAGGCGGTGGGCCGCTTCGTCCGGGCCCGCAAGCGCGGCGAGATGGCCTCGGTCTTCCTCCCCTCGGTCCCCACGCTCATGGGCCTGGCCAACGAGATGGAGGTGGAGCGCGACCATGTGCTCAACAAGAAGCCTCCGGAGGACGGCCTCGACGACAGCCTGCTGGAGCAGGCCAACCGCCAGAAGGACAATCCCGACGTCCTCGGCGACGAGCTCCCGTTCGAGACGATGGAGACGTCGGCCACGTTCGACCGGGTGCTGTTCGACGGCGGCGAGTTCGGCACGGGGGCGGAGATCGGCTCCGCCGAGGAGGAAGACTTCATCGGCCTGCCGGGCCTGCTGGAGCCCGATCAGGTGGCGACCCTGCTCCGCAAGCGGCAGTCGGACCAGCAGGCCGCCAAGCGCAAGCAGCAGCCGACCGAGCCGGCGCGCGAGACCCTGGCCCCGCACGAGCAGATCGCGGAGCTGAGGCGGGAGCTGAACGGCCTGGTGGGCGCCTGGAACCACCGCACGGGGCAGCCGCACGGCGTCATCCACGCGGAGCTGCGGCGCGCCTGCGGCGGCCCGCCGATCGCCCAGGCCACGGCCGAGCAGATCCAGGAGCGCATCGACATGATCCGCCGCTGGGCCACCCAGCGCCGCTAGCCGAGGTGCCTGACCATGACGAGGCAGACCTCCGGGCGTAATTCGCGCCTGCCGCCGGGGTGATAGACGGTCTCGGTCGTCGCCAGCTTTCCATGGGGCCATTCGGTGTAGCCGAGGCGGCTGTAGAGGCGTTGCGCCGCGTGGTTGTCCAGGTTCACGCCCAGGGCGACCCGCCGGTGGCCCTTGGTGTGCAGCCGCTGCTCGGCCGCCCGCAGCAACTGGGTGCCGATGCCTTCGTTGCGGCGTTCCCGGACGACTTCCAGGTGGTGAGCAGGGGGACGTCCGGGAGGAGGGCCCGCAGCTCGGGCTCTTCGGCCGGGGCCAGCCAGAGATAGACGTCCCCTACCGCTTGCCCGCTCTTCCATGCCACCAGGAGGAGGCCGTGTCCGTTCGCCTGACGGGACAGGCGGTCGATGAAGTATTCCTCCTGGCCGAGAGCGCCGACGATGGCCGGCAGGTCCGCATGGCCGGCTTGGCGGATTTCTGAGCGCCCCACGCACAACAAGTTCCCGTATGGGTCTTTCGTGAATCCCTGGGCAATTTACAGCAGGGATTTCCAATTGAGCTGGTTCGCGCCAGTCTTAACCAGGCGTTTCACTGCCTGGGATACGTCGGATCCGCCCCTCCGGATCTTGTCGAGGTGCCTGCGCCACGCCTCGCGATCTTCCGCCCAGGCCTTGATGTAGGCGACGCAGAACTCGGGCTCGATGCGGTGGAGCCGGCCGAGGGCGGCCACCAGGGATGCCTTCATGGCGTGGCGATCCAGTTCGGAGTCGGCCGGCAGGCCACGTACGTTGCGGAGCACTTCCTCGATGAAGGCCCTGCGTTTGTCGAGGAAACCGATCCAGTAGTCGGCGTGTGCGGCGGACTGCCAGTCCGTGGACTGCCCGTCGTCGAGAAGCCAGTAGACGCCTTCGGCGAGCACGTCGCCGAACTCCTGGTCGCGCGCCCGGACGGGCCGGTCGTAAGGGTTGTACGACCGCTGCCGCACCTCGCCCGTCACCGCGAGCATGCGCAGCGACTTGTCGTCCAGCAGGTAGAACCAGTCCTCGTTGTAGATGTTGGGGAAGAAGGAGGGATTGCGCGTGGTCTCGACCGCCAGGGCGCCACCCCCGATGAACGAGTCCTGGGCTCCGCCGGTCGCCCGGTGGGCATGGCAGACCACCGAGTTGTCGGGGAACCCGCCGATCCGCATGCCCACCATGTCATAGATGTCCAGCAGCGACGCGGCCCGCCTGACCTCCTCGTGCCCGCTGACCTCAATATCGTCGTCCAGGAACACGATGCGCCGCCAGTTCATCAGGCGGGCCAGCAGCAGGCCGAGGTTCCGTTTGGGCGCGAGGTCCGTCCCGCGCTCGAACAGGGTGCCCTTCAGCAGGGCCGTGGTCGCGAAGTACGGCAGGTTCAGCCGGTCCACCTCGCCGATGTCGATCATGACGTAGCGCACCTCGGCCGGCATCGCCGCGCTCGCGAGCGCGGCGCCGCTCCAATTGCCGCTGTGCAGGGTCACGAGGGGGCAGTCCAGGTCGGTGGCCAGGTTGATCGCGTGCTCGAGCCAGCGCGGATGGCGGATGGTGGGCACCACGATCGCGTCGACCCTCGCGGAGCGCGCCGGTTCGAGCCGGGTCTCGACGGCCAGGTGACGGTGGGAGCCGTGGTGGTGCTCGGTCTGGGCAGGCGGTCCCGTCTCAGGACGCATCGGCGGGCTCCGGCCACTCGTTCAGCCGGAACGCGTCCGCGGTCCAATCGGGCGTGACGACGACGCCGCCCCTGATCCTGACGCGCGTGAGGATGCTGTACGCCTTCGCGTCGCCGAAACGCGCACGCACGAACGCGGCGTTCCTGTGGCGGAACCGCTCGTCGGTCAGCGCTCGCACGGCACCGTAGACGCCCCTGGCGTACATGCCATTGCAGATGGTCAGTGTGCGCTTGATGTTGTAGGGATTCTCGCCGCGGTAGAAGAACGCGACGTCCTCCAGCAAGTGCCGGCTGTCGCCGGACTTCTGGGTGACGGTGTAGTGCCTGCGCGGCGGGCCGTCGCCCTGGTCGACCTCGAAGTACGGCCCCTTTTCCCCGGCCCAGTCGGCCACCTGCCGTACGGGCATCTCGATCTCTTCCAGCATGGCCCTGGTGATCTCGTTGTAGTCCACCCCGCCGAGCAGCACCACATGCGTGGTGAGGTCGTCCGATTCGATGTCCTCGGCGGCGGTCAAGGTGACCAGGCTGTGGGGGTTCACGGCGCGCAGATGCCCGTGCAACTCGAACAGGGAGTCGAGGTCCGAATACTTGTACAGATCGACGTAGTCGCCGGACTCCGGGCTCGGGTGCGGGATCTTCGCGCGGTAATCTTCCGGCGCCTGCGAGCAGATGATCGTGATCGGCTTGCGGTCGTCGAAGTGCCAGGGGTCATCGAGGAATGCCTCACGGCGCGCCACGGCCTCTCCCCCGGAGATCTCGGCGCCGCTCTGAGAGCGTAATGCCGCCTTGCGCAGCCGGCTCAGTTCGTCCAGCAGCATGCGGTATTGGTCGTGCTCTTCCGCGGTCAGCTCCGACAACGGGAGAACCCGGGCCTCGCCGTTGGCGATCGACCGTTTGGTCGCGAAGAACGCCGCGTACTTCTCGAGCCTGGCCAGCGGCGGGATCTTGGGGCCGCGGGTCGACTCCCAGGACGAGATCAGCGGGACGCTCACCTCCACGGCGTCACGGAGCTGGGCCTGAGTGACCCGCACGTCAGGCCATCGGCCATTGCGGAGCTCGCGCAGCCGGCGTGCCAGCGCGTATTCGTTCACGGCTCATCCCAACGTCGTCGGTCATGCGCATGAAGGGCCTCTTCTTCAGCATGGCCGAGGTCTGGAAATCCGGCAGCTGGTCCATGTCGTCGATGTCGATTGCGATGTACCGGACGCCTGGCGGCCTTCCGAGTGCTGCGCCAGCGGCGACACCAGGTGACAGCCGGGCGCGCCCGCGAGCCGGGTCGAGTGCTCCAGCCAGCGCGGACGCCGACTGGTCGGGCCGATGACGGCGTCGAGAGCGCCGCCCATCTCCGGTCACGGTTCGGCGACATCGAGTCGTACGGCACCCTCATCCGGGTGAGGTCGGCGGGCGCCGACATCGTCACCGCCGACTGGACGCGCGATGCCTTCCTGCCACACGAGTGGCCCCAGCACGCCGATCACGACGGAATGTGAGGGGAACCCTCACGACGTGCCCCATCGTCCCGGGCGGTCCTCCTCGAGGCGCCTGACCATGATCCGGCATACTTCCGGGAGGACTTCGCGACTGCCGTCCGCGTGATACACGACCGCCGTCGTGGCCACCTCCCCATGGGGCCACTCCTCGTAGCCCTGACGCTTGTACAGCCGCTGCGCGTCATCGTTGTCCAGCCTCACCCCGAGGGCGACCCGCTTGCGCCCGGCCGCGTAGAGACTGTCTTCGGCCGCCCGCAGGAGCTTCGTTCCGATTCCGAGGTTCCGTAGCCTAGGAACGACCTCGAGATGCGTGATCAACGCGACACCCCGCAGGTGCGTGCGCAGCTCCGGCTCCTCGGCCGGAGCCAGCCAGACGTAGACATCCCCCACCGCGACGCCCCGCTGCCAGGCGACGAGCAGGAACCCGTGCCCGGCGTCCTGCCGCTTCAGGCTCACGGTGAAATACTCCTCCTGCCCGAGTGACCGGACGAGGGCCGGGAGATCCTCAGGAGCCGCTGGGCGGATGTCGCATCCGTTCACGTGCGACAGAGTCCCGTCGGCGCTTTCGCGAGTCAAGCGTTGCTCCTAACCGAGCATTGCCAGCGCAACGGCGGTGTGCTGCCCTTGGCCAGCCATTTCACCGATGCGGCTGTATCGAAGAGCTGCGGAATCGTGACCAAGTGATCGGCCCATCTGCGGCGGTCTTCCACCCAGGCGTTGATGTAGTCGACGCACAATGATGGTTCTATCGTGGCCAGTCGCCCGAGAGCGGCCAGCAGGGATGCCTCCATGGCCCTGGCAACGGGCCGCTGAGCTGCCGGTAACCGCCTGACCCGGCATAGGACGTCCTCGATGAAGATCCGGCGTTTGCGTAAGAAACCGGCCCAGTGCTGCGGGTCGGTCACGGTCTCCTTGATCGGGCCACCCCCTGCGCCGTCGAGGATCCAGTAGACGCCTTCCGCCAGCACGTCGCCGAACTCCTGATCCCGTGCGCGAGCAGGGCGGTCGAAAGGATCGTACTCGCGTTGCCGCACCGTCCCCGTCACCGCGAGCCGGCGCAGCGAGGTCTCGTCCAGCAGGTAGAACCAGTCATCGTTGTAGACGTTGGGGAAGAACGAAGGATTCCGGGTGGTCTCGACGGCGAGGGCGCCCCCTCCCACGAACGAATCCTGCTGTCCTCCCGTCCTCTTGTGCGCGTGGCACACGACCGAGTTGTCCGGGAAGCCGCCGATGTGCATGCCCACCGCGTCATAGGCGTTGAGAAGAGCGGCGGTGCGTCCGACATCCTCGTGGCTGCCGACCGCGATGTCGTCGTCCAGGAAGACGATGCGTCCCCAGCCCATCAGCCGGGCCAGAATCAGACCCGTGTTGCGTTTCGCGCTCAGGTCGGCTGTGCGCGCGAACCGTGTGGCTCGCAGCAGAGCCGTCGTTGAGAAATCCGGAAGGTTGAGCCGGCGCACGTCGTCGATGTCGATCGCGACGAAGCGCACGTCTGGCGGCATCAACCTGGCCGCGACCCGCGCGCTGCTCCACTGGTGACTGTGCAAGGTGACGAGCACGCAACCCAGCGCCGACGCCAGGCGCGCGGCCTGCGCTAGCCTGCGCGGATGGTGGATCGTGGGCACGACAATGGCATCCACGGATTCGACCGCGTCCGGAACGGATCGCCAAGGGAACGCGGCGATGAGGTGCTGGTGCGAACCGTGATGATGCTCTGTCGTGATCACGCCTGTTTCAGCCACCATCAATGGGCTCCGGCCATTCGTGAAGTCGGTAGGAGTCGAGAGTCCAGTCGGGTGTGAGAGCCATCCTGCCTTCCATGCTGACGCGGGTGAGGATGCTGTACGGCGTGGCGGTGCCGAATCGCTCGCGCAGGTACGCCCTGTTCCTGTCGCGAAAGAGCTCGTCGGTCAGCGCCCGGACCACTCCGTGCACTCCTCTGGCGTACATTCCGTTGCAGATGGTCAGGGTGCTCTTGACGTTGAAGGGATTGATGCCGCGATAGAAGAAGCCGATGTCCTCGACTAATTCCAGCTTACCGTCGGATTCCCTGGTGGCAGGGTAGTATCTGCGCGCGCGGCCACTCTCGTCGACTTCGAAATAGGCCCCATTCTCGCCGTCCCAGTCGGCCACTTGGCGCACCGGCAGCTCGATTCTCCGGAGCATGGAAACGGTGATCTTGTTGTAGTCCACCCCGCCAAGCAGCACGAGATGGGTCGACAGGTCGTCTCTGCGCAAATCTCCTGCGGCGCACAGGTTGACCCGGCTGCCCGGGTTCGCTTCGCGGAGGTGCCCGTGCAGGTCGAACAGCGAGTCCAGGTCGGAGTACTTGTAGAGCTCGATGTAGTCGAGTACATCAGGGGAGGCGTATGGAATCCGGTCCAGGTGATCTTCGGGGACCTCGGAGCAGATGATCGTGATCGGCCGGCCGTCGGGGAAATGCCAGGGATCCTCGGATGCGGCGTCCTGGGGCTGGCGTGCTTGCGCGCTGGGGCCGGCGGGCTGAGAGCGTAACACCGCCATGCGCAGCCGGGTCAGCTCGTCCAGTAGCGTGCGATATCGCCGACGCTCATCCGGGGTCAGCTCGGACAGCGGGAGCAGGCGCTCCCTGTTGTCGGCGATCGACCGTTCGGTGGCGAAAAAGGCCGCGTACATGTCGAGTCTGTGCGCGGGTGGGATCGTGAGCTGGCGCGTCGCTTCCCAGGATGAGATCAGTGAGACGCTGATCCCCATGGCCCTGTGCAACTGCTTCTGGGTGATCCGCATGTCCGGCCAGTGGCGCTCGCGCAGCTCACGCAGCCGGCGCGCCAGTGCCTGGGGATCGTCCACATCTGTTCACGCCTCCAGACCTGTACTTCAGATCTTCAGTTAACATCGCCCGGATATCCGCGTCGAGGGAGCGCCGTCATTCACCTCTCCGAGCCTCCCGCGGGCGCCTCCGATCCACCTGGGGAGCGGGCAGGTGGGGACGCGTTTCAACCTCCCGGACCCGTGTGCCCGGGTTCAGTGGACCCGGCTGAAGTTCAGCAGGATCGATGGTCCTTCAGGACCCATGCCGTGGTGGCCGACGCCGATTCGTCGCGAGGCGGAATCTGGATCTCCAGATCTGGATTTTCTGGTCCGGGTTTCTGAACTTCGGCGGGCTTCAGTAAAGGGCATTGACAATGCATTCAAGCTGTATTTTCACATGAAATAGTCGGCATAGAGAATCGGTGCTTGTCCGGAGTGTCGTGCGATCGCACAATGAGGTGACCGGATATAAACGGAAACTCCGTCCGGCTGGAAAGTGCAGGCACCTCATGGCGGGGTCATCGTCGGTGCGGTGCCGGCACAAGCGGGGTTTTCGGCAGAGCGTCTCTTCGCATTAGGGAATTGCTTATGACGAATCCAGCCCTGCACCTCTTGGTGGCAATGCCGAATTCGACCGACACCGGGAACCTGACCCTCTTCATCCTGGCGGTTCTGATCGCGCTGGTCGTCGCGGCGATCCGTGGGATGGCCCGGCGAACGCACGTCATCATGGTGATCAGCGGCACGAGCGTCCTGCTCGTGATCCTCTCCGTTCTGGTCCTCGCCTACCTGATCACCTTCGGACCGGGCTGAGGCGGCCAGCGCGCGCGGCGCGTCGCCCCCAGCGCTGCGCGCGTCCGGCCCGTCCTATGCCGATTGGACACAGAGCAGTGGCCTTCTGTTAGAAGCTCTGTGGAACCGGCAACAACACTCTTGGCTTGTCTGGAGATGCGCAGAAGGACTTCGCCCATGTCAGCTGGGGCCAATGGGAAGTCGACGCTCAGCGTCACGTCAGGCCTCTCTCGAAACGCCGTCATCATCAGGCTTGAAGGAGAGCTCGACGTCAACGCGCTACCCGTGCTGCGCGAGCACCTGCAGCACGTCTGGGAGCTGCCCCCGCAGCCCTTCCTCATCCTGGACCTCGGCGAGGTGGCGTTCTGCGACTCGATGGGGATGAACGAACTCGTCAGCGTCCTGCAGCGGTGCGAGGCCCGGGGGACCAGGCTGCTCCTCGGAGGGGTCCAGGGAGTCATGGCCAGGGTGCTGTCGATCACCGGGCTGCGGCACGCGTTCGAGGTCTTCGCCAAGTTCGACGACGCGCTGCGGCTGGCGGTGGCCACCTCCTAGGCAGCCGCCCCAGGGGGCCCGGCGCACACAGGGAGCCGGGCCAGGTCGCCGGCGTGTAGGTGTCCAGGTCGGCAGGCTAGGCCGCCGGGGCCGGGATTCGGCGGCCGGTGCGGCCGTCTACCGGGATTCGGCCGGTTTTTTCCGGCAACGGGACCGTGACTGCGGCGGTATCGCCCTGGACGCGTACGGGAAGTGTGAGCGCGACATCGCGGCCCACGGTGAGCATGGTCTTGCGACGGCCCGGACTCGGGCCCGCGCGCAGCCAGATCAGCAGCCGCCGGCCCTCGGTGCGGACGGTGACCTCGGCCGTCTCGCATTCGCGGGCGGCCGCGGCCCAGGTCAGGACGAGAGCCTTGCCGACCTCCGCGGAGCGGGGCGCCGGGGTGCGCTCGTCACAGGTGGGTGTGGGAGGCGGTGACACGTCGTGGACGACGACGGAGTGGTCGGCGACGTGTTGCTGGATGACGGTGTCCATCACGATCGTGCCGCCCTCCAGCAGCGCCAGGGTCACGATCGCGCCGACGCGCTCGGCGGTGTTGCCCTTGAGGAGGAGCCACAGGCTGAGAGGAGCGAGGAGCAGCCAGGCCACACCTAAAGAGAGGGCCAGCATGGAGAACCTCCTGCGACGAGGACGACGTATCACTCTCCGTACTACTCCGGCTTCGGAGAGGGTTCGCCCTCTTGGATATCACATCACCTCGGCGTTGCACACTGTGTACTAAGCGTGATCAAGCCGCGGGAGGGCCGGGCCGATCAGCCGACCGCGGGCGCCCCACGCAGGGTGGCGCCTGCCGCCTTCAGCTCCGCCATCGCCGCCTCCGCCGTGGCCGGGGTGACTCCGGCCGTGAGGTCCAGCAGGACCCGCACCGCCAGCCCGTTCTTGACCGCGTCCAGCGCCGTGGCGCGTACGCAGTAGTCCGTGGCGATGCCCACCACGTCCACCTGGTGCACCCCGCGATCCCTGAGCCACTCCGCCAGCGAGACCCCGTCGCCGGACGTGCCCTCGAAGCCGCTGTACGCCGCCGTGTAGGCGCCCTTGCTGAAGAGCTCCTCCACCTCGGACACGTCGAACGACGGATGGAAGTCCGCCCCCGGTGTGCCGGCCACGCAGTGGGGCGGCCAGGTGGAGGCGTAGTCGGGAGTGTCCGAGAAGTGGTTACCGGGGGAGATGTGGTAGTCGCGGGTGGCCACCACGTGGTCGTAGCCGTGGTCCGCCACGTGGCGGGTGATCGCCGCCGCCACTTCGGACCCGCCGGCCACAGGGAGGCTGCCACCCTCGCAGAAGTCGTTCTGCACATCGACGATGATCAACGCGGTGCCCATACTCAGCACCATACGTCAGGCGAACTCCGTGGGAACCGCCGCATACCCCCTGCCCAGGTGGAGGGCCTCCAGCGGGAGCGCGGTGACGGCCAGGGCGTGGCGTTCGCGGGCGGCGGACAGGGGCTCCCTGCCGACGACCTCGCCGTCGCGGACGAGCTCGTGCAGGAGGGGGATGCCGCCCTCAGGGACCAGGCCGCCGGTGGTGATCAGCTCGGTCTCGATGTGGCCGGCGTCGTCCAGCAGCCGGTACGCCTCCTTGCGGCCGCCGCGCGAGGGCTTGCCCACCGAACGCTTGGCCACGGCCTCCAGCTTCCCGGTGGCCGTCTCCCGGGCCACCAGCTTGTACACCAGCGCCGCCGTCGGCACCCCGGACCCGGTCACCAGCGAGGTGCCCACGCCGTAGCCGTCCACGGGCGCGACGGCCAGCGCGGCGATGGCGTACTCGTCCAGGTCCGAGGTGACCAGGATCCGGGTGTTGAACGCGCCGAGCGCGTCCAGCTGCTCGCGCACCTCCTGCGCCGCGGCCGCCAGGTCGCCCGAGTCGATGCGGACCGCACCGAGCTTGGGCCCGGCCAGCTCCACCGCCGTGCGGACGGCCTCCGGCACGTCGTAGGTGTCCACCAGCAGGGTCGTCTCGGGGCCGAACGAGGCGATCTGGGCCTCGAACGCCGCCCGCTCCGAGTCGTGCAGCAACGTGAACGCGTGCGCCGCCGTGCCGGCCGTGGGGACGCCGTACACGCGCCCGGCCATCAGGTTGGAGGTCGAGGCGAACCCGGCGATGTACGCGGCCCGCGCGGCGGCCACGGCCGCGCTCTCGTGCGTGCGCCGGGAGCCCATCTCGATGATCGGCCGATTGCCCGCGGCGTTGGTCATGCGGGAGGCGGCGGAGGCCATCGCGCAGTCATGGTTCAGGATCGACAGCGTCAAGGTCTCCAGAACCACGGTCTCGGCGAAGGTGCCTTCGACGATCATGATGGGGGAGCCGGGGAAGTAGACATCGCCCTCGCGGTAGCCGTAGACGCTCCCGGAGAACCGGTAATCGGCGAGGAACGCCAGAGTGGCCTCGTCCACGACCTGGTGCTCGCGCAAATAGGTGAGTTCCTCCTCACCGAAACGGAAGCGTTCAAGCTCGTCCAGGACACGTCCCGTGCCGGCGACAACCCCGTAACGCCGCCCGCCCGGCAGGTGCCTGGCGAACACCTCGAAGACCGCGCGCCGGTGCGCCGCGCCGCTCTGGAGAGCCGCCTGCAGCATCGTCAGCTCATAGTGATCTGTGAGCAACGCAGTGCTCATGGTCATTGTCACGACTCGAAGACTACGGCCCAGATAGGGCAGACTCGGGGATGTGGGTAGCACCGCTCCAATCACCGTCGAGCGTCCGTCATCGGACGTCCGGCCCGATCTGCCATGGGTGACCATCGTCTGGAATGACCCGGTCAACCTCATGTCCTACGTGACCTATGTTTTCCAAACGGTCTTCGGCTACACCAAGGAGAAGGCCGAGAAGCTGATGATGGACGTACACCACAAGGGCAAGGCTGTAGTGTCCAGCGGCACGCGCGAAGAGATGGAACGCGATGTGCAGATTCTCCACTCCTACGGCCTGTGGGCGACGCTCCAGCCGGATTCGGTCAAATGAGGCACATGAAGAGGTGCGGGTGAGTTCGGGGTTCTCGCCGGGCAAGGGTGGCGGAGTCGTCACGCGGTTCGAGGCCGCCGAGGTCTCGCTGCTGCGCTCGCTCGTGTCGATGCTGCTCGGCCTCGTGTCGCCGGGGCAGACCAGCGACGACCCGCTGGAGCGGGCGCTGGGCATCGGGGCGACCGAGGCGCCGACGGACCCGGTGCTGGCGCGCCTGTTCCCAACGGCGTACGAGGACGAGGAGGATGCCTCGGAGTTCCGCCGCTACACCGAGGCCACGCTGCGCGACGGCAAGCGGGCCGACGCGCAGACGGTCTACGACACGGCCAGATCGGGACGCTCCGAGCTCACGGCCGAGCAGGCCCAGGCGTGGCTGCGCGCGCTCAACGACCTGCGCCTCACGCTCGGCGTCAAGCTGGAGGTGACCGAGGAGATCCACGATGAGATCGCCATGATGTCCGAGGACGATCCCAGATATCCGGCCTTCGTCACCTATGACTGGCTGACCTACCTACAGGACAGCCTGGTCCGGGCCCTCTGGTAATTTCCGGGCATGCTGTCGATCGCGCAGGAACTGGCGGACAAGATCGTCGCCCATGCCCGGGCCGACCACCCCGACGAGGCGTGCGGTGTGATCGCGGGCAAGAACGGCGTACCCGAGCGGTTCATCCCGATGGAGAACGCCGAGCGCTCGCCCACCTTCTACCGCTTCGACTCGATGGAGCAGCTGCGTGTCTGGCGCGAGATGGACGACCGCGACGAGGAGCCCGTCGTGATCTACCATTCCCACACCGCCACCGAGGCGTACCCGTCGCGCACCGACGTGTCCTACGCCTCCGAGCCCAACGCGCACTACGTCCTGGTCTCGACCAGGGACGAGGACAAGGTGGAGTTCCGCTCCTACCAGATCCTCGACGGTGAGATCACCGAGGAAGAGGTAAGATTTCTCCCATGATGGTCCGGCCGGTGCAGAGCTTCCTCTTCGCACACACTCCGGCTGTCGTCGTCTACGACTGTCGTCGTTGAGCCTGGAATCCCCTTTCAGCCGTCGGCGTTGCTGCCGATGGGACGACGACATGACATGAGGAGACTGACCGCGATGGCCATCGAGGTTCGCATTCCGACCATTCTGCGCAACTACACCGACGGTGCGAAGGCCGTGAACGCCGAGGGCGCCACCCTCGACGAGCTGATCACCAATCTGGAGTCCCGCCACCCGGGCATCAAGGACCGCCTCATCGACAACGGTGGTGGCCTGCGCCGTTTCGTCAACGTCTACCTGAACGACGAAGACGTGCGCTTCCTCGGCGGTCTCGGCACGCCCGTGTCCGACGGCGACACCGTGACCGTCCTCCCAGCCGTCGCCGGTGGGTGACATGCGTTTCGAATCGCTGATCGACTCGGTGGGCCGCACGCCGCTGGTCGGCCTGCCGAGACTGTCGCCGTCCGCCGACGTGCGGGTGTGGGCCAAGCTGGAAGACCGCAACCCGACCGGCTCGATCAAGGACAGGCCCGCGCTCTGGATGGTCGAGCAGGCCGAGAAGGACGGCCTGCTCACGCCCGGCTGCACGATCCTGGAGCCCACCAGCGGCAACACCGGCATCTCACTCGCCATGTCGGCCAAGCTCAAGGGCTACAAGCTGATCTGCGTCATGCCGGAGAACACCTCCGACGAGCGGCGCCAGCTCCTGCGCATGTGGGGCGCGGAGATCATCTCCTCCCCGGCGGCCGGCGGCTCGAACGAGGCCGTACGCGTCGCCAAGGAGCTGGCGGCCCAGAATCCCTCCTGGGTGATGCTCTACCAGTACGGCAACCCGGCCAACTGGCGCTCCCACTACGAGACCACGGGTCCCGAGATTCTCGACGACCTGCCCACCATCACCCACTTCGTGGCCGGGCTCGGCACGACGGGGACGCTGATGGGCGTGGGCCGGTTCCTGCGCGAGCAGGTGCCCGGCGTGCAGATAGTCGCCGCCGAGCCGCGCTACGGAGAGCTGGTCTACGGGCTGCGCAACGTGGACGAGGGGTTCATCCCCGAGCTCTACGACGAGTCCGTGCTGACCACCCGCTTCTCGGTCGGCTCCGCGGACGCGCTGCGGCGCACCCGCGAGCTGCTCACCACCGAGGGCATCTTCGCCGGGGTCTCGACCGGGGCCGCGCTGCACGCGGCGCTGGGCGTGGCCAGGAAGGCGGTCAAGGCGGGGGAGCGGGCCGACGTCGCGTTCGTGGTGGCCGACGGCGGCTGGAAATACCTGTCCACGGGCGCCTACGAGGGCACCCTGGAAGAGGCGGAAGAGCGCCTCGAAGGCCAGCTCTGGGCTTGAGCACACGAAAAGGGCGGCCGGTTCGGCCGCCCTTTCGCGTTCGGGTCAGTTGAACAGGAGCCGCAGCGAGAACGTCGCCTCGGTGTCGGTCTGCTTGCCGCTCATCCCGACGGCCCGCAGCACCTGCGCGTTGGCCTTCTCGTCGCCCTGCATGGACTTGAGGTAGAGGTTCTCGACCTTGTCCAGGTCAACGAAGATCGCGTACGTCGCCTCGCCCGCGTCCGGGATCGCCGTCTGGAACGTCTCGGAGTCGCCCAGCGTGCCTTCCTCGGCCAGCTTCTTGGCGTACTCGTCCGTCGTCGCCACCGTGAAGACGCCGTCGCCGGCGACCTTGGCGATCTGCGGAGCGGGCTGGCCGCTTGCGGTCATCGCCTGCTGGATCTTGTCGAGGATGGCCTGCGCCTTGGCCGGGTCGGTGGCGACGCGCACGCCGCCCTTGATCTGGTTGGTGTCCAGGCCCTCGCTGTCCACCGCGATCGTGAAGTTCTTGCCGAGGACCGTGGCCAGGTCGGCGGGGAGTTCGAGGCCGTACATGGTCTTGGCCTGCTCGATCAGCTGCTTGATCTCCGCGGCCCCGGCCGCCGAGGCCTGCTTCTCGATCTCGGACCACTGCTTGGTGACGACCTGGTCGAGGCCGGAGATCGACAGGGCGCCGGCCGTGGTCGCGGGCAGGGTGCCCAGGTTGGCGTTGGGCAGGTCGCTCTGGGGCGCCATGCCCTTGGCCCCGCGCACCGTGCCGGCGAGCTCGACGTAGGCGCTGTCGAAGCGCAGGGCGCCGGCGAACCTGGCGTCCTTGATCTGCTCGAGGCTCGCCGCCTGCTCGGCGGGGATCTCCTTCTTGGCCAGCTCCATGAGGCCGCCCATGTCGGCCCAGAACGACAGCACGCCCTGCTCGCCGACCGCGCCCATGTCCTCGTTGAACTCGGCGTTGTCGGCCAGGCTGCCCTCGGCCTTCGCGTACTTGTCGGCCAGCGCCTGGGTGGTGGTGAGGAGCGCGTAGTCATCGCGGAAGGCGATGCCGTACTTGTCGCCGTCCATCAGCTTGGCGATGCCGGCCTTGGCCTGCTCTTCGTCCTTGACCTGGACGGCCACCGCGAAGTCGGGCTCGTCCTTGCCGGACGGGACGGCGGCGAAGCCGACCCTGCTGCCCAGCCACGGGTCGACGTCCTTGGCGAAGTCGACCTTGCTGTCGGAGTCCTTGTTGATCGTGTCGAACAGCGCCTTGCGCGGGTCCTCGCCGGAGAAGGAGTCCTTGGTGACCGTGAACTTCCTGGCCAGCTGGAACAGCGCCAGCTTCTGGTTGGCGGCCGGGTCCAGGTCGAGGCGGGCGTAGGCGATGGAGTCGGCGGGCAGGACCTCGTCCGGCTGCGTGCCGCCGCCGCCGATGGCGCCCACGGCCCACACCGCGCCGCCGCCGAGCAGGATCACCGCGAGCGCCGCGGCGGCCGCGATCACCCAGCCCTTGCGGCCCTTCTTGGCCGGCGGACCGTGGCCCTCGGGGCCCTGCTGCTGCCAGCCCTGCTGCGCATACGGGTCATGCTGCTGCCAGCCACCCTGTAACTGCTCCTGCTGCCAGGCACCCTGCTGCGGTTGCTGTTCCTGCTGCCAGGCACCCTGCTGCGGTTGTTGCTGCTGCCAGCCGCCTTGATCCTGCTGCTGGTAATTCGGCTGGCTCGGCTGCCCGTACGGCGCGCCGTAGGAGGGCTGCTGCCCATACGCCGGCTGCGGGTTGTACGGCTGCTGCTGGCCATAAGACCCCTGCTGCCCCTGCGAGGGCTGCTGCTGGCCATGGGGCTGCTGCTGGTAGGGCTGCTGCGGCGGGTACGGCTGCCCCTGGTTCCAGTTGTACGCCGTGGTCCGGTCAGGATCCTGGCCATCGGGGGGATTGTTAGCAGACATCACTCAACTCACAAAGTGGACTTTTGACCACTGAGAAGGTAACGGATGTTGCTTGTCAGGCGCTTGCAATGTGCTGAAGTCGAATCAGACCCGGCAGGTGGCCCGCTGGGCGCGGCCCGTAGAGTATGGGGCTCTAGAACATAGTTCCAAATTTTGAGGCGGGAGCGGATGACCAAGTTTGACGAGGCCACGCAGGCGATCAAGGTCGACGACGGCACGTACGACGTCTGCCTCGACCCGGGATACCAGATCGGCGGCCCGCTCAACGGCGGCTACCTCATGGCCGTGATCCTGCGTGCGGCGGTGGACGCCTCGCCGTTCGAGCACCCGGTGAGCACGACCGCGCAGTTCCTCAAGGCGCCGATCGCCGGTCCTGCCCAGGTCGTGGTGGAGCCGCTCAAGGCGGGCAGGACGGCCGCGTTCGCCAGGGCCAGGCTCGTGCAAGACGGTGTGGCGCAGATCGAGAGCTTGATCACGACGGCCACGCTGCACGACGTCGAGCCGATGTATGCCGAAAAATCGGCGTACGGCATGCCGAGCCTTGAGGACTGCGCCAAGCTCCCTGACCCCAAGCCCGAGTCGGGCATGAACCTGAACGCCCAGATGGAGCTGCTCTTCGATCCGCCCACGATCGGCTGGCTGACCGGCGACCCCACCGGCAGGCCCGAGTCGCGGGCGTACTTCAGGATGGCCGAGCCCCAGGACCCGGACCCGTACGTGCTGGCGCTGGCCGTGGACGCGCTGCCGCCCGTGGTGTTCTCGGCGGGGGCGCGCGGCTGGGCGCCGACCGTGGACCTCACCTGGCACCTGCGCGCGCTGCCCGCGCCCGGCTGGCTCACGCTGCTCGGCAGCGGCCGGCTGGTCTCCGACGGCTGGTTCGACGAGGAGGTCGAGGTACGTGACTCCGCCGGCCGCCTGGTCGCTCAGTCGCGCCAGCTCGCCAGGGTCGGCAGAGGCTGACGGGCCTGCGTGTGACCAAGACAACACCGCATCATGCTCACGAGTCGCACCTGTGAGCATTCTTACGCAGTGTTGATCGTGCAGGTCGCCTACCCTCTAAGCGTGCCGGACACGAGTATTGGGATCTTCGACAGCGGAGTCGGCGGCTTGACGGTCGCCCGAGCGATCATCGACCAGCTGCCCCACGAATCGATCACCTATGTGGCCGACACGGCCCGCCAGCCGTACGGGCCGAAACGCATCGCGGAGGTCCGCGCCTACGCCCTGGAGGTGATGGACCACCTCGTCGAGCAGGACGTCAAGATGCTCGTGATCGCGTGCAACAGCGCCAGTGCCGCCGTGCTGCGCGACGCCCGCGAGCGCTATGACGTGCCGGTCGTCGAGGTGATCCAGCCCGCCACCAGGCGCGCGGTGCGGGCCACCCGCACCGGGAAGGTCGGCGTGATCGCCACCAGGGCCACCATCGACTCCATGGCCTATCACGACGCCTTCACCGCGGCCCCCGACGTGCAGCTCACCGGCGTGGCCGCCCCACGCCTGGTGGAGTACGTCGAACGAGGCGAGACGATGAGCGACGAGCTCATCGAGGTCGTGCGCGACTACCTGGAACCCGTCAGGGCCGCCGGGTGCGACACTCTCATCCTCGGCTGCACCCACTATCCGCTCCTCGCCGGCGCGATCTCCTACATCGCCGGTGACGAGGTCACGCTGGTCTCCAGCGCGGACGAGACGGCCAAGGACGTCTACCGGATCCTGCATGACCGCGATCTGGCGGCGGGGAGCGGGGCCACCCCCCGGCACCGCTTCCGCGCCACCGGCGACTCCCTGCTCTTCGCCCGGCTCGGGCGACGCTTCCTGGGCCCGGAGATCGATGTGGTCGAACTCGCTCCAGTGGGGGGTACTACCTCTAACGGGAGGCCCACATGAAGGTGACCATCGTCGGATGCTCAGGGAGCTACCCGGGGCCCGACAGCCCAGCGTCCTGCTACCTCCTCGAAGCGGACGGTTTCAGGATGCTGCTCGATCTCGGCAATGGATCGCTCGGGGCGCTCCAACGCCACATCGGCCTGTACGACGTGGACGCGATCTGCCTGTCCCATTTGCACGCCGACCACTGTCTTGACCTTTGCTCCTATCACGTGGCGCGGACGTACGGGCCCGCGGCGCCGTACCCGGCCGTGCCCGTTTACGCGCCCGCCGACGCCCCGTCCCGGCTGGCGGCCGCGTACGGCATGCCGGACGAGCCAGGGCTGGAGACCGCGTTCGACTTCGTTCCGCTGGCGCCCGGCTCGTTCGAGATCGGGCCGTTCACCCTCACCGCGGGGCTGGTCAACCACCCGGTCGAGGCGTACGGCTTCCGCGTCGCCAACGGCAAGAGGTCCGTGGCCTACTCCGGCGACACCGGCGAGTGCGACGAGCTGGTGAAGCTGGCCTCGGGCGCCGACCTCCTGCTGTGCGAGGCCTCCTTCGTCGAGCAGCCCGGCCTGCCCGTCGACCTGCACCTGACCGGCCGCCAGGCAGCCGAGCACGCCGCCAAGGCGGATGTCGGCCGCCTCGTGCTCACCCACCTCGTCCCCTGGAACGACCAGGCGACCGTCCTCAGCGACGCCTCCAGGGGCGGCTACGACGGTCCTGTCGAGCTGGCCCGCAGCGGCGCGGTCTATGACCTGGCCTGAACCTCGGTGAAGTCACGCATGCGTGGCAACGGCGAGAACAGCAGCGGCAGGAACGCCAGCAGCCTGCCCGCCATGAGCACCCACAGCGTCTGACGTACGCCGACCTGCTGGGCGACGAGGCCGCCGAGCAGCGCGCCCAGCGGCATGGTGCCCCAGACCACGAACCTCACCGAGGCGTTGACCCTGCCGAGCATGTGCTCCGGGGTCACCGTCTGCCGGTAGGTGATCTGGCCCACGTTCGTCAGCGCGGCGCTCCACGACAACATGATCGAGGTGATCGCGAAGCACACCACCCGCCAGTCGGCCTGCGTCATCGGCAGCAGCAGGCCGAAGGGCGCGCCCACCGTGACGGCCAGCCAGGTCATCCTGGCCGTGCCGTACCTCCTGGACAGCCAGCCGCCGGTCAGGCCACCGATCAGCCCGCCGATCCCGCCTGACATGAGCAGCAGGCCGATGAGGCCCGGCGCCAGCTTGACCTCCTCGGCCAGGAACAGCACCGACAGGCCGAGCACCCCGCTGATGCAGAGGTTGTTCATCGCCGACGACGCCACGAACATGCGCAGCAGCCGGTCGCGCCACAGATATGTGAGCCCCACCCTGATCCCGCGCAGGAGCGGCGAGCCCTCGGTGTCCGCGGGCGGCTTGTCCGGCGCCTTGATCGAGCCCAGGAAGAGCACCGAGGCGAGCGCGCCCAGCGCGGTGGCGGTCAGCGTGCGCGACGCCCCGAGCAGCTGCACCAGCGCGCCCCCCACACCCGGCCCCGCCAGGAACGATCCCGACCGGACGATCTCCAGCTTCGCGTTGCCGTCGCTGAGTTGCCGGTTGCTGATCAGGTCGGGCAGGTACGTCTGGTCCGCCACGTCGTTGAAAACCTGCGCCAGCCCCATGAGCAGTGCCACCGCGAACATCATCCCGATCGACAGGACCCCCAGCTCGGCCGCCACCGGGATACTGGCCAGCAGCACGAACCTGATCAGGTCGGCCGCCATCATCACGCGGCGCCGGCGCATCCTGTCCACCCACACCCCCGTGGGCAAGCCGATCACGAGGAACGCGATCGTCTGCAGCGACGCCAGCAGGCCGACCTCCGCCGGTCCGGCGTGCAGCACCAGCACGGCCACCAGCGGAAGCGCCACGCGTGAGATATTGGCCCCGAGTTCGTTGGCGACATGCGAGCTGAGGAACCGGAGGAAGTCAGGGTTACGCAACACCCCCGTTGTCATTGCGTCAGGATCCATGTGTCGGACACATTTGGTCAAGAGCGTTGTGGCGCGGAGATAGGGTGATCTGTATGTCCCGACAGGATGGCCGCAACCCTGACCAGCTTCGTCCCATTACCATCACGAGGCAATGGCTGACTCACGCCGAAGGCTCCGTGCTGGTCGAATTCGGTGGCACCAGGGTGTTGTGCGCGGCGTCGGTGCAGGACAGTGTGCCGCGCTGGCGAAGAGGCAGCGGGCAGGGCTGGGTTACAGCCGAATACGCCATGCTTCCGCGGGCGACCAATACCCGTAACGATCGTGAATCGGTCCGCGGCAAAATCGGTGGCAGGACGCACGAGATTTCGCGGTTGATCGGGCGTTCGCTCCGTGCGTGTGTCGATTACAAAGCGTTGGGCGAAAACTCCATTCTGCTCGACTGCGACGTGCTGCAGGCCGACGGCGGCACCAGGACCGCCGCCATCACCGGCGCCTACGTGGCGCTGGCCGACGCCGTCGCCTGGATGCGTGAGCGCCGGATGTGCCCCGGTGACCCGCTGATCGGCTCGGTCTCGGCCGTCTCCGTCGGCGTGGTGGGGACGGTGCCGATGCTCGACCTCTGCTACACCGAGGACGTCGCCGCCGAGACCGACATGAACGTCGTCATGACCGGCGAGGGCAGCTTCGTCGAGGTGCAGGGCACCGCCGAGGGCGCCCCGTTCGACCGGGGCGTGCTCGACCAGCTCCTCGATCTGGCCCTGGCAGGCTGTGAGGAGCTCACGCTGATCCAGCAGGAGGCCCTGGGCTCGTGAAGATCGTGCTGGCCACTCGCAACGCGGGCAAGATCGCTGAGCTGCGCCGCATCCTGTCCGGGTTCGACATCGTCGGGCTCGAGGAGTTCCCCTCGATCGGCGAGGTCGCCGAGACCGGTGTCACGTTCGAGGAGAACGCCCTGCTCAAGGCGCACGCCGTCGCGAAGGGCTCCGGCCTGCCCGCGGTCGCCGACGACTCCGGGCTCTGCGTCGACGTGCTCAACGGCATGCCGGGCGTCTTCTCCGCCCGCTGGTCGGGGCGGCACGGCGACGACGGGGCCAACCTCGACCTGCTGCTCGCGCAGCTCTCCGACGTGCCCGCGGACCGGCTGACCGCTTACTTCACCTGCGCCGCCGCGCTGGCGCTGCCCTCCGGCAAGTCTCGCGTGGTCGAGGGCGTGCTGCCGGGCCGCCTCGTCACCACGCCGCGCGGGTCCAACGGCTTCGGCTACGACCCGATCTTCGTGCCCGACGGCGACGTCCGCACCACGGCCGAGATGTCGCCGGACGAGAAGGACGCCATCAGCCACCGGGGCCGGGCCTTCCGGGCGCTGGCGCCGGTCGTGCGCGAACTGCTGGCCTCGTAACCACAGCGTAAGAACCAGGTGGCGGCGGCGGACGTACGTTCGTACTGTGCAGAGGAATATGACAGTGCCCGCCTGGGCGGGCGCCCTGGCGGGATTGGTGTCCGGCGGCGTGGCCCTCGGGATCGCGCAGCTCGTGGCCGGGTTCGTCGGACCCGAGACGTTTCCCGTGGTGGCCGTGGGCGATGCGACGGTCGATCTCACGCCTGCCCCGGTCAAGGACTGGGCGATCAGGACATTCGGCGAGAACGACAAGGCGGTCCTCCTCGGGGGCGTGCTGGTGGTGCTGGCCGGGATCGCGGCGCTCATCGGAGTGCTGGCCAGGCGCCGGCTCGCCTACGGTGTCGCGGGGCTGGCCGCGTTCGGGGCGGTGGGGGTGTTCGCGGTGCTCACCCGGCCGGACGCCGGGGGGATCCTGGACACGCTGCCGACCCTGGCGGGCGCGGCGGCCGGCGCCTGGGCGCTCTCCTGGCTGGTACGCCGGGCCGCGGGCGTACGCGGCTCCCGCACGACGGCCGCCTCATCGCGTACGGGCGAACACAGCTCCCAGACGACGGCCTCTGAGGGCGGCGGCGCCGGTCCGGACGGTCCGGACGGCGCGGCCGAGCGGGACCGGCTGGTGGAGCTGGACCGCAGAGCCGAGCGGCCGGCCGTGATGCGGAGCGGGGCGGACCTGCGCGCGTTCGATCGGCGGCGGTTGCTGACCGGGGTCGCCGGCGGCGTGGTGGTGGCGGGGGCGGCCACGGTGCTCGGGCGGCAGTTCGGCGGGCGGCAGGCGGTGGACACCGCGCGGGCGGGGGTGGCATTGCCCAGGCCCGCGACCCCAGCCAAGCCCATCCCCACGGGTGCGAACCTCGGCATCAACGGCCTGTCCCCGTTCATCACGCCGAATCAGGACTTCTACGAGGTGCACACCGCGCTCGTCCTTCCACAGGTCGATCCCCGCGAATGGAAGCTGCGCATCCACGGCCTGGTCGACCGGCCCGTCGAGATCACCTACGCCGACCTGCTGAGGATGCCGCTCACCGAGGCCGACGTCACGCTCACCTGCGTCTCCAACGAGGTCGGCGGCGGACTCGTCGGCAACGCCCGCTGGCTGGGCGTGCGCATGGCCGACGTCCTGCGCCAGGCGGGCCTCCGGGCGGACGCCGACATGCTGCTGTCCACGTCCGCCGACGGCTTCACCTGCGGCACCCCGGCCGACGTGGTCATGGACGGGCGCGACGCGCTGTTCGCGGTGGCGATGAACGGCGAGGTCCTCTCCGTGAACCACGGCTTCCCGGTGCGCCAGGTGGTGCCCGGCCTGTACGGGTACGTGTCGGCCACCAAGTGGGTGGTGGACATCAAGGTGACCAGGTTCGACAGGGACGAGGCGTACTGGACGCCGCGCGGCTGGTCGGCCAAGGGGCCCATCAAGGTCCAGTCGCGCATCGACGTGCCCAAGTCCGGGGACTCGCTGAAGGCCGGGCGTACCACGATCGCCGGGGTGGCGTGGGCGCAGCACACCGGGATCGACGCGGTGGAGGTGCGGGTCGATCGCGGGGAGTGGCGGCAGGCGCGGCTGGCCGAGGTGCCCGGACCCGACACCTGGCGGCAGTGGTCGATCGACTGGGACGCCACCGCCGGGGAGCATATGCTCCAGGTACGGGCGACCGACGCCGCTGGGCGTACCCAGACCGAGCAGGAGGCACCGCCCGCGCCCGACGGCGCGACCGGCTGGCACACCCTCACCGTGCGGGTGGCCTAGCGCGCGGGCCTTCGAGTCCGCTCTCCACGTACCGAGGGCCGACCTACCGGCGCACGTGCAGGCGTACAAGCGTGGGGGTCTCGTCGTCGCGGACCTCGCGGCGGATCTTGCCGACGATGTCCTGATCCAGCTTGCCCACCACCGCTCCCACATCGGCCGCCGCCGGGCAGGTCAGGCCGATGCGCACGCCGTCCTCGCCGACCCGCACCCCCGCGCGGCCCAGGCCCTCCACGCTCTTGAGGCCGACGAACAGCATCGCGGTGGCCGTGCCGTTGCGGGTGCCGCGGCGGCCCCAGCCCAGGCAGAGCAGCAGCCAGCGGAGTGCGAGCAGGGAAAGCAGAAGCAGGACCAGGGCCAAGGTCCACAGCGGCCAGGGCTCGGCGGCGAGGGCGCGGGCCGTCTGGGGCGGGAGGATCTTGGCGTTCGGCGGCAGGCCGAAGAGGCGGTCGTGGCCGCGCAGCCAGGCGTACGACCCCAGGCCAAGCAGCATGCCGCCGACGACGGCCAGGCCGATGCGATTGCCGGCGTACTGCCGCATCACAGTCCCCTTCCGATCCGCATCACAGCCCCTTCGCGGCTCTCTGACGAGCCCCTCATCGCCGGGTCTTCCTGCGCAGGCGTACCACGACCTCGCCCGTGCCGAGCGTCCCCACGCCGGCCAGCCGGTCGCCGACCGCGGTGCCGACCTGCCTGAGCATCGAGCCCGAGCTCTCCGCCCCGGTCACGACGGTGACCTCGATGGTGCGCCTGCGCAGCCGTACCCGGGCCTTGTCCACCCCCGCCACCTGCTGGGCGGCCGCGCGGAGCGTGCGGCGGAGCCCGGTGCGGGTGATGCCGATGACGATCAGCGGGTCCGAGGTCTGCACCGGCATCAGCCGGCAGCGGCCGGGCACGATGGCGAGCAGCAGCATCAGTGCGCCCGCGCCCGCCGTCACCAGGGCGGTCGTGGACGCCTCCGGCCACGTGCTCTTGCCGGCGAGCTCGACGAGCTCGTTCACGGGGAGCCAGCCGAGCGGATGCCCGAGCAGCGCCGACACCACCTCGGCCGCGGTCATCCCCAGCCCGGCCGCCAGCGCGAGCGACACGACGGCGCCCGGTACGGCACGCGCCGGCCTGAGCACCTGCCTCGCCCTGCGCAGCCCGTGGTGCTGTGCGGTGTCGGGGGCGCCGGGCAGTAGTTGCTGAAGCGTGGTCGTCACAACGACAGACGTACATGGGTCCGGCGTGGCTTGGACCGCGTCCTCGCCGCCGATTTGCCCGAACATTACGGGGAGCCGAGTTAATGTGAACAGCCCTCATGTTCATTTGCCCTATATGCCGTTACGCTGCTGGTATGGACGACCGCCAGCGCTATGACAGCGCGACAGCGGGCCTGGAGCCGCCGTTCGCGATCCTCGATCTGGCGGCCCTGCGGGCCAACGCGGCCGACCTCGTACGGCGGGCGGCGGGCAAGCCGATCCGGGTGGCGAGCAAGTCGGTACGCAGCCGCGCGGTGCTCGAACGCGTCCTGGCCATGGACGGCTTCCGCGGGATCATGGCCTTCACGCTGCCCGAGGCGCTGTGGCTGGCCGGGCACGGCCTCACCGACATCTTCGTGGCCTATCCCACGGCCGACCGGCACGCGCTCGCCGCCTTGGCCGGCGACCCGCGGGCGGCCAGGCACATCACCGTGACCATCGACTCCGCGGCCCACCTGGACTTCATCGAGTCGGCCGTGACAGCCACCCATCCCCGCGCCGAGCTCCGGATCTGCATCGACCTCGACGCGGGATTCGTGGCCCTTGGCGGGAAATTCCGGGCGGGAGCTCTCCGGTCTCCCATCCGCGAGCCGGAGCAGGCCGCCGACCTGGCCGCCGAGGTCGCCAAGCGGCCCGGGTTCCGGCTGGCCGGGCTGCTGGCGTACGAGGGCCAGATCGCCGGGGTCGGAGACGACCCGCCCGTGAACGCGATCTATGCCCGCGCCGTCCGCCTCATGCAGGCGCGGTCCGCGCGGGAGCTCGTCATCAGGCGCGGCCGCATCGTGAACGCCGTCCGCCAGGTCGCCGACCTCGAATTCGTCAACGGCGGCGGCACCGGCTCCATCGAGCGGACCGTGCGCGAGAAGGCCGTCACCGAGGTGGCGGCCGGGTCCGGACTGTTCCACCCCAGGCTGTTCGACTTCTACCGGCGTTTCACCGGCCACCCGGCCGCGCTGTTCGCGCTGCCGGTGGTGCGCCGGCCGAACCTGGACACGGTGACCGTCCTCGGCGGCGGCTACCCGGCCTCGGGAGCCGCCGGGCCGAGCCGCCTGCCCCAGCCGTACCTGCCCGCCGGCCTGCGGTACGCGCCGGACGAGGGCGCGGGGGAGGTGCAGACGCCGCTGCTCGGCCAGGCCGCCCAGGATCTGCGGATCGGCGATCGGGTCTGGTTCAGGCACGCCAAGGCTGGTGAGCTGTGCGAGCGCTTCGACGCCCTGCACCTCGTCGACGGCGACAGGCTCGTGGAGTCGGTGCCCACGTACCGGGGCGAAGGCCAGACATTCCTCTGAGGGCCTGCCGCCCCGGGCCTCTGACAGGTCGGCGGCATGGCCTGCCGATCTATGGGCGTGCCGTCCCTGCCTCGGACGAGTCAGCGGCACGATCTGCCGTCTGTGGGCGCGCCGTCCCTGCTCTGACGGGTTAGCGACGCCGGCGGCGCCACAGCACGATGGCCGCCCCCACGACCAGCACCGCGCCGATCCCGATCAGCACCGGCGCCAGGTCAGGCCGCTCTTCCTCCCATATCCGGTCGGTGTCGTCGCCGTATTCGACCGGCCGCGGCGTGACCCCCAGGGCGTCGCCCACGGACGCCACGAAGTGCCCGGCCCTGCTCTTGACGTCGGCCACCGTGCGCTCGGCGACCCGCTTGGGGCTCACCCGGTCGGCAATGGCGTCGACCGTCTGCGCCAACTCCGCGCGTGTCCGCGCGATTCGCCGCTCCAGCTCGTCGGGATCGGTGTCAGCCATGGCTCTCCTCTCGACCGTATGCGAGGCCGCGCCCGCTCCGCGTGCCGTGCGAGCTCCGTCCGTTCTGGTCGTGATCAGTCTGTCAGGTCGTCGCACCGTACGGCACGGTGGCGGGGCCGGTAGGTTTGCGGAAAGAACTCAGGAGGGCCCCGTGACCGAAACCAAGCTCGCGCCCGGCGACGCCGCGCCCGAGTTCACGCTACCCACCGCCGACGGCGGCACCGTCTCCCTCGACACCTACCGCGGCAAGCGAGTGATCCTCTATTTCTACCCTGCCGCGATGACGCCCGGCTGCACCAAGCAGGCCTGCGACTTCCGCGACAATCTGGGCCAGTTGACGGCCGAAGGATTCGTCGTCCTCGGCGTGTCGAAGGACAAGCCGGAAAAGCTGGCCAAGTTCGCCGAGCGCGACGCGCTGACCTTTCCCCTGCTGTCGGACCCGGAGCTGGCCGTTCATCAGGCTTACGGGGTGTACGGCACCAAGAAGCTCTACGGGAAGGAAGTCGTGGGGGTCATTCGCTCGACGTTCGTCATCGACGGGGACGGGAAGGTCGAGCAGGCGCTCTACAACGTGAAGGCGACGGGGCACGTGGCCTCGCTCAAGAAGAAGCTGGGCCTGGCCTGACCCCGGCTGCAGGCCCTCGCTCGCTCTTCGAGGGCCTGTACCGTCTCTACGAAGACAACGGTTCCATCCTCCCGGAGGGCTCTTCTGCCGCGCTCGGAGCGCTAAACTGTTTCAGTCCTGCTTTGGCAGGACTGCGCGGGCGTGGCGAAATGGCATACGCGGCAGGTTTAGGTCCTGTTGGTGGAAACACTGTGGGGGTTCGAGTCCCCCCGCCCGCACCCTAAGCACTGGATCGGCCTCTGTTTCGCCCGGCAAATGTCGCCGTTTGCGAGTGACAGTTCGGGCACAGCAGCCGCAGATTTTCCCGGCGGTTGTCGACCGGATTGCCGTTGATGTGGTCGACCTCGAGCGTCAGCGGCGCTCCTTGCCACACGTCACCGACTCCTCACTTCGCACAGGCAACGGGCACAGCGATATCGCTTAGTGCACGTCGGAGGACGCGTCCTGGGGTGCGGCCTGTGCCGGGAGGCCGTTCCACCAAAACGGCACGTGGATCCCTGGGCGATCTGCTCAGAACAGAACTGGTGAGCGTGCGGTCGAAGTGGGACGTATCGATGCCATGACGGGTGATGCAGCGCAGGAGACGTCGCCGGTTCGTTTCGCCGACCGGCAGGTTGAGGAGGCGCATCATCGACACGACCGAGTGTGACGCCTCGGCGGCCGATCTGACTTCCGCCTCGCTGAGCTTGATGCGCTGAAACCCGGAGGGTTCGGGCAGTCCGAACGCGTGAAGCTGACGGCGGATCTCCTCTCGGGCGCTCCTGGACTCGGGCATGCCAAGACGCCGCAGAATCTCTCGCATGCTCCTCGCGCCGTCCGCCGCCTTTTCAAGGGTGCCGCGATCGAACTGTTGATGAGAGCTGGACCAACGTCCCGGAACGTGCGAAAAATGCGAAATATCAAGCCCAAGAGCCTTGATGCGGCGGCTGATATGCGAGTGTGCGCCTCCGCTGCGCGGGATTCCCAGGTGGTCGAGGACTCCGTTGATGCTTGTAGATGCGGCCACAGCACCGGACAGATGCTCAGATGTATATTTACTTCGGGATGCGCGCCGAAAGTGGCCGGTGTCGATGCCGAGCGCGACTATTTTTCGCGTGAGGCTGGCGCGACGGCCACCCGAGTTGTTCCAACCAAGCAGCGACAGGAGCTCCGTCATCGATCGAGCCTGTCTCGCGAAGCGTGCCAGCTCTTCTGTGGCCGCTGTTTGGCCTTGGCGCGTATGTCATCGGAAATCCAGCGGGCGAACCGCCGACTCAACCCGTACTGGTGGGCTCCACGTCGGGCAGCGAGTTCGTCGGGACGGGGGGAATCACGCAATCGACGCCGCCCCGGACCCGATAGCAGGACTCATCCAGGCGTTCGGGGAACATGCGGAGCTGCATAGGCGCCCGGTCATGATCCATCCAGACGCCGTGCCTGTCGCCCCTGTCGCTGACCAGCGCCACGGCGGTGCCGCCGAGCAGGCCGCCCACGAAGAGGCCGATCAGGCCGGCGCCGATGATCTGGGCAGGCTTCTGCCGGATGAAGTCCCTGAAGGAGCCAGAGCCCTGCTGGGGAGAATCGGTCGGACCGGGCATCGTGTGCGCGGTCGTCGTGTAGTCCTCGGGCGCCGGACCTGGGGGGATCTCTCCGTACCTCAGGCCGGGCTGGGTGGGGTGGACATCCGTGTCGCGCGCGCTCGGAGAAGCCGCAGTCTCGTCCGGCATCGGGTCGCGCGGCGCTTCCTCTTCACCGCGCGACCCGGCGTCGCGATCATGATCCGCCATCACGATCTCCCTTTACTCGCCCGCTGAAGGGGCGCTCCCAATACAAAGGATGCCCAAGAGACCGTAAGCCCGGCGTAAGCCACGGTTCATGTGCGACCTGGGTCGTACTCGTACTTCAGCCTGGAGACGGACCAATACCGGATCTGGCCTACATATCGTGATGATGTGTTCGGCAGGGTACGGGCGTGGTCCAGACGCCATGAGAAGCTGGCGGGCGTCCTCCGGGTCGCTCCTCTCGCCGCGCTGTGCGCCATCCTGGCGTTACCGTTCGCGACCGGCAGCCAGCCCGCCGCCAGCCTGGACATGGGCCTGGCCGGCTACCTGGGCCTGTCGGCGGCGCTGCTGGCGCCGCTACTCTGGCGCGACCGGCCGCTCGCCTCCTTCGCGGTCATCTCGCTGATCAGCTTCGGCCAGTGGCTGGCGGACGTCACTCTGCTGCCGGCCAACCTCGCGGTGCTGATCGCGCTCTGGGCGGTGGCCTACGAGTGCTCGTTCCGCTGGGCGGTGGCCGCCGGCCTGGTGGCGGAGCTCGGGATCTTCCTGGTCCTGGTCAACTGGGACACGCCCACGCTCGGCATGTTCTTCAGCGGTTCGATCTTCGTGGTGACGATCTGGCTGACCGGCCTGTACGCCAACACCCGCCGACGCTACCTGGAGGGCCTGGAGGAGCGCGCCGAGCGGGCAGAACGCGAGCGGGACCAGCAGGCCAGGATGGCCGCCGCGGCCGAGCGCGCCAGGATCGCCAGGGAGCTGCACGACGTCGTGGCCCACAACGTCAGCGTGATGGTGGTGCAGGCCGACGGCGCCGGCTACACCCTGGACAGCGACCCCGAGCAGGCCCGCCTGGCCGTCAGGAACATCTCCAAGACCGGCCGGGCCGCGCTCGCCGAGATGCGCAGGCTGGTCGGCGTGCTGCGGGAGAACGAGGGCGGCGACACCGACTACACCCCGCAGCCGGGGCTGGGCCAGTTGGAGGAGCTGGTACGCGGTTCGGCCGTGCCCGCGCGGCTGCGGGTCGGCGGCGTGCCCGTCGAGCTGCCCGAAGGCCAGCAGCTCGCGATCTACCGCATCGTCCAGGAGGCCCTCACGAACGCGCTCAAGCACGGCGGCCCGGGCGTCCAGGCGGTCGTGGAGATCGAGTACGGCGGCCCGGAGCTGGTCGTGCGCGTGACCGACGACGGCAGGGGCGCGGCGGCGCCGCGCAGCCCCGGCGGCCACGGGCTGATCGGCATGCGCGAGCGGGTCGGCATGTACGGTGGCGCCGTGTGGGCAGGGCCGCGCTCCGGCGGCGGCTTCGAGGTGCTGGCCAGGTTGCCCCTGGCCAAGGCGGCGTAGAGGAGGCGGGCCGGTGATACGCGTGATGCTGGTCGACGATCAGGAGCTCTTGCGGGCCGGCTTCCGGATGGTGCTGGGGGCGCAGCCGGACATCGAGGTGGTGGCGGAGGCCGGCGACGGGGTAACGGCCCTGGAGCTGCTGAAGACCATCGAGGTGGACGTCGTGCTCATGGACGTGCGCATGCCCAACATGGACGGCGTCGAGGCCACCAGCCGGATCGACGGGCCGAAGGTGCTGATCCTGACCACGTTCGACCTGGACGAGTACGCGTTCGCGGCGGTCAAGGCGGGCGCGGCCGGGTTCCTGCTGAAGGACGTGCCGCCGGACGACCTGGTCAGCGCGATCAGGCACGTGCACGAGGGCGACGCCGTGGTGTCGCCGAGCACGCTGCGGCGGATGCTCGACAGGTTCGCCGCTCAGCTGCCGTCGAAGGAGCCGGTCGCGGCGACCGACCTGACGCCGCGCGAGCGGGAAGTGCTCCTCATGGTGGCGCGCGGTCTGTCCAACATGGAGATCGCGAACGGGCTGGAGGTCGCGGAGGCCACGGTGAAGACGCACCTGGGGCGGGTGCTGGCCAAGCTGGGCCTGCGGGACCGGGCGCAGGTGGTGGTGTACGCGTACGAGGCCGGGCTGATCGTGCCGTCCCATAGGCCGAAAGTCTGACCGGGGTCATCTGGAGTCCTACGGAAAGTCCCTCCTCAGGGCCCATAGATCCCGAAATTTTCACTCCTAGCGTTGATCGCGTTGATAAATCGCGACAAGGAGTGAACGTGACGCTCACTGAGACCCGGCGCCAGGCCCCGCCCGCCGTGGTGGCCACCAAACTGACCAAGGTGTACGGCCAGGGCGACGCCGCGGTGCATGCCCTCCGCGGCGTGGACGTGGCCTTCCAGACCGGGGCGTTCACCGCCATCATGGGCCCGTCGGGCTCCGGCAAGTCCACGCTGATGCACTGCCTGGCCGGGCTCGACACCGCCACCTCGGGCACCGTGCACATCGGCGACGTGGAGCTGACCGGGCTCACCGACCGGCAGCTCACGCTGCTGCGCCGCGAGCGGATCGGCTTCGTCTTCCAGGCGTTCAACCTGCTGCCCACGCTGACCGCCGAGCAGAACATCCGCCTGCCGCTGGAGATCGCCGCCCGCCAGGCGGACCAGCCGCTGTTCGACCGGGTGATCGAGACCGTCGGGCTGAGAGACCGGCTCGCGCACCGGCCGGCCGAGCTGTCCGGCGGCCAGCAGCAGCGTGTGGCCGTGGCCAGGGCGCTGATCAGCAAGCCTCAGGTGATCTTCGCGGACGAGCCGACGGGCAACCTGGACTCGCGCAGCGGCGCCGAGATCCTGTCCTTCCTGCGCACCTCCGTACGCGAGCTGGGCCAGACCATCGTCATGGTCACGCACGACCCGGTGGCGGCCTCGTACGCCGACCGCGTGGTGTTCCTGCGCGACGGCGAGCTGGTCACCGAGATCGCCGCGCCGACGCCGCAGTCCGTGCTGGGCACCCTCGTGAAGCTGGAGGCGTGAGGTGCTGAAGACGGCGCTGGCCGGGCTGCGCGCGCACCGGCTCCGGCTGCTGCTCACCTCTCTGGCGATCACGCTCGGGGTGGGGTTCATCGCGGGGACGTTCGTGCTGAACGACACCATCCAGGCCGGGTTCTCCCAGCGGGTCACGGCCGACGCGGACAAGGTCGACGTGGCCGTGCTGCCCGAGGAGCCCGACGGCGTCCTGTCCGAGGAGACCCTGGAGCGGGTGCGCGCGGTCCACGGTGTGGCCGAGGCGCAGGGCCTGATCCGCGGCCCCGCGCCGCTGCTCGGCAAGGGCGGCAAGGCCGTCGGGAGCCTGCCCACCACGGCCGTCTCGGTCGTCCGGGGACCGCTGGACCGCACCACGATCGTCGCCGGCACCGGCCCGGGCACCGACGACCAGGCGGCCGTGCTCGACGAGAACACCGCCAAGGCCCAGGGCTTCAAGCTCGGCGACACGATCACCGTGCTCGACGGCCGGCAGGCCGAGCACCGATTCAAGCTCGTCGGGCTCCTCGACCCCGGCGTGGACCAGGAGCTGGCCTACACCGGCGTGGTCGGCTTCACCACTGCCACCGCACAGCGGATGACCGGCGCGAAGGGCTACCGCGAGATCGACGTCGCGGGCGCCGCCCCCGGGCTGGAGCAGGCCGTGGCGGCGGCCGCCGGCGGCGGGGCCGTGGTCAAGACCGGCGACGAGCTGGCCGCCGATCTGGCCGGGGCGGCCGGGCTGGAGATGCGGACGCTGACCGTGGGCCTGCTGATGTTCGGCGTCGTGGCGATGATGGTGGCGGCGCTGGTCATCTACAACACGTTCAACATCCTCGTCGCGCAGCGCACCAGGGAGATGGCGCTGCTGCGGTGCATCGGGGCCACACGGGGGCAGGTGTTCGGCTCGATCGTGCTGGAGTCCGTCGTGGTGGGCCTGCTGGCCTCCGCGCTCGGCCTGGTCATCGGGTACGGGCTGGCCGTGCTCGCGCTGACCGTCCTCGGCGCGTTCGACGCCCCGCTTCCCACCGACGCGGCCGTCACGCTCGCTCCGGCCACGATCGCCGCCGGCCTAGCCGTAGGCCTGGTGGTCACCGTGGGCGCGGCGCTGCTGCCGGCCCGGTCGGCCACGCGGGTGCCGCCGGTCACGGCGCTGCGCACGCAGGCGGAGGAGCAGACGTTCCGCACCGGCATGCTGCGGTGGAGCTTCGCGGCGCTGTTCCTGCTGGCCGGCATGGGCACGACCGGCTTCGGCGTGTGGGGGATGCCGCCCGGCGAGCCGCCCACGCTCTTCGTCGTGATGGCCGGCGGCGCGCTGACCTTCCTGGCCGTGCTGATCCTCGGGCCGGTGCTGGTCAAGCCGCTGAGCACGGCGGTGGGCTGGGTGCCGGCCCGGCTGTTCGGCGTGCCCGGGCGCCTGGCCCTGGACAACTCCGCGCGCAACCCCAGGCGGGCCGCGACCACGACCGTCGCGCTCACGATCGGGGTGACGCTGATGACGCTCATCTCGGTGCTCAGCGCGTCCACCCGGGTGACCGTGTGGGCCAAGCTCGACCAGCAGTTCCCGGTCGACTACATGCTGGCCACGCAGGGGCGCGAGGCCGGCGTGCCCCGGTCGGTCGCCGCGGAGTTGCGCGGCGAGCCCGAGCTGGCCTCGGTGCTGCAGATCCGCGAGGTGCGGACCAAGGTGGAGGGCCGGAGCCACGACCTCGGCACCTTCCACGGGACGATCACGCCCGAGGTGCTCTCCGGGTCCATGGCTGGGCTGGCCGCCGGCCAGGTGGCGCTGCTCGACTACGCGGCCGAGGAACTGGGCGTCAAGGTCGGCGACACCGTGCGGGCCAGGACGGACGGTGCCGGGACGGTGCCGCTGCGGGTGGTCGCCGTCCTGAACGGCACCAACTCCTCGCTGCCCGCGCTCACCGTCGCGGAAAGGCCGTTCGACACGTACTTCGACCGGGTGCCCGACTCCAGCGTGATGATCAACATCCGGGACGGCGTCCCGGCCGACCGGGCCCGCGCGGTGGTGGAAGCGGCCGTCGCGACCTACCCCACCGTTCAGCTGATGAGCTCCACCGAGGTGCGCGGGGAGTTCGACGAGACGCTGGACATGATGCTCATGATCATCACTGGGCTGCTGGGGCTGGCGATCCTGATCTCGCTGCTGGGCATCGCGAACACGCTGTCGCTGTCGGTCCACGAACGCACCCGGGAGTCGGCGCTGCTGCGAGCGCTGGGGCTGAGCCGGCCGCAGCTGCGCCGGATGTTGTCGATCGAGGCGCTGGTGCTCGGGCTGATCGGGGCGCTCGTCGGGGTCGTGCTCGGCGGCGTGTTCGGGTGGGCCGCCGTGATGGCGATGCTGGACGGGGCCGTTCTGTCGGTGCCGGTGCCGCAGATCGCGCTGTTCGTGGCGCTGTCGGGGCTGGCGGGCATGCTGGCCGCTGTCCTGCCGGCTCGCCGCGCCGCGCGGGCCTCGATCGTCGGCTCACTCGCCACCGGCTGACTTGGACGAATGGACCTTAAGGCGAATAAACCAGAAAAACGCGGATAGAGGGTACGCACGCGGGCTGCCTTCCGGCATGTCGTCTCCCGCAGCCCGCGCTGAGGGCCGGGCGTCTCATGGGGGCGGCGCCCGGCCCTTCCTCTGCGCTCTCAGCGGGGCATGGGGCCGGGCCACAGCTCGGCGACCGTTTCCGGGTCGAGCAGCGGCCGGGCCACCACCTCACCGGTGGTCCGGTCGATCACGATGCACCCGCCGCCGATCGTGTCGGGCAGCCTGGCGGGGTCGTCGGGATCCGCCTCCCGCACCCAGGCGACATAGCCATCATGGAACCCGTACACCCCCACGGGCACCGCTTCCTCCGGCGGCCGCACGCCGTTGAAGTACTCCTCGGCCACCGCCCGAGCCTCGTCCAGGGTCATCGCGGCCGCCCCTGCCGGTCGAGTATCACGCAGAACACCCCGGTCACCGTCGTGTAGGGGGGCTCGACGGACATGTGCGCCCGCTGCGCGTCGATCCAGACCACCTCGCCGTCGGCGTTGACGGCGTTCCAGGCGTGGGTGCCGCCTCCGGGCCAGCGCACCACGATGACGGCGCTCGCCCCGTGCCCGGCCTCCAGCAGCCGCCGCGCGATCATCGGGTACGCGTGCCGCCCCTGGCTCGCGTACTCGAGGCGCTGCCCGACCCACCGCTGGATCCTGGCCGTGCTGCCGCGCTCGCCGGTCAGCACCGGCCGGCCGAGCCTGTCGTACTCGGGCAGCCGGGGCGCGGCCGTGGTCGGCTCGCCGTGCCAGGTGGACAGCACGGCCAGCGCGCAGTCGGCGGCATTGGAGACCCGGAACGGGTCGTCGCCGGGCCCACCGCCGTTGACGAGCCTGACCCAGGTGCCACGCGGGTCGGGGAAGCGCGAGCCCGGCGGGAGCGCCTCTAGCAGGTCCCGCTCCACCTGCGGGTCCGGCCTGGCGAGCCCGCCCGGCACCCCGTACGGCCGGCACTCGGCCAGCCTCGGCGGCCGGTGCGGCCGATCGAACCAGTCGCCCTCGACGGCCCGCTCGGCGGGCACGTCGAACCGTCGATCGGTGTCGTCGCTCGGCGGGGTCGCGCCACCCGCATCGTCCGCACGCTTTAAGGCGGTCGAGCCCTCGGCAGACCCGCCGCCCGGCACGGGAACGGCGTCGATCTCGGCGGCCCGCTCGTAGTCGAGCCACCGCACTCCCTCCCCGACCACGGGGTTGTACTGCCCTTCTCCTTCTGGAAGGACCCACCGGACACTCGGCTTGCGCTCGCCGTACACGGCCTGCCTCCTGTCATCCTCGATGACCGATCGTAGAGGCGCCGTTACGCGCTGGAGGCGAAGTCGGGAAGATTCGCCTTCAGAACCGCCCTCCATACCTGGGTGAACAGGCCCAATCGCGACCGTCAGCACTCGATGACGTTGACCGCGAGACCTCCGCGGGACGTCTCCTTGTACTTGTCCAGCATGTCCCGGCCGGTGTCCCGCATGGTCTTGATGGCCTTGTCCAGGGGCACGAAATGCCGGCCGTCGCCGCGCAGCGCGATCCTGGCCGCCGTGATCGCCTTGTTGGAGGCGACGGCGTTGCGCTCGATGCACGGGATCTGGACCAGGCCGCCGATCGGGTCGCAGGTCAGCCCCAGGTTGTGCTCGATGCCGATCTCGGCGGCGTTCTCCACCTGCTCGGGGGTGCCGCCGAGGACCTCCGTCAGACCCGCGGAGGCCATGGAGCAGGCCGAGCCGACCTCGCCCTGGCAGCCCACCTCGGCGCCCGAGATGGAGGCGTTCTCCTTGAACAGCACGCCGATCGCGGCCGCCGTGAGGAGGAAGCGGACCACGCCCTCGTCGTCGGCGTGCGGGACGAAGCGGGTGTAGTAGGTCAGGACGGCCGGGATGATGCCGGCGGCGCCGTTGGTGGGCGCGGTGACGATGCGGCCGCCCGCGGCGTTCTCCTCATTGACCGCCAGCGCGAACAGCGCCACCCAGTCCATGGCCTGCAGCGGGTCCTTCTCCGGCGGCTCCGACTGCAGGCGGCGGTGGAGCTGGTTGGCGCGGCGCCTGACCTTGAGGCCGCCGGGCAGGACGCCCTCCTTGGCGATGCCGCGGCGCACGCACTCCGACATGACGCGCCACAGGCTGAGGATCCCGGCGCGGATCTCCTCCTCGGTGCGCCCGAAGGCCTTCTCGTTCTCCAGCATCAGGGCGGAGATCGACAGGCCCGTGTTCTCGCAGTGCTTGAGCAGCTCTTCCCCGGTGGTGAAGGGGTAGGGGAGCACGGTGTCGTCCGGCTTGATGCGGTCTGCGCCGGTGGCCTTCTCGTCCACCACGAAGCCGCCGCCGACCGAGAAGTACACCTTCTCCCTGAGCTTGTCACCCTCCGAGGAGTACGCGGTGAAGCGCATGCCGTTCGGGTGCTCGGGGAGCGAGATCTTGCGTTCGAAGACCAGGTCCTCGCCGGCGACGAAGGGGATCTCGTGGGTGCCGTACAGCTTGACCGTGCCCGACGCGCGCATCGCGGCCAGGCGGTCCTCGATGGTGTCCACGTCCACGAGCTCGGGCTTCTCGCCCGACAGGCCCAGCAGGACGGCCTTGTCGCTGCCGTGGCCCTTGCCGGTGAGGCCGAGGGAGCCGTACAGGATCGCCTCGACGCGCGCCACGCGCGGCAGGAGGCCGTCGTCGTGCAGGCCGCGGGCGAACTTGTGCGCGGCCGCCATGGGGCCGCCCGTGTGGGAGCTGGAGGGGCCGATGCCCACCTTGAACAGGTCGAAGACGCTGATCGCCATTGATTACGCGCCCTTCATGGAGCGCCGGGGCCCGTGCGGGCCCCGGCCAGTTTCGGTCAGGACTCGCCTGAGGTGAGCGCTGTGTACTCCTCGGCCGACAGCAGGTCCTCCGCGTCGCCCTCCATACGGACGCGGAACATCCAGCCCTCGCCGTACGGGTCGCTGTTGGCCAGCGACGGATCGTCCACCACGGCCTGGTTGACCTCGACGATCTCGCCGCCGACGGGGGTGTAGATCTCGCTCACGGACTTGGTCGACTCCACCTCGCCCACGGAGTCGCCGGCCTCGACGATCGAACTGACCTCGGGGAGCTGCACGAAGACGACGTCACCAAGGGCTTCGGCGGCGTAGGCCGTGATGCCGACGGTCACGGTCAGCCCGTCCTCGACACCGGCCACCCACTCGTGCTCCTTGGTGTAGCTCAGGTCCTCAGGGATGTTGCTCACTTGTTCCTCCTGTAAAAGGGCAGCTCAACGAGGTCCATAGGTTCTTGGCTGCCCCGGATGTCCACTGCCAGGCCTTCTTCGGCCCCGGTGTCCACGTAGGCCATCGCGATGGGCCTGCCCAGGGTCTGGGAGGGCGCACCGCTGGTGACCTCGCCGACGACGGCGCCGTCTTTGGTGACCGGGTAACCGTGGCGCGGCACCCGGCGGCCCCGCGCGACCAGGCCGACGAGCCGGCGCCGCGGCGGATCGTCCTTGACCGCCTCGAGTGCCGACCTGCCGACGAAGTCGCCGGGCTTGTCGAATTTCACCACCCTGCCCAGCCCCGCGTCGAACGGGGTGAGCTCGGCGCTGAGCTCGTTGCCGTACAGCGGCATGCCCGCCTCGAGCCGGAGCGTGTCGCGGCTGGACAGGCCCGCGGGCTTGAGTCCGTACGGCTCGCCCGCCGCCATGAGCGCGTGCCAGAGCGGCACCGCGTCCTCGTTGGCGACGAAGAGCTCGAACCCGTCCTCGCCGGTGTAGCCGGTACGGGCGATGAGCACCCGCCTACCGTCCACCAGCCCTGGCAGGCCCGCGTAGTACTTGAGCCCGGCGAGGTCGGCGTCGGTGAGGGTGGCGAGGATCTCCTGGGCGCGCGGCCCCTGCACGGCGATCAGCGCGTACTGGTCGGAGCGATCCTCGACCACGACCTCGTACGCCTTCGCACGGTTTTTCAGCTCATTTCCGACTTTTTCGTAGTTGGAGGCGTTCGCCACCACCATGAACTCCTCGTCCCCGAGCCGGTAGACGATGAGGTCGTCGAGCACGCCGCCGTGCTCGTTCACGATCATGGTGTATCTGGCCCGTCCGGGCACCAGTGCCGATAGGTGGCCGACCAGCGCGTAGTCCAGCGCCTGCCCCGCCTCCGGCCCCATCAGGAAGATCTCGCCCATGTGGGAGAGGTCGAACAGCCCGGCCGCCCCGCGGACGGCGTTGTGCTCCGCGGACTCGCTCCCGTACCGGAGGGGCATGAGCCACCCCGCGAAGTCGGTGAGCGTGGCGCCGAGGCTCTCGTGAACGTCTCGTAGCGGTGTCGGTCGGGACATTAGTCGCACCTCAGGACAGGATTGGATGCCAGCATCCTCCCCCTCTGTCATCGATGCCTGAGAGCTTCGCCCGAGTTTTGCCGGACTTTCACCTTCGGCGAGGCCTGCAGGCCTGCTTTCCAGAGGTCACCTCGTCCGCGCGGTCCTTTGCCTTGAGAGGTTCGCGGGGAGGGCTTGCTCCTTCAGGGACCCTGACCGGCTGTCAGGGTGCTCTCCCGCGCGGTTTCGTCGGTGATGTCCGTAAGCCTAGTGCCGTGACGGGGGCGTTGTCGCGTGCGGATCTCTGGTGAACCGCTTCGGAAACGATGACGTTGAAGGGGTATGAATCGGCGAACGGCGGCGCTCGGCCTGGCGGCCGCCTTGACCATCGCGTCCTGCGGCGCCCAGGGGGCCGCGTCTCCCGCGCCACCGCCCCGTTACACGGCCGGCGTGACGGTGCTCGAGGGCGGCGGGCACGGGCCCCAGCTCTGCCAGGCGGTCATGGAGTCGCTCCCGCCGCAGTGCGGCGGCCCGGACGTCATCGGCTGGGACTGGAGCAAGGTGAAGCACGAATCGCTGCGCGGCGTGAAATGGGGCGAATACCGGGTCGTGGGCACCTGGGACGGCGCCCGGCTGACACTGACAGAGCCTCCGGGGGCGCCGGTGAAGAGTGATCCGGCGGGCGAGAACACGCTCGCGAGCCCGTGCCCCGAGCCCGAGGGCGGCTGGCGGCCCGTCGACCCCGCCAAGGCGACGCAGGAGACCCTGGAGGAAGCGATGGCGCGGGCCAGGACGGCCAAGGAGTTCGCCGGGGCCTGGCTCGACCAGAGCTACATGGATCAGGCCAAGCTGAGCCCCGAGGAGGTGGAGAAGCAAGGCAACGACCCGAAGCGGTTGGTGCTGAACCTCAAGTTCACCGGCGACCTGGCGGGTCGCGAGGAGTGGATCCGGCAGGTGTGGGGTGGCGCGCTGTGCGTCAGCGGCGCGCAGCGCACCGAGGCCGAGCTGAACGAGATCCAGCGGCAGGTCGAGGGCGAGATGGGCAGCGGCGGCCTCATCACGGCATCGTCCAGCGTGACGCGGAACCGGGTGGAGGTGAGCACCTGGCTGGCGACCGAGGACCTGCGCCGCAGGATCGACGAGAAGTACGGCCCGGACGCGGTCGTCTTCGACAGCGTGCTGAAGCCGGTCGAATAGCTCAGCAGGCCGCCACCAGGGCCTCGAACAGGGCGCCGTCCTCGGCCGCCTCCGGGTGCCACTGCACGGCCATCGTGAAGGGCCCGGAGTCCAGCTCGACCGCCTCGATCGTGCCGTCCTCGGCGGTGGCGGCGACCGTGAGGCCGGGGGCGAGGCGGTCGATGGCCTGGTGGTGGTAGTGCGGGACGGTCAGCGGGTCCGTCCCCAGCACCTTGGACAGGCGGGTGCCGGGAGCGGGGGTGACGGGCAGGTGGCCGAACCTGCCGGGCTCGGGGGAGTGCTCCGTGTGCCCCACGACGTCCGGCAGGTGCTGGTGGAGGCTGCCGCCGAGGGCGACGTTGAGTACCTGGAGCCCGCGGCAGATACCCAGGTACGGCAGGCCCGCCTCCAGCGCCGCCGTCATCAGCGAGAACTCCGCCTCGTCACGGAACTCCCTGACGTAGCCGGTGCGCTCGTGCGGCTCCGCGCCGTACCTGGCCGGGTCGATGTCGCCGCCGCCGGCCAGGATGAGCCCGTCCAGGCCGCCGACCAGGGAGGCGGGGTCGCCGGCCGGCGGCAGCACGACGGGCTGGCCGCCGGCGCGTACGACCTGCTCCACGTACATGTACGGCAGGAGCGCGACGGTCATGCCCTCCCACACCGTGAACGTGGCGGGCTCGACGTAGGACGTGATGCCGATGACGGGACGCTGCACGATCGAATGCCCCCTAGAGCGGCGTCACGTAGGCGCCGGAGATGCCGCCGTCCACCAGGAACTCCGAGCCGGTGATGAACGACGAGTCGTCGCTGGCCAGGAACGCCACCGCGGCCGCGATCTCGGTCGCCTCGGCGAAGCGCCCCATCGGGACGTGGACCAGGCGGCGCTGCGCCCGCTCCTGGTCCTTGGCGAACAGCTCCTGCAGCAGCGGCGTGTTCACCGGGCCGGGGCACAGGGCGTTCACCCGGATGCCCTCCCTGGCGAACTGCACGCCCAGCTCGCGCGACATCGCCAGCACCCCGCCCTTGGAGGCCGTGTAGGAGATCTGCGACGTCGCCGAGCCCATGACGGCCACGAACGACGCGGTGTTGATGATCGAGCCCTTGCCCTGCCGCCGCATGTACGGGATCGCGTGCTTGCAGCACAGGTAGACGCTGGTCAGGTTCACTTCCTGGACGCGGCGCCAGGCGTCGATGCCGGTCTCGAGGATCGAGTCGTCGTCGGGCGGCGAGATGCCGGCGTTGTTGAAGGCGATGTCCACGCTGCCGTAGGTGTCGTACGCCGTCCGGTATATCCGTACGACGTCGTCCTCGCTGGTCACGTCGGCCTTGACGTAGAGGCCGCCGACCTCGTTCGCGGCCTTGGTGCCCGCCTCGTCGTCGATGTCGACGCAGACGACCTTGGCGCCCTCCTCGGCGAACCTGCGGGCCGTGGCCAGCCCGATGCCGCTGCCCGCGCCGGTGATGACCGCCACCCGATCCTGCAACCGCTGCACCTTTTTCACTCCCTGCTCATTTGGTCGTTCACCGCTCCTCATTCGCTTCGCGAAGTGCCTCGTTCCTCGGCCCTTCACTTCGCTCACTGCGTCGGGTTCACTCCCACGATATGAAGACGTTCTTGGTCTCGGTGAACGCCGCCAGGGCGTCCGGGCCGAGCTCCCTGCCGAGGCCGGACTGCTTGAAGCCGCCAAACGGGGTCCAGTAGCGGACCGACGAGTGCGAGTTGACCGAGAGCGCGCCCGACTCGACCGCCCTCGCCACCCGCAGCGCCCTGCCGACGTCGCGGGTCCAGATGGAGCCGCTCAGGCCGTACGGGGTGTCGTTGGCGATCCGCACGGCGTCCGCCTCGTCCTTGAAGGCCGCCACCGACACCACGGGCCCGAAGATCTCCTCGGTGAACGCCCGGTCGGTGACGTCCGGGGTCAGCACGGTCGCCGGGAACCAGTAGCCCTTCCCCTGGGGGCAGGATCCCTGCAAATAGGGGTCCTGGACGAAGCCGCGCACGTGGTCGAGATGCTCGGCGCTGATCAGCGGCCCCATCTCGGTGCTCTCGTCAAGAGGGTCGCCGACTCTGACCGCCTGTACGGCGGGCGCGAGCAGGGCCATGAAGTCGTCGTACACGTCGGCCTGGACGAGCAGCCTGGACCTGGCGCAGCAATCCTGGCCCGCGTTGTCGAAAACGGCGTAGGGAGCGGTTTTCGCCGCCTTCTCGAGATCCGCGTCCGCGAAGACGATGTTCGCCGACTTGCCGCCCAGCTCCAGCGTGACCCGCTTGACCTGCGCCGCCGCCTTGGCGGCGATCTCCTTGCCGACCTCGGTCGAGCCGGTGAACACGATCTTGGCTACCTCCGGGTGCTCGACCAGCCGGGCCCCCGCGACCTCCCCTGCCCCAGGCAGGACCTGGAGCACCCCCTCGGGGAGGCCCGCCGCCAGGGCCAGCTCGGCCAGCCTCAGCGCGGTCAGCGGAGTCCATTCCGCCGGCTTGACGATCACCGTGTTACCGGCCGCCAGCGCGGGGGCCACGCCCCACGACATGATCAGCATGGGGAAGTTCCACGGCACGATGACGCCCACCACGCCCAGCGGCTCCTGGAACGTGATGTCCACGCCGCCGGGCACCGGGATCTGCTTGCCGTGGTTGCGCTCGGGGGCGGCGGCGTAGAAGTGCAGGACGTCGCGTACGCTGCCGGCCTCCCAGCGGGCGTTCCCGATCGTGTGCCCGGCGTTGGCCAGCTCCAGCCGCGCCAGCTCCTCGCCGTGCTCGCCCACCAGGTCGGCGAAGCGCCGCAGCAGCCGCGCCCGGTCGCCCGGCGCCACGTCGCGCCAGGCCGGGTATGCCTTCCTGGCACGCTCCACGGCCCGGTCGACCTCGGCCGCGTCGGCGAGTTCGACGTCGGCGAGCACGTCCTCCGTCGCCGGATTAATGATCTTCATGTGTTCCCATTCACATTCGCTCGAAGCTGCGGAACAGCTCCCAGTCCGTCACCGCCGCGTCGAACGCGGCCAGTTCCACCCGCGCGTTGTTGGCGTAGTGCTCGACCACGTCCTCGCCGAAGGTCTCACGGGCCAGCTTCGACCCCTCGAACAACGCCAGCGCGTCGCGCAGCGTGTGCGGCA
>NZ_VCJS01000615.1 GCF_005893125.1 Nonomuraea basaltis | reverse complement strand
TGCGGGCTCCTACCGCGCCGACGGCCCGAACACCACGTCCATCCAACGAAATGACAAGGGTGCAGCACCTTTAAAGGGAAACCCTGACCTGCACCGACCCACGGCGGCCTCATCGCCCCGCCGCTGGCCCCTGGCGCCGATCAGGACGGTCATGCCAGCTCGGCGAGCTGTCCGGCGGCGGCACGGCCGATCCCCTTGTTCTGATCGCCCCGGTGACCAGCGGCCTGAGCCCGGGCAGGGTGGCCTGTCGGGATTAGACCTAATCCCGACACCCGGCTCTGGCGGTGTCATCCGGTGCGGGCGCCGCGGGGTTCGGCGTTCAGGTCAGCTTCGGGAACGGAGGGCCCATGTCGGCGGCTGTCACGTCTCGGTGATGGAGAAAGCGTTGCCGTCGGGGTCGCGGAAGGCAAACATCGGTGGTACGCCGGGCCATTGAAGGATCTCATCGATATCAACGCCGGCGGCGTTGAGGGCCGCGTGCGCGGCCGCTGCGTCGTCGGTGGTGAACCGGATAGTGGTGGGGCCGCGGGTGACGTCTTCGGTGGCCTGCTCCAGCGTGACGACGACGTTGTCGCCGCCGGGTGCGAGCTCGATCCACCGTCCGGTCGGGATCGACTCGTCGCGCAGTACCGTGAAGCCGAGCGTGTCGAACGCCCAGATCTCACGCGGATCGACAGTCCGGTGCCGAGGTGCCGAGGTGCCGAGGTGCCGAGGTGGCTCCGCGGCTAGCTGTGCCGCCATCGGGACCCTGTGGGGCGCTCGGGGCCGCGAGCGCCCCACAGGGGTGGGGCGGGTCAGTATCCGGGGACGTTTACCCGGAACGGTCGGCCGTTGAGGGTGCCGGTGACGG
>NZ_VCJS01000614.1 GCF_005893125.1 Nonomuraea basaltis | reverse complement strand
TCGATGACCAGCGCGGTGTCCGCCTCCTCGTACGGGTCCAGTTCCGCCCGGGCGGCGGGACGGCGGGTGTCTTGGGCCTGCTCGCCCGGCTGGATCAGCCTGAGCAGGACCCGCCGGGCGATCCTCGCCTGGGCCGGCGACAGGCCGGCATAGAGCTTCTCCGCGGTGTGGCTGATCGCCCCGTGGACTCGGCCCACGCTCTCGTAGGCGTCCAGGGTCAGCATCTTGCCCGTACGGCGGCGCCAGACCTCCCGCAGCGCGTGCGACATCAGCGGCAGCGCCCCCGGCTCGTCGGCCACGTCGGCGACGATCTCGGCCGTCAGCGCCCGCTCCACGGTCAGGCCCTCGGCCATGGCCGGCCGGACGATCGCTTCCCGGAGCTCTTCCTGGTGCATCGGCCCCACCAGCAGGTTGGCCTCGCGCAGGGCTGCGGTGAGCTCGCGGTGCTCGGCGCATCGCCCGTAGAAGTCGGCGCGAACCGCGATGACCACCTTCATCCGGCTCTGCGGTTGCCGCGCGTTGAGCAGCAGGTCGATGAACTGCCCACGCTCGCGCTGGTCCCGGCAGAGCGTGAACACCTCCTCGAACTGGTCGACCACGATCAGCGCGTCGGAGTCGCCCTCGCCCGCAAGGAGCCGGTCGGCGTGCCGCATCGGGTGCTCGCCTGGTGTGAGGATCCGGCTCTGCCCGAGGGATTCGCCCGTGGGCGTCGTCTCCCCGCGTGCGGCAGGCACGAGCCCGGCGCGCAACAGGGACGACTTGCCGCTGCCCGAAGGGCCGAACACCGCGGCGAAGCGATGCCGGCCAAGCAGCTCGTGCAATTCCTCGACGAGCCGCTCCCGTCCGAAGAAACGAC
>NZ_VCJS01000613.1 GCF_005893125.1 Nonomuraea basaltis | reverse complement strand
GTGTAAGTCGTTTGCCGAGTCGGCTGATGGGGTGGGCTGGGGCGAGGGTGTCGGGGTGCTGGTGGTGGAGCGGTTGTCCGATGCCCGGCGTCGTGGGCATCGGGTGCTGGCGGTGCTGCGCGGCTCGGCGGTGAACCAGGACGGCGCGTCGAATGGGCTGACCGCGCCGAATGGCCCCTCCCAAGAGCGGGTGATCGCTCAGGCGCTGGCGGCTGCTGGGCTGACGCCCGGCGATGTGGATGTGGTCGAAGGACACGGCACCGGCACCGCGCTGGGCGATCCGATCGAGGCGCAGGCGCTGCTGGCCACTTACGGCCAGGACCGCCCATCACCGCTGTGGCTGGGGTCGGTGAAGTCGAATCTGGGGCATACCCAGGCGGCGGCCGGGGTGGCCGGTGTGATCAAGATGGTCATGGCGATGCGGTACGGGACGCTGCCCAAGACGCTGCACGTGGACGCGCCGTCGTCGAAGGTGGATTGGTCCGGCGGGGCGGTAGAACTGCTGACCCAGGCCCAGCCCTGGCCCCAGGACGCCGACCGGCCACGCCGAGCGGGAGTGTCCTCGTTCGGCATCTCCGGCACCAATGCGCACATCATCCTCGAAGAGCCGCCGGCCGAGGAAGAGCCGCTGCACGAGCCGCTCATCGGGGAGCCGTCGGGCGGGCAGGACAACAGCACGGCCACAGCGTCCGAGGGCGACCACGCGGCTACGAGGCCGGTGCCGGTGCCGGTGATGGTGTCGGCCAAGAGCGAGGCGGCGTTGCGGGCGCAGGCCGCCCGGCTGGCCGGGTTCGTGACCGGGCATGATGCGGCTGGTCCGGTGGAGGTGGCGGCTGGGCTGTCGCGCCGTGCCGCCCTGGA
>NZ_VCJS01000612.1 GCF_005893125.1 Nonomuraea basaltis | reverse complement strand
CGTCCAGCCCCCGACGCGAGACCAGCAACAAATGCCGCACCCCATGCACAGCCACCAAATGCCGCGCCACCAAAGCACCCAGCCCACCAGTACCGCCAGTGACCAGCGTGGTCCCGTCGACCGGCCAGGTCGCCACGGGCTCCTCTCCGAGGCGGCCCCGCTCCAGCCGGGGTACCCATGGCCGGTCACTGCGGATGGCCACTTCTGGCTCGTCGCCGGGCAGCGCCGAGCTCTCCAGGGTGCTCAGCTCCGGCCGTACGGCAGTCTCATCAGCGGCTGCGGCGCGCCCTCTCGTCCGCACCGGCTCCAGGTCGACCAACGTGATCCGGCCGGGGTGTTCCTGCTGGGCCGCGCGCACCAATCCCCAGACTGCCGCGCCTGCCGGGTCTGGCGTCTCTCCGTCGGTCACGGCGACCGCGCCCCGGGTGGCCACCAGCACGGGTCGCGGGTCCTCCTCGGCGAGCCGGTCCTGAAGCTCCGCCAGCACCGCCCCAACGCGGCGCCGTACCCTGTCCGGCAGGTCACCGGCGTCGTCGCCGGCGCCGCCGGTGGCGTCCACCACGGCGGCGCCGTCACGCAGCGCCGCCTCTCCCCCGTTGTCGGCAGCGGAGGCTCCGGTCAGCGGTCGCCACACCACCTCGGTGACCCAGCGCGCCACCGACGCCGCGGTCGGTGCCGACGGATCCGCCTCGGCCACCGGCCGGGATGCCACCGTCTCCACCGTGGCCACCGGCTGGCCGGCGGGGTCGGCCAGGTCCAGCCGGAACCCGCCATCCGGCTCCGGGTGCAGCCGTACTCGCAGCGCGGTGGCACCGATGGCGTGCAGGGTGACGCCGTTCCAGTTGAACGGGATCAGCGGGCCA
>NZ_VCJS01000611.1 GCF_005893125.1 Nonomuraea basaltis | reverse complement strand
TCCGAGCGCGACGAGACGTGCGCCGGGGAACGAGCTAGGCACCGTCGTTGCCATCGCGCAGGGAATGGATCATGCTCCGCAGGATCCGGAACGCGTCTGACTGCTCGGTCTCGGTCATGCCGGCCAGCATTCTGACCTCGACGGACCGGACCGCTACGGTCGCCTTCTCGAGGCTCCGTCGGCCGCGAGGCGTGAGCCGCGTGGGAAGAACCTTCCCGACGGGTGCCTCCGCAGGCCTGGTCACGTAGCCGTCTCGTTCCAGGGCCTGGAGCAGCACGTTCATCGTCTGCCGGGTCACGAACGCGCCCCGCGCGAGCTCGGAGTTCGACAAGCCCGGTCGTTGAGCCAGCAGCTCGAGGCAGGAGTAGTGCGTCACGCTCATCCCGAGCGGCCGCAGCACCTCCTCCATGGCAGCACGGAGGGCGCTCGACGCCTCTTTCAGCAGGTAGCCCAGTGACGTCTCCAGGTCGACGCCGACACCGTTTTGACTCATGTCAGAATTCTGACATAGATTGGCCTGTGTCAGAAAACTGACACGAAGAGAAGGAGCATCATCATGCCCGCCACCGGCCCCGACTTCATCTCGCTCCAAGCGCGCGACCTCGACGCTTCGCAGGCGTTCTACGAGCAGTACCTCGGCCTCGTCCGCTCGCAGACCGGACCTCCGCACGCCGTCGTCTTCGAGACGAAGCCGATCGCGTTCGCACTCCGCGACATCGTTCCCGGCACCGATCTCGCATCCGCTGCTCAGCCCGGCATCGGTGCCGCGATCTGGCTCCACGCCACAGACGTCCAAGCCATTCACGATGCTCTGGTCGCCGACGGTCACACCATCGTCTCCGCACCGATCGACGGCCCCTTCGG
>NZ_VCJS01000065.1 GCF_005893125.1 Nonomuraea basaltis | reverse complement strand
CGCAACGGCAAGGCCGTCCTCATCGAGCCCGAGCCGACCTGACACAACTCACCGCGAAGCATCATCGCTCATTGCCGCTCGGGGTTCGCTGCCGCCTGCCCACGTGAAGGTCGAATTTTCGGGTCAGCACGAGGTGCCCTTGGAGCGGGCGGCTGGAAGCGTCAAGAACTCCCATCCTCCCAGCCCAAAGGGCACCTCACTTGCCTTTCGGACCCTCGCCCCCATGTTCACGCCGTGGATCCAAGATGAGGGCCAGATAACCTACAGACATACTAGCGCGCACATCTCCAGGTACTCCAAGCCCTCGGTCGGCATCAAATGTAGCAGCAATAATTTGTCTTCCGCCACGGCTGTGCACCGGACACCCGGCAGACAGTTCTGACCTGCCTCCTGACCTTGTAATCCATGAGTCCGGGGTTACAGGCGTACGGACCGCAGCGATATTCCGTGACGCACTCGTCCGCCGCAGCGCGGTGTTCTCGAACGACCAGCGCAAGAAGACGATCGCCGAGATTTCCGATGGACCGCATCATTTCGTTTGCTCCATTTCTATGTTGCCGATTCGATTTGGGACGAAAAAATCTCTTACTGGCTCGCTCTCCATTCTGCTGGGGTCTCTGGCAGGGGTTAGCTTTCGGATGGTGATGGCGTGGATATCGGCGATGGGGAAGTAACCGTGGTCGCGAGAGTCGAAGCTGGCGTCGGTGTTGTCGCCGATCAGGATGAGTTGTCCGTCGGGTACACGGGCATCGGGGACGAGTGGCCGCACGGATTGGGGGACACGATCGCCGGGCAGCGCGGCGATGCGCTTGATGAGGAACGGGCTGCCCATCGGCAGTGGGCTGAGCACCACGGCGATATGGCCGCTTCGCAGGGCCGACGGGGCCACTCGCCGGGCCAGGAGCCGGTCGCCGTCGGTCAGAGTGGGGGCCATGCTGTAGCCGTCCACGCGGATGATCGAGTACGCCCGGCGCAGCCGTACGATCAGCGCGATGAGAACAACGACAGCGCACCCCGTGGCGAGGCGGATCGAGGCGGTCACTGCAGGACCTCCTCCTTCTGCTGCTGGTAGGCGACCGCCGCGGCTGCCTTTGTGGATTGGATCATGCTCCCACCAAGGCCGGCGCGTCCAGGTCGGTGCCCGCTACCGTGCCGTCGGCATCGATCACGTAGACGGTTGGGTACCCGCGGACCTTGAATGCGCTCTGCAGGTCACCCATCGGCGCCTCGACCACGACCCTCGCCACGTCACCCAGGCGCTCGATCTCCTCGGCGACGTCCTCATCGGGATCGGCGACCACCACGGCGAAAGCCTGGCTTGAGAACCGGCGGGCTCGTGCGATGAACCGCGGCAGCAACTCCTCACAGGGCTGGCAGCCCGGGGAGAAGAAGCCAATGAGCGCGGGCCCGCCCAGAAGCCCATGCGAAACCGGCTCGCCGGCGGTGGTCATTGCCGCGAACTCCGGCATTCTCTCGCCGATGAGAAGCCCATCCATCATCGGCGGACCGAACGCGGGTTGCGCGGCCAACGTGCGGAGCCGACGGATCACGCCGACCATCAGCAGCAGATTCACCACGGACAGCAGCCCGACCACGACAACGGCCGCGGCAAGATATTCCATCACACACGCTCCCCGTGTCTCTCTATGAACAGATCGGCGATGTCGTCGAAGATGATCAATAGGGTGGCTCCGACCAGACCAGCAACTGCCGCGATCGCCAGCCCGGCAGCCGTGAGATCGCCGGGGACTGCCAGACTTGCCCCGCCCAGCACGACCACCGCCAGCAGTAGGCTGTTGCGCACCAGGTGCGACGGGCCCAGCGGGACCTCCGAAGCGCCGAAACAGCGGCACGACGCCCGCGTCCCCCGTCGGATGGAAATGGCGATCCCCGCCGAGAAACAAACCAGCAGAGCCCCGCTCATGGTCAGCCCCAGCGCTGGGAACAGCATCGCGACGGGCACGACGGCCTCCGCGGCTGCCACCACCACGGCCGCCGACCATCGAACCCGCACGGGCAACATCACCAGAGAAGACGAGAAAGCCCGCAGCGCCGCGCCGCTACGCAGCTTCGTGAAAGCTGACACGGCGAACACCGCAGCGAGCAAGACCTGGCAGGCCACCAGCACTAGAGCCATGCCGCAGTATGCTTCTGCTCCGTGTTAGCACCGCACTAGCGCGGCACTAGCCCGAGGTGGGCGCGCCCCGTTGCCGTGTGACCGCACCGAAGCGCAGCACCGCCGTCGGGGATGGCGTTTATGCCGCGGATTCCAGCATCACGGCACCTTCTCCCGGAAATGATCAATCCGAGTCAGGGCAACGGATGACCGTCGACCGAGCGGGGGCCGCTTTCCGGTGATGGTGTCAGCCGATCTCCGGCATCGGCAGGGAGCCGACCATCAGAAGGCGCCTGGTTGGCGCCCGGCTTCTCTCGACTCCAAATCTGAGTGCATCGAGGGAGGTCTTCGATGCCCCCACCTTCCGGGATCATGCCCCAGAGGAAGGGGATCAGGTATTGAGGCGGCTCGCCCAGGAGCACGGCCAGTTCGTCCTCAGTAACGGTGAGGGTGGATCCCGAGCCCGGTTGCCCCGAGTTCCATCCTTGTTCGACGGCCCGCCGGATGCATCCGATGACAAGGATGGGACGGATCGCGATCGTTCGCTCTCCTAGCGAGTTGTCCGGCCGGGCGCAGGGGAGCGACACCACAAGAACGCCTTCCGGCTCCTCGGCTCGCTCAACGGCGAAGCTGAGCGGGCTCCAGCTGTTGCCTTGGCTGTAGGCCGGCCTGTGGCTGACACGCCAGCGGTAGACGGTGCCGTCGACGGTGATGAGCCGCGAGCCCTTCTTGGGCATCGCCACAGCGGCCTCCAAGCTCTGCTCGTGTTCCGTCGCTGTTCCGTGGGAGCATCGGAATCAGCGAGAAGTGATGTGAAACGCCCGCAAGCATAACTGCTGCTCATCGGCATGATCGAAGTATTTTCGCAGATGACCAGATCACGCATCGGAGAACACCCAGATCCAGAGGATGGTCATGGCCAGGCAACTCCTCAAGTAGCAATGCAACCTTGCCGGAGAGCGGTCGCAGGGTGACGTGGATGCGGTGCATTGATGAGACGCTGATGTCATCGGCGGCCGACGGCCGCCGTCCGTATCATCTCGGCATGGTGCTGAACCTGGAGCGACGGCTCAACCGGCGGGCGGTGCTCCTTGCCGCCGGAGGGCTGCTCGTCGGTTGCTCCCAGCAGCCCGAGGTCGACAAGGTTCACCTGCGGCTGGCCACCGGGCCGGCGGGGGCGGTGTACCGGCGCATCGGCGGGTCGCTGGCCGAGCACATCTCCGAGCAGGTGCCGGGTGCCACGGTGAGCACTGTGCCGAGCGGGGCATCCACCGACAACATTCGGATGCTGCGGGCCGGTGAGGTGCACCTTGGGCTGACAAGTCTGGACGCGCTGATCACGACCGATGGCAGCGCGCCCCAGGGGCTCTCAGCGATATGTCGGCTGTACGACAGTCACCTGCATCTCGTGGTCATGGCCGGTTCGGCGATCGGCGAGTTCCGGAACCTCGAGGGCAAGCGCATATCCCTCGGGGCCCGCGACTCGGGTACAGAGTTCACGTCACTGCGGGTTCTGGAGCTCGGACTGGTGGACGCCGACGGGCGGCACCTCAGCCAGGCCGAATCGGCGGCGGCACTGCGCGACGGCGAGATCGATGCGATGTTCTCCCTGACCGGGGTCCCGACGCCCGCCATCACGGAGCTGGCGCAGCGGCACCCGATCCGATTGATCCCGTTGGACGCGCAGGCGGACGCGCTCTTCACGGCGTTCCCAGGTCCCTACACTCCGGCCGTGATCCCCGCGACTGCCTACGCCGGTGTCCCGGCCACCCGGACCATCGCTGTGCCGAACGTGCTTCTCGTGCGCAACGACCTGCCCGATGGCCTGGTGCACGCCATCACTGACACGATCTTTACGCATACCGGAACGATCACCTCTGGCGGCCGCGACGACGCCGAAGCCATTCCCGAGGCCGTTCCCGAAGCGTGGCAGATCAACGTGCGTACCGGGATCTCCACCGCATCGATCCCGCTCCATCCGGGCGCGGCCGCCTGGTTCCGCGACCGCAAGCGCTGACCCAAGCCCTGATCCAAGCGCTGATCCAAGCCCTGACACATGCGCTGACACATGCGCTGACCTGGGACAGCGACAGGCCGGCGACGGAGCTCGGGGCCTCAGACGGGCGACGGAGTCGGGGCGTCGGGCGACGACTCCACCCGCGGTACGACCGGTAGCGTGACCACAGCGGCGAATCCGTGCCCGGACCCGTCCGGACGCGGCAGGCCCTCCTCCAGCCGCAGCTCGCCCCCGGCCGCCCCGACCAGATCGGCGCAGATGGCCAGTCCCAGGCCGGTCCCGGACACGTTCTGGTGCCGCGGCGACCGCCAGAAGCGCCGAAGCGCCTGGGCCCGCTCGGACGCGTCGATGCCCTGACCGTCGTCACGGACAGCAATCGCGACCACGCCCCCGGGGACGACGCGGGCGCTGACCTCCACCACCTGCGCGTCCGACAGCCGTAACGCATTGCTGATCAGCTCGTCCAGGATGCTCCCCAGCCCACCCGTCGGTTCCAGCAACCGCAACCCCGGCGGCACATTCACCGCCAACGTCTGCCCCGCCGTCGCCGTCAACGCCCGCCACCGGTCCACCCGGGTCGCCAGTACCGCGTCAAGATCCACCGGCGACGCCGTACGTATGCTCTCCATCCGCGCACTGGCCTGCAACGAGTTCAGCATCCGCTGCATCGCCTTCACCTCATCGACAGCGACGTCGTACACCTGCCGCCCGTTACCAGCCACGCCCAGATGCGGTTCCAGACTCTCCACGGCGAGCCGAAGGCTGGTCAGCGGATTGCGCAACTGATGGGACGCATCCGACACAAACGCCCGCTGCCGCTGCACCGCGTTCTCGACCGCGTCCATCATGGTGTTGAACGACTCCGCCAGCCGCCGCAGCTCCACCGGCCCGGCCTCGGCGTCCGCCCGGATGGTCAGGTCGCCCTGTGAGATCCGCGAGCTCGCCGCGTCCAGCTCGCGCACCGGCCGTAGCACCCACGCCGATACCGGCCAGGCGACGGCCACCAGCGCGATCAACGGCAGCAGGCCGAGCCCGGCGAGCTGGGCCCAGCGTACGAGGATGCGATGGCGCGTCTTCGACAGGTCGGAAATCGTCACGACGGCGCCGACGACCTCGCTGTCCCGGCCCACCGGCTCCGCGACCACGAGTGCGGAGTCGTCCCACGGCGCCCATTCCCCGGACGGTTCGGGCCGCGCCCCGGCCAGCGCCGCGGTCACGATCCTGGGCAACGCCGGCTCGGCCCGCGCCGCCTCCTGGTACGCACCCGTCGGCCCCAACAGCACCGTGCCCGACGTGTCGATCACCGCGACCGGGATGCCGTACAGCTCGTGGTAGCGCGCCAGCTCCTGCTGGAGCGCCTCGGTCCGCCCGGTCGACAACGCGGTCTCGGCCAGCGACGTGAACCGGCCGACGTCGTTGAGCCGGTCGACATACGTCTCCTGCATCTCCCGCTCGGCCACGGTGACGCTGAGCGGCATCCCGAGCGCCGCGACGAGCAGCACCGCGAGGGGCACCAGGACGACTAGCAGGCGACGGTGCACGGCGCGTCAGCCGATCGGCTCCGGCTCGTCGGCCAGGAGCCGATAGCCGACCCCGTGGAGCGTGCGGATGACCACGGCCGGCCCGAGCTTGTGCCGTAACGCCGCGATGTGGGTGTCCAGGGTACGGCTCGAGGACTCCCAAGTCGCGCTCCAGATCTGGTCGAGGATGACGTCGCGGCTGACCACGTTCGGCGCGCGCCGGGCCAGCAGCAGGAGCAGCTCGAACTCCTTGCGGGTCAGCGTCACGTTCGTGCCGTTGACGGTGACCTCGCGGGTGCCGACGCCGATCCGCATCGGGCCGAGGACGAGCGGCTCGTCCGGATGGCTCAGGGCACGCGCCACCCGGGTACGCCGCAGGACCGCGTCGATCCGCGCCAGCAACTCCGGGATCCCGAACGGCTTCACGATGTAGTCGTCGGCGCCGGCGCGTAAGCCGCGTACCCGCTCGTGCTCCTCCGAACGTGCCGTCACGGCGATAACGGCGGTCTCCGGGCGGTCACGCAGCTTACGGATCACGTCGAGTCCGTCGCCGTCGGGCAGGCCCAGATCGACGAGGACCACATCGGACGGGGCGGCACGCACGGCCTCGGCGGCGGTGGCGATGCGGTGGACCTCGAAACCCGCCTGGGCCAGGACGGTCACCAGTCCCCGCGCCACGCGGTCGTCATCCTCGATGATGGTGATCCGCATACCGGATTGTACGGCCCGGGTCCACGCTCGCGTTAGCCCCTTCAGTTCTTGGGATTTCTCTGACATTCGGCGCATTCCTTGGGATTTCTCTGACACCATCCGCGTCCCTGCCCGCCCAGACTGAGGCGGCGCACTCACCGACGAACGCGAATGCGCTGACGAGGAGGCCGCGATATGAGAACGACCAGCAGGTGCCGGGCCGCCGCGCGGATGATCGCCGCGATCGGCGTCGTTTCGCTCGTCGCCGCCTGTTCCGGTAGCGGAGGCGCCCCCACCGGTGGTGGCGCTACCAGCGCAGGCTACCCGGACCAGAACATCACGTTCGTCGTACCGTTCAGCGCGGGCGGCCCGACGGACACGGTAACCCGCATGATCGCCGAACCGATGGCCGCCAAGCTCGGCACCAAGATCGTCGTACAGAACGTCGAGGGCGCCGGCGGCACGGTCGGCGCCGGCGAGGTCGCGCGGGCCGAGCCCGACGGCTACACCGTCCTCATGCACCACATCGGCATGTCCACGGCGCCCGCCCTGTACCAGAACCTCGGCTACAAGCCGCTCGAGAACTTCGAGATGATCGGACTCGTCACCGAGGTGCCGATGACGATCGTCGCCCGCAAGGACTTCGAGCCCAAGACACTCCAGGACCTCGTCACGTACGTGAAGGCGAACGCCGGCAAGGTCACCCTGGCCAACGCCGGCATCGGCGCCGCGTCCCACCTGTGCGGCCTGCTGTTCCAGACCGCCGCCGGCGTCAAGCTCCAGGAGGTCCCGTACGAGGGCACCGGCCCCGCGCTGACCGACCTCGTCGGCGGCCAGGTCGACTTCATGTGCGACCAGACGACCAACACCAGCGGCCAGATCTCCGCGGGCGAGGTGAAGGCGTACGCGGTCACCACGCCGGAGCGGGTGAAGAGCCTGCCCGACCTGCCCACCACGGCCGAGGCCGGGCTGCCCAAGCTCCAGGTCAGCGTGTGGCACGGTCTCTATGTCCCGGCCGGCACACCGCAGGAGGTTGTCCAGAAGCTGTCCGAGGCGCTGAAGACGGCACTGGCCGACCAAAAGGTCATCGACCAGATGGCCAAGCTCGGCACCGCGCCGGTCCCGGCCGAGAACGCGACCCCGCAGGCGCACCGGGCCAAGCTCCAAGAGCAGCTCGGCACCTGGGCAAAGGTCATCGCCGACGCCGGCGTCAAGGCCTCCTGAGGTGGAGCGCCGCCGATCCTTCCCGGACGTCCTCGCCGGGGCGATCTTCATCCTGATCGGTGGCGCATTCGTGGTGGGGTCGCTCGGCTACGAGCTGGGCACCCCACTACGGATGGGCCCCGGCGCCTTCCCGCTGCTGGTCGGCGCGACCGTGGCCGCCCTGGGCCTGGCGATCGTCATCAAGGGACTCATCGCCGGCGAGGTGGTCTCGTTCGGGCCGATCCCCTGGCGTGCGGTCGCCGTCATCGTGCTCGCGGTCCTGTTCTTCGGATTCACCGTGCGAGGCCTCGGATTCGTACCGACGTCGGCGGTGACCGCCCTGCTCACCACGCTGGCCAGCACGCGCGTACGGCCGCTCACGGCCGTGGCCGTGGCCGCCGGGCTGACCGTGGCCAGCACGCTCATCTTCGTCGTCGGACTTCAGCTGCGGATCCCGCTATGGGGCCCGTGGCTGGGGTTCTGACGCGGCATCCGGATTGAGGCATGGAACTTCTCGACAACCTCGCGCTGGGCTTCTCGACCGCCCTCCTGATCCAGAACGTCCTCTACTGCTTCGTGGGAGTGCTGCTCGGGACGGCGGTCGGCGTGCTGCCCGGCATCGGGCCGACGGCGACGGTGGCGATGCTGCTGCCGATCACGTTCAGCTTCGAGCCGGTGACGGCGCTGATCATGCTGGCCGGCATCTATTACGGCGCACAGTACGGCGGCTCGACGACCGCCATCCTGATCAACCTGCCCGGTGAGTCGTCGGCGGCGGTCACCGCGCTGGACGGGCACGAGATGGCCCGGCAGGGCCGGGCCGGCGCGGCGCTGGCCGCCGCTGCGGTCGGGTCCTTCATCGCGGGTACGGTGGCCACCGTCGCGCTGGCCGTCGCGGCCCCGCCGCTGGCCCGCGTCGCGTTGCAGTTCGGCCCGGCCGAATACTTCTCGCTGGTGCTGCTCGGCCTGATCGTGTCGATCGCGCTGGCGCGTGGCACGGCGCTCAAGGCATTGGCGATGATCGCGCTCGGCGTCCTGCTCGGTACGGTCGGCCAGGACCTCTACACGGGCACGCCCCGGTTCGTGTTCGACCAGCGCGAGCTGTACGGCGGCATCGACTTCGTATCGGTCGCCGTCGGCATGTTCGGGGTGGCCGAGATCCTGCGCAACCTGGAGAACGAGCAGACCCGCACGGCGGTCATCAGCAAGGTGAAGAACCTCTGGCCGACCCGCGAGGACCGGCGCCGGATCGTCGGCCCGATCCTGCGGGGTACCGGTCTCGGTGCCGCGCTCGGCGTCTTGCCCGGCGGTGGCCACGTGCTGGCCTCGTTCACCTCGTACGCCGTCGAGAAGCGGATCTCGAAGCGGCAGCAGGAGTTCGGGCGCGGCGCGATCGAGGGCGTCGCCGGCCCCGAGTCGGCGAACAACGCCGCCGCACAGACGTCGTTCATCCCGCTGCTCACCCTGGGTCTGCCCGCCCACCCGGTCATGGCACTGATGGTCGGCGCGTTCATCGTCCACGGCATAACCCCCGGCCCGAACGTCATCACCGACGAACCGGCGCTGTTCTGGGGCCTGATCGCGTCGATGTGGATCGGCAACGTGCTGCTCGTGCTGCTGAACCTGCCGCTGATCGGCCTCTGGGTGCGCATGCTGCGCATCCCGTACCAGGTGCTGTTCCCGATGATCATCCTGTTCGCCTCGATCGGCACATACTCTCTGGAGTTCAACGCGTACGACGTCTACGCGATCGTATTCTTCGGGATCCTGGGCTACATCCTGATCAAGTGCGGCTGCGAGCCGGCGCCACTGCTGCTCGGCTTCGTCCTCGGTCCCCTGCTTGAGGAGAACCTGCGCCGGGCGCTCATCATCTCCCGCGGCGACGCGTCGGTCTTCCTGACCCGACCGATCTCCGCGGTGCTCCTGGCCCTGGCCGTGGCAGCGCTCGTCGTCGCCGTCCTCCCGACGATTCGCAAGCGCCGCGAGATCGTGTTCGCGGAGGAGGAGTAGGAATTCTTAACCCGCGGGTTCGGGGACGGGCTCTTCAACGCAGCAGATGAGTGCATTGCTGGAGCAGTGATCTGAAACGGACGTCGCGGCACGAGTGGGCGACATCCTGACGGCTCCGATCAGGTCCTCCACGACTTGCAGTTTCGACGCCCGATGCGCCACCGCCCCGCCCGACTGAAGCCGCGTCACAAAGATCAGCTACAGAGCCTTTACCTGTACTCAGCTCTGTACATCGAGAAGGACGCCGACAGGCGGTGGCGTTGCGGATGCTGGGAGGCGCCTGCAGGTCATCGTCCGCCAGGGTCTGGCGCCCTTTGCCCGTACCGCATACTCCGTCGTACCGCGCCGGAAGCAACCCGTCACGACTCACAGACACTACGCATTCAACCTGTGTGGTCGAGTCCCGATACCGCTGGACGCCCTCCGCGACGCCCTGACCAGACCTTCCCTGCGAAGACGACGAATGCCTCGGTCGCCGTGTTGAAGTTGACGTACAGCCCTCCCGTCGGGGCGAGGTTGGCGGCCATCTGCTCGGCCGGCTTTCTCGGCGTGGGTCTCTTCGGCGGCGAAGTCCAGAAGTGTCCACCGCCGAGGCCGGCCGGTTGCGGCAGTGGACACCTCGATCCGCGCGATCTTGGTGACCTGCAGCGGAACGTCGGTCAGCGTGCTGGTAACACCTCGTGTTTCAGGGATACGAGTTCGACGCGACACCCATTCAGCGAACGTCCACCCCTGGACGCGGGAATCATTCATCGGATCGGCGCTTCTACGTCGCCGTCAGCGCGTCGACCAACTCATCCAGGCTGTTCGACCGCCATTTGAAGGTGTCGGTATCCATTGGAGGATCCCCGGCTGGTCGCTGAACGTAGGCGGTTCGCATTCCCACCGCCTGAGCTCCGCGAAGGTCCCAGGCGTGGGCGGCGACCATCAACACGCGCTCTGACGGACATCCTGCCGCGTCGACCGCGAGCTGGTAGACCTCCGGTGCGGGCTTGTATGCCTGGGCATCTTCGGCGGACAAGGCTTGGTGCCAGCGCAGCCCGGCGTATGCGTTGAGACGGAGCAGAGTCGCGCGACTGGCATTGGAGAGCCCCAGTACAGGAAATCGCCGCGCGAGGCGCGTGAGTCCGGCGAGGGAGTCGTCCCAGGGCTTTAGGCGCTGACCCGCGGTAGCCAGTCGCTCAATGGCCACCGGGTCGGTGAGCCCGGCACAGTCGGCTACGCGTTGAGCTGCCTCGCGGTCGATGATCTCGGTGTTGGCGTATGCCCGGCTTTTTTCCTCGATGCGTTGCTGCTCGTGCTCGACATGCTCTCGCCACACGGTGAGCAACTGGTCGACAGACGAACCGTCGGACGCGGGCACCGCGTCGCGAATCGCCGCTCGAAGTCCGCCTGGCTCGTCGACCATCGTTCCGAGGACGTCCAAGACGACTACCTCGATGTCGCATGCCTCGGCCATCCGGTCTCCTCTTTATGGCAGTCGGGCACGACGTGGCCCGGGCTAACACGTGGACTGGACAGTCAGGAGGGTTGCCCAGTTTCCGTGCGCGTTCAACGCCCCATGTGCGCCTGCAATCCGGCGCACTAGCCCCAGTCGCGTCACCGGTTCAGCAGGTAACGATTGTTGCTCGACCTCACGTCACCGGTCAAGATGGTGACGTGAGATTCCCATTCGTGAGTGGCAACCCAGCTTTGGACTTGGTCGGCACCGTGGGGGTCTCGTCGAGACAAGCCCGTCGACCTCCTGGTCGCCCCCGCCGATCTTGAGTAGTGGGTCCTCGAATGCGACGAGCTTTCCAACCAGGTGGCCGCCGATGTCGCGACCTTCACATCCGCGCTGCAGCTCAGCGAGGCGATCTACCAGCTGACGCTCGATCGCATGCAGGATCGGCGCTTCGCGCCGACCAGCCTGGATATCGTCAACGACGCCGCTGTCGGGCCGGTACCCACGGTCGAACTCAGCGACGCAGACTTACATCTGTCAGGAGATCTCCGCTCTGCGCTGGCCCACGTCGCTTCCGTGTACCTGGCAACACTTTCGTCAACGACAGGCCTTGATGACCCACCTGTGGTTGTCTCCACGGATCACCACCAGTGGTAGACCAGGTTCACGGCAAGTGCGGCCACCGCAGTGGCGAAGAATCCGGCCCAATTCACGAGCTTGCGGGAACCCACTCGCAGGTGCGCAAGAAGCGCGCCGATGAAGTACAGCACGAGGCCAGCGGCAGCGAGTGTCCCCAACATTGGCACGGCGAACCCGCCCAACAGCCCCAAAGAGCCCGCCGCCAGCAACATGCCCAACACCGGTACCCACGACCGTGGCAAGCGCTTCATATCCGCCTGAGCCTTTGGAAATTCGTGGCCGATCAGGTAGACGACGGCGGCGCTGCCGTTCAAGACCGAGGCGAAGATGGTGACCGTGACATAAGCGGCGAACATGAGCCCTCCTTTGTGGTTGTTTGCTTCAAGAACTTCCGTTGAGAAAGCCGGCCAGTGCATCGTTGATCGCTGCGCGTCTTCGGTGGGCGGCGTGAGGTATAACGACCACCTGAGCGTGTGCGATGAGACGGCGTGCGCGTGGGCATGGCGAGGTCTCCCTTCTCGATCTCAGCGGTGTCTGAGCCTTGCGACCCGGTGCCCCAGTAGTCCGACGAAACAACCGCTGGGAATGTGAGGCGACGCGCCAACCTCACAGGTTCGGTGGGCTGTCTCGTCGAACTGGTGAGGGCAGATGCGACCAAGGAAAGGCCGGCGACACCATGATCACCCCATCCGAGTCACGAGATGGCCGGCCCGATCCGAGCCTGAGCGCGATCATGAGCGAGCGGCGTCAGCTGATCAATCTGCCTCGACGTGCTCGGCACGGGCCCGGCACGAGCGCTACGTGGGCGAATGGATCCCGGAGCCGCTGCCCGGTCGCACGGATCTCGTCGTGTTCGAATCGATGACCCCGGCCGAGCGCGTCGCGCACATGTTTTGACATCCTCCCCGGCCTGAAGGCCGGGGGTTCCCCTACGTCGCCGTAGGGTTCTTACTGCTTCCGTCTACGCCGCTCACGCGGCGCAGGTTTCGGGCGGCGCCGGGATCGGAGTTGCCTCACCCGGTCTTACCCGCTCTCCACAGTCGTTTTGGGTGTCCGCCAGCCCGGCGGCCACCTGCTTTCGGTGCTGCTCCCGTCGGAGGCGGTGGCCTTCGGCGAGGATGTTGAGTGCAGCGGCGATGTCCCGGTCGTGGTGTTCGCCGCAGGACCGGCAGTCCCACTCGCGGACGTCCAGGGCGAGTTTCCCGACCTTCCAGCCGCAGCAGGGGCAGGTCTGAGAGGAGGGGAACCACCGATCGATGCGGATGAGGGTCCGCCCGTAGCGGTGGGCTTTGCCATCCAGCAGGGTCAGGAACGCACTCCAGGAGGCGTCGTTGACAGACTTGGCGAGCATCCCGCGCGCCAGGCCCCGCACGGCCAGATCCTCGATGTACACCGCTTGGTTCTCACGGATGATCGAGGTTGTGGCCTGGTGCAGGAAGTCCTTGCGCGCGTCGCCCACCTTCGCGTGCTGGCGGGCTACCTTGACCCGAGCCTTGTCCCGGTTCGCCGATCCCTTCTTCTTGCGCGACAGCTCCCGCTGGAGCTTGGCGAGCTTGTTCTCCCGCCGTCGCAACCACTTCGGGTTCGCGATCTTGTCCCCGTTCGACAGGATCGCGTAGCAGGTCAGCCCGAGGTCGATCCCGCTCTCGGGGTCCGCGTCGAGTCCGGGCAGGATCTGAGAATCGTCGGGCACCTCGACGACGAACGAGGCGAAGTAGCGCCCTCCCGCGTCCTTGATGACCGTCACCGACGACGGGGCGACCGGGAGCGGGCGGGACCAGCGGACCTCAACCTCGCCGATCTTCGCGAGGTACAACCTCCCGCTGTCACGCAGACGGAAGGCGTTGGCGTTGAACCGTGCCGTCTGCCGGTGGTCGCGCGCGGTCTTGAACCGGGGCAGTCCCATCTTCGGGCCGCGCCGCCTGCCCGAGACCGAGTCGAAGAAGTTCTTGTACGCCGCGTCCAGGTCGCGCAGCGACTGCTGCAACGGGACCGGGGAGACCTCGCCGAGCCACTCCCGTTGCGGGGTCCTCTTCGCGGCGGTGACGCAGATCTTCTGGATGTCTGTGCCGCCGATCCACGGCAGGCCCGCCTTGCGGGCCTGTTTGCGCAGCGCCAGGGCGTCGTTCCAGACCACCCGCACGCACCCGAAGGTCCGGGCCAGCAGCTCCCGCGCCGGGGCGTCCGGGTACAGCCGGTAGTTGTAGCGCAACCTCACCGGAACCACCCCCTCACCAGGAACCCCTGACTCGAACACATTATCATCAGGTCTATGGCCATAGAAGATGAATACAGAAGAGGCCGACATGTAGTTTCCGCGCTGCACGTCCATCTGGTCTTCGTTACGAAATACCGCAGGAACGTGTTCGACAACGCCATGCTGCGCCGCTGCGAGGACATCATGATCGAAGTCTGCGACAGCTTCGAGGCCGAGCTGCGGGAGTTCAACGGCGAACACGACCACGTCCACCTCCTGGTGAACTACCCGCCCAAGGTCGCGATCTCCAAGCTCGTCAACTCGTTGAAAGGCGTCTCCTCGCACTACCTGCGCAAGGAGTTCACCGGCCGTGTCAACCACGCCCACATGGGTGGGGTGTTCTGGTCCCCGCCCTACCTCGCCGCCTCCTGCGGCGGCACACCACTCACGATCATCAAGGCGTACATCGAACAACAACGCCGACCCACCTGACGCCCGGAGCGGACCCGACGGGTTCCGGGTCCGCGCTACGCGCTCCGGCCTGCCCGCCTCCGGCGGGCCATCCCCTAAAGGGGATGGCATTCATCCCCGGCCTGAAGGCCGAGGCTTTCTGCGGACCTTCGGTAACGGCTGGGTTGCTTCGACGGCCACGCGTCTGGGCTGGTCCTAGTGCTGTGGCCCCACCGTCCATGGCCGGAGCTTGTCGGGGTTGCGTACTGCCCAGATGTGCTTGATCCGGTCGCCGGCGACCTCGAACGCGAACACCGCCACGGTGACGCCGTCGTGTTGAGCGATCAGGCCGGGCTGACCGTTGACCGTACGCTCCAGGAGCGTCAGGTCGGGTGCCCTGCCGGCGAGATCGATGGCGTAGCGCGCGATCTGTTCGCCGCCTTCGATCGGGCGGAGTATGGCGCTGACGAGGCCGCCGCTGTCGGCGATCGTCGTGGCGTCGGGGTCGAGGAGGGCGATGAGGGCGTCGATGTCCTTGGCTTCCCATGCCTGCTTGAAGTCCCTGACGATGCCGGCCTGCTGGGCTGTGGGAGTGGCGGGAGTCTGCGACGCGCGGATGCGGCGGCGGGCCGAGGAGGCCAGCTGGCGGCACGCCGCCGGGGTACGGCCGACGATCTCGGCCACTTCGGCGAAGGAGTAGCGGAAGACATCGTGCAGGATGAACGCGACGCGCTCGGCCGGGGTCATCGATTCGAGCACGACGAGGAAGGCCATGTTGATCGACTCGTCGAGAGTGACGCGGTCGGCCGGGTCGACCGTGGGGCCGCCCGGCCGCCCGATGATCCACTCCGTGCGCTCGGGCAGCGGCTCGGGGATCCATTCGCCCACGTAACGCTCGCGCCGGGCCCGTGCCGAGCCGAGCAGGTCGAGGCAGATGCGACTGGCGACCGTCGTCAGCCAGGCACCGGGGGACTCGATGGCTTCCCGCTGCTGCTGGGACATGGCATACCAGCGGGCGTACGTCTCCTGTACGACATCTTCAGCCTCGGCCAGGGAGCCGAGGAGCCGGTACGCGAGATTGATCAGCTGACGCCGCTCGCTCATGATCGCGCTCAGGCTCGGATCGGGCCGGCCATCTCCTGACTCGGATGGGGTGATCATGGTGTCGCCGGCCTTTCCTTGGTCGCATCTGCCCTCACCAGTTCGACGAGACAGCCCACCGAACTGTGAGGTTGGCGCGTCGCCTCACATTCCCAGCGGTTGTTTCGTCGGACTACTGAGACACCATCCAGCACGCGGGAAGGCTCAGCGACCCCGGCCGGTATGCGGATCGCCGTCCAAATCCTGCGTCGGAACGCGTGATCGCAGCTGCCTCGCCCGCTCCATTCGGCATATTTCACCATAAGAACTGCTGCTGGCCGTACGTGTTTCCCTGGTTTACCGTGCCGTCAGAGGGTGGTGAGCCGATGGCGGGCAGGGAACCCGATGCCGCGGTCAATCGGGAGCGGTGGACCCGGATCAACGCGGACTACACCAACCAGCATGCCTCGCGCGCCTGGGCTGCCGAGGAGATCACCTGGGGCGTTTTCAACGTGCCCGAGCGCGAGCTCGGCGTGCTCGGCGATGTCGAAGGCCTGGACGTGGTCGAGCTCGGGTGCGGCACCGCGTACTTCTCGGCCTGGCTGGCCCGGCGGGGCGCACATGTGGTCGGTGTGGACGTGACCCCAGCCCAGCTCGACACCGCGCGGCGCTGCCAGAACCGCTTCGGTATCACGTTCCCACTCGTCGAGGCGGACGCCGCCGACACCCCGTTCCCGGACGGCAGCTTCGACCTGGCCGTCTCCGAGTGCGGTGCGAGTCTGTGGTGTGATCCCGCCCGCTGGGTGCCCGAAGCCGCACGGCTGCTGCGGCCGGGAGGACGGTTGGTGTTCCACACGATCAGCGTGCTGGTCACGCTGTGCCTGCCCGATCGCGGACACGCGAGCGAGCAGCTCATACGGCCCCAGCGCGAGGTCCACCGCCTCCGCCTCGCCGGCGGCGGGGTGGAGTTCCATCCCAGTCATGGCGAGTGGATCCGTATCCTGCGCACCAGCGGTTTCGTCGTGGACGCCCTGCACGAACTCCACTCCCCGCCGGACGCGGACACCCACCCGTACTACGAACTGGCGACCTCCGAATGGGCTCGCAGATGGCCCATCGAAGACCTCTGGGTGGCCCACCTGCCCGGTTGACTGACCCGGAAGCGCTCCTCCCCTACGCGCACTCCGTTCGTTTCGGTACGGCGTTCACAGTTCGGTAAGCACACGAGCACGAGGCCACAATCAGCCGTATCTGGGACAGGACGTTCCTGCCGATGATCATCTGGTGCATCAGCTGTTCTGCCCCGCCGACGAACTCCCCCATGGCCCCTCCCTGGGGATGTGTGGCGACACGCCGGGCTGGGATCCTGCCACGCCCAGGCGCTCGTTCACCCGCCGGAGCATAAGCCGGCCGACCGCCTGGCCCCGTAACCGAGCCCGCCCCAGCGAACGTCGGCAACGCTGGGGGCCCGACCATGAGCAGCCTGACCAATCCGTGAACCTGAGCGGTCAACGCATTAGTCTGATTCCGGGACCACTCGGACGGAGGTGCGGACGCAGATGAGCGAAACCGATCCGCACATCCACGTCGAGCAGAAAGTGGTGCAGGCCGGCGCCGCCTTCCGCAATGTGATCGTGTCGTCGTTGGGCCTCGTGCCCGATGCACCGAGTGTCGTCACCACCGGTTGCGGACTCCAGGTGCCCTATGCGATGACCTCTCCTCGTCCGGAAAGCGTCACCTGCCTCGCCTGCCGGGAACACGCTCATCGAGAGCACCTGCGCTTCGCCGACCAGGTGGAGCGCCTGAGCCGGATGCCTGGCTGGCCCTTTGCCGGCGATGAGGCGGCCAAGGCCGTGGAATGGACCCGGGACCACGCGAAGAAGTTCGCCGGCTAGTGCGGTGACCACAGAAGTCAACGACGCCACCCAACGACGTCGGCATCCACGCCTGCCGATCTTCATGGCGTGGGGCCGGCACCTCGGGGATCGAGCAGGATGATGACGGTCAGCACGACGATCCAGGCTAAGACCGCGGCCAGCAGGAGCCTGTTCAAAGACAGCCCGCGGCGGAAGAACTTCGGGGTCTTCACAGCCACCCACTCTTACGCAGCAGCCGGTGGACGATGATCACGGAGATGACCATGACGCTCAGGCTGAGGGGATAGCCGAGCAGCCAGTGCAGCTCGGGCATGTAGTCGAAGTTCATGCCGTAGATCCCGGCGATCATGGTGGGTACGGCGATGAGGGCCGCCCACGAGGAGATCTTGCGCATGTCGGCGTTCTGCTGCATGGCCGCGGCGCTCTGCTCCCGCCCCACCAGGGCCAGGTGCGCGCTCAAGGCGCTGGTCAGCAGCTCGTCGTGCTCATCGACCTTGGTGTCCACCCGAAGCAGGTGGTCCAGCACGTCCCGGAACTGGTCACGGGCGACGGCGCACAGCTCCACCCGGCCTTTGACGATCTCGTCCAGGACCGGCACCAGGGGATCTTGGGCGGCGCGGAACTCCAGCACCTCCCGCTTGAGGGAGTAGATGTCTTCGGTGACATCGGCGTACTCCCCGCTGAACACGCGCCGCTCCAACGCGATGAGGGCGTGCTCGACCTCGTGGGAGATGCGGGAGTAGGTGTCGACGACCTGATCACAGATCGCATACAGCACCCCGGCCGGCCCGACCGCGAGCAGGTCGGGGTCGGATTCGATGCGCCGGCGCACTCCGGTGAGCGGGTTGGCCTGGCCGTGGCGGACGCTGATGACGAAGTCGCCGCCCAGGAACAGGTTGATCTCGCCGACCTCGATGTCGGAGGTCTCCTCGACATACAGCAGCGGCTTGAGCACCACGAATAAGGTGTCGTCATAGCGTTCGAGCTTGGGCCGCTGGTGTGCGTTGATGGCGTCCTCGACCGCCAGTGGGTGCAGCTTCACCTCACTGGTGATCAGGTCGAACTCGTCCTGGGTGGGCTCGTGCAGGCCGATCCATAGGAAACAGTCGCCTCTGGCGCGGGCGGCGTTGAAGGCATCGCTGATATCGCCGGTGATGGTCTCACGCACGCCGTTGCAGTAGACCGCCTTGTCCACAATCACATCAGGCATTGTGACGGATCCGGCAATTCTTCTCATTTCCTCCTTCGTCAATGTGACGCAGTCCGTCGGCGTGTACGTCCTCGGCCACGCCCTGGCCCAGGTCGGCACGCCGCCCGGCACGGACGTCGCGGCCCTTGTCAGCGACCCCGCCGCGCTCGCGTTCTATGACCAGTGGTTCGAGGCCGGGCTGCTCGCCATGGTCTCAGGCTTCCAACAGCGGTTCGCGCATGAAGACCCCGACCACCTCTGACCGCCGACCTGAAACTGCCGGTCGGCTCCGACTAGGTGGGGCGCTGGCGGGCGAGCACGTCTATGCCGTCGAGGATGCGGTCGAGACCGAAGGTGAATTCGGCGTCCAGGTCGTCACTGTCGTCATCGATGGCTCCGGCGGCGATGGCCGCGCTGACGGCGGGGAAGCGTTGGTGGTCGATGAGTTTCGACAGGGCGCTGCCGTGGCGGATCTTCGCCCGTTGATCACCGGCCTGGTGGACGATCGTGGTGAGGCTTGCCCAGTTCCGGACGAAACCAGCCAGCAGCATGATCACCGATAGCTTCTCGTTCTCGGCGAGGCCGGTGCCCCGAAGACGGGTCAGGCCACGTTCCAGCCAGGCGATCTGGTTCGGCGTGATCGGCGGGCCAGTGATGGGGATCTGCAGCAGCCATGGGCGCCGGCGCAGCACGGCCAGGTAGTCCCAGGACCAGCGCGTGAGCCACTCGCGCCACCCCGCATGGTCATCGCCCTGGTCGGTGGGCGGCGGGCCGATGCCCGCATCCATCATGAGGTCGACCAGCTCATCTTTGGCCGCGACGTACCGGTACAGCGCCATCGTGGAGACGCCGAGCTCCTTGGCGATGCGCACCATGGACACCGTCGCCATGCCCTCGGTGGAGGCGAGGTGAACGGCGGCCTCGACGATCCGCTCCAGCGTCAGTCCGGGCTTCGGCCCGGGGGCGGAGCGGCTCCGTACGCCCCACGCCGCTTCGAGACTCGCGGGCAGCCCGGTGCCGCTGTCGTCGCTCATCCGCCCCCTCCAGGGTTGCCATCCATCCCAGGAGTGTGTATAGCATACGCCATTATGTATAAGGCTTACGCAATCATGTGTAAGGTCTACACCATTGCCCCCGAGCCTCAGTAGGGAGAGCCACATGCAGAACGCCAGCATCCTCATTTCGGGTGCGAGCATCGCCGGTCCTGCGCTGGCGTACTGGTTGCGCCGATACGGATTCAGTCCCACCGTGGTGGAACGAGCGCCCGCGCCACGGCCCGGCGGCTACAAGGTCGACCTGCGCGGCGTGGCGGTCGACGTCATCGACCGGATGGGGATCGGCACGCAGGTACGCGATCGCAACACGGACGTCCGCGGTGGGACCTGGCTGACCGGCGCAGGAAAGGCCGTGGCGACGCTCGGCCCCGACGTGATCGGGTTCCGCGATCCCGGCGACCTGGAGATCCTGCGCGGCGACCTGGCCGAGATCCTCTATCGGGCGACCAGCGGGGAGGTGGAATACCTGTTCGGCGACGCGATCACCGCGATCATCCAGGACGTCAAGGGGGTGCGGGTCACCTTCGAGCACGCGCCGCCACGTACCTTCGACCTGGTGGTGGGCGCCGACGGGCTGCACTCCGGCGTCCGCGCTCTGTCCTTCGGCCCGGAGTCACAGTTCGCCCGGCAACTCGGCCTGAGTGTCGCGGTCTTCAGCGTCCCCAACCACCTGGGCCTGGACCGCTGGGAGATGGTCTGCACCACCGCCGGTCGCATCGCCAACCTCTACGGCCTGCGGCCCTCCGCCGACGCCACGGCGCAGTTCTTCTTCGCCACGCCGCAACGGCGGCCTGACCGCCATGACCTGCGCGCGCAACACCGAGCCGTGGCCGAGGCGTTCGCCGGTCACGGCTGGGAGGTGCCCAGGCTACTGGCCGCCATGCCCACGGCGTCCGACCTCTACTTCGACCCCCTCGCCCAGATCCGCATGCCCGGCTGGTCGAACGGCCGGATCGCGCTGCTGGGAGACGCGGCCTACTGCCCCTCCCCGGCGTCGGGCCAAGGCACAAGCCTCGCCGTGGTCGGCGCCTACGTGCTGGCGGGCGAGCTCGCCGCGGCGCACGGCGACCATCGCACCGCGTTCCCACGCTTCGAGCAGGAGATGCGCCCGTTCGTGGAGCGGAACCAAGAGCTGGGACGCGACGCGGTCAAGCAGATGGTCCCCGCCACCCGCCTGCGGGCCTGGGCGCAGCTGGCGATGATGCGCATGATGCCGTACATGCCGGGCAAGGCCAGGGTCATCGAGAAGATCATGAAACCGATCCGGGAAGCCGCCAACGCCATCACCCTCAAGACCTACTCCACGGCCCCACCACTCCGGCCAGAGGAACACAGCTCTGCGTGACGATGGCGGCCGCACCGTGGCAGCCGGCCACCAGATCCCACTTGAGCACACCGCCGACCGGGCATCACGGGAACGAGTCGGCCTACCGGTGCGCCTGATGCGAGGCCGCGCCGCCGGTCAAGCGGGAGGCGAGGGCTTCCAGCAGCGCGATCACCTTGGCGACCTCTGCGGGATCATCGGTCCCGAGCGCCGCCGCAAGCGGGCCGTCGATGGATGTCGCACGCACCTGGGCCACTCTCTCCGATGCCCCAGGAACCACCTTGATCAAAGTCCGGCGACGGTCGGCGGGATCGGGACCAGTCACGACGGAGCCCGCCGCCTTCAGCCGCGCCACGGCGGCAGACACCGCACTCTGCGGCAGGCCGGTACGGGCGGCGATCTCGCCGACGGAGGTCTCCCCATGGGCACGCAGGTCGGAGACGACCACCAAAACGGTGCGGACACTGGTGGTCTGCGGCCCGATGCCTTCGGCCGGCATGGCCTCCTCACCGATCTTCATCAGCGTCCGGCCAAGCAGGAAAAGGTCCACTCCGTTCATGCGACCAATTTACATTAAAAAAGATGCATCAAGTCTGATATATTTCCCCCATGAAGCGAACTCTCCGCGTCCCGGGCGCCCAGCTGTCCTACGAGGTCCGCGGCGCTGGGCCCGTCCTGCTCGTCTCCCAGAGCGGTGAAGGCGACGCCGGCCGTACGATCGACCTGGTAGACCAGCTAACCGCCGACTACACCGTGGTCACCTACGACCGTCGCGGCCTGTCCCGCAGCACGCTGGACGACCCCGCGCGTGGCGCGACCATGGCCGAGCACGCGGACGACGTGCACCGGCTGCTCGCCGAGGTCACCGATGCGCCCGCGCGCATGCTCGGCTGCAGTTTCGGCGCCGTGCTCGGCCTGCACGTGGCTGTCAGCCACCCCGAACAGCTCGACGTACTCATCGCCCACGAACCCGTCGCACCTGCCCTGTTGCCCGACCTCGAACGCGGTCACCACGAGCGGGAACTGCAGGACCTCCAGCGGCTCTACCGCGACCAGGGACTCGCCGGGAGCATCGCAAAGATCGCCGAGGTCCTCGGCATCCGGCCCGGCGAACAGGAGACCGAGCACGGCCTCACCCAACACCCGATGGACGACCAGCGGAAGGCGAACTTCGACTTCTTCATCCGGAACGACTTCAGCGCAATCGTCCATGACACGCTGGACATCACCGCACTCAAGACCACCGCCACCCGCATCATCCCCGCCGTCGGACGCACCACCCCGGGCAACGTGTTCGACCACAGGTGCGCACACGAATTGGCGGCCCTAGTCGGGGCCATGGTTGAGGAGTTCCCTGGCGGCCACAACGGCAACCTCACCCACCCACGTGCCTACGCCTCCAGGCTCCTCGACCTGCTCTGAACGTCCGCGGTCGTGGTCTTCGAAGAGTGCGCAGATCCGCCAAGCAAGTGAACTGGTCGCGTGTCCTCTGCGGTCTGTGCGTGTACGGATCGGCAGAGGTTCCCGACCTTCCGGCGCAGCAACCCGTGACAGGCATTCTGCTGGGACTGCTAGGCTGCTGATCGTTTGGTGTTGGATTTCTGGATGAGAGGGAGGTGAGGTTTGATGACCGCGGTGAAGACCGCTGCCGTGTGCAGCGCCCGGACATTCCTCACGTCCCGGGCTCCGGTCTGACCCACTTCTTCCCCTCGCCGTAGCCGTCCGGCTTACGAGACGGGGGTGATGTCTGCGTCTCGTCGGGGCCCCTTCCCGCAAGGTGTCTCACGTTGCCAAACCTCTTCACCGATCCTTCCGACATCGGCCTGTCCCGGTACGGATGGACGGAAACCCTCGACAACGCCTTCGCAGAACACCGCGAGGCCGGCCTGGTGCCGGCCCGGATCGCACGGGTGGATCGCGGCCTGTGTGACGCGGTCACCGAGTCCGGCCCGGTGCGGGCCGCCCTCACGGCTCTGTACTCGCCCGACCCGCTCCTGGCGCCCTGCACCGGCGACTGGGCCGCGCTGCGCCCGGGCCGCGAACCGGTACTCGTTGCCCTGCTGCCGCGTCACAGCGCGATCGTGCGCTCGTCGGCGTCACGCACCTCCCACGGGCAGGTGCTGGCCGCCAACATCGACACCGTCGTCGTCGCCGTCTCACTGGCCGCTCCGCTGGACGCGGCCCGGCTGGAACGGCTGCTGGCCCTCGCGTGGGACAGCGGCGCCAGGCCGCTGATCGTCTTGACCAAGGCGGATCTGGCCACCGACGCCGCCGCCGTGCGCGCCGAAGCGAGCACGCTGGCACCGGGCGTGGACATCCTGGTCACCAGCGCGGCCACCGGTCAGAACACAGATGTGCTGACCGCCCTGCTGAGCGGCACCACGGTCCTGCTCGGATCCTCCGGCGCAGGCAAGTCCAGCCTCGGCAACGCGCTGCTCGGCGACGAGCTTCTGGCCACCGGCGAGGTACGGGCGCAGGACGGCAAGGGCCCTACAACGCGAGAACGTGTGGGCGGCCTCGCGCACCGATGCCCGGCTGCGCGGCGAACGCACCAACCGCCAGAAGGCCATCACCAGCCATCTGCGCGCGACCTACAAGTTCAGGGACCAGCAGTCATGACCGACCACATCCCACCGACGCCACAGACCCACCAGCCGGCTGAGTGGGGCCCCGGGCCGGACCCTTCCTCGCAAGGAACAGCCACCGCCGCGAGCGACACTCCGCACGACGCGATCCTCGACCTGCACCAGCCGTTCCTCGACGAACTGACGCGAGCCGCCGCCGCCCGCGGCGTCGGCCACGCCATCCGTACGATCCGGGCGTCGATGGCGGCCACCCCGCAAGAGATCACCATGCGCCACGAGCACGGCACGGACTACCAGTACACCGGCTATGTCCTGCGCCCGCAGGCGAGCACAGAAACGGACTCGAACACTCCCATGACCACTTCCTGGATCACCCGCCCGGAGCCCGCCGCCGACCTCGCCCAGATCCGCGAGGTCAACCTCGCCGCCTTCCCCACCTCTCTCGAGGCCGACCTGGTCGAGGCCCTGCGCGCCGACCCGCAGGCGTGGATTCCCGGCCTGTCCTGGGTCACCGAGGCGCCCGACGGCTCCATCGCCGGATTCGCGCTGCTCACCCGCTGCCACGTCGACGGCGCTCCGGCGCTCACCCTGGGCCCGTGCGCCGTACGGCCCGAGCACCAGCGGCGCGGCGCCGGTTCCGCCGCCATCCACGCCGCCCTGCGAGCCGCCCGTGAGCAGGGCGAGAACCTCGTGCTCGTGCTCGGCCACGCCGAGTACTACCCGCGTTTCGGCTTCACCCCGGCCTCCGGCCACTCCATCCGGCCGCCCTTCGACGTCGAGGACAAGTACATGATGGCGCTCGTCTTCGACCCCACCCTGCCCGTGCCGACCGGCACCATCCGCTACCCGGCGGCGTTCGGAGTCTGACCCAGGCCGTCCGGGGCGAGACCACGGCCATCCAGGGGTTCGGCGCTCTCGCCCACTCCTGGGCCACAGCCGCCGGCAGACCATCCTGGTGACGCACGTACCCGGATGGCCCTGAGGCGGGCGGCCTGCCAACGATGGAAACCCGATCGCCGGCAGGCCGCCCGCGGCCGCGAGGGAGCGCGCTGCGGTCGATAGCTGGACGATCACCACGCATGCGACGGCCGGCGAGGTCCTGATCGCCGAGTGGACCTTGCCGATTGCGTCCCGCGAGCGCGCACCGGAGTTTCGGCCGCGCAGGGCGGCGCTACGTGTGGTGGTGGGTGGCGATTGTGCGGGGCACCTGGTTTTCGGTGCCGGGTTTCACGATCACGAACTGCCCCATCATGCCGGAGTCCTCGTGCCGGAGGATGTGGCAGTGGTACATGTACGGCGTGACTGGGTCGGTGAACCGGCCGAACTGGACGGCGAGCCGTACCGTGCTCTTCGGTGGCACGTAGACGGTGTCCTTGTGGCCGCTCGCGTACGCGTGCGGTTTGTCCCCGTTCACGTCGAGCACTTGGAATGCCACCTCGTGGATGTGGAAATTGTGGGCGTAGACGGTGTTCTCGATCTCCCAGATCTCGGTGGCGTCGGCGGGAACCACCTCGTCGATACGCGACAGGTCCATTTCCTTGCCGTTGATGGCGTCGTGGCCGTTGAGCCGGAACCGGCGGACCTTGGCGTTCGGCGGGACCACGATCGGAGCGGGGGCGGTCAGGCTGGCCGGCAGGCGGGGGGAGGCGGCGAGCCGCGCCGCCGCGACGATCTTCAGCAGGTCGAAGTCGCCCTCGTCGATATCGTCGGACCCCGAGAGCGTGCGCAGGAGGACCTGCTCGCCGGGTGTGAAGGTCACGACGACCTCCACGCGCTCGCCGGGCGTGAGGGAGACCTGGTCCGCCTGGGCCGGGGCGGGCAGCAGGCCGGCGTCGTTGCCGACGACGTGGAACGCGCGGCGGTCGGCGAACGTGAGGTGGTACATGCGGGCGTTCGATCCGTTGAGGATCCGGAAGCGCACCCGCTCGGTGCGGACGTTCAAGAAAGGGGCGTGCGTGCCGTTGACCAGCATGTGGTCGCCCAGGATGCCGAAGGTGCCCTTCAACGGGTCACCCGTCGGCGAGCCGTCCTCGGCGAGATTCTTGTCCTGCAGGATGAGGGGGACGTCGTCGATTCCGTACCTGGAGGGGAGCTGCGCTGTGGTCCGATCATCGATGATGAACATGCCGGCGAGGCCGCGGTAGACGTGCTTGGCGGTCTCGCCGTGCGGGTGCGGGTGGTACCAGGATGTGGCGGCGGGCTGGTCGATGGTCCAGTGCGGACTCCACGTGGCGCCCGGTTCGATCGTCTGGTGCGGCCCGCCGTCCATCTTCGCGGGCAGCCGCATGCCGTGCCAGTGCACGGTGCTCGCCTCGTCCAGCCGGTTGGTGACCGTCATCCGGACCCGGTCGCCGCGTGCCGCCCGGATCGTCGGCCCGAGGTGCGGGCCGTTGATTCCCCACGTCTCGACCGGCTTGCCGGCCAGGATCTCGCTCCGGCCCTGCTGCATCGTCAGCGTGAATCTCCGCGTCCCGTCCTTGTCCACCGTGGGCTCGAGCAGCGGCGGCACGCGCAGCTCGGTGCGGAAGGCGGCCGGATCGCTCGCGGCACGCGGAGCCGCGGCGCTGGAGCCGCAGGCCGAGGCGAGGCCGGAAAGCGCGGTGGACGCAAGGAACTGTCGACGATTCATGATCCCCGGTTGATCTCTCGTGTCAGTGTGGCGGACTCACTGTGAGGCACCGGGCGGTCCCCGGCACAGTCGCCGGATTCACCTTGTGGGCGTGAGATCCTCATGATCGACCGGTGTGCGGGCGAGGAGCTCGAAGCGGTCGCCGGTCCGGGTGGTGGTGAGCTCGCCGCCGATGGCGGCCAGGCGGGCGCGCAGGCTCCGCAGCCCCGTGCTGGGCTCGCCGGAGGCGGGAGCGGCTCCGTCGTTGGCCACGCGCAGCCGTACGCGGCCGTCCTCGACGGTGATCTCGACCAGGCACTCGCCTGGTGTGCTGTGCCTGAGCACGTTGGTGACCGCCTCGCGCAGCACCACCGCGAGCACGGGCTCGGCCGGCCCGAGCACGGCCGTGGCGTCGATCCGCACGGCCGCTCCTATCGATTCCAGCACGGCTCTGGCGGAGTCGACCTCGGCGGCCAGCGACAGGCGGCCGTCCGGTGCGCTCAGACGGGCGGTGTCCGAGAGCGCGGCCCGCGCCGCCTGCGTCACCTGATCGAGTTGCCCCATCGCCCGGCTCGGGTCCGTGTCGAGCAGTCGCAGCGTGAGCTCCCCGTGCAGGACGATCGTCGTGAGACCGCGGCCGAGCAGGTCATGCACGTCCCTGCCCACCCTCAGCCGCTCGCGCAGGGCCACCAGCTCGACGAGCTCCGCCCGGGTCCGCCTGAGCTCGGTGACGAGAGCGACCAGCCGGGTCAGCCCGTAGACCGCCAGAGCAGTGGCCAGGGCACTGCAGAACTGATAGCCGGCAAGGAGCGGGGTCCGGGTGAGCCAGCCCTCTACCGCGGCGATGCCGCAGATCGCCACGCACAGCGGCCACGACACCGGTGCCCGCGCGCAGAGCAGGACGACGCCGGCGAAGAACCCTGACACCAGAAGCCCGGATGTCTCCCCGTCCACCAGGGGCACGTAGATGGTCATGGCCTGAGCCGGCAGCGTCCAGCCCAGGCCTCTGGGCCGCCTGCCCACACGCAGGGCGGCCAAGTGCCAGAACTGCAGGGCGAAGGTCGCAGGCAGCAGGGCCAGGTAGCCGACGCCTCCAGAGCCGGGATCGAGCGCCTCGTCGGCGGCGAAGTTGAACAGGGACTGCCCGATGAACAGCATGTGCGTGACGACGAGGATCGGCGTGGCCAGCCATACGATTCGCGCATCGTGATCGCGAGGCGGGACCGGGATCGGGCCGTCGGCGAGTGGGAGGGACCGTACGCGGTTGAGCACCTTGCGTGCGATGGCCACGGCCCGAGAGACCTCTCTGCGCACCGCCTCCTCGTCGCCCTGGCGTCGCGCTTGCCGCGCCAGATGCTCGACGGCGGCCACGCTGCTCACCACCAGGTGTTGTACGTGCCGCCACAGCCGTAGCCGCTCGACCTCCCTGGCCCTGGCCGCCAGCTCGGATCGCTCCCGCTGGACGTGGTCCAGGAGGTCGGCGAGCCGGCTGAGGCCGTACAGCATCAGGCCGAGACTGAGGGGGGCGACGACCGCGTAGTAGACGTGCACGGGTGCGCGGTCCAGAGCGGACGCCATGGCTCCCTCGACGACCGTGATCAGCCCGACGATCAGCCATGCGGAGGGACCGCTCACGACGAGGAGGGCCGAGGCGGCGACGAACCCGGAGCCGCCGGCCCGCCAGCTGTCGGCGTCGGCCAGCAGGGGCAGGTAGTTCAGTACGGCCTGCACCGGGAAGAGCACGGCGGACAGGCGCCGCCTGCCTGGCAGCGAGATCGGTAGCTGGAGCGCGGCGACCAGGATGATGCTCGCCACGGTCAGCGGCCCGGCCGAGGCCTCGCCGATGTGGAAACACACCCGCACTACACACATGACGCAGATGAAGGCGGCGAGTAGGCGAGCAGGGCTCAGAGCCAACCGGCGTCCTGGGCGATCCTGACGGCGTGCAGCCGGTTGCGGGCGTGCAGCGTGGCGACGATCGCGGTGAGGTAGTTGCGTACGGTGCCCACGGACAGGAACAGCGCCTCGGCGATCTGCTCCACGTCCTCGCCGTCGGAGAACCTCCGGAGCACCTCCAGCTCGCGCGGTTTGAGCGGGCTCTCGACCATCTCCAGCGCGGCCAGGGCGAGATTGGGATCGATCACCCGCTCACCCGCCGCGACCCTCCTGATCGCGTCGGCGAGCTGGTCCGGCGGGGCGTCCTTGACCATGAACCCGGACGCCTGGGCGGCGAAGGCTTTGCGCACGTTTCCCGGACGACCGAAACTCGTCACGACCAGCACCCGGCATCGCGGTAACCGCCTGCGCAGCTCGGCCGTGGCGGTGAGCCCGTCGACGCCGGGCAGCTCGATGTCGATCACCGCCACGTCCGGCGCGTGCTCTAGCGCCATGGGCACGATCTTGTCACCGGTCGCGGCCTCCGCGACCACCTTGATGTCGGGTTCGAGCTCGAGCAGTGCGACCAGTGCCCCTCGGATCATGTGCATGTCCTCGGCGAGCAGAACCCGGATCATCCATCGCCCCTACTCCCAGGACCTCACTTGCGCCCTATTTCTACCATCTCGTGAGGTCTTCATTTTGGATCATGAAAAATTCACGCCCTGAGCGGGCCGGGACCCGTCCGATGGAGCTCACGCCGCGCTCGTCCACCAGACGCCCGACCGGCGGGCCGACCCGTCGACGCCGTCGTGGTGGAGGGGACCGTCGGCGGCGCGTACCGCCTCGGCCTGGGCGGGGGTGAGCGATGGGTTGAGGAAGACCGATCCGGCTTGGCGGGAAGTCCGGGCCGTCGGCGGGCAGCAGCAGGCCGCGTCACGCCGCTTCTGAGATTGAAGGATGGAAGTTACGGTGGTTGAGGATCAGGCCGGTCTCCGCGATGAAGCCGTCCAGCAGCCGCGGGCGGTACCGCATGCGTTTGAGCTTGGTGTTGACCATGGTGGCCAGATCGCCCACGACCGGAACCGTTCGTTACCCTCGGAAGGGCGACCAGCACCAAGCCCAGCACGGCGCCCGTCAACTGGACCACCACGTCAACGGCCGGCAACGCCGCCGGCCCGGCCCCGACGACGAGAGCGGCCCGCACGAAACTCCACGCACCGAACGTCTCATCCGCCGACAGGCACCCACACGGCTTGCCGCGGAACCGGACGAAGCCGATAGTGACGTAGCCCAGCAATGCCAGCCCGAATCCCGTGGTGGCCACGGTGAGAGGCCAGATGACAGCCGGGGCGAGCCACGGCGTCAGCAGGAGACCGGCGCCGAGGACCAGTTCCACCCCAGGCACGGCATACGAAAGCAGCGCCAGCAAGGAAGCCGAATGCAGGCCCTGACCGCGCAGCGCCCCTCGAAACAGCCGCCTGTGCCGTAATTTCCAGGTCCCGGCGGCCAGCAACAGCACGCCAGCCGCAGCCGAAATAACTCCAACAACCGTCATACGGCGATAAACCCAAGAACGCTCGACAAACCCAGAAAGACCATCATCAGCAACGCCCCCACGAGCCCACTCCGCTGAGTCCACTTGGCGTGCCAGTCCGAGGTGTGCGGCATCCGCCCCGCTCCCCACGTCATCAAGGCGCGCCCGATGCCGAATCCCACCCCGGCCAGCAATCCACCTCCGAGATCAGCCACCAGGGCGACCATGAGGGCCAGCATGTAGGGCAGGTTGCTGGTGACGTACGTCCGAGCACCGGTCCCCATCTCGATGCCGAACTGCAGGGGTGCCACGAACCGTCCCAGCCGGAACACCGTCTCGGGAACCAGTCGCCGGTTCTCGGGCATCGGGAAGCTCACCCACCCGAGGTGGCGAGCCACCAAGACGGCCAGGCCAACGACCACCAGTCCCCAGCGTACGGCCGGCGGCAGCACCGATTGCAGAACGGCGCCCACGATCAGCAGGACGGTCGCGGACGCGACGCCCCCGATCACCAGCCCGAGGGCAAAGGCCTGAAGCGAATAAGAGCGCCGACCCGACACTCCCAGCACATCGGCTGAATTCTTGCTTCAAGTGGATCCGCTGAGCGAATAGCCCGCGGCCACGCCCAGCGCCGGCCACAGCGCCGCGGCCGGTGCCAGGGCCACGGCACCGGCCAGGCCGAGCGCACCACCACACGCGATGATGGTGAGAGCGATGACGGCCGGTTCTGCCGCGCGCTGTCTCATGAATCAGACCCGGTAGCGGCACACGGTGTTGTACGTGGTGCATCCACCGCTGGCGCAGACCTTCATCTTGCCGTCAGAGCAGCGATAGGTGTATCCGCCTGCGGCCCAGCGCCAGGCGTTCCTGCCGTCCGAGGTCGACCAGCACCGGTTGCTGACCGCCGAGTAATCCTTGGTCGTCGGCCCCGCGGCCTCGGCATCGGTCCTGTGCCATCCGCTCCTGCAGAACGTGCTGGCCCGGTACGAGCCCCCATTACACGCCGCGGCCAGACCGTAGTAGGCGCCTCCGGTGTCCGCGTCGGGCGCGTAGTCCACTCGGCAGGTGGTCCATTCGGTGAGAGCGAGTGGGCTCACATCTGCCCGGGCGGCCTTGCCTGTCATGCCGCGACTGCCCCAGCTCAAGACGGTGCCGCCCAGCGCCATCGCGGAGATGGTGACCATGCGCAGAACCGTACGCCGCTGGGGCCTGGTCTCCAGGAGGCTCAACGCCGCGCTCTGTTGGCGTTGGTCGGCAGGCCGTTCGTCGGCGGATGGAATCTCAGACCAGCTCAGCGTCACGGTCGTCCCCTTTCATCGCGGTCCAGCGCAGGATCGCCTCCTGGGCATCGCCTTGCTTGGCGGGAAGTACGACCTCTTCGACCCGGCCGCTTGGACCGACCAGGAGCACGATCGGTGCGGAGAGGTGTGCCAGGGCCGTCCACGCCGCCGTGTCTTCCCTGACGTCGAACTTGTCCTGTACGGCCGCCCACGTGGCGGCGGGCTCGTGCGTGAGGAGGATGATCTTCGTGGCGCCGGACAAAGGGGTCGTCTCCTCCACCGTGGCCCAGCAAGCAGGGCATGTGCTGTCGACCGCCAGCACGACGCGCGCCTCGGGCTCCTGCCACCCGGGAAGATCGATCGGCTGCTGACCGGCGGTGTTCAGCCGGGAGGACGCGAGCTCCGCCCGCAACGTCCGCAACTCGTGAAACACTCTGAGCAGCGCCAGGTAGAGCAGGATCAGAGCGGCCCACGTGACAATCCACAAGGCAGTCGTCAGGCTCATGTCAGCGCCAGGCGATTTCGAGAACGTCCAGCCAATTCAGCAAATCAGAATCGCTGGCCGGCGCATCGGATGAGAGCTTGATCTCTGCGGATCCACGCGGGCATCCAAGAATGTAGAAATAGTCGCGTACGGACGCGGCCGATGTTTCCCTGTCCGGCAGAGGACGCTTCCAGAGCTCGCCTTTCTGGGTTTTCGCGCCCCGCCATGACGGTGTCATCCCGCCGGCGCCTGTGGCGTCGGGGACGTGTAGCGAGCCTCGTCCCTCAACAATGACGCCCACGTCTTCCCACGCATGGCTGGCGAAGGAATCGCTATTGGGTTTGACAACCATTCCCTCGGCCGTGTCCTCGATGACGAGGGAGGCGAAGACGTCCTCGATCCGCTTCTGATTGGGCACTCCGTCGGCCCAGACGGTCATCAGTTCGTGGAAAGGCCCGAGAAGCGTTGTGACCAGCACCGCACCATCGTCGGACATGGAAGCGACCAGCTCGCGGCCCGCCACGTAACCGCGCCAGGCGAGGGAGGCCTTGACCACGGCCTCGCACGCGATATCGTGGTAGCCTCGGGCGCCGATCATAAACACTCGGGATGTCTTTCCCGTCGTCAACATGCAAGATGTGTTGACGCCTAATATTTTTTCCTCGGTCCCGGCGGTGATGTCGACAATTCGACCGCTCGGCGCACGCACAGTCACCTTCGCAGCTGCCATACCCAGCCCTTCTGGCGCAGTTATCGATCATCATGAACGCGGCGCCGCACAAACGTCAAGGCTTTGGCTCGACTACTTTTGTCAGGTCCTATCAGAAGACCGGTACGGTCCGTTTTCAAAGACGAGGCCGATGGCAACTCAATGAACTTGCCGAGAAAACGTTCGATTCCTTGACAAGATCACGATCCGACCGGGGCGGCGCGGCGGGCAGCCGTCGGACGGCCCTGGCCCCGTATTACGCCCGGGACGCCGGCATACCTGCCGAGCGGCGCGGCACCTGGCACGTGCTCGAAGACACCATGACGTTGGCCGGGCCGCGTGAGAAGGGCCCGGTGCCGGCACTGCGGCGGATCTTCATGCATTCCTCCACATGCGGAAAACGGGCCTAAGTGGTCTCGCGCCAGCGGTTGGTGATGGGCAGGCGGCGGTCCCGGCCGAAGTTCTTCGGGGTGATCTTGGGGCCGGGCGGATACTGGCGCCGCTTGTACTCGGCCAGGTCCACCAGCCTGATGATGCGCGCCACCAGGTCGGGGTCGTGGCCGGCGGCGACCAGCTCGGCCGAGCCCATGTCCTTCACGACGTAGTCGTCCAGCAGCCGGTCCAGCACCTCGTACGGCGGCAGCGAGTCGGTGTCGCACTGGCCGGGGCGGAGCTCGGCGCTGGGCTCCTTGGTGATGGAGTTCTCCGGGATGGGCCGGGCGACGTCCATGCGGAACCAGCCGTCGGTGTGGGCGTTACGCCAGCGCGACAGCTCCCAGACCATGGTCTTGGGCAGGTCCTTGATCGGCGCGAAGCCGCCCGCCGAGTCGCCGTAGAGGGTGGAGTAGCCGGTGGCCAGCTCGCTCTTGTTCCCGGTGGTGAGCACCAGGTGCCCGTGCTCGTTGGAGAGCCCCATCAGCGCCATGCCGCGCACCCGGGCCTGGAGGTTCTCCGCCGCCAGCCCGGTGAGCTCGATCTCCTTCTCGAAGGCGGTGACGATGCCGTTGATCGGCACCAGGCGTGAGTTGACGCCCTGGCGGCGCACCAGCTCCTCGGCGTCGGCGACGGAGTGCTCGGAGGAGTAGCGCGAGGGCATCATCACGACGTGGACCCTCTCGGGGCCGACGGCGTCGGAGGCGATGGTGGCGGTCAGGGCCGAGTCGATGCCTCCCGACAGGGCCAGGATGACCGACTCGAAGCCGTTCTTGGCCACGTAGTCCCGCACGGCCAGCACCAGCGCCGAATAGATCTCGGCCACGTCGTCCAGCCGCGGCGCGATCGAGGGCGTGATGGGCGAGTCGATCGTCACGGGCTCGCTGGAGAGCACGAGCCGGTCCACGGTGATCGTCGAGCCGTCGCCCGCGTCGTAGGCCGTCTTGCCCGGCTCCCGGTCGGCGACCGGGAGGTCCAGGTCCACCAGCAGCAGCTCCTCGCGGAACTGCCCGGCCCGCGCGACGAGCTCGCCGTCGGCGCCGACCACGATCGAGTCGCCGTCGAAGACCAGCTCGTCCTGCCCGCCCACCTGGTTGACGTAGGCCAGCGCGCAGCCCGCCTCCCGCGCCCGCCGGGCCACGAGCTCCAGCCGGACGTCGTCCTTCTCCCGCTCGTACGGCGAGGCGTTCGGCACGACCAGCAGCCCGGCGCCCGCCTGGCCGACCACCGCCACGGGCCCGCCGTCCTGCCACAGGTCCTCGCAGACCGCGATGGCCACGTCGACACCGTGCAGCCTGAAGACGGGCAGCCGGTCGCCGCGGACGAAGTAGCGGTACTCATCGAAGACTCCGTAGTTTTGCAGGTGGTGCTTGGCCGTACGGGTGACGACCTTGCCCTGGTGGAGCACGGCCGCGGCGTCCAGCGGCGCGCCCTTGGGCTGGCCGACGCGCGGCGCGAGGTCGGCCCGGTCCATGTAGCCGACGACCACGGGGAGCTCGCCGAGCCCCTCCTCGGCCAGCCGGGCGGCCGCCCGCTCCAGCGTGGCGATCGAGGCGTCCACGAAGGAGGAGCGGAGTGCCAGGTCCTCCACGGGATAGCCGGTGAGGAACATCTCGGTGAACAGAACCAGGTGCGCGCCCCCGGCGGCGGCCTGGCGCGTCCAGTCCAGCAGCTTGGCGGAGTTGGCCGCCAGGTCACCGACGACCGGGTTGGTCTGTGCTAGGGCAATGCGCAGGTGTGCCACATGGATCAGGGTAGTACGGTCCGATTTTTATCGTCAAATTGACGATAACTAGGCCGCCCACCCGTGCCGCTCGGTGGCGTCCGGCTGTCGGTCACCCACCCGTTCAGGCACTGGGTGGTGGTGGATCTGCTGCCATCACGACGAGCTCGAGGTCGTTGACCCACGCGTCGAAGCTGAAGTCGGCGACCTCCCAATCAGACAGACCGCATCCGCGCTCGTCGTAGCGGATCAGCCGGTGGTGGTGGGCCAGCCCGTCAAGCCAGTGCGCCCAGATCGGGCTGGACCATTCCAGGTCGAGGTGGGTGAGCCAGTTCGCCGCCCTGACCAGCGGCGAACCAGTGCCGGAGATCGCGTAAGCCACGCGCACGCCGTCCGGCGAGACGCAGTATCGGATCTGCTGTGGCGGTCGCACGATGCCCGGTTCGTCGACGGCGTCGCCGGCGTCAACGGCGTCGTCGTCGAGTTCGGCCACCTCGGCCACGAACCGGTAGCCGATCCCGTGCGCGGTGGCGATGACCCGCTGCTGGTTCCCGTCGTCGCCGAGAGCCCGGCGGAGCATCTTCACTCTGCTGGTGAGCGCTGAGTCGCTGATGTACCGGCCGCCCCACACCGCGTCCAGCAGCTCGCAACGAGTCCGGCCACGGCCGGACTCGTTGCCCAGATCATCGTGGTGTCAGCCGAACAGCTGGAAGAAGATCGGGAAGGTGCCCAGCACGCCCAGCCCGATCAGGCCCAGGGCGATCGTCAAAGCGCGGCGGGTCTCATAGGCGCTGGTACGCAGCCTCAGGTGCAGCACCAGCCAGGCGACCAGCCACACTATGACGGCGCCGATGGTCTTGCCCGACAGCGGGCCGACCGCCTTGCTCCAGGCCAGCCCTTCTTTGACGGCCGGGCTGGCCTCGGCCAGCGTGGTGAACAGGCCCAGCGCCGCCGAGCCCACGCCGGCGGCGAGGATGGCCGCCGCGATCGGGCCCTCCGGCTTGGGCACGTAGTGGATCTGCTGCTCGAAATCGAGTTCGGTGGTCATCGCGATTCTCCTCTTCCCTTTCCCTTACGCGACGGGCGCGACTTTGGTGATCAACGCTCCGAACAGACCGGCCACCGCGGCAAGGGCGAAGGCCAGGACGAACAGGGTGATCGTGGTACGGCGGACCCGCTCGTGGCGGATCAGATTGGTGCCGTAGTAGAAGACGATGAACACCACCACGGTGGCCAGGATCGGGCTGATCCAGGCGACGTGTTCCTTCCACTCCATCGCGAACTCGTGCCAGCCCGCGGTGTGCTCCGAGGCCAGCAGCCGTGATCTGGGGCTATCGGGGCCCTTCGCCCGGTACCAGGGGTAGACGATCCACGTGCCGGTGATGACGGTCAGCCAGGCGGCCACCGCCATCGTGGTCGTCCCGATCTTCAGGCGCAGCATCCGCATCCGGATGCCCTGCGCGGTCACCATGCGGGGTCGCAGGCTGTACAGCTCGGCCAAGCCGCCGGCGAAGGCCAGCAGAAACAACCCGCCCAGCAGCATGCCGTGGATCAGCGCCCACCATTCCTGCCCTGTCAATCGCATTTCCCACCTCACAGATAGGCTTTCGATCGCCGTAAGCTCAACGTAAAGAACGGCCGTGATCGCCAACAGTGACTAAAGTCACTCAGGCCAGGGCACTACGACCTGCGCCGTCGCGGCACGCAGGGCATCGCACGGCCGACTCGATGCGGCCGTGGCGCTGTCCCTCACGCTGATCGCGTTGCTGACCGGCCGCACCGCACAAGCCCGGGACGAGCTGGTCGTCGACGAGGTCCTGGCGGCCCAGCACGGCCTGCGGGTGGGCTGTCGACGGTCTCGTGCGAAGAACGGGTCCACGCCGGCCTTGACCCTATGCCTTCTCCTGTAAGGCCAGTCGATCTTGGCGTGCGCCGGCGCGGCCTCGCCCTTGCTGCGGACGAGTGCCCGGCCCGCTCGTGATGAACGACCCTCCACGCCATCGACTGTCGGGGTATGGAAACAGGTGGCGCGCAGGCGCCCCTGCAGCCGCTCTTCACGACGTGAGCGTTCAGGGATCTGAGTCCGGACTTTCGAATTTGCCTTCCCACTACCCCGGGAGTATAAATGGCCAAGGAAGGTACCCCCGGGGGTATATCCTCACGTGAGACGAGGAGCGATGAACACCGACGACGACTCCTCGAACGTCGACACCACCACCGCCCGCGCCATGGTCGCGTCCAACCCCGACGCACTTGTCGTGGACGTGCGCGCCCCCGGCGAGTTGGAGGCCGCACACATCGACGGCGCGATCAACCTGCCGCTCGACCGGCGGGCTACCCAGGCGCACAGGAGGCTCTGCGAGGCCGGACTGCCGGACACGGTCGTGCTCTCGGGCGGTATGAACGCATGGATCGCCTCCGGAGCCCCGCCTTCATCGATGCGGGCCCGGCCTTCGCCGCTGTGACCGATACCTGCGCCATGGGCATGCTGCTCTCCCGCCTGCGGTACAACCGCGGACCCGGCGTCGACGTGGACGCGGCCCTGGCCGGCATCAGCCGCTCGAACGCCTGACCCTCCGCCCCGGTCGCACCACCGGCGGCGACGCCTGTCGTCTACATACCCCCAGGGGTATGGGAAGGAATGATATGAGTGTTCTGACCCTCGCTGCGGCCTTGGTAGTCGGTCTGACTCTCGGTCTGTTCGGCGGAGGAGGGTCCATCCTCACCGTGCCGCTACTGGTCTACCTGGCCGGCGTCCCGGCCAAGGCCGCCATCGCGATGTCGCTGTTCGTCGTTGGCGCGACCAGCATGGTGAGCGCCATCGGACACGCCAGGGCCGGACGCATCCGGTGGCGTACCGGAGTCGTCTTCGGCCTCGCCGGCATGGCCGGCGCGTACGGCGGCGGGCTGCTCGGGCCGCACCTTCCCGCCACTGTGTTGCTGGCGGGGTTTGCGCTGATGATGCTCGCCACCGCTGTCGCGATGATCCGCGGCCGCAAGACCGCCGAGCCCGCTCCGAGCGGCGCCAAGGAGCTGCCGATCCTCCTCGTGATCACGGAAGGAGCCATCGTCGGCCTGGTCACCGGACTGGTGGGCGCGGGCGGCGGATTCCTGGTCGTACCCGCGCTGGTGCTGCTCGGCGGCATGCCCATGAGCGCGGCCGTGGCCACCTCACTGATCGTCATCGCGATGAAGTCGTTCGCCGGGCTCGCGGGCTACCTGCAGTCCGTCCAGGTCGACTGGTCGATCGCGCTGCCGGTCACCGCCGCCGCAATCGCCGGCGGCCTGCTCGGCGGGCATCTCGCCGGGCGGATCAGGGCCGAGCGGCTGCGCACGGCGTTCGGCTGGTTCGTGCTCGTGATGGGGGTGTTCCTGCTGGTCCAGCAGGCGCCGCCGACCCTGTTCCACACGGCGTGGGGCGTCGTCGCACTGGTCGCCGCGGGGGCGGTGACGCTGGCCACCGCCGCGTACCTACTGCTCAGCAAGAAGTCACAAAATTCGGCCAATAACAGGAGGAAGACCATGTTCTTCGCCCAGTACTACCTGGACTGTCTCTCCCAGGCTTCGTACCTGATCGGCGACCCCAAGACGGGACGCGCGGTCGTGGTGGACCCCCGGCGTGACGTCACCGAGTACATCACCGACGCCGAGGCGCACGGCCTGCGGATCGAAGGAGTGATCAACACTCACTTCCACGCCGACTTCATCGCCGGCCATCTCGAACTCGCCGCCCGCACTGGCGCCTGGATCGGGTACGGGCGCAAGGCCGAGGCCGAGTACCCGATCCGCAAGCTCGCCGACGGCGAGCGCATCGAGCTCGGCGACGTCGTCCTGGAGATCCTGGAGACCCCGGGCCACACACCGGAGTCGATCAGCGTGCTGGTGTTCGAGCACGCCGCGGACCAGGCGCCGTACGGCGTGCTGACCGGCGACGCGCTCTTCGTCGGCGACGTGGGCCGTCCCGACCTGCTCGCCTCGCTCGGGGCGACGGCCGACCAGCTCGGACGCATGCTGTACGACAGCGTCCAGCACAAGCTGATGCGGCTGCCGGACGCCACCCGCGTCTTCCCGGCACACGGCGCCGGATCGGCCTGCGGCAAGAACCTGTCCACCGAACGCCAGTCCACCATCGGCCGGCAGCGCCTGACCAACTACGCGTGCGCGCCGATGAGCGAGGACGAGTTCGTGTCCATCGTGACCGAGGGCCAGCCGCCCGCCCCCGGCTATTTCGTCTACGACGCGGTGCTCAACCGCAAGCATCACGAGCTGCTCGACGTGGACGCGCACACCGTCCCCCTGTCAGGGGAGGAGTTCCTGTCCAGGCGGTCGGCGGGCGCCGTCGTCCTCGACACGCGCGACCCGCAGGAGTACACGCTGGCCCACCTGCGGGGCTCGATCAACGTCGCCGCCGACGGCCGCTTCGCCGAGCGGACCGGCACGGTCGTCGCACCGAACAAGGAGATCGTGGTGATCGCCCCGCAGGACCGCGAGAGCGAGGTCGTCACCCGCCTGGCGCGGATCGGGTTCGACACGGTCGGCGGATACCTGCGCGAGCCCGAGGGCGCCTTCCTCGCCATGCCCGGCGAGATCGCCCACAGCAGCCGCCTGACCGCCGCCGAACTGCGCGCCGCGCTCGACGACAATCAGCCGCCGCTGCTCCTCGACGTGCGCAACGCGAGCGAGGTGGCGGGCGGCGCCATCGAGAACGCGCTGCACATCCCGCTCGCCCAGCTCGCCGGACGGCTCTCCGAGATCCCCCAGGACCACCCCGTCGTCGTCTACTGCGCCGGCGGCAACCGCTCGGTCATCGCCATGAGCCTCCTGGAGCACGAGGGACGCGAGCAGGTGTCCGACCTGATCGGCGGCTACGACGCCTGGCAGCGCACCGTCACGCCCGCGAACGCCTGACCGGCCCGGAAGGAGACGACATGACCATCGAAAGAGCAGGGCTTCCGCTCATCGGCGACAAGGTCCCGGACTTCTCCGCCGAGAGCACCCACGGCCCGGTACGGCTCGCCGACTACGCCGGCCGCTGGCTGGTCCTCTTCAGCCACCCCGCCGACTTCACCCCGGTGTGCACGACCGAGTTCGTCGCCTTCGCCGAGTTGGCCGGGGAGTTCGCCGACCGGAACGTCGCCCTGCTGGGCAACTCCATCGACTCCGTCCACAGCCATCTGGCCTGGATCCGGTCCATCCAGGACAAGCTCGGCGTGACAATCCCGTTCCCGATCGTCGCGGACCTCGACACGCGGGTGTCGCGGGCATACGGCATGCTGCACCCGAACACATCCCACACGGCGGCCGTCCGCGCCGTCTTCGTGATCGACCCCGAGGCGACCGTCCAGGCGATGCATGAAGAAACGCCGCGACATGTGGCTGCTCAAACGCTACGGCCTGCCCGCCCTGTACTGGCACGGCATGCTCAAGAGCCTCCTCTGATCAGGACAGCTCAATGCTCACCTGGGGCGGCTGGTGGAGCGTGTTGTGCAGGGTGCAGTGCGAGGCCACGGCCAGCAATCCCGCCCTGCGCTGCTCCGGCACGCCGAGGGCGGACACGCGCAGGCGGACGTCCCCGACGCGGACCGGCCGGTCGGTGGCCATGCTGAATTCGGCCGTCACCCGCAGGTCGTCGCGCGGCAGACCGTGGCGGCTCAGGTAACGTCCCGCGTAGAAGGCCACGCAGGAGGCCAGCGAGGCCACAAACAGCTCGGTCGGCGTGGCGGCGCTGTCGTCGCCGTCCACGTCAGGTGGCTGGTCGACGAGCAGCGTATGCTGCCGGACGCTGATCGCGTACGCCTCTCCCCCAGCGTGGGTCACCTCGATCCGCTCAGACGTCGCCCCTTCGCCGCGTTCGACGGCCGCGGCCTGAGCCAGCAGCTTTTCGGCAAGGCGGCGGCTCTCAGCCGGTGTGAGGCTGATCCACGCGTCGTCGCGGTCGTAGGAGCGCGGGCCGACGTCGAGCGTCACCCGGCCGGGAAGGTGCTCCGGGCCGTTGAAAGGTAGGCGGCCGACGACGATCTCGCGGCCACATGCGGCCTGCAGCTTCTGGTGCGGGGCAGGCGCGGTCGTGTCATGGACGTTCATGATGATCTCCTTAGCTGTGTCTCCGGCAAACGGATGGTGAAAATGGCACCGCCGTCCGGGCCCGATCGGGCGGAGATGGTGCCGTGGTGGGCGGTGACGAGCTCGCGGACCACGGCGAGACCAATGCCGGAGCCAGCGACATCGGCACGGGATTGGCCGCGCCAGAACCGGTCGAAGAAATGGCGCAGATCCTCGGCGGGGATGCCGGGGCCGGTGTGGCCCGCTCCAGGTAACGGCGCAGCAGGTCGCGAATGGACTTCTCGTCCTCTACCACCAGCACGGTTCCTGACATACCCCCAGGTGTATTCCTAGGTCGGCTGAGATGCGAGGGTCGAAAGTCCCTACTCGCCCGATCCACAGGTCATTCAGCTGGTATGGCCGGGCACGGCCGTGTCGAGGAGGTTCTCCGCGGCGCGGAACATCGGTTTCCGATCCGGCGATGAGCCCAGCACCGACCGGTACGCCGACCTGCCCGGCGGGCTGGTCCAGGCCGAATGGCACACTCCCGTGGAGGACTGGCGAGTCATCAACGGGCGGGCGGTGCCGGGCCGATTCAGCGCCGTCTGGCACCTGCCGCAAGGACCACTGCCCTACATCACCGGCCGGCTGACCCACCTCACCTACAACGTGGCACCCTGATCGTGACGGCGCAGCGCCGCGAGACCTGAGATCAGGGCGAGTACGGCGAGCAGCGGCGTGACGAGCGTCCACCAGGTGAAGACGGCGAATGGCACGGCGCCCAGCAACAGCATGGCCGCCGGCCGCCGGCGCGGCACGGGCGGCACCCACGGGGAGACCGCGACCAGGACGGCGCTCATGGCGGCGAGCGCCAGAAGCGCATCGGCCGTGGCCGCGACGACGACGAAGCACACCCCCAGTGCGCCGGTGAGGATGGCGAGCCAGCGCCCGCGCACCGCCCGGATGACGGCTGCCGGTGCGGCCGAGACCGTGGCGGCCGAGGCCAGGACGAGCACGCTCCCCGGGACCCACCACAGGCGTCCCACAGTGGTGAAGCAGACCAGGCCGGGCAGCAACTGCCCGGCCGCGATCGCCGCTCGCCGCCCCGGGCCGGGTCCCAGGGTGGTACGCGTGCGGAGCAGGTCCATGCTCGCGGCGACGGCAACGGCCGACAGCGCCACGGTGACCAGCCCCAGCGGCACCGGATCCTGCTTGCCGCCCGCCCAATCGCCGAGTTCGCCGCCGAGCAGGGTGGCCGCCAGCCCCGCCACGATTCCCAGCACCCCGGCGGCGGAACCGGCGAGGGCGGCGATGCGGTCGCGGGTCACCGCAGTACCTCCCGCACAGGCCGGCGGGGTGAAAGCCGGCCCTCGCGGACCGGGTATCCCAGGCGGAAGGTCGCCAGCACCTCCAGCCCGGGCGAGTGGGCCAGTGCCGCCAGACGCGACGCGTAGAGCGGCTCGCGTCCCAGACTCAGGTCCCGGTCGTTCCGCTCGGTGATCTGGTTCATGTGGTGCAGCGCGAGGCCGCCGGCAGTCGCGGCGAGGTGGACGCGTTGCAGCAGCCGGCCCCCTGCCAGCTGCTGAACCGGGTCACGCGGGTCGGAGACGAGAACGAAGCCGTACGCCGCCGCGGTGGCGGTGTGCACGGTACGTGTCTGCTCCACCCAGAAGGCGTCTCCGGATTCGCGGGACGAGGCGGGAAGCAACTTGGCGATCGCGGTGATGAAGGGAGACAGGCCCTGCCCGTCCAGAGTGAGCCCGTCCTTGCGGGCCTCGATGTCGTCGGCGCTCGCCCGGAACCAGGCGAAGCCGTCGCGGGACTGCTCGGCGTCGGAGACGACCGCCTGGGCGGCCTCGATCATCAACTGCCCGAGCGCGTCCTTGTCCTTCGTCGTGGTGACCCAGGCCAGCGAGACCTGGGGATCTGCGGACATTGCCGCCAGGCCGGTCAGCACGGCGTCGGGAACCGGTTCGCCGCTGTAGGGACCGCGGTTGGTGTGGCGGCCGGCGATCGCATCGTACATCGCCGACTCCTGACGGGCGCCCGTCGGAAGGCCGGCCCGGGCCACCAGCAGGGGCTGGGAGGCATCCGGCCGCAAGGTCACCTGGGGATCACGGCCGCGGGCGCGGGCGGCCAGCACGAGGTTCTCCAGGGCGCAGCCGAGCCCGAGGTGCATTTCGCGCGAGTACGGGTCGACGCTGCCCATCCGGCGGGACGGATCGGCGTACACCTCGATGCCGTCGTCGCCGTTGAGTCGGAACACCCACGGCTGGGTGTTGTGCGGGCTGGCCGCGAGCACCGCCGCCGCGACCATGCCGTGCGGTCCGGGGTCGTCGCGCCACAGCCGCCAGGCGTCGAATGCGCCGCCGCCATCGGCGCCGAGGACCCTATTGTCGTATGCCCGGTACGACAGGATCGCCGTGCCGGCCGCCGCCACGGTCAGCGCGCCGACTCCCGTGACTCGCAGAACGTCCCGCCGCCGCATGCCGCCCTCCGAGCGGTCGCCGCCGGCTGGGGCCGGCGGGGGTTCGCCGGCCATTCGAGTTTTCGCTGTGGACATGGTCTCAGCTCCCGGTTCGGCGATCGCGAGAGGTGCGCCACACGCACCCCGCCCCACTCTCCAGTCCGTCCGCGGGCTGGGCACAGTGCCACAAGGCCCGCCTAGCCGGGACCTAAGGCCCGCGGTGGCCAGCGCGAGGACTTACCGAGAACGGCCTCCTCGGAGCGCCGCCGTTTTCATGTCAAGGGCGGGTTGTGGCGCGGGGGCCCAGGTCCAGCGCCCCGCGTAGGCGTCGTGGATCCAATTCGTTGCGCCGCCGCTCCGATCGGCTGGAGTCCGTTTTCGTGCTGACAGCTCTGTTCCTGGTGCTGGCCAGTCTGTTCCCGGCCGTGCTCGCACGGCTGGATCGCATCCGGTTCAGGGAGTGGGAAACAGACTAGGTGCGGGCTGATGAGAGGTGGCGCCGCCCCAGGCTGCCCTAGTCATGACGCCGGTAATCGTGATGCCGCCCGCCGCGCGTGGCAGGACGCGTTCGACATCTTCAATCAGCTCGGCCACCACCACGCCGAGCAGGTCCGCGTCAAGCTCCACGGCCTCGGCCGCCCCGCACCTGTTCACCACACTGATCGCGCGCCCGGCCCACGAGGCGTTCCACCGGCTCCGCTGGTCGCAGTGGCGACACCGGCACCGAGCCCGGGCCCGCAATTGCCACTACCGGCGGCATTCGGCCGCGCAGGGATGACCGGGTGCGTCAGTTCGCCGGCAGGGTAGCGCCCGGTTCGCGGGCCCAGAGCTCACTTCCGGCGAGGCTGGTTGAAGCGCAGCATGTTGCCGGAGGGATCGCGGAAGGCGCAGTCGCGGACGCCGTACGGCTGGTCGATCGGCTCCTGCAGCACCTCGCCACCCGCTGCGCGGATGCGCTCGAAGGTGGCGTCGCAGTCGTCGGTCGTGAAGATGACAGCGCGCAGCAGGCCCTTCGCCAGCAGTTCCGCCATGGCCTGCTTGTCGGCGGGCGAGGCGTTCGGGTCCGCGAGGGGCGGCTCGAGGACGATGTCCACATCGGGCTGGGACGGCGCGCCGACGGTCACCCAGCGCATCCCCTCGAAGCCGACGTCGTTGCGCACCTCCAGGCCGAGAACGTCCCGGTAGAAGGCGAGCGCCTTGTCGTGGTCGTCGACGGCGATGAAGCACTGTGAAAGCTTGATGTCCATGCGTTTCACGCTACGGGCGGGGGCCGGGTTTCGCTTCTCCGTTCCTGACCGGTCGCGTGTAAATCTTGGCGATGCAGGCCGGGATGGCGGCGCCCTCGTCATGGCGGCGGGCCCGGTATGAGCTCGGGCTCTCGCCGACCAGCTCGGTGAACCGCGAGCTGAACGACCCCAGCGATGTGCAGCCGACCGAGAAGCAGACCTCCGTCACCGTCAGGTCACCCCGCCGCAGCAGCGCCTTGGCCCGCTCGATCCGGCGCGTCATCAGGTAGCTGTACGGCGTCTCCCCGAAGGCAGCGCGAAAGCTGCGGGAGAAATGGCCCGGCGACATGAGGGCGACGCGCGCCAGCGCCGGAACGTCGAGCGGCTTCGCGTAGTCGCGGTCCATCAGGTCACGGGCCCGGCGCAGCCGGACGAGGTCCTCCAACGTCACTCGACCACCATCGCACAGCGCCAGGCGCCGCAGAGATATCAGGGACTAAGGCAAGTGCCGCAGGTTCGGATCCTGCGCCGGAGGCACCACGTCCGACCAACACAACGTTCCCGCATCCCGCCACGCCGCGGTCGAGGTTCGATGCTCTGTTACGCCTGCTTCATGGGCAGGTTCTCACGGTTCGTCCGGTTCCACTGAGCCGTGCCGGCCACGATGCGGACGGCGGCGCGGGCCAGCGGTTCGAGGCTCGCCACGTCGATCTTGTCGATCGTGTCGGCCGAGTCGAACAGGTACATCGGCGCCGACAGGAAGTGCACCAGGGGCACACCCTCGGGGTGGAAGAACGCGCCGTCGGTGGGCGGCATCGGGGAGAACGCGTCGGGCGGCAGCACGAACGACCTGCGCAGTCCCTCCGCCTCCAGCGTCCGGGCGACCAGTTCCTCCAGCTCGGGCAGCCGGCTGGTGAACCACCAGCGGACCTCGGGGTCCTCGGTCGGCACGAGTTCGCCGTCGACGCCTTCGCAGCGCAGCGCCACGTGTTCAAGATGCACCTGGAGCACGACGTCGGCGAGCATGTCGCGGTGCCGTTCGATGAAGGCCCTGGTGCCCGCCGCGTGTGCCATGTGCCCGGAGGTGACCAGGAAGAGCAGGTTGTGCGGGCGCTCTTCCTGCGGCACCCGCGACCAGTGCCGGGCGGCGGCGAGCACGAGCGCGACGCCGGAGGCGTCCTCGACGGCCGAGGCCCACGGCCCGTCGTGGTGCGAGGCCACGATCACCCAGTGCGGCGAGTTGCCCGGCAACGTCGCGACGACGTTGTGCGCGGTCACGCGGTCGGTGACCGACTCGGCGACCAGCTCGCCGGTGCAGGGCAGCCGCCCGATGAGCCGCCGCGAGTCCGACCCCGACAGCCATAGGCCGGGGATCGGCCTCTGGACCGCGTCGTAGGGCACGTAGTAGTCGCGCGTGTCCCATGGCAAGCCGGTCAGCGCCCCGATGTATCCGGCGGCGCCCGCCTCCAGGGCGGGCTCGACGACCGCCATCATCCGCGGCCCGAACGGGATGGTCTGGACGAGCGAGTCGAAGACGCCCTCGGGGTCGTAGAAGGAGGTGGCGATCGTCTTGACGTACGACTGCGGCAGCTCGGTGAAGGTCAGCTCGTCCACCGCGATGTCGCCCGGCTCGGCTTCGGCCAGCGCGGCGATCCTGGCCCGTAATCCGGCGGCGGGGGCGGTGAACGGCAGCGGGAAGCCGGTGAACTCCTCGCCGGAGTCCAGCCGGAGCAGTGCCGTGCCGGGCTGCCAGCGGGGCATGTCGACCGGCTCGAGTTCGACCCCCAGCCCGAACTCGGCGAAGCGGTCGGCGAGCCATCGCTCGGTCCACGCGTCCGCCGGATAGCCGGGCCGCCGGATCCCGCGCGCGGTGATCGTCTCGATCCAGGCGAGCATCTCCGCCGCCGTCGGCACATCTTCCATTCCTGGATCTAACCATTGACAGCGCGTCTAGTGAAGCAAAAGATACGGTCATCCGTACAAATATGGAGGCCTTATGAAGCTTCTGGTCGCCGTGGTGCTGCTGTTAGGGGTCATGGTCTCCCCTGCCCGAGCCGCCGACACGATCGAGTCCCACTACGAGGTCGCCGGCCCGTGGGCGGTCGCCACGGCCGATGTCGGCACCGCGTACAAGCTCTACTACCCGGCCGACCTCGGCGCCGGAGGTTTCAAGCATCCGATCATCACCTGGGGCAACGGCACGAACGCCGTCCCCACGCAGTATCCGGGCGTGCTCAATCAGCTCGCGTCCTGGGGGTTCGCGGTGATCGCGTCGACGGACACGACGACGGGCACCGGCTCGGAGATGATCGCAGCCGCGACGTACCTGGTGGACCGGAACGCCGACGCCTCAAGCGTCTTCTACGGACGGCTCGACGTGACCAAGGTCGGTGCCGTCGGGCATTCCCAAGGCGCGGGCGGCTCCGTCAACACGGCCACCAAGTCGGGCGGCCTGATCAAGTCGGTGGTGCCGATCGCGCTGCCCGCCCCGATCTGGGTGAGCTCGGGTGACAAGTTCTCCGTGAACCAGCTGACCTGTCCCGTCCTGTTCCTCAGCGGCAGCGACGACGGCCTGATCTCCCCGCACTCCGCCATCCTGGCCTACTACAACGCCGTCCCCGGCGCCGGGGCCAAGGCCATCCTCAAGGGCGCCGGGCACAACACGATTCAGGGCGCGGGCGGCGGCTTCCTCGGTTACCTGACCGCCTGGTTCATGTACACGCTGCAGGGCGACTCCTACGCCCGTGGCGCCTTCGCCGGCTCCTTGCCGGAGATCGGTACCAACTCCTCCTGGCAGAACTCCGCCCAGAAGAACCTCCCCTGACGGAGCGCGAAGGCGGCGGCGGCGTTGCCGGTCAGCCCACTTCACGGTGGTGCCCCCGACGTCGTCGCCGAGCCGCGTCACCATGTGAGGGAAGCCGCACCGGAGACGGCGCCGGACGGAGTGACCACCTCGACCGGGCCAAGGGCCGAGAGTCGCCCGCTCCCGTCCGGCGCGACGGTCAGCACGCGGCTCCGGAACGAGGCGCCGCCACCGACGCGGAGGCGGCCGTCGGCATCGGGCCCGACACCCAGCAGGCGCAGGTAGGCCAGCAACGGCTGGGCATGCGCGTGCAGGTTGGCCACGGGGTAGGCCTGCATGGCGACGCCGACGTCCGCCAGGTCCCAGGTGCGGCCGGGACGGACCGACTCGGGCGGCAGGTAGGCGTCGGGACCGGACAGCGTGCCCTCCCAGACCTCGGGGTAGGCCGCCGCGTGGGAGGCCAGCGACATCCGCCGCCACCAGGCCCACCCCAGCTCGGGCGCGTGCTCGGCGGCGGCCCAGATGAGCGTCATGTTGATCGCGTACCAGATCGCGCTGTCCCCGGCTCCGCTGCCCGGCAGGACGGGCCACCGTACCCGGGCGCCCAGGGGCGAGCCGGCGGCGGCCGTGGCCTCGATCCTTTCCAGCAGGGCGCGGGCCTGATCGGGCGAGGCGGCCCCGCAGAGGATCGCCCACGGCTGGACCTCCAGCCACAGGTCGTCCTCCCCGACCACCGCCCCCGGACCGTGGGCGCGGCGGAACCAGCGCCCGTTCCACTCGCCGGCCACCAGGTCGCGCAGCGACTCGCCCAGCTTGCGCGCCTCGGCCGCCGTCGTGTGATCGCCGAGCCGCTCGGCCACCGCCGCGTACCGGGGCAGCACCCAGGCGGCCATCGCCGAGTTGAGCACCGACTCCCCGCGTTCGATCATGTCCGCCGCCGGCACGCCGCTCCTGGAAATCGCCAGATCGTTCCAGTCGGCGTTGAGTATCCGCACGTGCCCGTGTTCGCCACGGCCGACGACATCGGCGAAGAAGCGGAACTGCCGCCGTAGGTTCTCCCCGAGCGGCACCGCCGGCGCGTCATGCGCCGGGTGGTACGGCACGGCCGCGCCGAACGCCCGCACGTCCCCGGTCGCGGCCAGATACTCGGCGGCGAGCCACAGCGCCCACAGGTTCTGGTCGGACGGCCGGAACAGCTCGGTCCACGGCGACTTGTCCGGTCGCAGCGCGTACGGCAGGTCTCCGTCAGGGCTGCCCCACGCGCAGGTGTTGCGCAACACGGAGAGAGCCAGGTCGGGCTCGGTGTACACGAGGGGCAGCGCATGCTGGAGCGGATCGCGCGCGGCCCCGTTGAACCCGTGCCTGAAGGAGTAGCACGATCCCTGGTCCAGCGTGTGCCCGCCGAGCACCCCGTCGGCGCAGGCGCCGCCCGACAGCAGCGCCGCGTGCCAGGCGACCTCCCGCTCGGCCTCCGGAGCCTGTACAGCGCGCGCCCTGGGCAGGCGCGCGGCGAGCCCGGCGAGGCTGCCCTCGACGAGGCCGGCGGCGTCCGGCGAGCCCTCGTCCAGCAAGCCGTAGCGCAGCTCAACGATCTTCTCGGCACCCGGCTCCATGTCGAGAGCGACCGTGATGCGTCCCGACCGGGTTCGCTCGCCGCCGAGCTGCTCCAGTTCGAGGCCGGGGTCCGAAGCCGGCGCCGCGCCGCTGATCAGCTTGACCTCGGCCGGGCGGGATTCCCACTCCTCGATCAGCGACAGCCGGACCGGATCCTCTGTCCGGTTGCGGACCCGCAGCCGGATCAGGACCCAGGGCTGCTCCCCTTCCGGGCAGAGCACGGTGCGCTCCAGCGACAGCCGCTCGTCGGCCACCCGCACCCGCACGAACGTCGGCCCGAACAGGCGCTCCGTCGTGGAGCCCGCGGTGGACAGGTCGCCGATCCTGGTGACGCCGGCGCCGCGGGTCAGCCAGCGCAGCCCGGTGTGCTCGTCGAACAGGTCGCAAAGGCCGTAGTTGTCGGCGACCAGCGTGATCCGCCGGTTTCCGAGGTGGACGAAGTGCCGCCGGGTCGGCGGATCGAGGATCGGGTCCCACAGCGCCCGCGGGTCGCTCTCCTGATCCATCGTGTACGAGAACGCGGGCAGGCCGTGAACGAGGGTCCACTCGCCGAAGGCGTTCACCTCTTGACACCTCCGAGGGTCAGTCCGGCGACGTAGTAGCGCTGGAGGAGGAACATGAGCGCGATCGGCGGCACCGCGGTGACCAGCGCGGCAGTGGTCATCAGCCGGATGTCGTAGCCGATCTCGGTCTGCAGCTGGGAGATCCCTACCGGCAGCGGCCACAGCGACTGGTCGTTGGCGACGAGCAGCGGCCAGAGCAGGTTGTCCCACTGGGCGAGGAACTGCAGCAGGAACAGCGTGAGCAGCGCTGGGCGGAGCAGCGGAAGCGCGATCGTGGCGAAGATCCGGAACTCGCCGGCCCCATCCACGCGCGCCGCGAGCAGCAGCTCCTCGGGCAGGCTGAGCGCGAACTGCCTGACGAGGAACACGCCGAACGCGCTCATCATGCTCGGCACGATCATGCCCTGGAAGGTGTCGATCCAGCCCAGCTGGTAGACGATCACGTAGACGGGCACCATCACGACGGTCGGCGAGAGGGCCAGCGTGCCGACGACCAGCACGAACAGCGCCCTGCTTCCGGGGAAGCGCAACCGGGCCAGCGCGTAGCCCGTCGCGCCGGCGAAGACCACGTCGAGGATGCCGATGCCGAAGGAGAGGATGAGGCTGTTGCGGAAGTAGACGGGGAAGTCGCCGCCGGCGAACATCTCGGCGATGTTGGCGAACAGGCTGAACTCGGTGCCGCCGCCCTCGGGCGCCGAGGCCACGAGGACCATGACGCCGATCGGCAGCAGCATGACCGCCACGACCAGCGGGAGCACGACCCTACTCATCGCCGCCGCCGCGCAGGAATCGGAACTGCACCAGCGACAGCACGACCAGCATGGCGAGCAGCACCATCGCCATGGCCGACGCGTAGCCCATGCGCTCGAAGCCGAAGGCGGTCGACCACATGTAGTACGGCAGCACCTCGGTGGCGCCCGCCGGCCCGCCCCCGGTCAGCAGGAACGCCGGGACGAACGCCTGCATCGACCCCACCACGGCGATGACCAGGACGAACAGCAGGGTTCTGCGCAGCAGCGGGAGGGTGATCGAGAAGAAGGCGCGTACGGGTCCGGCGCCGTCCAGCGCCGCCGCCTCGAACACGCTGGGCGGCAGCCCTTGCAGTCCGGCCGTGAAGATGATCACGAAGAGCCCGAGGTGCTTCCAGGTGACCATGACGACCAGCGCCCACACCGCCATCTTGTCGTCGGTCAGCCAGGACACCGGCCCCAGCCCCGCCACGCCGAGCACCGCGTTGGCCGGGCCGCCGTCCGCGTAGATGATCCGCCATACCACCGAGGTGGCCACCAGCGGCATCACCGCCGGAATCATGATCAGGCCGCGCAGCACGCCGTTGAACCGCCCCGGCCTGGCCAGCGGTACGGCGATCGCCAGGGCCAGCACGATCGCCGGGAGCACCGAGCCCACTGTGTAGACCGCGGTGACCTGGGCCGAGTTCCAGAAGCCGGGGTCCTCCAGCATGCGCCGGTAGTTCTCCAGGCCGACCCATTCCGGCGTCCCCGCCAGGTCGTAGCGGGTGAAGCTCAGGTAACACGCCGACAGGAACGGCAGCAGCCAGAACACGCCGAAGAAGATCATCGCGGGCAGCGCCAGCATCCCGCCGACCCGCGCCTCGGCCCGCCGCTGTCCCCTGCCCGACAGCGTGGCCGGCCGCGCGAGCCGTATCTGGAGGGCTGTCACAGCGCGAGCCGCATCGCCTGGTCGAAGTCGAGCGCGGCCTGCTCGGGGGTCTTCTTCCCGTGGGCCACGGCGTCGCCCGCGTCGGTGAGCGCCTTGGCCATCTCGTTCCACACCGGCGTCCGCGGGCCGAAGTCGGCGTGCGGAGCGGAGGCCACCATGATGTCGATGGCCTTCTGGTCGGCGCCGGTGAGCTTCTCCCAGCCTCCGACCGGCGTGAGCGAGCCCGCTTCGCGCAGCTGCCTGGCGGCCACGTCGGGCCGCTGCAGGTAGTCGATGAAGTGCCAGGCCGTGTAGGGGATCTTCGTTTTGGCCGACACCGCCCAACCCCAGGTGTAGGCGGGCACCACCGGCTGCCCGGCGTCGAACCGCGGCAGCGGCGCGATGTCGAAGACCTTGCCGAACTCCAGCTTCTTGTTGAGCGTCGGGAACAGGTCCATCGCGAACAGGCCGGAGACGAGCATCGCCGCCTCACCGGTGGCGAACAGCCCGAAGCCGGACAGCGGGTTGGAGAGCTTGGCGTTGCCCAGGCCGCCGTAGAAGCGCAGCGCCTGCACGCCCGCGTCGGTGGCCAGCGTGGCCTTGCCTCCGTCGGGGCTGAGTATGGTGCCGCCCTTCCCCTTGACCAGGGCGAGGAGCTGCATGACGGTCCACTGCGGGTTGCCGAGGATCCACTGCAGGCCGACCTTCCTGCCGTCGGCCGAGGTCAGCTTCTTGCTGTATTCGGCGACCTCTTCCCAGGTGGTCGGCGGCTTGTCGGGGTCGAGGCCGGCCTCGGCGAAGCGGTCGCGGCGGTAATAGAGGTAGCAGAGGGTGTAGTCGGTCGGCACGCCGTACGCCTTGCCCTCGTAGGAGAGGGAGTTGAGCGCCGTCTGGTCGTAGGCGCCCGCTACGGCCTTCTCGCTGGGCGCCAGCCGGCCCTTGCGGGCGTGGCCGGGAATGGTCCAGCCGCCGATCCTGAACAGGTCGGGGGCGGCGCCGCCGGCGAACGCCGTGAGCAGCTTGGTGTCGAGCTGGTTGACGGGGACGTAGAGCGGGGTGATGTCGACGCCGCCGAACTCTTGCATGTACTGGTGGAGCAGCGGCGTGAAGACCGCGTCGTAGGCACGGGTCTGGTGCAGCCAGACCGACAGCTTGCCGCGCGGGACACCGTCGGCGGGCACCTCGGGCTCCTCGGGCTCCGGCTTGCCGCCACACGCGGCGAGCACGGGAGCGAGCGCGGCGGCGGCGAGTAACCGGCGTCTGGACAGGCGGTTCATCGCGCCTCCTGGCTCATCAGGGCATTCTTGGCGTCGTTGAGCTCGACGGAGAAGACGGCGAGATCGCCTCTGGCGTGGCGGATCGTGTACTCCAGCGGCAGCCCGCCCTCGGTGACCGTGGATCGTGCGGTGGCCAGGAGGGCCGCGGCCATGGGCACGTGCAGCAGCCCAGCCAGGCGGTAGTCGGCGTTGACCGCGCCGATCGTCTCCCTGCCCGAGGCCGGGCTCACCCCGTACTTGAGCCGCAGCAGGCCGTAGAGAGACCCGGTCAGATCCTCCTGGAGGATGCCGGGCACCCGCTCGGAGGGGAGATGAGCGCTCTCGATCATGCAGGGCTCGCCGTCGAGCAGCCGGATGCGTTCCAGAAAGACGATCTCGGCGCCGGGCTCCAGGCCGAGCGCGAGGGCGACGTCGGCGCTGCACGCCTGCGTGCGCGCCTCGAGCACCTGCGTGGCCGGCCTGCGCCCCAGCCTGACCATCGTCTCGGTGAAGCCGGTCGGCCGGGAGCCCAGCTCGGAGGCGACTCCCAGCGGCGCCGTGTAGGTGCCGCTGCCCTGCCGGGCCACCAGCAGGCCCTCCTGGACCAGGTCGCCGATCGCCCGTCGCGCGGTCGCCCTGCTCACCCCGGCGAACACCATCAGGTCCTTCTCCGCCGGGATGGGAGTGTTGGGCTCACACTCGCCGATCACTGCCCGCAGGCGCTCGCGCAGCTGGTAGTAGAGCGGCACGGCGGCGCCGGATTCCAGGGACAGCCGTCGCGCCCAGTCGATTTCGCTCATCCGGTGGCCTCTGGCTCAAAGTTGTACGGACGACCGTATCTTTTCCGGAGAGCGACACTCCTGTCAATGGCGATCCTGTTCGCGGCCCCTCGCGTGGGGCAGGCACCTTGGTGAGGGTGCCGGGGTCGGTTCAGGGCAGGCCGACCCGGGCTGATGCGATCTCGTCACAAGGTCGCAGCTCGGCCGAGGGCCGGCCGTACGTCGATGACCCGCATGCCCGCGGCGAGCGCCGCGGCGGCCCCCTCGTCGGTGTCCTCATAGGCCACGCAGCGCGCCGGGTCGACCTCCAGCCGCTCGGCGGCCAGCACATAGACATCCGGAGAGGGCTTGCCGTACCGCACATCTTCGCGGGTGACGACCGCGTCGAACAGCGGGCGCAGGCCGGTGGCCCGCAGACCCTCCTCCACCCCGCGCCGCGAGCCGCCCGACGCCACCGCCAGCGGCACCCGCCCGTGGTGCGCCCGGGCCACAGCGACCACGGGCTCGTGCGGCTCCACCGCGCCGACGAGCCGGCTGTAGGCGTCGAGCGCGGCGGCACGCACGGCGGCGTGGTCGAACTCCCGTCCGGCCTTCACCGTCAGCTCGGTCATGAGGGCGTCGGCGGGTAGACCGGTGCGGGCGCGGTACCACCCCGCGTCGAGCTCGATGTCCCACTCCGCCAGCGCGGTCCGCCAAGCGCTCTCGTTCGCGGCGGCCGTGTCGAGGAGCGTGCCGTCACAGTCGAAGATCAGGGCGGCGTACGGCGGGTCGGGGTGGAGCGGGGAATCGAGCACGGGCACCTGCCAGTTGGGGGACACAAGGCCGCCAGTTTAGAGCTGGCCACCGCTTGCACCGGGAGGGGTCAAACCTGCCCGAAACACAGCGAGAACGATCTCCCCGGCCGCTCCCCCGGGACCCACCGGACCATGAAAATTCCACACCCGGCAGGTGCCTCCTTGACGGCGTTCAGACGCCGCCGAACAATCTCAGACGCTCTCCGAGCGGGTAGCTCGCCGAGGGCCGTTCAGCGCAGGGTGGCGGTGAAGGTTCGGCCGTGGGCGTGGCGAGTCGCCGCCTGGACCAGGGTGCCGCCCGGTACGCGCCGTACCGTCACCCCCTCGTCGGCGGAGTCGAGGCGGAGGGGCGCGCCGTGCAGGACGACGGAGACGCGGTCGCGTTTCATCGTGGGGTCGGACAGAGCGACGACCGTGCGCTCGCCGGACCGGACGATGACCGAGGCGGGGCCGTCGACGAGCAGGTGCCCGGCGAGGCGCGGGCCATCGGCGAAGACGTTGGCGGCGACGATCCCGAGAGTCTTGTGCTTGATCGCTTGCACGTGCCGGTTGTTGGCCAGGACGGTCAGCGAGCCGTCCGCGTAGCCGCGCAGGCGGGTCTCGGTCGCGTTCGGGACCAGGGCGTAGGCGAGGGCGGGGACGTCGCCGGTGGCGGGGTGGGTGACCGAGGCGGTGAAGACGTTCTTGGTCACGCTGGTGTCGGGATTGGCCGTGCGCACGACTCTGCGGCTGCGGGTCACCGTCTCCAACCCGGCCGAGACGGGCTGCCTGGTGAAGAAGGCATAACCGACCGCGGTACGGCGGGTGCCGTTCGCGTAGCGCAGCCAGCGCGGCGGCGTGGTGTCCCCCGCCTGCCAGGCCCCGCCGTTCCAGCCCTCGCCCGTGAGCGCGATCGCGTCGCCGGGAGCGGCGATGCGGCTGTCCACGGTGGTCACCGCATCGCGGCCGCCCTGACCGGAGACGCCCGCGGCCAGCACCACGATCTCGTCGCCCAGCATGAACCAGGACTTGATCGCGCGGGCGTTCCGGTGGGCGACGAAGTCGTCGGGCAGGATGCCCGCCTGTTTGGCGGTGTAGGCGGCGTCGTCGGACTGGACCATGCCGGCCGCGCCGTACGCGCCGAGCGTCGCGCCGCCGGAGAAGGCGTTCCCGGCGCGCGGGAAGTACACGTAGGTGTTCTGGGACTCCGAGGAGGAGGTGAAGTTCAGCGGATGACCCGGGTTCTCGTACCAGAACCGGCCGTACAGCTCGGGCACCGTCCGGCGCTCCTCCACCGGCGCGGTGACCCCGGCCAGCCGGTACGGCGAGACGGCCGTGTAGTAGTCGACGCCGAAGACCTCGCGCTGGTCCTCGCCCGCGAGGTAGAGGTAGTAGGCGCCGTCGCCCTGGAACCAGGGCATGAGGTTCTCGCCGTTCATGTACTCGTACTTGCTGATGCGGTCCGAACTTCGCGCCAGGGCGAAGGCGTAGCCGGGGCGCCGGTGGACGGTCCTGTCCATGGCGTTGAACGCCACGCAGCGCTCGGGCGGGTTCAGGTCGGCGGCCGGGATGGCGGAGTCGGCGCGGATGGCCGCGTAGCGGGCGATGCTGACCGGGGAGACGAAGGCGGCCGTGTCGGCGGCCGGCAGGAACCTGACGTACTTCTTCAGGGCGAGGGCGCCGGCGCCGGCCACGTGGTCGGCCAGGTCGGCGATGGCCTCCACGATCACCCCGACGTCGGCGTAGCCGGTGGTGGTGCGCGAGACCGCCCGTCCCTTGACGATCTCCATCATCCACCCCTCGAAGATCAGCGGGGCGAAGCCGTCGGCGATCCAGCGGTAGACCACGTCCGCCAGGTCGGAGGCGCCGCCGCTCGTCGCGCCCTCGAGCATCTTGAGCGTCTGCACGACGCGGGTCAGCAGGGCCCGGCCGTAGGAGCCGGTGTAGGCGACCGAGTGGTGCTGGATGAAGGAGCCGTCGTGATAGTAGCCGTCGGTGACCCCGTGCCGGAGGTCGTAGGGGTCGATCGTGGCGAAGACGGTGGCCTGGTCGGAGATGGCCTTGCCGACGCGGGCGTCGTCGCCGGTGAGCGCGCCCTGCAGGATCCGGTTGGCGGTGATGTCGGCCAGGTTCGCCCCGGTGTGGAACCGCGAGTCGAGGTCGACGTCGCCGTTCTTGCCGTTGCGCAGGTAGGCGTCCATCGAGGCGATGTAGGTCGCCGTCAGGTCGGGCCGCTCCTCCCGCAACCGTTCGGCCAGCAGGGCCAGCGTCCTGCTCACGTGGGTGGAGATGCCGATCTCCCAGTTGTGCCAGTTGCCGTAGTAGCCCGTCGGCTGGTCGCCGTAGTAGCGCTCGTGCAGCCACAGCAGACCGTCGGCCACCCGCCGCTGGACGGCGGTGTCATCGTCGAGCTCGCCACCCGGCGTGCGGGTCGCTAGCGCGATCTCGTACAGGTACTGGTAGGCCAGGCGCAGGTTGGCGTCGTCGGTGCCGAGCCTGAGGCCGGAGAACAGCTCGCCGTCGCCCGCCTGGTCCATGGCGGCCAGCCGCTGCCTGGCGGTCCTGACAATCGCCGCGAGCTTGCCGGCGACCTCGGGCCGGGCGTTGACGTCCGGGGTCCCCGCGAAGATCGCCACGGTGTTGGCGAGCAGCCGCGCGTGATCGATCCCCGCCGCGGCGCGCGAGGGGGAGGCTACGGCGAGCAGACCGGCGGCGGGGAGCAGGGAGAGAACCTGGCGACGAGACATGTGCGGCACGGCGGACTCCAGGCCGTTGGAGAATATGCGGGCTCACACATGATCTACTTTTGTCAGCCCAGGATCCACAGGGCACCGTTGATCATCCCGCCGCGATCTCCGCGCAAAATCGTTGGACAACGCATGCACCCACGACCATCGTTGGCGCCATGCACCAGGAGGAGATCTGGGACATCGATGCCGCCCAGCACTATGACACGCCGGGCAGCGGCATGTTCGCGCCCGAGGTCTCTTGAGATTTCAGTGCACCAGCCCTGGCACCACGTTCCGCCCATCCTCACGCAGTGCGAATAGCTCCCGGCTCTTGCCGGTCCGCACATCCACCGCATAAACCACCGACACCGGCCCACGAGGTACGTCCGGCACGGCCAGCACCGTCACCTCCGTGGCATTCAGCCAGTTCCCGAGCTGCGAAGGAGCAAGCCCTTCTGAAATCCCAGAGATCGGAATACGGGTCTCCCGGCCGCCCCCTATCGCGTCAAAGATGACGATTGAGCCGTCCAGTCGCACCATCGGCTGCCGATCCCGATCGACGGTCTGCCCCAGCCGAGCGAGCGTCCGCCCGTCAGGTGCGAGAGCACTGTAGTAGTACGTGAAGTCCTGGATGGTGATCGGGTCGTGGCCGAGCACCCACACCTGGCTGGTCATGTCGTACGGCTTGGCCAGCACGACAGGCCCGGACCCGTCCGAAACGCTCACCGGCCACCACCCCCGCTTGAGGTCGGTCACCGTCCCACGCTCCACGTCCACCAGCTTGTTCGGCTCCCGCCGACCGCCCCACCCCGACACGACGAAGCGCAGCCCGTTGGGCGACAGCCGCAGGGCGTACTCGACCGCGAAGTCCTCCGCGGGCTGCTTCAGCGGCGCCTTCCATGTCTTACCGCTCGCCAGGTCGCGCACCACGATCCCGCGCTGCTTGGAGCTGTAGTACGCGATCCTGCGGCCGTCCGCCGTGACCTCCAGCGGCCCCTTCGCCTCCTTACCCAGCTCGTAGGTGTCGCCGTCGCGCGTCGCGATCCGCCAGGCACGCTCAGCGCACGCCTCGGCGGCGCTCCGGCACCCCGGCCGGTACGCCTGCTCCACCGGCCCGACGCCCTTCGCGGGCAGCGGGAGCACCTTCGTCTCCGGCGGCGCCAGCACGACCGGGGGCGCGGGGCGTACCTGCTGGAGCAGCACGGCCCCACCGCCCGCGATCAGGCAGGTTACGGCGGCGGCCACTACGGTGAGCCGGGTCGCGCGCCTTCTGCGCGCACCCCGCACCGCCTGTGCCGCCAGATCGACGGCGGGCGCCTGCTCGGCCAGCGCATGCAGGTCATCACGCAGTGTGTTCACCCGTACACCTCCTTAGGGGTGAACGCGCGTAGTTTGGACAGCGCGTAGTTGGTCTGGCTCTTGACGGTGCCGATCGAGACGCCCATGAGCTGCGCGGTCTCGTGCTCAGAGCGGTCCTCGTAGAAGCGCAGCACGATCATCGCCCGCTGCTTCGGCGTGAGCTGTGCCAGCGCGTGGCGCAGGGCGAGACGGCGCACGGTCGCCTCGTCGTGCGACTGCCCAGGCTCAGCGAGCTCCGGCAGCTCGGCCCCGGGCAACTCGACCTGCTTGCGCCTGCGCCACGAGATGGTCTGGTTCACCAGGGCTTTGCGGGTGTACGCCTCGGGGTTGCCGCCCCTGGCGAGCTTGGGCCAGTGGGAGGCGACACGGGTAAGGACCGTCTGTAACAGGTCCTCGGCGAGATGGGCGTTCCCAGTGAGCAGGTACGCCGTCCGCATCAGCGATTGCTGACGGGCGCGCACGAACTCGTGGAACCCCTCGTAACGGTCCATGTATCGAAATAACTCCGCCGAAGGGCTCCGGGTTGGAATGCCCCAGCGTAATGGAACCTACGTTGGCCGCCTTCTGTACCCCTTAGAACGGCCGGTTCATGTCGCCGCCGTACGCGTCCGCAGCCTTGAGAACGACGCCCAGCGGGTTCGGTCTGCTGCTTTGGGCTGAGCTTGGGTGCCGCCCGCCGCTCAACTGCGCAGCTGCGTGTTGAGCCGTGCGGCCTGTCGCGTGAGGTGGTTGCGTTCGGGGAGGCTGGGCGCCGATCGGGCGGCTTCGGTGTAGAGCCGTGCTGCGGTCACGGGGTCACCGTCACGCTCGTACAGGTACGCCGCGACGGCGGCGTGGCGGGGCTTGGGCCAGTCGGCTCCTGCTGTCGCTCGTGGCCGCCTTCCCCGGCCGTCTCAGGACCAGGTGACCGGCAGCGAACGCACGCCGAAGATGAGCATCTCGTTGCGTACCGGCACCTGCTCGGCCGGCACCGCCAGGCGCAGGTCCGGCAGACGGGAGATCAGTTCGCCCAGCCCGATCCGCATCTCGATCCGGGCCAGCTGCTGGCCCAGGCACTGGTGAACCCCATGCCCGAAGGCCAGGTGCGGAGCACGCGAGCGGTGCAGGTCGAGCGCGTCGGGATCGGGCCAATGGCGCGGGTCCCGGTTGACCTCGGGCGTGGCGATCACGACGGTCGCGCCGGCCGGGATGTCCACACCGCCCAGCGTCACCGGCTCCGTGGTGACCCGGCTGACCCCGAGCTGGATGATCGACAGGAACCGCAGCAGCTCCTCCACCGTGTTGTCGATCAGGCCAGGATCGGCACGCAGCGCCGCGAGCTGGCCGGGATGCTCCAGCAGCGCGAACGTACCCAGACCCAGCATGTTCGCCGTGGTCTCATGGCCCGCGTTGAGCAGGACGAGTGCGACATCGACCAGCTGCGCGTCCGTCAGGGGCGGGTCGGCGTCGTGGATGAGCCCGGACAGCAGGTCATCGGCGGGGTTCGAGCGCTTGCCGGCCACCAGCCGCCGCATGAACGCATACAGCCCGGCGCGCGCCATGGCCTGCTCCTGCGGGGTCGAGTTCGCGTTCAGCCCGACCGCCGTACGCTCCTGGAACTCCGCACGGTCGGCGTAGTCCACGCCCAGCAACTCGCAGATGACCAGCGACGGCAGCGGCAACGCGAACGCCGGCACCAGATCGGCCTGCGTGCCCGCCGCCTTCATCGCCTCGATGTGCTCGACCGCGATCTCCGTCACCCGCGACTCCAGCTCCCGCATGCGCCGCACCGTGAACTGACCCGTCAGCAACCGCCGCAACCGGGTGTGCTCCGGCGGGTCCATGAAGACGAAGATCCCGTCCTCCCGCTCCGCCACCTTCGCCTTCGGCGGCTCCGCCGCCTCCATCTCGGCCACCTCGTGCGGCTGCAGCGACGTCGCGTCCCGATGGCGCACCTTGTCGGCGCTGAAACGCGCGTCCGACAACACCGTACGGGCCTCCTCGAACCCCGTCACCAGCCACGCCCGCGCGCCATTGAGCAGATCCAGCGGCCGGACCGCGCCCTCCCCCCGCAGCCCCGGCGGCGGATCGAACGGGTTACGCCCCCGCTCCACCATGTCCACCGGCAGGATCCGCCGCATCGCCGTGGTGCTCACGCTCGGAGACTCCTCGGTCAAGCTGTTGTCGGCCATCAGCACATCCTGTTCTCGAAGGGGCCTTAGAGTACGCGACTGTATCTAATAGCGGACACCGTAAGTCACCGCGATAAGATACGCAAGTGGATCGTAAGCACGAGCGGATCGCGGGTGAGCGCGGGGCGATCAGGGCGCAGGCGGCGGAACGTCGTGCCGACGGCGGCACGACCCGCGACAGCGGCGCATCCCGTCGACGTGGCCCCAAACTCGAGGATGCGATCCTCGACGCCGCATGGGACGTGCTGGTCGAGCACGGATATCACGGCTTCACCTACGAAGCGGTCGCCGCCCGCGCCGGCACGAGTCGTCCTGTGATCTACCGGCGCTGGCCTCAGCGCGACGACCTGCTGCTGGCCACTCTCACCAAGTTCTGGCGGCTGATCGCGGTGCCCGACACCGGCAGCCTCCGCGATGACGCGATCGGCTTCCTGCGCAACGCCGACGCTGACCGCGCAGGCATGATCACGTTGATGAGCGTGCAGCTGGCGGACTACTTCCGCGACACCGGTACCAGCCTCAGCGAGCTACGCGACACCCTCATCACGCCGGGCCAGGCGACCGCCTTCGAGATGATCGTCGCCCGCGCGGTCGAGCGCGGCGAGCTGCCCGACGTGCCGCGTTCGTCCCGCCTGGTGAACCTGCCGTTGGACCTGTTGCGCCACGACATGTTCATGACGATGCGCGCGGTGCCGGACGAGTCGATCGTCGAGATCGTGGACGAGGTGTGGCTGCCTCTGTTGGGCGTGCGTGGGGCTCCGTCCGCGTCATCGGCTCCGGCCCCACCGGCCTGACCCTCGCCTGCGACCTGGCCCGCCGGGTGTCGCCGTCCTGGAACAACCCACCCTGGGCCCGGCCCGCGCCGGCTGCCCTGGGCATCGAGGCGGTTTGGACTTCAGGATCGCATCATCCACAGACCGGCCCAGGTGACGGCCACCCCGAAGGGGACGCCCAGGGGAGGCTGCCCCATCAGGACCGCGACGGCACCGCAGGCGACGACGGCGATGGCGACGGCTTTGGGCAGGGTGCCGGCGCGCAGGCAGCTGGCGCCGAAGAGCACCCATCCGACCGCGAAGAGCACGTAAGCCGATTGTCCGCCGGCGAGTAGTGTGCCCGATGATCCATGTCCGAAGATCTGCGGCGCCGTCTGGGCGATCCATGGGCTGGCGAATCCCTCGAACCAGTAGTCGCCTGCCAGATGGACCGTGCCCAGCAGGACGGCGATCAGCGCGGCCACGCCGAACCAGCCCGCCCGCGTCGCCTGCCGTTGGTAGATCGCCACGGCGGCGACGACGAGCAGGGCCATCGCGATGAACTGGGCGATGGCGTTGCCGACGTAGAGCGGGTCGGTGAGGGTGGCCGTCCAGTTGCCGCGGTCCAGGGCGGCGAACTGGATGAGCTGGGTGAGGACCAGCGCGATGCCCGCGATCAGCGCGAGCGGACCGGCCACCCGGGCCAGCGGCGGCGCCTGGCTCTTATAC